>NZ_KQ414498.1:0-691440 GCF_001263295.1 Agrobacterium sp. SUL3
ACATAGGAAAAACGCCGCGCCCAGTCGCTAATGTGGTTGCGATCCGACGAACCCTGCGCCAGACGCACCGTCCCCTCACCCTGGGCGGCCGGCGACGGCCCAAGCCAGCCGCTGGCGCTGTCGGCCACATGCAGCTTGTGGGAACCGTCCTCATGGGCAAACCAGTAGAACAGCCCGTCCTCTTCGAAACGCCGGGTGAGATAGTCCAGATCGGTCTCGTTAAACTGCACGCTGTAATGCTGCGCCGGCGGCGGCGAGATGATGCCCGATGTATCGGGGGCGGGAATGCCGTGTTCGGAAAACAGCGTCTCGACGATCTCCACCGCCGTCTTGTCCATCCAGATGCGGCAATCCGAGCGGCGCGACAGAAGCCACATCTGCGGCCGCAGCGTCAGCGCATAGGAGCGCATGCCGCGGGTGATCGGCGGACCTTCGTGCAATTCCGTCACCAGACCATTGAACGGCCGGCGGATGCCGCTGCCCTCTTCCCCGTCGCCCTGGCTTATCTCGACCGACACATCGACAAGCCGGCCAATCAGCTCCTCGGGCTTGACCGCTTCTTTCTTGGCCCGCAGGGTCAGGTGGATTTCGAAGAGCCGCGACACGCCCTCATCAACCGCAAGTCGTTCCGGAAGAAGCTGGTCTTCNCGCAGGGTCAGGTGGATTTCGAAGAGCCGCGACACGCCCTCATCAACCGCAAGTCGTTCCGGAAGAAGCTGGTCTTCGCCCAGCGGGGACTTGACCTTGAGAACGCGGCTCGCCTGGAGAAAGTCCGAAGATGCAGGCTGGTCGGTCATTGAACCCCCGGGGTGTTCAGATCGATGGAAAATCAATCAGCTGTCAAATTCTCGACAGAATGCAATCAAACATTGTGGCGAAACCATGGACTCATCATAAATTATGCAACCAGAAAATGCCAAAATACCATCTATGACATCTGATAGCGCGAGCAGAGGGTGACGACCGGAACGACGCCGAGACCAATGAAGCATGATGCCGATCACTATTGCCTTAGACGGGAAGAGGCCTCCGGGACACACCGCGGTGCCGGCTGGTGGGTAAGCCTCAGGCGGCGCGGCCACAGGATCGTCAGGCTGTTCAAGGACAGCATCTACGGTTCCGGCGATGCCGCCTATTGTCAGGCACGCGCCTACCGCGACGCCATCCTTCTTGCCATTCCGCCCGCCACCAATCACGAACAGGCCGTACTTCTGCGTAGAAACAACCGAAGTGGTATCTCCGGCGTCAGGCACGCCGAGACGGCTGACGGGGATGTCTGGCATGAAGGGCAAAAAAGAGAAAACTTCTCCACCGCAAAGTTCAGCCTGCGGAACATGCCGCGCCTGGCCGCCGTTGAGCGGCAAGCGCATCCCTATAATTTAGCTTGACTACGATTAAATTGCACGTAATAGTTGATGCAGTCGTAACATTATGGGGAAGTGTTATGAGTCGCAAACTTCTTTCGGAATTTTTGGGAACGTTCTGGCTTGTCTTCGGTGGCTGTGGCAGCGCGGTTTTCGCTGCCGGTTTCCCAGAGCTCGGCATTGGGTTTCTCGGCGTTGCTTTTGCTTTCGGCCTGACGGTTCTGACCATGGCCTATGCGGTCGGAGGCATTTCCGGCGGTCATTTTAATCCGGCGGTTTCCGTCGGTCTGACGGTGGCCGGCAAGTTCCCGGTATCGAGCCTCGTTCCTTATATTGTGGCGCAAGTGCTGGGCGCGATTGTCGCCGCAGCTGCGCTTTACGTCATCGTCACTGGCAAGGCGGGGGCCGAACTCGGTGGTTTTGCCGCCAATGGTTATGGCGAACATTCACCGGGCGGATATTCCCTCGTGTCAGCGCTGCTGATCGAAGTAATCCTGACTGCGTTTTTCCTGATCGTCATTCTGGGATCGACACATGGCAGGGCTCCAGCCGGTTTTGCGCCAATCGCCATCGGTCTTGCCCTTACACTTATTCATCTGATTTCCATTCCGGTCACCAATACCTCTGTCAATCCGGCCCGCTCGACGGGACAGGCATTGTTCGTCGGTGGGTGGGCTTTGCAGCAGCTCTGGCTGTTCTGGCTTGCTCCGATCCTCGGCGGCGTCATCGGTGCTGTGGTCTGGAAACTTTTCGGCGAGAAAGAAGAGTAAGGCGCAAGGCCAGCTCCTTCCTGCCCGCGCAGACATGAATGGGAAGTTTGTTTTCCCGAATGGTCGGGGAAACCATTGAGGAGGATGACATGGATCTTGCTTCGATATTGGCCCAGGTGATCGGTGGTGCGGTTGGCGGCACGGCTGGCGGGAAGATAGTGAAGGATTCCGATCTCGGCTCGCTTGGTAACCTGATTGCAGGCGCCATTGGCGGCATTGGCGGCGGAACCGTACTTGGCTCGCTGCTCGGAGCGGCGGGAAATGCGGCGGCTGGCGGTGTGGATATCGGCGCTCTTGCGGGTCAGCTGGTTGGCGGTGGTGTCGGTGGTCTGATCGTTCAGATCATTGTCGGGCTGATCAAGAACAAACTCGTCGCCAAATAGGGCCGTTAGCCACCCGCGTGGCGGCGTGACAGAGCTTGCCGGAGGAGACACCTCATTCGGCAAGGCTTCTGGTGTATTCCGTATCGATAACGGCAACCCGCCGAAAACCGGATTTTTGCGAGATGCAGTGGCACGTCTGCAATGGTGAGACGCGTTCTGCGGCCGCCGAAAAGAGGTGTGAGGACTGTATTCACCGATATTGCTGATGCCGCGTCAGGCCGAATTCTTGACGGCAGGCATATGCGGTGTCTTGTTCCAGACGAAGGGTCTGGTTTTCAGTTCCACAACCGCGCGCCATGCCGCAAGAGACAACATCAGCCAGTAAAACGGGATCGCCAGCCAGCGTTGCCCGACCTGCTTCTTTTCATAGGGTATCATTCTGTTTCGGCCCATCAGCACGAAGATGGTGTAGCTTCCGAGAATATTCAGCGTATCGATGACGAACAGAATGCCCTGCCAGGAAAACAGCATATCTGTGCCGCTTTCCAGGATCGCCATGGCCATGAAGGTGAAGGAAAGAAACAGCAGGGGGTGGGTCAGTGACGATAAAAGCATGCCGCCGATCAACAGTTGAAAGACAATATAGTCGGTCCATCCCATCTGGCGCGCAGTTGTAACGGGCGCACGGGTCATCACCAGCCAGCTTTGCAGCCAGCCCTTGTACCAGCGCGCGCGCTGGTTCAGCCAGACGGAGAACGAGGTTGGCGCGTCCTCCAGTGTCTGTCGCCGAATGACACCGCAGCGATAACCCAGCCTGTGCAGTCTGAGGCCCATATCGGCGTCCTCAGTCACATTATAGGGGTCCCACGCCCCAACGCGGCGCAATACCGCGGTGCGGAAATGGTTTGAAGTGCCGCCAAGTGGCAGCGGCAGCCTGTGTGCGGCAAGAACGGGTAACATGCAGCGAAAGAGGCCGGAATATTCCAGCGCGAAACAGGCGCTGAGCCAGGAGGAGCGTGCATTGCTGACAATAAGCGGCGCCTGTAGGCAGGCCACTTCGTCCGGCTGGCGGCGAAAGGTGGCATGGGCTTCGCGCAATTGTTGCGGATGGGGGCGGTCTTCTGCGTCGTAGACGGCAACCAATGTGCCCCGCGCCCCAGCGAGCGCATAGGTCAGCGCCTTGGGTTTGGTGCGCGGCAGGGATGGCGGCACTTTTATCAGCTCGATATGTGGACCGGGATTGACACGCTTGATGGCGGCGATCGTCGCATCATCATCCGCTTCGCAGACGAGCTTGATATCCAGTCGGGACTTGGGCCAATCCAGACGCTCCAGCGCGCCGATGAGTTGCTCGACGACCGCCTCCTCGCGATAGAGCGCCACGAGAACGGTGTAGACCGGCAGGTCGCTGTCGTCTCGGAGAGCCGGGAGGGTTTGTTTTTCGTTTTCCGTCGGCGCGTGCGGAGCGTTAACGAGCGCAAACAGCCTGAAAAGCAGGGTGAAGAAATAGAGCATCGTCAGGCTGACGTGAATGTAAGCCAGCGCCGCTTCCGTATAAAAAAGCAGCGACAGCGTCAGCAGCGTAGCCAGAATGCCAGTGTAGAAACCCTGCTGGCCCTGCAATGTAATCCTGGCGGAATGGCCCGGGGCCGCGTTGAAAAGCCTTTGTTGCGCCTCATGGCTGCGGCGCGTCTCACCAGCCTTCCAGATTGCGCTGCGCATGGCCTGCGGCGTGGTGACGGCAAGCTCGTCGAAAAGATGCGGATGCCGATCGAGCATGGTCTTCAGCAATGCAAACCGTCCCAGTTCCGGCACGATCAGAAGGAGCGGTCTGCCGTTCAGTGGCTTCAACCGGAGCAACTGCGGTTCAGCGAGTTGCATATCGAGGTTCTTGATATCCTCGACCCGTTCCGGATCGATTTCCGGGAAAAACGGTAGTCGCAGAAATCTGGCAAAAGCACTGAAGTAAGCTTCCGTCTGGACAAGGCCGCTTGCCAGCAATTCATCTTCCACCGTCGAGCCATTTTTAAGAGCCCGCTGCTCGAATGCGTCGATATAGGGTTTGCCGAAGCCCAGTGAAGCGAGGAACTGCGCCTGTCCGGGTTCAGCCTGTTCAGCTGCGCTCCAT
The DNA here is from genome assembly GCF_001263295.1 of Agrobacterium sp. SUL3. Taxonomy (NCBI): domain Bacteria; kingdom Pseudomonadati; phylum Pseudomonadota; class Alphaproteobacteria; order Hyphomicrobiales; family Rhizobiaceae; genus Agrobacterium; species Agrobacterium sp. SUL3. The sequence goes on from NZ_KQ414498.1 coordinate 4,586, forward strand.
TGCCGATCATCGCCCGTGAATGAAAATGCAATTTTCCGTTCCATTGGCGTCGTGTGAAACGATTCTCGTGTATAATGGCTAGATTGATCCATGCATCGCCGCCGCCGTCATGGTAATGTCCCACATCCTGCCACGGACAGTATAGATGAGAATGACGAATGTAACGCGAAATATAGGTATCGGATTTACTTTAGCTATCGCTTTACAATTTTTTGGTGTTATTGGCGAAACTCATGCCGAAGGTCTTTCGGATGGAAACCGTATGCCGGTGCTGTTTGATGCGCAGGAGCGGTTTCCGGGCGGCGATCTTTCTTCCGTACCGCGGATCAGGTTTCTGATGTCGGTTGATTTTCCACCGTTCAATTTTACCGACCAGGAGGGCCGGCTCGCGGGTTTCCATGTGGATCTGGTGCGTGAAATCTGCGCCCAGCTGAAGGTGGAAAGCAAGTGCCAGGTGCAGGCATTGCCGTTTGACGAGCTGGAGGCGGCCCTGGAAATGGGCGAAGGCGAAGCGGTGATTTCTGGCATTGCCACCACCGCTGACCTGCGCAAGAGTTTTACCTTCTCGCGCCCTTATCTGCTGTTGCCCGCCCGTCTTGCGGTCAACAAGGCCGCGAAGTTCTCCGGCTCCGGCGCCGATGCATTGTCGGGAAAAAAGGTGGGGGTTGTCGCGGGTTCACGGCATGAACAGATGCTCAAGGCATTTTTCCCGAAAGCCGCCCCAGAAGGTTTCGAGGGCTACGAACCCATGTATGCAGCCCTGAAGACAGGCAAAGTGGACGCCATCTTCGCTGACGGCCTGCGCCTGCCTTTCTGGATTTCGGGGAGCGCTTCCGAAGGCTGCTGTTCTCTCTTCGGCGGGCCTTATATGTCCGACAGGTTCCTCGGCGAAGGCCTTTCCATCATGGCCGTCGATCCGGATAATGTGCTTGTACCGGCCTTTGATCAGGCGCTTGCCGCACTTTCCCGCAATGGCCGACTGGAAGAAATCTACCGCCGTTATTTTCCCTATGGGCTCTACTAGAACATTCGGAAAAACGGCGTAGCGGCCTGACGCTCGGAAAAGGCGCGGATGGCCATAGTTGGGTGTCGATCCGATTCAGATCGCCTGTGGCGTTCTCATTCTATTTCGCCGCGGCAAAAGCCTCGTCACTGCGGCGCAATCGCAAAAGCGCGATCCATACCGCAGCGGCAATGGCGGTCTCCACCATGAAATAGCTGCCGATCGTTCCTGAAATGCTGAAAGACCAGGTAGCAAGCGCGACGACGACGGAACCGATGAGGTTCCCGCTGTTCCATATCTTGGCGCGAATATCCTGCCGTCCGGATGCGCCGAGCGCTTCAAGCGCCGTTGCCGCAACAGCCATGGGTATCACCGCCCAGCAAAGAACACGGGTGATGACGGGCAGGGAAACATATTCGTCACCGAACAGGAGGGGCAGGAATGGTGCGATGATGAAGATCGCCAATGCGCTGCCGGCTGCAATGACAAGGGCGGCCTTCAGCACATTATAGGCGCGTTCTATCGTCTTGCTGATGCCCTGCAGGGCGGCGGAAGCCGAACCCGGATAGATCAGGCGGTTAAGCGCCTCAACGGAGAGATAGGAACTGTCGAGAATCCGCCGGGCAATGGAATAGCTGCCCAGAACCTCGGCGCTGGCAATGGCGCCGAGAACCAGAATATCGGCATTGCCGCGCACGGCCTTGAACAGGAACTGCGTGGAAAACAGAATGCCGATGCGGATTTCATCGCGCACGATCCGGAAAACCGGCCTGCCGAGCCTGCTGATCGCCTTCACGGAAATTACGGCGGCAATGGTGTGGGCGGCGAGGTTCCACAAGGCCCAGGCCTCTACCGTTTCCACCTTGAAGACGAGACAGGCGACCACGGCGGCAATCGTGCGGGCAACGGCAAACATTACTTCCAGCTTGTTGGCCGAGGCGAAGTCGGAATGGGCGATGAAGCTTTGTGTGGAAAGCGAAATAACCTTCAAGAGAACGAGGTTCGTGATGAGGATCAGGAAGGTGGTGATGAGCGTGTGCAGCAATGTTTCCGAGGTCGGGAAAAACACCGGAATCGTTACCATGCCGATGATGGTCAGCACCACGCCTGTCGCGGCACTCAAAAGGTAACTGTGGCCGAGCATGACTGGAAACATGCTGCGATCCTGCGCCACGCGGCGGATGAGCGATTCCTGCGAGCCGATGCCGCAGATCTGCACACCGAGATTGGTCACGGCGGTAATCGAGGCGTAAAGCGCGAATTGTTCGACACCGAGATGGCGGGCGAGCAGGGCAAACGTCAAAAGCTGGGCGGCGCTGGACATCAGCAGTGCCCCGCCGGATGCCATGTAGGTCAATCCCAGTCTGACTAGATGGCCGAACCGCGGCGTATTCAACGACACCTCATTCTCCATGTTTTTTCGACATTGCCGGGCAAGTTCAAGAATGATCGCCCGGCCTTGCAATATTTCGCGAACTGAAAAAGCCGGTAATCGGCCAGTAACCTGAATGCCAATAACCTGAATGAATGGCAGTTTCTCCTGTCTTAGCCTTCTTGAGGTAAGAGAGGGTTAAAGCAATTGCACAATAATGATGATAATGACCGTTTATGGTTATTTGGACATGGCCCGGTTTCACAAGGGTTTTGTTGTTCGTCACAAGGCAGGCCAATGATCCGATTTTCCGCTCCCGATGCAGGCGACCATGCCGCGTTTTGCTGATACGCAGTCCATTTCTGCGGAAAGCAGCGCCATGTCCCTTTCGGGCGGCCGCCGCGACGCGATTTTTTTCGTCGTCACGATGCTCTATATCTGGATTTCTGTGGCGCCTTTCGAGAGCCTTGCGGTGCCGCCGGTCCCGCGCGCCGCCGCAAACCAGCTGACCGGGCTGGTGATTGCGTTGATCCTGCTGGTATTTGCCCTGCGTCACCGGCTGACGGGGCTTTTGCTGCGGCCGCGTCTGCCTATCCTGCTGCTGTTTTCCTGGCTGGTGATTTGCTCGGTGCTCGGCACGCAGCCAGGCACCTCGCTGCAGCGGCTGATCTTTACGGCGCTGCTGTGCTTCATCACCAGTGTCCTCGTCGTCATGCCAAGGGACCGGCGGCAGTTCGACCGGATGATGGCCATCTTCGCCATCATTCTTTTGGCGCTTTGTTATTTCGGGGTGATCTTCCTGCGATCGCGCGCAATCCATCAGCCCTTTGATCTCGATGAAAAAGCGCTGGCGGGTGACTGGCGCGGCATCTTCAACCACAAGAACGCCGCCGCGCCCGCCATGATCATTCTTTTCATGGTCGGGCTTTATCTGCGTAACGCCTGGTCAACGGTTGGCGGTATTGCGATCACGCTGCTGGCGGGGTTCTTCCTCTGGAAAACCAACGGGAAAACCGCCGCGATGCTGCTGCCCGTCACCATCGCGCTGATCTGGATCATGGAAAGACATGCCGGCCGGACATTGCTGATGATCGGCGGCCTCCTCACGTTCCTCAACATCCTTGCGGTCGGCTCCACTTATTTTCCAAGCATACAGAATCTGGTCGAAAGCCTGGGCATCGATTCCACCTTCACCGGGCGAACGGACATATGGCGCCTGTCCTTCGACACCTTTGCGCAGTCCCCGATCTTCGGCCAGGGTTTTCAGGCGTTCTGGACGAGCGACCGGCTTCTATCGCAGGCCGATATTGCCGGCACCTGGGCAATCACTGCCTTTCATGCCCATAACGGTTATATCGAAAGTCTGCTGAATGGCGGCCTGCCGGCTTTCATCCTCACAGTTATATGGCTCGTCATCATTCCCGCAAATGATTTTCGCACGGCGGTGGACCGCGGCACGGATCCGGCTTTGACGCGGCTTTTCGGACGAATTTGGGTGTATGCCTTACTTTCTTCGTGTCTTGAGAGTAATTTCTTTACCGGAACCGGGCCTATCTGGTCGTCTCTTCTGATCGCAATTTATTGTTTGAGGCATCAGGCTTACGACATACTTGAACAGGGGCAGTAATTTGTTGACAGGCCGGGGGGCTGTGTATGACGCAAAAAATCGGAACGCTTGCAGACCGGGTCAATAACCGGCTGGTGCGGTATTTTCCGGGACCGGCGGTGCGGATCGAAACATCTCAGCCGATCGTCTCCTTCACATTCGACGATGTTCCGGCGAGTGCCTGGACGAAGGGTGCCCGCATTCTGGAGGATGAGGGCGTTCTCGGGACGTTTTACATTGCGGGCGTTTTTATCGACAGGCACGATGAACAGCAGGAGATGATTTCCGCAAAAGGCTGCTCAGAGCTTGCAGCGGCCGGCCACGAGCTTGCCTGCCACACCTATTCCCACCGCAAACTGTCGAGCTTTTCACGGCGCGGGCTTGAAGAAGATTTCGACCGCAATGACCGCGTGCTCGGATCGTTCGACGAGAAACGGCACAGGCAGAATTTCTCCGTTCCTTTCGGCATGGCCTCGCCAATCATGCAGCCCCTGTTGCGGCGGCGGTTCAGAACCACCCGCGGCATTATGCCCGGCATCAACCGCGGCAGCGTCGATCCGCATAATCTTGCCGCCGTCGAATTACGGTCGGATCAAAATTATCTCGATACCGCTGACCGCTGGCTGGAGGATGTTTTGCAAAATGGCGGCTGGCTCATCATTTTCACCCATGATGTTTCGACCACGCCAAGCTTTTACGGTTGCCCGGAAGAGAGGCTTCAGAGCCTCGTTCGCCGGGCGACGTCCGGAGGGGCGAAAGTCATGACGGTGGATGCCGCCGCAAATGCGCTTGGTCTCTGAACATATATTGCGTTGGGTATAGCGTCAGCGGCTCTTTACCCGCGCGCTTACTGGCTGGCCCAGATGATGCGGGCGATCCATTCCACATCGGCCATGTCGAAGCTGCGGTTGGGATGTTCGGGGTTCAACGACAGAAGCTCGATGTTCTTGGGGCTTTGCCGCGCCAGCACCTTGGCCATCACTTCACCGTCGCGACTTTTCAGCACCACACGGTCACCGCGCCGTACCTGCGCGCCCGGTTCCACGATGAGGATATCGCCGTCGCGGTAAAGCGGCATCATGCTTTCGCCCTGCACTTCCAGTGCGTAGACGCCCTGTTTGCGTTCGGGAGAAGAAGGGAATTCCACCACATCCCAACCCTGACCCGCCGGAAAACCGCCATCATCGAAAAAACCGCCGGAACCGGCCTGCGCAAAACCGAGAAGCGGAATGGCGTTGTCGGCACCGGAAGGCTGCATGGTCTGCGCCTTGCCGAAAGCGTAGCCGAAAAACTGATCGACACTCGCCCCCGTTGCCTCCAGCACTTTTGATACGGATTCCGTCGAGGGCCAGCGTTTGCGTCCGTCCGGGCCGAAACGCTTCGACTTGTTGAACGAGGTGGGATCGAGACCGGCACGTTTTGCCAGTGCTGATGGTGTCAGCTCATGGCGCTTGGCTAGCGTATCGATGGCGCTCCAGATCGTCTCGTGTGAAAGCATGATAGAAAGCCCGCAGATGGAGCCGGTGGCGGAAAAGCTCCTGTCGTTTACCCATCGGAATCTAGACTATATCCAGCCTGGAGTAAAGAAAGGAAAGGAATAAAATCCTTATTTCATGCCACCATGGCCGACGTATTTATCTTGGCGAGCTGGATGACGGCCTGCGTGCGGCTGTCTACCTTGAGCTTTAAGAGGATCGCTGAGACATGTGCCTTGATCGTGGCTTCCGAAACATTCAGCTCATAGGCGATCTGCTTGTTCAGCAACCCTTCGGCAAGCATGCCGAGAACCCGGCTCTGCTGCGGCGTTAGCGTTCTGAGTCGACCGATGAGATCGGCGACGTCCGAATCCTGTTCCTTTTCGCCTTGATGACCCGCCGGTATCCAGACATCGCCTTCCAGCACCGCGCGGATACCATCGCGGATATCATCGATACCGGAGGATTTGGAAATGAAACCGGAAGCGCCAAGCTCGATGGATCGGCGGATGGTGGTGGCATCGTCCGTTGCCGAAACGATGACGATCGGCAGGCTGGAAAATTCTGCCCTGAGCGCCATCAGGCCGGAAAATCCGCTAACTCCCGGCATGGCAAGATCGAGAAGCATCAGATCGGCGTCGTTGCGTGCCGTTGCAGCACTTCGGGCGGCTTCGAAATCTCCCGCTTCCACAATGGTCTGCTGCCCGTCAAGACCGGATACGGCCTGTTTGAGGGCGCCGCGAAAAAGCGGGTGATCATCTGCAATAATAATGACAAGTTCCGACATTCTGGCCCCCTCCCAAGGGCGTTATGCGGTTCTTTCGCGGGTACTGGTGCACTCCCTTGCCGGCGGTCGAAACGCACCCGGCTCCTCCGCTCAAGGTTGCGCCAATCGCTTGCGCATTACAAGAAAAAGCTTGTGGAGAGGTGGCCTTTGAAGCTCTCCGCAATAAAAATGCCGTGGAAACTGTGGACAATCTTCGAGCTTTGCGGCAAATCCCGCTGAGTGGAAAGCCTTGGAGAGCCCTATGCATGAAACGCCCGCGATCATCTATAAAATCGTTCCGGAGACGTTGTGGAGTGCAGCCAGGGCAAAAGGCGTGTTCGAAGGTGCGGCTATCGACCTGACGGACGGCTTTATTCATTTTTCGACGGCGAAACAGGTGGCCGAAACCGCCGCGCGGCATTTTTCCGGCCAGGTCGATCTGCTTCTGATTGCAGTCGACGGTGCAGCGCTGGGCGACAAGCTGGTCTATGAACCCTCCAGAGGCGGTGATCTTTTCCCGCACCTCTATGCCCCGCTTCCCCTGAGTGCCGTGCTTTGGGAAACGCCGCTCTCACTCGATCATGATGGCCAGCACCAGTTTCCGGAGATTTTATGATGAGCGGATTATTTTCCTCGATCGGCCGCAAGGGCCTGTTTCTGGTCGATCCGGAAAAGGCGCATGGACTGTCGATCGCCGCGCTGAAAAGCGGCTTTCTGCCCACCTGCATGGTGCCGCATGATCCGCGCCTGCAACAGACGGTTGCCGGTCTCGTTTTTCCCAATCCGCTCGGCATGGCGGCAGGTTATGACAAGAACGCCGAAGTGCCGGGACCGCTTCTGCGGCTCGGTTTCGGCTTCACGGAAATCGGCACTGTCACGCCGAAAGCGCAATCCGGCAATCCGAAACCCCGTATCTTCCGTCTTGTCGAGGATGAAGGCGTCATCAACCGCCTCGGTTTCAACAATGAAGGCCATGCCGCGGCGCTGGAGCGCCTGAAGCAAGCGAGCTTGCGCGGCATCGTTGGCGTCAATATCGGCGCGAACAAGGATAGCGAAGACCGCATCGCCGATTATGTGCAGGGCATAGAGGCGTTTTATTCGGTCGCATCCTATTTCACGGTCAATATTTCGTCGCCCAATACGCCCGGCCTGCGCGACCTGCAGGCGCGTGAAAGCCTTGCCGCACTTCTCGTTGCGGTGCTGGAGCGCCGCAAGGCGCAGACTGAGCGCTTTGGCAAACGCATTCCTGTCTTTCTCAAGATCGCACCCGATCTGACCGAGGAGGGAATGGATGACGTTGCAGAAGAAGCGCTCGCCCATGATCTCGATGGCTTGATCGTCTCCAACACCACGCTCTCACGCGAAGGCCTGCGGCCCGGCCCGCACAAAGGCGAGACCGGCGGCTTGTCCGGCAAGCCGTTGTTCGAGCTCTCGACCACGGTTCTCGCCAAGATGCGCCGCCGCGTCGGCGGCAACCTGCCGATCATCGGTGTCGGCGGCGTCTCGTCTGCGGAAACCGCGCTGGAAAAGGTAAGGGCAGGGGCCGATCTGGTGCAGCTCTATTCCTGCATGGTCTATGAAGGCCCCGGCCTGCCATCCACCATCGTCAAGGGCCTGTCGCAGCTGGTCGCCCGTGAGGGTGTGCAGTCTATTCGTGACCTGCGCGACAGCACGGTAGACCGCTGGGCTGACCGCAAGCTCGGCTGATTCTGGAGCGGGGTAGGGGCGCGGCGACGCGCTTGCCCGCGAACCCCGCTTCCGTCATCTGATCAGGCGCAGAGCACCATCGCCCAATAGGGCCGGTTGCGGCTGGCGGCGTCATAGGCCACCGCAACGCCAAGGCCGTTATAGGGCCCGAGCATGTTTTCGAGGTGATGTTGCGAGCCGATCCAGGCCTTGACCACACGCTCGACGCTGTCCTGCCCGGCGGCCACGTTTTCCGCCGCCGGAAGCGGAACCTTGCCGTCCTTCATGCGGATGAGGAAGCTGTCGGTGAGGCCGATCAGATGCGCCATCTTCTGCGCCTTGACCATGCGGCCGGCTTGATAAGCGGCAGCGCCGCTTGCCGCGCCATTGATGGCAAGGGGCGAAAGCCCCTTCGAGCGGCGCAGATCGTTGACCATCGGCAGCGCGGCCGCCGTCTCGTCGCGGGTGCCTGATGGCATTCCCTTGTTGGTGGGCATGGAAACGCAGGCGGAAAGAACGGAGCCGGCGGAAATCAGCACGAAGCCGCGCCGGGAAAGCGTCTGAAGTGATGATGTATTGGTCATGTCAGCGGCGATAGCTCAGAAGGCGCAGGATGATGAAAACGGGAATGACGATCGTGGCCCCGAGGATCAGATAGTCGCCGATTGCGCCCAGCGCATGGAAACCGCTGCGCCACAGGTCGACGACGAAATCGCGCGCGCTATAGATGATGTTCCACGGCGTCAATCCGAAGATCGCCATCAGAAAACCGACGAGCAGCGAAACCACCAGCAGCTTCACCACGGTGCGGGCCACCGTATCACCCAGCATTTTGTTGACCTCACCGGCCATCAGCAAGTCTCCTGTTTTGTCCTGACATATGAAACGGACCGCTTCGATGCAAGTTTTCACGCATTATATCGCGCCATATCAGTCAATTCCACGCGGGTGCCATGAAATAGGACTTGAGTTTTTTTATGGCTTGATAAATGACAGCCGGCATCTTCTCAGGAATCATTGATGGCCCCAAACCAGTTTTCTTCCGGTGACGTCATTGCCGACCGCCGGGCGGACTATGCCCGCATGTTGGCGGAAGGCGGTGATTATCCCGCCGCCGCCGAACTTATGGAACAGGCGCTTGAACTTGCGCCACGGTGGACGGCGGGATGGTTTCGCTTCGGAGAATATCTCGAAAAGGCGGGCGAGACCGCAAAAGCGGTGGCGGCTTATGAGAAAGTCGCCGAGCTGGATAGGGAAGGGCTGTTTGCAGCCGAACTGAAACTTGCGGTTCTCGGCGCCGCGGAAACACCCGAGCAGCCGCCGAGCCGTTATGTGGAAGGGCTGTTTGACGATTATGCCGACCGCTTCGAAGCCTCGCTTGTTGAGAAGCTGGATTACAGCGTGCCGCAAAAACTGGCGGAACTGATCGACAGGCAAGCGAAAGGCGGTATCTTCGACACCATTGTCGATATCGGCTGCGGCACCGGTCTCCTTGGCGTCGAAATCCGCTCCCTCGCAAAACGGCTGGAGGGGTTCGATATTTCGCAGAACATGCTGGCCAAGGCCGAGGAAAAGGGTCTTTACGATCATCTCGACCAGGCCGATCTTTCATTGGACGAAGAGACCTCGGGACTGTTCGCCCCGGCACTTGCGCAACATCGCGCCGATCTCGTCGCCGCTGCCGACGTGATGATGTATCTCGGCAGTCTTGAAACCGTCATGCCGCTCGTTTCCGCCCTGCTCAAGCCATCAGGCTTTTTTGCCTTTTCGGTGGAGGATGCGGGAGATGAGCAAGGGTTCGTCCTGCGGGAATCCCTTCGTTACGCCCATTCCAAAAGCTACGTGACCGACCTTCTTGAGCGGACGGGCTTTTCCCTCATCGAAATCCGCAAAACCACCATTCGCAAGGATGCCGGAAAACCCCTTTCCGGCATTCTCTTTCTTGCACGCGCCAGAGGCTGAACATTCCGTTTCTTGCCTTTTTCACGATAGGTCAGCGTTGCTTACATATCCATCTTGATCCGGTATTTTTTGCAGTGCAAAATATGCCGGAAACCTGAGGGAAAAAGCGTGAGCAGAACGAGAAGCGTTTACGGCATGTGGAGTTCAGATCCGGCCAGACATGCGCCGGTGGAAGACGTGCAAGGCATTGTTACCGGTGCCATCGTCTCGGCGCTTGGCTTTTATCTCCTGAACAAGGTCGGGCTGTTGACCGGCGGCACCGCCGGCGTCGCCTTTCTCATCCACTATGCCTTCGGCGTCAGCTTCGGCCTCCTGTTCTTCCTCGTCAACCTGCCCTTTTATTACCTGTCCTTCCGCCGCCTCGGTCTCGCCTTTTCGTTCAAGACCTTCATCGCCATCGGCCTTGTTTCGGTGCTGACGGAAGTGGAGGCGCGCTGGATGGTCATCGACAGCATCAATCCGCTTTGGGCGGCGCTGCTTGGCGGTCTGCTTCTGGGCTATGGGCTGCTGGCGCTTTATCGCCATCGCGCCAGCCTCGGCGGTATCGGCATTCTGGCCATCTATATTCAGGACCGCTTCGGCATCCGCGCCGGTCTTATCCAGCTGGCTTTCGATGCCTTTGTCATGCTCTGCGCTTTTCTCGTCATCGATCCGGCCACCGTGGTCTATTCGATTGTCGGCGCTTTCGTTCTCAACATATTCCTCGCCATCAATCACCGCTCGGACAGATACATCGTCGTGCGTTAAGCTGAACGCTTGAAATTCGTCGGGCTTGGGCGCAATAGCTGGGCCAGATCGGGCAAGTCAGGGGAAAATGCATGGACGATACCAGTGCGCGCAGGCGATTGAACCTTTGGACGTCGGCGCCCGATCGCCATTCGCTGCTGGAAGATGCGCAGGCCATTCTGGCGGGCAGCATGCTGATTTCGCTCGGCGTCACGCTGTTTTCCGCTGCGGGTCTTCTCACCGGCGGTGTGGTGGGTCTCGCGTTTCTGGCGCATTATGCCAGTGGCTTCAGCTTCGGCGCGGTGTTTTTTCTCGCCAATTTGCCGTTTTATTATCTCGCCTTCCGTCGCCTCGGCCTCGCCTTCACCATCAAGACATTCTGCGCCATCGCCATGACGGCACTGCTTTCCGAATATATGCCCGGCTTTTTCGCTTTTGAGATCATCAATCCGATTGCAGCTGCACTTTTCGGCGGATTGACGGTCGCCGCCGGCATGCTGGCTCTGTTTCGCCACCGCACCAGCCTCGGCGGTTTCGGCATATTGGCGCTTTATCTGCAGGACCGTTTCGGCTGGCGTGCCGGCCTCGTGCAGCTCGCCTTTGATGGCATGGTGCTGGCCTGCTCCTTCTTCGTCGCGACGCCTTTTGTCATCCTCTGCTCCATCCTCGGCGCGTTGGTCATGAACCTCACCCTTGCCGTCAATCACAGAAACGACCGCTACATCGCCATGTAGCGGTCGCCCGATTTCGATTGAATAATTCAGGCCGCCTTGGCTGCCGCATCCACCGGGTGCTGCGAGCGAAAACCCACGGCGATGCGGTTCCATGTATTGATGGCGCCGATGGCAACCGTGATCTTCACGATATCCTCATCGGAGAAATGCGCCTTCAGCGTTTCGAAGGCATCATCCGGCGCACCGGTTTCGGCAATCCTGGTCACCGCATCCACCCAGCCGAGCAGCGCCCGCTCCTGTTCGGTATAAACGGTCGATTCCCGCCAGACGCTCATCAGGTTGATCCATTGTTCGGCAAGACCGTCATGGCGGCTTTCCTTGACATGCATGTCCACACAGAAGGCGCAGCCGTTGATGATCGAGGCACGCAGCTTGATGAGGTGAACGAAGCGGCGCTCAAGGCCGCTGCTCTGGACGTAGTTTTCCAGCGCCATCACGGCCTTGAAGGCTTCGGGGGATGCTTTGGCATAGTTGATACGGGTTTTCATCGGTCTCTCCAGTGATTGGGGTCTATTTGAGGGCATGCAGTATCGGTCCGGAAAGCTGTCAGGCTCACCGGTATTGGCTTGGCAGGTCTGTCGGTGGTTCTGTCTTTTCGGGTCTCAGCGCGTCATCGTCTTGCGCTCGTTCAACTCCAGAAAGGCGCAGCCGCGCGCGGCAATCCCGCCATCGTCATTGGCGGCAAGGTCACCCAGAATGTCGGCGATGCTGGTTTTGGCAAGTTCCGCGCGGTAGACCTTCTCCGCTTTCAGCATCGCGGCATTGATGCCGCAAGGCTTGGTGAAATATCGTCCCGGCAAGGGGTTCGGCCCCCGCTGGCGGATTTCCGCACAGCGAAAGGCTGGCTGCGGTCCTTCGACAGCCAGCACGATATCGAGCAGCGTGATCTTGTCGGTTGCCCGGGCCAGACGGTAACCGCCTTTCGGACCCGGTACGGTGGCGACAATTCCCGCGCTGGACAGTGATTGCAGGTGCTTCAGGAGATAGCTCGTGGAAACGCCGTGAAATTCCGCCAGCGCCGCTGCGGACAGCACGCCGCCTTCGGAAAGTCCCGCCAGCATGCCTACGCTGTGAATGGCCTGTTCTACGCCGTCGCCGAGTTTCATCGGTCTTTCCCATGTCCTGTTGCCTCAGTATCGTGGATATTATTTATCCATGATTATGGTTTCCTGTCAAGCGGCCATGTTCCGCCCTTCTTTTTTGCAGCTTTTTCACTACCTTGAAGGCGTGAAACACACCGAGTCTCCCACTTCCGGCACGCATGTCGGCACCTTGCCCCTTCCATTCCAGAAATGGTTTGCTGAAAAAGGGTGGTCTCCGCGCGCGCATCAATCGGAGTTGATGGCGCGGGCGCGGGGCGGTGAAAACATGTTGCTGATTGCGCCGACAGGTGCCGGCAAGACGCTGGGCGGCTTCATGGCCTCGCTCACCGATCTGGCGGAACGCGGCAAGGTGCCGGCGGGCTCCGGTTTCGTCGGCGTGCACACGCTTTATATCTCGCCGCTGAAGGCGCTGGCGGTGGATATCGAGCGCAACCTCACCAAGCCAGTCTTCGAAATGGGCCTTCCGATTTCCATCGAAACGCGCACGGGTGACACGCCGCAGGCCAAACGTCAGCGCCAGAAGGTCAAGCCGCCCGATATTCTGCTGACCACGCCCGAGCAGGTGTCGCTGCTGCTTGCCAACAAAGAGGCTGAACGGTTTTTCCGCGACCTGAAATATGTGGTGCTGGACGAGCTGCATTCACTCGTCACTTCCAAGCGCGGCCATTTGCTGTCGCTGGCACTCGCCCGGGTGCGCAGGCACGCTCCGCATGTGCGCTTTATCGGCCTTTCCGCCACCGTGGCGGAGCCGATGGATCTGCGCCGTTACCTCGCACCGCAGGGGCAAGGCGAACCGCCTGCCGGTCTCATCACGGTCGAAGGCGGGGCAAAACCGGATATCGCCATTCTACAGACGGAAGAGCGCATCCCGTGGTCGGGCCATTCGGCAAGCTATGCCATGAAGGATTTGTATCCGGCGCTGAAAGAGCACCAGACAACGCTGATCTTCGTCAACACCCGCTCGCAGGCGGAGAGGATTTTCCAGGAACTCTGGACCATCAATGACGACAATCTGCCGATCGCGCTGCATCACGGCTCGCTGGATGCCGGCCAGCGCCGCAGGGTGGAAGCGGCCATGGCGGAAAACAAGTTGCGCGCCGTCGTCGCCACTTCCACGCTCGATCTCGGCATAGACTGGGGCGATGTTGATCTCGTCGTGCATGTCGGCGCGCCCAAGGGGGCGAGCCGCCTTGCCCAGCGCATCGGCCGTGCCAATCACCGCATGGACGAGCCGTCAAAGGCGATACTCGTTCCCGCCAACCGTTTCGAGGTGATGGAGTGCCGGGCAGCACTTGATGCAAACTACATCGGCGCACAGGATACGCCGCCGATCGCCGAAGGCGCGCTCGATGTTCTCGCCCAGCATGTGCTCGGCATGGCTTGCGCCGAACCTTTCGATGCCGACGAGCTCTATCGTGAAGTAACGAGCGCTTCGCCCTATGCGGATTTGCCGCGCGCCACCTTCGACCGGGTGGTGGATTTTACCGCGACAGGCGGTTATGCGCTGCGCACCTATGAGCGCTACGCCCGTATCCGCCAGATGAAGGATGGCCGCTGGCGCGTCTCCAATCCTGCGGTTGCGCAGCAATATCGCCTGAACCTCGGCACCATCGTCGAGGCGGCGGAACTGAATGTCCGCATGGTCAAGCGCAATGCCAGGGGCACGGTCGGCCGCGGCGGCATGTCACTCGGTAAGGTCGAGGAATATTTCCTCGAACAGCTGGCGCAGGGCGATACATTCCTGTTTGCCGGCAAGGTGCTGCGCTTCGAGGGTATCAGGGAGAGCGAATGTCTGGTGTCGCAGGCCTTCTCCATGGATCCGAAAATTCCCTCCTATGCCGGCGGCAAGTTTCCGCTTTCCACCTACCTCGCGGATCAGGTGCGCTCCATGCTTGCCGATCCCGCCCGCTGGCACGCGCTTCCGGATCAGGTGCGCGACTGGCTGGCGATCCAGAAGGAAAAATCGATCATTCCGAAGCGCGACGAGTTGCTGGTCGAGACGTTCCCCTTTCGCAAACGCTTCTTCATGGTCATGTATCCCTTCGAGGGACGGCTGGCGCACCAGACGCTCGGCATGCTTCTGACGCGGCGGCTGGAACGGGCCGGCGCAAAACCCATGGGTTTCGTCGCCACCGATTATTCGCTCGCCATCTGGGCCATGGAAGATATCGGCAGGCGGCTGAAATCCCGCCGCCTGTCGCTGGCAGACCTTCTTGATGAGGATATGCTGGGCGATGATCTGGAGGCGTGGCTGGATGAATCCTTCATGCTGAAGCGCACTTTCCGCAATTGCGCCGTCATTTCCGGCCTTATCGAGCGCCGCCATCCCGGCAAGGAAAAGACCGGCCGGCAGGTCACGGTCTCCGCCGATCTTATTTATGACGTTCTTCGCAGCCATGAGCCGGACCATATCCTGCTGGAAGCGACACGGCGCGATGCGGCGGCGGGGCTTTTGGATATTGGCCGTCTTGGCGATATGCTGAAGCGAATCAAGGGGCACACCACCCACCGCGCGCTGGAGCATGTCTCGCCGCTTGCCGTTCCGGTCATGCTGGAAATCGGTCGCGAGACGGTGGCGGGCGAGGCGATGGACGATGTGCTGGCCGAGGCCGCCGACGAATTGATCGCCGAGGCCATGTCCTGAAACGGCGGACTGGAATAAGGGAACGAAGGTAAGTGTTGAGCCGGCTGACACTGAGCGACCGATTTTCGAACGGCTTCGAATGCCTTGGCAGCGAAACCGCCGTGAATGGTGTCGCCGCCTGGTGCGATCCTTTGGGCGGGCTTTACCTGCCGGACCTGTCGCTGCTCGTCGTCTCCGACCTGCATCTGGAAAAGGGTGCCGCCTTCGCCCGGCGCGGGCACATGCTGCCGCCCTATGACACCATCGCCACTCTAAAAATCCTGTCCTCCCTCGTCAGACGCTACGATCCGAAGATCGTCGTCAGCCTCGGCGACAATTTCCACGACCGCGTCGGGTCAGAGCATCTGTCGCCCATGTTGCGCGAACTCATCCGCGAGATGGCGCATGGCCGCGAATGGATATGGATCAACGGCAACCACGATCCTGATGGCACGGTCGATCTGCCGGGCTCTTCGGTGGACGAGATGTTTTACGGCAATCTCACCTTCCGCCACGAGCCGAAGCTGGGTGATGCCGCCGGCGAAATCGCCGGGCATCTGCATCCCTCCGCCACGGTTCGCCGTCGCGAAAAGACGGTCCGGCGGCCCTGCTTCGCCACGGATGGCGCTCGTCTGTTGATGCCGGCTTTCGGGGTGATGAGTGGCGGGCTGGATTTGCGCCACAAGGCCATGCGTGGCCTGTTCGATCATGCGGCGCTCGTCGCGCATCTGATGGGACGGGACCGCATCTATTCGGTGCGGTTCTCAAATCTGCTCGGCTGAGCGTATCAGCGCCGTTATCTCTTTGTCTTTACGCATTGTCCGGACGTAAAGCCGCTACGCACTTTTGACGGAAATGCTCTATTGCCGGTAAACCAGCACCGGTATCTTCGAATTCTTCAGCACCTTGGCCGTGACGCTGCCGAGCAGCATCTCGAGGAAGCTCCTGCGCCGGTGCGAGGCCATGGCGATGAGGTCACAGCCGGTCCTGTCGGCAATTTCGATGATCGCCTCGTCCGGCCGTCCCGCCCGCGCCAGCAGCGCCTCGCAATCCAGCCCCATCGACGCCGCATGCGCCTGGGTGTCCCTGAGAAGATGCTCCGCCTCCTCGCAACGGTGGAATTCTTCTTCGGCAATGGCGGCAATGTCTTCGACGTCGCTCGCAATCACGTGAAAGGGTTCCGATACCGTCACGACGGTCACCTTTGCGCCTGCCTCCCTGGCGAGAGCGAACCCTTGGTCGATTGCGATCTGCGCCAGCGGCGAGCCATCGGTGGGAATGAGAATGTGCTTGAACATGACATTTCTCCTTTTCATCCCGGTCACAACCGCGCTGGCCGCCACTGTCTGGGTGCGAGGTTGTAACGTCTTGAATTTTACCGCAAACCGTTAAAGGAAGCGAATGCTATCTTTGCCGCTGTGGGCGGCAAACGCTCTCTTTTTCGCGATGAAAAAGCGGTCAGTCCTTGCGGAAGATGATGCTGGCACCCCAGCCGGTCACGACGGCCAGCAGAACGCAGAGCGCGCCGTAGGCAAGCGGCGTCTGATGCGCGGCATCGGTGATGGCCTGTTCCATGCCCGTCTTGACGACACGCAGTTTCAGCTCGCGCTGGGCGATGAATTTGCCGCTCTTGAACAGATAGGCTCGGGCCGTGTGCACGCCGTTCGGCACGTTGGCGGGCAGGCGAAGCGTCGCCCAGAACAGACCGGTGCGCTCAAGTCTCACCCCGGTCGTGTCATTGCGATAGATGCCGCTGGAAAGCTTCAGGCGCCGATAGGCCTCCTGAAAATCGAAGACATTATCGGGTACGCCGGAAAACACCGCGCTTTTGAGCGACAGATGATCGACGCCCAGCCCCATGGCCCGCAAGGTGCCCGGCGAGGCGATATCCGTTATGTCACGCGTGCTGGCCATGGAATAGGATTCCGGCAGCGGCGTGAAGGTGATCGCACTGGTATTGATCCAGATGCCCGCAACACGCTGCTTCTTGCGCACGGTCATATAGTCGGTCGGCCCTTCGAGCGTGACGACAATGTCATACTGGCCGATCGCCAGCAGCAGCTGGTCGGTATTGTTCAGCGCGCCGAAGAGGGTGAAATCCGCACCGCGAAAATCGGAGGCGATGGGAATTTCCGTCGTCGATGCGCCGATCTCGATATTTTCCAGCAATGACCGCTGCTGCGTACCGGGAGGCAGGGCAAGCGGCGGCGTCTGTGCGGAGGCCATACTCCCAAAGGCAAGGCAGGGTAAGATCAGAAGGGCGGCGATGAGCAGGCGAGAGGTCAATAGCCCAGCCCTCCCACGGCAACCGAAAACAGGTCTTCCGGACGCACCACCAGCGAGACCGCAAGGCGAAGGGCGACCGCGAGGACAAGAAGGGCGAGAAGCGCGCGCAACTGTTCGCCGCGCAGTTTCTGCCCGACGCGCACGCCATATTGCGCGCCGATGACGCCCGCCACCATTAGGATGAAGGCCAGCACCACATCGACGGAATAGTTGGTCGCCGCCTGAACGATGGTCGTGTAGGCGGTCACGAAAATGATCTGGAACAGCGATGTACCGACGACGACATTGGTCGGGATGCGCAGAAGATAGATCATCGCCGGCACCATGATGAAACCGCCGCCGACACCCATGATCGAGGTGAGGATACCGATGCCGAAACCAAGGGTGACGATCGGAATGATGCTGAGATAGATCTTCGATTTCTTGAACCGCATCTTCAGCGGCAGACGGTGCACCCAGTTGTGATGGCCCGGCCGGCGCAGCGTCACGGTTTCGTTGCGGGCGGCGCGGCGCAGCGCTGAAATGCTCTCCTTCAGCATCAGCCCGCCAACGGTGCCGAGCAGGATGACATAGAGCAGCGAAACGATGAGATCGAGCTGGCCGATGCTGCGCAGGAAGGAGAATATCCACACACCGACCGTCGCCCCGACCAGGCCGCCAACAAGCAGCACACTGCCGAGCTTGATATCCAGCGTGCCGCGCCGGAAATGAGTGATCGAGCCGGAGACCGAAGAGGCAACCACCTGGTTAGCACCCGTCGCCACGGCCACTACTGGCGGGATATTGTAGAAAATCAACAGCGGGGTGATCAGAAAGCCACCGCCCACGCCGAACATTCCGGAAAGAAAACCGACGGCCGCGCCCATGCCGAGAATGATGAAAATGTTCACCGACAGTTCTGCGATCGGCAGATAGACAGTCACGGCTCGGACCTCGGGCAAATGGTTCCGGGCGGCAGGGCTTGTCCGGGTGAGGGGGCCGCGCCGCGATTTACACTTTCTGTCTGAAAAGACCGGGCATGGCCCAGCCTTCATCCGTCATGCCCGCGAGGGCCTGACCTGTCAACATTCAACGGTAAATACGTTGATAATTTGGAAAGATAGCGGCTGTGTGTCGATGGCCAGCCACATTCCTGCGCCGAGTGGTGCGAAAGCGGCCAAGGGGGCCGCTTCACCGGTTCCGAAAGGCTTACTTGTTGCGGGCAAGCAGCGCAGTCACCAGTTCGTTGGTGATACGCCCGTCAGGTGCCTGGCCGACGGATTTCTGGAAATCCTTGATGGCGGTGACAGTGTTCTTGCCGAGCTTGCCATCCGGCTGGCCGGCATCGAAACCGTTCTTGTTCAAGATCGCCTGAATGTTGCGGATCGCCTTCTCCATGTCCACGGAGGCGGTCTTCACACCTTCCTTGCCAGCCCATTCTTCAGGCGGGTTGACGCTGTTGGTGTCTTCCGAAAGCGGCTTGACCTTCCATGCGTCCACCTTGGCCTTGGCGCTCTGAAGCTGCTGCGGGTTCATGGCTCCGGCAACTTCGTCACGCTTCTGGGCGGCGTCCGCGTCGCCATCCTTGGCGGCAATCGCGAACCACTTGTAGGACTCCTCGATATCCTGCTTCACGCCGCTGCCGCGGGCATAGAGAATGGCGAGGTTGAACTGGCTGTCACGCACACCGAGTTCCGAAGCCTTGATGAACCATTGCGCCGCAGCGGTGAAATCCGGCTGGCCGGCCGCGTCGGACGCGAGCAGGACCGCGAGATTGTGCATGGCGCCGGCATTGCCCTGTTCAGCGGCCAGCGTGTAGTAGCGCTTGGCCTCGGAAAGGTTGCGCTCCACACCGTTCGCCTTCTCGTAAAGATTGGCAAGACGGTATTGCGCAGGCGCCAGACCACGATCCGCCGCAAGCTTGTACCATTTCGCCGCTTCCGCACGGTCGGCGGTAACGCCACGACCTTCGGTATAACGTGCGGCGATCTCAAACAGCGCCTGCGTTTCGCCCTTGGCGGCCGCTTCGGCCAGTGATGCGGGCTCGATGCCGGCGGGAACCGCGATTGCGTCCTGCGGTGGAACAACGGTGGTGACAGTTTGCGTCGGAGCCTGCGGTTCGCTCTTTGCGACTGTGTCTGGCGTTGTCGGATCCACCACCGGCGCATCGGCAACCGGCGGCTCGTCTGCGAGCGGTGCGCCGCCAATGGTGCGGGTATCGATGCTGTTCTGCGCCGGCGCGTTATTCTCGATGCTGTCGGCCGATGCCGCCTGCTCGGGATCGATGGCGAGATCGGAGGGGATGGTCACGGCCTTGTCGCCGGTTTCGGGAAGTGCCGAGACCGGTGCATTGTCGATCTTCTGCTCGATAACAGGTGCCGGGGCTTCCGCGCCGCCGATCAGCGTCTTGACGAGCGGCATGGCCATCATGGCGAGAAGAATGGCGCCGATACCAAGCAGCAGCGGGCGACGATAGCGCGACAGCGCCGAGGCGTCGGCCTTACGGCTCTTCTTGCCGGTTTCGAGCTTCTCCGGCGATGTTTCCATGGCCGCAGCCTGTGCTGCGCGGCGGGCGGCGGCAATGAAATCCGTCCGTCCTTCAGCATCTACGGCCTTGCCGCTGGCAGCCACCTGGCTGGCGCGCACGCGTTCCAGTATCTTCTTGATGTCAGGTGCGCCCGAGCCCGGCTCCAGAAGTTCGTTTTCCTGGCCCGCGGGCAGAACGTCGATAGGGTCGAGCGACGGAGCCGGCTCCACCTGCGTGCGGGCAGAGGAGGCCGAGACCGGCTCTTCAGCGGTTTTGACGGTCTTTGCCGTGCCGGTCTTGAACCGTTTCGTCAGGCCGGCAAGCAGGCTCTTCCTTTCCGCCTTGGCGGGCCTTGCGGCAGCAGGCGGCACAACGGCCATCGCATCCGCTTCGTTTTCATCGGCGTCGAGAATGGCCTGTTCTTCAGCGATATAACCTTCTTCCGGGAAGATGGCGGCTGGCATCGCCACTTCTTCGCGGGCGGGCGTGACCATAGGCTGCGCGACCCTGCGGGGCGCGGCCTCTTCGCGGTAGGCGGGAGCGTTGTCCAGGCTGTCGAGACGGCCGGCAATCTGCACCAGCGTCTCATGCAGCGCCTCAAAAGTGCGATGCGTGCGCTCTTCGGTATTGCGGCTCAAGGCTTCGAGGCTGCGCAGATCGGTTGCGAGATCGGTCAGCATCGTCATGTCGGCGAGGTTTGCGCCCGCCGAGAGATTGTTGCGCGTATAGGCGTCCAGAACCGCTTCGGCAGCCTGCCGTGCAGCTTCGATGATATATTCATCGTTAGACGCCATATAGTCCTCGATCGCCGCCATGCGGGCATCGAGTTCCGGGGACATGCCTGCCGCCTGCATCTGCATCGGCTGGCTGATCAGCGTCGAAAGATGGGCGATCTGGTTTTCGAGGCTCGTGAGCGCGCCGTTATCGGCGGGGGCGGCATGGGCGGTCTCGTCGAGACGCGCCGCGATATTGCCGAGCCGCTCTTCCAGGCGCGAAAAGGCGCTTTCGCTGAGGCCCGATACCGGCTGCGGCTGGCTGTAGCGATAATCTAGATCTTCAATGCGGCGCGACAGCGTATCGAGCCGTTCTGCCAGACCGTCATTGACGGCGCCATGATCCAGCGCATCGATCTTGCGGGAAATGTCGCTGAGGAAGGATGTCAGTTCCGCCTGCTGCGAGGGGCGCTGCGACCGCTCCAGAAGCAGCGAAAGCTGGTCCAGCCGCTCATGCAGCTGGGCGGCGTCGCGGGCGGTGCTGAGTTCGTCGATCTTGCCGGACAGCGCTTCAAGGCGGGCAGTCAGGTCCATCGCCGGCTCGGGTTTGGCGGCGGCAAGGCGGTTGATGTCGCCGAGCTGTTCGGCAAGGCCGTTCAGACGGGTTTCCAGCCGCTGCGCCAGCGCATTGTCCGTCGCCTGCGTGTTGGAGCGGGTATTGGTCGCCGCAATGGCACGGCTGATTTCGTCCAGCCGCTGGTCGAGACCGGAAAACTGTTCGGTAAAGGCGGCCTCATTGGGCTGCATATGCTTACCGAGCTGCTCCACGGCGCTGGCAATCGCAATCAGCTTTTCCTCGAGGACACGCACGGCCGGATTGTTACTCATGCCGCCAAGCTGGGTCTTGATGTCATCGAGACGATAGGCGAGCGACACGATCTCATCCTGCAATGAGTTCGTATCAAAACCGCGCAACGTGTCTTCCACATTGTTCCAGCGGCTTTCGATCCGGTGCACGCTGTCTTCGCGCGCAAGCTGGTCGATGGTGAGGCGCAGGTCCTCGAACTCGTTGCGCAGCCCGTAGGCGTCAGGAGATGCGAGGTTGCCAAGCTGGTCGATGCTGCCCGCAAGCCGGGCGATGTCGTCGCGCAGATCGCCGATGAACTGCTGATCTTCCGCCACCGCGCGGATATTGCGGATTTCTGCGCGCAGCCCCTGCGCTTCGCGGGCCACGCCCTCGGAAATATCGTGCTTCAGCTCGTGGCGAAGATTGACGAGCGCCTGCGCGATCTCCTGCAGGGCGGCGTCATTACGCTGCGGTTCCTGATAGGGCGGAATGGAACGTGCGCGCGGAGCGGGGTTTGTCGCCGCGTTCTGAACGTTCGGCCGATATTCCGGTGCAAGCGGGCGGGTAATTGTCCGTTCCGGACGCGCAACGGGTTCCTGCGGGCGCTGGAAGCTCGCCTCGAGAAGGCGCTGGCGCTGGCGGATTTCGTTGACGGGGTCAAGTTGCGGCGGGGTAACCGTGGCGCGTGGTTCGCGGGGCGCGGCATAAGCCTCGCCTTTCGGCTCGGGCGCGGGGCTCGGGCGCGGCTCGCGCGGAAACTTCTGACTCATCAGCCCTTCAATACGGGCTTCAAGGCCTTCAATGGTGCGATTGAGAGCATCAAGAGACGACCTGTCGCTTGGCTGTTGGTTATTCGATCGCAATCCGTTCATCTTCTCGCTCGCTTCGCTTCCGCCCGCTATGCCCGGTTGTTGTCGCGACGTTGCCTGCCTGTGCATGCTGTCGCTGCAACATGCAGCAATTCCAGAGCCGGTATTCGCCCCCTTGGAGGAAAATGCGCCGATGAACGAAGCAGTTACCTCTTGTCGGAGAATTCACGAAACGTGGTAAAGAAGTGGTTAACTATGGTTGGAATTTTTTAACTTTTGTGGCGCGGGGGTAGGCCGCGCCGGGTTGAGCAGCCATTTGCCAGCAGAGGATCGGCGATATCCATTGAAATTTATTTGACGTTTACGCGCACGTCAAATATTGTCATCCCATATCCGCCGGATTGTCTCCGGCACCACGATGCGGAGGAACATCGGTAATGCCTGTTTACAAGGCCCCAGTCAAAGACACGCTTTTTATCCTGAACGACGTTCTTGGCCTCGAGCGGTATAACAACCTGCCCGGCTTTGAAGATGCAACCCCTGACATGATCGAGGCCATTACCGGCGAGGCTGCAAAGCTCGCCGAAGAACGGCTTTTCCCGCTCAACCTTTCCGGCGATCAACAGGGTTGCAAGCGCGCCGATGACGGCTCGGTTTCGGTGCCTGAAGGTTTCAAGTCCGCTTATGACGCCTATTGCGAGGGCGGCTGGATCGGCCTTGCCGTTCCCCAGGAGTTCGGCGGGCAGGGCCTGCCCTATACGCTGCATGCGGCGATCGGCGAATATATGTCGTCCGCCAACCTGTCGCTGATGATGTATCCCGGCCTGACGCAGGGCGCCATCGCTGCCGTCCTCGTGCACGGCACGCAGGAGCAGAAGGAAACCTATCTGCCGAAGATGGTGGAAGGCACATGGTCCGGCACCATGAACCTGACCGAACCCCATTGCGGCACCGATCTTGGCCTGCTGCGCACCAAGGCGGTGCCGCAGGGCGACGGCAGCTACAAGATTTCCGGCCAGAAAATCTTCATCTCCGCCGGCGAACATTCCATGACTGACAATATCGTTCATCTGGTGATCGCCCGCATCGAAGGCGCGCCGGAAGGCACCAAGGGCATTTCGCTGTTCATCGTGCCGAAGTTCCTCGTCAAGGAGGATGGTACGCTCGGCGAGCGCAACGGCGTCACCTGCGGTGCGATCGAGCACAAGATGGGCATTCACGGCAACGCCACCTGCGTCATGAACTACGATGACGCGACGGGTTATCTGCTGGGCGCGGAGAACAAGGGCCTGTCGGCCATGTTCGTGATGATGAACGAGGCTCGCCTCGGCGTCGGCCTGCAGGGGCTTTCGGTCGGTGAGATCGCCTATCAGAACGCCGTGGAATATGCCCGTGACCGCATTCAGGGCCGCTCGCTTTCGGGTGCGAAATTCCCCGACAGGAAGGCCGATCCGATCATCGTGCACCCGGATATCCGCCGCACGCTGATGACCATCAAGGCCTATAACGAGGCTGGCCGCGCCTTCCTTCTGTGGACGGCGCTGCAATCCGACATCGCCCATCGCGCCGCCGATGAAAAGCAACGCCAGGCGGCGGACGACCTGCTCGGCCTCGTCACGCCGATCCTGAAAGGTGTCTTGACCGACAAGGGCTTCGACCATGCGGTGATGGCGCAGCAGGTCTTCGGCGGCCATGGCTACATCGAAGAACATGGCATGAGCCAATATGTCCGCGATGCGCGTATCACCATGATCTACGAAGGTGCCAACGGCATTCAGGCGCTCGATCTGGTCGGCCGCAAGCTTGGCATGAATGGCGGCCGCGCCGTCATGGCGCTGTTCAAGGAAATCGGTGATTTCTGCGAGGAAAACCGCGCCGACGAAAAGCTTGCCCTTTACACCAAGGGCCTGAAGAAGGGCTTGAACGACCTGCAGGCCGCAACCATGTGGTTCATGCAGAACGCCATGGCGAAACCCGACAATGCCGGTGCCGGCTCGACCGACTATATGCATCTCTTCGGCATCGTGGTGCTGGGCTACATGCAGGCGCGCATGGCGAAAGCCGCCAGCGAAGCGCTTGCAGCAGGCAGCGCTTCGGACGAGGATTACCTCAAGACCAAGCTTGTCACGGCGAAGTTTTACATGGAGCGCATCATGCCGGAAACGGCGCTGCGCAAGGCCCGCATCGAAACCGGCGCGGACACCATGATGGAACTGGCTGCGGAAGCATTCTGACAACGAAGGTTTTTGATGGTTACGAAAGCAGACTTAAAAGATTGGGTAGTCGAGGCGCTTAAGGCGAGTAACGGTGAAGGGTCAATTCTGTACGTAGCGAAGTACATTTGGGACCATCACGAAAAGGATCTGCGCGGGCACGATCTTTTTTACTCGTGGCAATATGACATGCGATGGGCGGCGACTGAGTTGAGGAAAAAGGGGCAACTTGTTGCCGCTGATGACGATCGTCGCGGAAAATGGACGCTTAAATGAGCTTGGTGCACTGAGAATACGGTGCAAGGGAGAGAAACAATGACCGACGTTTACATTTACGACCATGTCCGCACCCCGCGCGGACGCGGCAAGAAGGATGGCAGCCTGCATGAGGTGCCTTCCGTTCGCCTTGCCGCCAAGACGCTGGAAGCGATCCGCGACCGCAACGGGCTCGACACCTCTGCCGTCGACGACATCATCATGGGCTGCGTCGATCCTGTCATGGATGCCGGTGCCGTGATCCCGAAGGCCGCCGCCTTCGAGGCCGGTTATTCCAACAAGGCGCCGGGCATGCAGATCTCGCGCTTCTGCGCCTCGGGTCTCGATGCCATCAACTTCGCGGCCGGCAAGGTCAAGGCGGGGTCTGACGATATCGTCATTGCCGGCGGCGTGGAAAGCATGTCACGCGTCGGCATGGGCATGTCGGGTGGCGCCTGGTACATGGACCCCTCGGTCAACTTCCCGGCCTTCTTCATGCCGCAGGGCGTGTCGGCCGATCTCATTGCCACCAAGTATGGTTTCTCCCGTGACGATGTCGACGCCTATGCCGTCGAAAGCCAGAAGCGCGCGGCGCATGCCTGGGATAAGGGCTATTTCAACAAGTCGGTCATTCCGGTGAAGGACTCAAACGGCCTGACGATCCTCGACCGCGATGAGCATATGCGCCCCGGCACGGACATGCAGGCGCTGGCCTCGCTCAATCCTTCCTTCCAGATGCCGGGTGAAATGGGCGGTTTCGAAGCCGTTGGCATCATGGCGCATCCGGAAGTGGAGCGGATCAATTACGTGCACCACGCGGGCAACTCGTCCGGCATCGTTGATGGCGCGGCCGCCGTGCTGGTTGGCTCGAAGGCGGGCGGCGAGGCAATGGGCATTAAGCCCCGCGCCCGCATCAAGGCTTTCGCCAATATCGGCTCCGACCCGGCGCTGATGCTGACCGGCCCGGTGGATGTGACCGAGAAGCTCCTGAAAAAGACCGGAATGTCGCTTGCCGATATCGATCTTTTCGAGCTTAACGAAGCCTTTGCCGCCGTGGTCCTGCGTTACATGCAGGCCTTCGACATCGATCACGACCGGATGAACGTCAATGGTGGCGCGATCGCCATGGGCCATCCGCTCGGTGCAACCGGCGCGATGATCCTCGGCACGGTGCTGGATGAGCTGGAGCGGCGCGATCTCAACACCGCGCTCGTCACGCTTTGCATCGGCGCTGGCATGGGCACGGCGACCGTTATCGAGCGGGTTTGAGAGGCTTCGGCTGATACCGCAACGGTTCCTCCGTCATCCTCGGGCTTGACCCGAGGATCTATCCCCGGTGCTTGGATCCTCGGGTCAAGCCCGAGGATGACGGAGAAAGCGAAGCGGCCATTAAGATTCAGGGAAGAGGAATCCCAAATGAGCACTTACACCAATTTCACCATCGAGACGGACGCAGACGGCATTGCCCTCGTTACCTGGGACATGCCGGAAAAATCCATGAACGTCTTCACCTCTGAGGTGATGGACGAGCTGAACGCCATTCTTGACGCAACCGTCGCCGACAGTGCCGTCAAGGGCGTCGTCTTCACGTCAGGCAAGAGCACCTTTTCCGGCGGCGCCGATCTTTCGATGATCAAGTCGATGTTCTCCTTCTACAATGATGAGAAGGCGAAGAACCCGGATCAGGCGGCGGCAAAGCTGTTCGAACTGGTTGGCCGCATGACGGGCCTGTTCCGCAAGATCGAGACCAATGGCAAGCCCTGGGTTTCGGCCATCAACGGCACCTGCATGGGCGGCGCTTTCGAATTGTCGCTTGCCTGCCACGGCCGGGTCGCCTCCAGTGCCAAGAACCTCAAGATCGCCCTTCCGGAAGTCAAGGTCGGCATTTTCCCCGGCGCCGGCGGCACCCAGCGCGTGCCGCGCCTGACGGATGCGCAATCGGCATTGCAGATGATGACAACCGGCCAGTCGCTGACCGGCGCGCGCGCCAAGGCCATGGGTCTGGTGCATCAGGTGGTGGAGCCGGGTGAACTGGTCTCCACCGCAAAGCAGATGATCAAGGACGGCCTGAAGCCGGTCGCACCCTGGGATGAAAAGGGCTTCAAGGCCCTCGGCGGCGGCATCTGGACGCCGGCCGCTGCCCAGCTCTGGCCTGCCGCGCCGGCCATCCTGCGCCGCGAAAGCGCCGGCAATTATCCGGCCGCACTCGCCATCCTCAAATGCGTCTATGAAGGCCTGCAATTGCCCTTCGATACCGCATTGAAGGTGGAGCAGCGTTATTTCACCGAAATCCTTCGCTCGAAGGAAGCCTTCGGCATGATCCGCTCGCTGTTCATTTCCATGCAGGAACTGGGCAAGGGCGCGCGCCGCCCGGCCGGCCAGCCGAAGACCGAGTTCAAAAAGGTCGGCGTTGTCGGCGCGGGCTTCATGGGCGCTGCCGTCGCTTATGTCACCGCTGCCGCCGGCATCCCCGTCGTGCTGGTGGATCGCGATCAGGAAGCCGCAGACAAGGGCAAGGGCCATTGCGAGGAAAGCGTCAAGGCGGCCATCGGCAAGGGCAGGCTGACGCAGGATGAGGGCAAGGCCCTGCTCGACCTCGTCACCCCGACATCCGATTACGCCGCACTCGCGGATGCCAATCTCGTCATCGAGGCCGTCTTCGAAGACCGCGATGTCAAGAAGGCCGTCATCGAGGCCGTGGAAGCGGTGCTTCCTGAAGGTGCGATCTTCGCCTCCAACACCTCCACGTTGCCGATCACCGGGCTTGCGAAGAACTCGAAGCGCCCGGCGGATTTCATCGGCATCCACTTCTTCTCGCCGGTCGAGAAGATGATGCTGACGGAAGTGATCCTCGGCAAGGAAACCGGCGACAAGGCGCTCGCCGTCGCGCTGGACTATGTGGCGAAGATCAGGAAGACCCCGATCGTCGTCAACGATACGCGCGGCTTCTTCGTCAATCGCTGCGTGCTGCGCTACATGGCGGAAAGCTACGATATGCTGATCGAAGGCGTGCCCGCCGCCATGATCGAAAATGCCGCGAAATTCGCCGGCATGCCGGTCGGCCCGCTGGCGCTGAACGACGAGGTGGCCATCGATCTTTCCTACAAGATCCTGAAAGCCACCGTCGCCGATCTCGGCGAAAAGGCCGTCGATCCGCGCCATATGGAGCTGGTGAAGAAGCTGGTGGAAGGCGAGGGCCGCTTCGGCCGCAAGAACGCCAAGGGCTTCTACGACTATCCACAAAAGCCCGCCAAGAAATCCCTCTGGCCCGGCCTGAAGGACCTTTATCCGCAGCAGAAGCCTGAGGACGTGGATATGGAGGTGCTGAAACAGCGCTTCCTCGTCACCGTGGCGCTTGAAGCCGCCCGCACGGTGGAAGAAGGCATCGTCACCGATCCGCGTGAGGCGGATGTCGGCTCCATCCTCGGTTTCGGCTTCGCGCCCTATACCGGCGGTGCGCTGTCCTACATCGACGGCATGGGTGTGAAGAACTTCGTGGCACTCGCCGAAAAGCTCAGCGAGACCTACGGTCCGCGCTTCAAGCCGACGCCGCTCCTGAAGGACATGGCGGCCAAGGGTGAGAGCTTCTACGGTCGTTTCGATCCCTATGCCAGCGCCGCCAAGGCGGCATGAGGCTTCCGGTCAGATCAGTAAACAGGCCCTCCGGGGCCTGTTTTTTTGAGCCGAATATACCGCGCTGATCGCTTTCGGTGCATCCTTTGCCCAGCTGGGGCGTTGAAAGGGCGAGACCGGGCAAAGACGCCCGCCGCCGCAATTCAGCACGCCCCAGGAGACAGCGATGAAAGCACCACTGCGATCCCACGGTTTCGACAAGCCCACGGACCTCGACGACCATCTGGCAGAGCTGGACGAAGAGGCTGAAGCGACAGCCGCGGAAGCAAAGACGGAAAAAACCACGGTCAAAAGGACGCGTGCTGCCAATACCGTCGATCCGTCGCTGCGCGCCGAATTGGAAGAGCTTCGCAAGCAGGTAGACAAGATCCGCCGCGATATCAAACGGCTGGAGGCGGCCCAGCATTCCCGCCACAGGCCCGCACAGGCTCACCATGAAAGAGACCGCGAGAATTCCCGCCTGATGACGGTGGTGCGCTCCGTCGCCGTAACCTCGCTTGCCAGCCGCATCTTCGCTTCCTCGCCCGTCATGGCGGCGCTGGTGGCCGTTGTGCCCATCGCGCTTGGCCTTGCCGCACGGCGCAGCGAAGTGGCCTAGCTGCCGCCTGCGGTGCCGTTATGCCGGGCAGGATCGGCTGGCGCCGAACCCGGGTAGCGGCCGGATGCTGCAAGGCGCGACACATGGTCGATAACGGGTTTTCCGCCGCAATCCGGCCTGCACCGGGCAGACATTCCAGCCATCCACAGCCCCTGTGAAAAAACTGTCAAAAAACTTCGCGATGGCGCTTGCCATGTCCGAACAAGATGTTATAACCCCGCTCACTTTCGGGGCGCAAAACAGTCCCGACCGCCAAAAGCGGAGGTTCTTCAAGGACCTGAAGTGCCCGGATAGCTCAGTTGGTAGAGCAGCGGATTGAAAATCCGCGTGTCGGTGGTTCAAATCCGCCTCCGGGCACCATTTCTCTCAATAGCATTGTTGACGAATTGCGTGCTTGGCGACTTGTCCATTTGCAAGCAAATTTCGATGAGTGGCTACCGCCATCATATGCTTTTGACAGGCCCGGTGTAGCCATGGGCCAACCCTGTTTGTTGCAGGCAGTTGGAGAGCAGCCCGCAAATGGATCGTGTCACAAGCCCACCTCTTCTACCGCCCGGCATTGTCTATTTTGATGGCTTTCTTTCTCCAGAGGAGGAGGCCGCCGTCACCGACAGACTGGATGCGGGTGCGTGGAGCACGGAGTTGAAACGTCGCGTGCAGCATTTCGGTTATCGGTACGACTATAAGGCGCGCGCTGTTACCGCGGATGCATATCTCGGGCCGTTGCCGCCATGGCTTGGCGTGTTCGCGGAGCGGTTGGTTACCGCAGGATATTGCCGGGATTTGCCCGATCAGGTTATCGCTAATGAATATCTTCCGGGGCAGGGTATTAGCGCCCATGTCGACTGTGTTCCCTGTTTTGACGATGGGATCGTATCGATAAGCCTTTTATCCACATGCGAGATGGTTTTCCGCGAATTGCGTGGACCAGCCATATGCGGCGTCTTGCTTCAACCTCGCTCCGGCGTCTTGCTGAGAGACGCTGGCCGCTACGGCTGGACTCATGAAATTCCGGCTCGAAAATCGGATATCATGAATGGAGTTAAGACAGCCCGAAGCAGACGAATTTCCCTCACTTTTCGCAAGGTTATTGCTTCGAAACAGTTTTGATCGGAGAGGAGAGCGCTGTTATTTTATCCGCTCGAGTAAAAGGTGGAGAAGCGCTATCGGGTCTTGATCCATCGCCGCCGACAGTTTTGCAAACTCAACGACATCTATGCGTCTTTCAGCCCCTTCGGCCTTTGCGACATAGGACTGTGGCTTACCCAGCCGATCTGCGACTTGCTGCTGGGTTAACCCTGCTTTTCGCCGCGTGTCGGTTAGTATCTCAACAAGAAGCCGATACTCGGGTGTATGCGTAGACTTTGTCATGTGCCGAAAAATCTCAAAATCTCGGTGCCAAGGGTCGATCCTGAATTATCCTGCTATGGGATATTGTTGCGGCACTCAAGCTCTCTGCGCACACGTCGCCATTTGCCCTGCTCGAAGCTTCGCGAATAGCGCCACGCCCGGTCTTCTTCCATTGACGCGAATTCCTCCGCGCGCTCGCCATGTCGTTCAGTCAGGTTATCGGCAAGGCGTTTAATCTCCGAGCTTGATAAGAGCAGGGGTCGAATGCGGGTCTGCCATTCGAGCCAGAGGTAAGCTGCTAGGACGAAACTGCAGCCCGCGATGAGATAGAGATAATCGGCGCTGAGCGGCATAGCCTACCTATAATGACGTGATCGTTAACGCCATAATGTACATAGACCCGTGGTTTCTGTCAGGAACAATCTGTTCCTATGGAATCATTTGCAGCAAATCTGAAAAAGCGCGCGAAGGAGCTTGGTCTCTCCAATGCCGAAGTTGCCCGCCGAGCGGGGCTTACGGAGCGTCGTTACGGCAATTACATCATGGGCCGAAGAGAGCCTGATCTGGCGACACTCGTTCGGATAGCCACCGTTCTGGATAGCACTCCGAACGTATTGCTTGATTTTGAGAAGAAAACAGCCGCGCTGACTGGCCATGATCTGCTGAAAGCAAAGATCGCTTCGGCAGCAAATGCATTGCCGGAAAGCGATCTGGAAGTCATGGCCATCGCAATTGAGGCAGTGGCGAACAGCCGGGCAAAGTAGCCCGGCGTTCTAAAGATGCTCCCGATTATCCGTATTCTGCTCCGCCCGGTCCCGATAAAGTGCTGCCCGGCCGAGCAGCATCAGCGACACCGGCGTCGTCACTGTCATGAAAATGCCGATGAAGATTTCGTGGAAGGCGAAGCGGTCGCCGGAGACGGAGAAATAGATGATCGAGGCCATGACGATGCCGCCGGTGCCCCAGCTGGTGCCGAGTGTGGGCGCGTGCAGGCGCTCGTAGAAGCTGTTCAGCTTGGCAAAGCCGATGGTGCCGATCAGCGTCAGCGAAGCGCCCAGCAGCACAAAGAAAGCCACGAGAATGGCGGCCCAGAGCGGAAATTCTGCGGCACTGTTCATTCGATCACCTCGCCACGCATCATGAATTTGGAAAGGGCGACGGTGGAGACGAAGCCGAGGATGGCGATCAGCAGCGAGGCTTCGAAATAGATGTCGTTGCCGGTGCGCAGGCCGAAGGTCAAAAGAAGCAGCATGGCGTTGACATAGAGTGTATCCACGCCCAGCACGCGGTCCTGCGCCCGCGGGCCGATGGCGATGCGGTAGACCGAAATCGCCATGGCGATGGCCAGCATCAGCTGCGCCAGCGAAAAGGACCAGAAAAGGATAATCGAACTCATTCGAATATCTCCATCAGCAGTTTTTCATAACGGTTCTTGATGAGGCTTATCCACGCCGCCTCATCCACATCGTCGAGAACGTGGAGGAGGAGCGTGCCCTGGCTGGAATTATATTCAAGCCAGGCGCTGCCCGGCGTCGAGGTCAGGATCGTTGCCAGAATGGCGAGCGCCATGGGATCGCGAATATCGAGCGGCACCGCCAGGAAGCCGGATTTACGGTCCCTTTCGCGCTTGAACAGGATGATCTTCACGACCGAGATATTGGACCTGATAATATCGTAAAGCACGATCAGGATCAGCTGCACCAGCCTGTGCCAGTTGCGGATACGCGGTTTGGCTGGCCTGAGCGACGCCATCGCCCAGGAGGCGATGAGTGCTACTGCGGTGCCGAGCAGCAGGTGCCCGGGCGAAAAGCTGTTGATCGTCATCCAGAAGAAGATCAGCGAAACCGTCAGCAGCGGGTAGGGGAGGAGACGGCTCATCATGGCTCCGCCTCCGGGTTGCTGCCCGCTCTTGGCGCGGAAATGACGCCCTGAATATAGCTGGCGGGCAGATCGAGAATACGCGCCGTCTCCTGCATGTAACGCATCACCGGCCCGGCCTGCACGGTCATGGCAAGCGTAAGGCCAAGCAGCAGCATCACGGGCGCGATTTCGATGACGAGAACGCGGGGCACGGTTCCCTCGATGGATGCCCAGAAGGTGCGGATGCCGGCACGGGTCATCGAGATCAGCGAGGCGAAACCGGCAAAGACGATCAGGAAAACCAGCCACCAGGAAAGCGTGGAAACGCTGTCATTGGCGCCCAGCCCGGAAGGGTTGAGAATGGCGGTCAGCATCGAGAATTTGGCGATGAAACCCGAGAGCGGCGGCAGACCGGCCAGAAGAATGCCGCAGGCGGCAAAGCAGGCGCCGAGCACCGCCATGGTGGCGGGCATGGTCACGCCGACTTCTTCTTCCTCTTCCTCGTCTTCACCCTCGCCATAGGCTTCCATCGTGACGGCAAGAACGTTCGCGCCCGCATCCTGCCCGCGCTCGACGAGTTCGATCAGCATGAAAAAGGCGCTGATGGTGAGCGTGGAACTGACCATATAATAAAGCGCACCGGCCGCCACCGTTGGATTGCCGGTGCCCATGGCGGCCAGAAGCGTTCCCGACGATACCAGAACCGAAAACCCGGCCAGCCGCCCGAGCGCCTGCGACGCCAGGACGCCGATGGCCCCGAAGATGATGGTGGCGATGCCGCCGACCAGCAGTGCGTCATGGCCGAAGCCGGCGGATTCGCCGGCCGTCTGCCCGAAAAGCAGGAAGGAAAGGCGGGCGATGACATAAATGCCGACCTTGCTCATGATCGCAAACAGACCGCCAACCGGGGCAGATGCTGAGCCATAGGCAGAAGGCAGCCAGAAATTCAGTGGCCACATGCCGGCCTTGACCAGAAACGCAATGCCAAGCACCGCAGCGCCGGTTTCCAGCAGCATGCGCTGGTCTGGGTTCAGCCCCTCGATACGGTGGGCAAGGTCGCCCATGTTCAGCGTGCCGGTGACGCCATAGATGAGGCTGACGCCGATCAGGAAAAACAGCGCCGCGACGAGGTTGATGGCGATGTAATGCAGCCCGGCCTTCACACGCTGCTGGCCGGAGCCATGCAGCAGCAGGCCGTAGGAGGCAGCCAGCATCACTTCGAAGAACACGAAGAGATTGAAGAGGTCGCCGGTCAGGAACGCGCCGTTGACCCCCATCAGCATCATCTGGAACAGCGAATGGAAATGTGCGCCGGCCTTGTGCCATTTCGCCATCGAATAGATCAGCGACGGAATGGCAAGCAGCGCCGTGAGCAGCACCATCAGGCCTGAAAGACGGTCGGCGACGAGGACGATGCCGAATGGTGCGGGCCAGTTGCCGAGCAGATAGACGCCGCTCGAAACCACGGCGGCGATCTCGGTATTGACCGTCGAGTTCACCTCGCGGAACAGCAGTATGGCGACCACCAGCAACAGCACGGTCGAGGTAAGGCTGATCGCGGCTTTCGCCACGCGCTGGCGCTCATCGAAGAACAGCAGAAGTGCTGCGGTGATCAGCGGCACCAGAATGGGGGCGATGACGATGTGGAAGGGGAATGACATCATTTCGTCTCCCTCCCGTCCACGTGGTCGGTGCCGGTGAGGCCGCGGGCGGCAAGCAGCACCACGAGGAACAGCGCCGTGGTGGCAAAGCCGATGACAATTGCTGTCAGTACCAGCGCCTGCGGCACGGGGTCGGCCAGCGTGGAGCTGTCGACACCATTCACCAGCACCGGCGGCGCATTGGTCTTGATGCCGCCGACGCCGAAGATGAACAGGTTGACGGCGTAGGACAAAAGGGAAAGCCCGACAATGACCTGATAGGTGCGCGGGCGAAGCACCAGCCAGACGCCGGAGCCGGTCATGATGCCGATGCCGATTGCAAGAATGAGTTCCATTACACGTCCTCCGCTTTTGCGGCGTCAGGCGTGCGAACGCGGTAGTTACGCAACGATTGGTGTGCCAGTGCTATCAGGATAAGAACGGTGGAGCCGACGACCAGCGAGAAGACGCCGAGATCGAACAACAGGGCGGATGCGGTCGGCATTTTGCCGATATAGGGTATCTCCGTATACTGGAAATACGAGGTCAGGAACGGGTAGCCGAAGTACCAGGAGCCGATACCCGTCGCCGCCGCCATCAGAAGGCCAAAGCCCATCCAGCGCAGCGGCAGG
Organism: Agrobacterium sp. SUL3; assembly: GCF_001263295.1. Classification (NCBI taxonomy): domain Bacteria; kingdom Pseudomonadati; phylum Pseudomonadota; class Alphaproteobacteria; order Hyphomicrobiales; family Rhizobiaceae; genus Agrobacterium; species Agrobacterium sp. SUL3. The sequence goes on from NZ_KQ414498.1 coordinate 38,984, forward strand.
ATGCGAATGCGGTCTTCCGCCCAGCGCGCCCCGCCGGCGAGATATTGCAGCAGGAAGGCAATCGCCATGGTGATGCCGGCCGCAAAGCCGCCGCCCGGCATGTCGTGGCCGCGCATGAACAGGAAGATCGAAAAGGTGATGATAACAGGGAACATCCACTGCATCACGATCGACGGTACATAGAGATAGTCGCGGACGGTATCGCCCTTGCTACGATCAGGGCGTTCGGCATCGAAGGCGTTTTGCATCTGCTGCTGTTCCGGCACCCCGATGCTTTCATGCGCGGGGCGGAAACGGCGAAGAAGGGCGAAGACGGTGAGCGCCACGATGGCCAGCACCGCGATCTCGCCGAATGTGTCAAAGCCGCGGAAGTCGACGAGGATGACGTTGACGACATTGGTGCCGCCGCCTTCCGTATAGGCACGCTCCAGGAAATAGGTGGCGATGGCGTTTGGCACCGGCAGGGTCATGACGGCGTAAGCGATGACGGACATGCCGATACCGCTGGCTGCCGCCAGCAGGAAGTCGCGGGCGCGGCGAAGCTGCGCTGGCAGCTCGTCGCTGCTATCGACCTTCTCGAAGCGTTTTGGCAGCCACCTTAGACCAAGCAGGATGAGAACCGTGGTGACGATTTCGACCAGCAGCTGGGTGATCGCCAGATCCGGCGCGGAAAGCCAGATGAAGGTGAGGCAGGTGACGAGCCCGGAGACGCCGAGCATGATGAGGGCGGCGAGGCGATGATATTTCGCCTGCCAGGCGGCACCCAGCGCGGCAATCATGCCGATCAGCCAAAGGATGGCAAAGATCGGATCAAAGGTCGTCACGCGCGGCAGCGACAGGGAGAATTCCGAAAGGAATAGTGGTGAGAAACCGGCAAGAAGCGCCACGAGGATGAGAAGTCTCAGCTGCGGCTGCAGACGCCGCGTGCCGAGCGTGCTTTCCAGCCACCGCGCCCACTTCCAGGACACGGTGACGAGAATGCGCTCGAAGATGCGCTGTCCCCGTAAATGCCGGAAGACCGGCGGGCCGTCGTCGCAGCGCGAGAAATAACCGCCGAGCAGCGCATAGATCGTCACACCGCCGATAAGTGCCGCAATACTCATGATGAGCGGCAGGTTGAAACCGTGCCAGATCGACAGGCTGTAGACGGGCGTCTGGTCGCCGAGAACGGAAAGCACGGCCGAATGCAGGAACGGGCCGATGGAGAGGCTCGGAACGATGCCGACGATCAGGCAGGCGAAAACCAGGAACTCGATCGGGAAACGCATCCAGCGCGGCGGCTCATGCGGATTTGGGTTGGGCAGATCGACGGGCTTGGGGCCGAAGAAGACGGTGTGGATGAAGCGCAGCGAATAGGCGACGGCGAATGCGCCTGAAAGCGTCGCGACATAGGGCAGCGCCCGGTCCAGGAGTGAATCGGCATGGGTCTCGACGGCCTCGGCAAAGAACATTTCCTTGGAAAGGAAGCCGTTGAACAGCGGCACGCCGGCCATGGCCGCGCTGGCCGCCATGGCAAGCGTCGCCGTTGCCGGCAAATAGGTATAAAGCCCGCTTAAGCGCCGCATGTCGCGGGTGCCGGTTTCATGGTCGATGATGCCGGCCGCCATGAACAGCGAGGCCTTGAAGGTGGCATGGTTGACCATGTGGAAGATGGCCGCAACTGCCGCAAGCGGGCTGCCGAGGCTCAGCAGAGTAGTGATAAGGCCGAGGTGGCTGATGGTCGAATAAGCGAGCAGGCCTTTCAGGTCCTGCTGGAACATGGCGAAATAAGCGCCGAGCAGCAGCGTGATGATGCCGGCAACGCCCACCAGCCAGAACCATTCCGGCGTGCCTGCCAGCACCGGCCAGAACCGCGCGAGCAGGAAAACCCCCGCCTTCACCATGGTCGCCGAATGCAGATAGGCGGAAACCGGTGTGGGCGCTGCCATGGCGTTGGGCAGCCAGAAATGGAAGGGAAACTGCGCGCTTTTGGTCAACGCGCCGCCAAGAATGAGAATAAGTGCCGGCAGATAGAGGGAATGGGCGCGGATCGCGGCCCCGGCCTCGATGATCTTGTCCAGATCGTAGCTTCCCGCCATATGGCCGAGGATGAGAAGTCCGGCCAGGAGGCTGAAGCCGCCGATGCCGGTCACGGTCAGCGCCATGCGGGCGCCGTCGCGCGCGCCGGCGTTCTGGTGCCAGTAGCCGATCAGCAAAAACGAGAAGATGCTGGTCATCTCCCAGAAGATCGACAGCAGGATGACGTTGCCGGACAGGACCACGCCGAGCATCGAGCCCATGAAGGCGAGGAAGAAGGCAAAAAACCGCGGGATTGGATCCTTGGCCGACATGTAATAACGGGCGTAGAGCACCACGAGCAGGCCGATGCCGGTAATGAGGATTGCGAAGATCCAGGCAAACCCGTCCAGCCGCAGGGTGAAATTCAGCCCGAGCTGCGGCAGCCATTCCACATCGTATTTCAGCGCGCCGCCGTCGCTGACAGTCGAATAAAGAAAGACGCTGCTGATGAGACCGAAAAGGGCGACGCCGCCTGCAACGGAGGCGGGGCCGGCGGCTGCGCCATCGCGCGGCATGAAAGCCGTGAGAATGGCGCCGACAAAGGGCAATGCGACAATAAATGGAAGAATGGTTGCAAGTGTCATATGCAGCGGCGGTTTTTCTCTGGAATTGGAGTCTACGGCGGGTTTCCGACGACTCCGATCCCTCAAGGCTCATGAGAGCCGAATGATGAGGACCGCCGGAATGACTAATAGATAATATGCGGGGGTGCTCTTGGAACCACGCTCGCAAAGTCTCGGAAAGCTTGTGGCGCGACGGCAACAGATGCAACGGCCGGCCCGGCGTCAACGGCGATCCGCAAAGCGGGCGAGGGGAAGTTGCCGGGGCGAAGACCCGAGCTGGTATCCCCGGCCTTGCAGCCGCTATCGCAATCCCTGTCGCGAAGAGTGAGGGAACGGTTGAGATCGACGGTCTGCAATCTCTCCAGACGGCTGGTCTTGGAAAGGGTCTTGATGCCGGATGGTGCCTGAAAGCCGATCATGACGAGCAGGCTTGCGACCATGATGCCGATCAACACTTGCGGATGGCGCCTTGAACGGCGGCATTTCTCCATCCATAACAAGTTGGCATCTCCTTGATCGTAAAGGTCTCTTTAAAGCATCACCGCTCAGCGAATATCCCGTTGATTTGTTTTAGGGGAAGCCGCAGGCGCTTGTCCAGCGCACAGGCCGGAAAAACCGCCCGCAATGGCCGATTCCTTTTCGTTTTTGCCCGTTTGCGGCAAAGTGAGGGCGGCAATGGCTAAAAGCTTTTACAAATTTTACCGTTTGACGCTGGAGCTGATGTTTCTTAACTTTCAAGCAAGGAATTAACCATAAAGATTGATGGTATTTCCACGGCGGAATGGGGTTCTCTCCCCTTCCAGGCATGACGCCGCACTGCCGTACCGGTGCCGATCCGGTATTTTCGTTTCTTGGTTCAAGAAGGTCAGGCAAGCGTCGATGCCGCATCGTCCGCGATGGGTATGTTCGTTCAAAAATCCCCCTTAGGGTGCTGGCGTTCTGAACCTTGGCCAATTGGCCGGGTTTTACCGGCCGTCATGTTGTTGGGGACGTCGGTTGGGGCAGGACTTGCCATCAGATCAAGCGCGCAGATCGGCAGGTGCAAGCCTGGCGGGACGGTTGCGTTTTGCCGGCCTCGATGAGACGCAATCCGATTTCCTGCGCAATTATCGCAGCATGCTGGAGCCTTACGTCAAGGCCGGCCTGCGGGACGTGATGAACCGTTTTCAGTCGATGCCCGACTGTTCTCCGTCTTTCGAAAGCGAAAACCAGCTTGATCGCCTGCACGATCTGCAATCCTCGCACTGGAGTGTGCTGACGGATGCGCGTTTCGATGCGCTTTATGCCGAGCGGGTGAAGGTTCTTTCCGACAATGCCGGCCGCATGGGTCTCGATCCACGCTGGCAGATCGCCAGCCACGCCATCGTTCTGGAACATCTGCTCGGTGGGTTGGTGACTGAGCACGCGCCGCGCTCCATCCTGCCCGGCAGCCGCAAGAAGAGCCGTGAACTGGCCGAAGCCGTGAAGAACATCGTCCGTCTGGTGATGGTCGATACGGAGATCGCCGTCTCGCTGCGCTTTAATGAATTACGCCTGCGTCACGGCCGCGAACTTGCGGAACAGCGCGACAATGACCGTTCGGAAGCAGCGACACTGCTGGGTGCGGCGCTGACGGCCTTTGCCGCCGGCGATCTTAAGGCGCGTATCGGCGGCGATCTGCCGGAAGCCTATCGCGATGTTGCCGCCTCCTTCAACGCGGCGCTGGAAACGATCGGCGCATCGCTGACCTCCGCGCAGCAGGGTATCGGCGACGCCGAGATGCTCAGCGCCCGTTTCGCCGATATCGGTCGCTCCATCGCAGAACGTTCCGGCCAGCAGGCAGAAGCCCTTGCCGAGACCTCCCGCGCGCTTCAGGCGATGATCGGGAACCTCGCCGAAAACGGCACCCGCATATCGGCGACGGAAACGGCGGTTTCCCGTGCCCGCGACGCGGCTGTCGAAAGCGGCAAGGCAATCGGCGAGGCGATCGACGCCATGTCTGACATTGAACAATCCGCCGAGCACATCGGCAGGATCATCGGCACGATCGACGAGATTGCTTTCCAGACCAACCTTCTCGCCCTCAACGCCGGCATCGAGGCGGCGCGTGCGGGTGAAAGCGGCCGCGGTTTCGCCGTCGTCGCACAGGAAGTCCGGGCACTCGCCCAGCGTTCCGCCGACGCCGCAAGGGAAATCAAGAGCCTTGTCGGCACCACCAAGACGCAGGTCGAGGGCGGTGTTCGCATGGTGAACCGCACGCAGGAAGCAATCGGCGGCGTCGTCCGGCAGGTGTCCGGCATCAACGACATGATCGCCGAAGTTTCCCGGCATACGTCTGCACAGGCAGATGACCTGAAAACGGTCGCTGCCGATATTAGCGAACAGCAGCGGCAGGCCGGCCGGATCGCAAACGAGATCGGCGAAGGCTCCTGCGAGGCAGACGCGCTTCACACTGTCATTCTGCAACTGGGCCGCACCATTCGCGAGTTCCGCATCGCCCGTCAGGGTCAGGCAGCGGCAATGGCCGTGGCGGACCGTCAGGACACATCATTTATGGCCCGTGCGGATAACCGCACGGATTACGGCCAGGATTACCAACAATTCAGACGCCAAGGAGTCATGTAATGGCAGCCAGAAAAGCAGCTGAGGCGACGCTGAAACTGTCACCGGTGCTGGATCTCAACGAAGCATCGGCGCTGCAAGGCAAGCTGATGACGCTGAGAGGAGCACCTTTGTCGGTCGATGCGTCCGAGGTGGAGCGCATTGGCGCGCTTTGCGTCCAGGTCCTGATGGCCGGCGCGAAATCCTGGGAGGAGGACGGCAAGCCCTTCGGTTTTGCCAGGGTGTCCGATGCATTCGACAAGACCATGAAACTGATAGGCGTCGATATTGACCATTTGCTCCCCAAGGAGATGCAAAAGTGAAGAAAAAAGTTCTCACCGTGGATGATTCCCGGACGATCAGGAACATGCTCCTGGTCACGCTCAACAATGCCGGTTTTGAGACCATTCAGGCCGAAGATGGCGTTGAAGGCCTCGAGGTGCTGGAACAGAGCAACCCCGATGTCATCGTGACTGACATCAACATGCCCCGTCTTGATGGTTTCGGCTTTATCGAAGGCGTGCGCCGCAACGAGAAATATCGGGCTATCCCGATCCTCGTTCTGACGACTGAAAGCGATGCAGAAAAGAAGAACCGCGCCCGTCAGGCCGGTGCGACCGGCTGGATTGTCAAGCCGTTCGACCCTGCAAAACTCATCGATGCCATTGAACGCGTAACCGCCTGATACGGGACATTTCACGATGGATATGAACGAAATCAAGGAAATCTTTTTCCAGGAATGCGAGGAGCAGCTCGCTGAACTGGAATCGGGGCTTCTTAAATTGAATGACGGCGACCGCGATCCGGAAACCGTCAACGCCGTTTTCCGTGCCGTTCATTCCATCAAGGGCGGGGCAGGTGCCTTCGGTCTGGATGATCTCGTGGCCTTCGCCCACGTTTTTGAAACGACCCTCGACTGCGTTCGCTCCAACAAGCTGGAGCCGACACAGGATGTTCTGAAAGTCATGTTGCGCTCCGCCGATGTGCTGGCGGACCTGACCAATGCGGCCAGAGACGGCGGCAGCGTCGATGAAAGCCGTACCCGTGGTCTCGTCAAGGAGCTGGAAGCGCTGGCAAACGGCGAAGCCGTACAGGCCTCCGCGCCGGCGGCAGCCCCAGCTGCCATAAAGGCGCCGGCACCCGCCGCGCCCAAGCCGACGGATGAGAGCGGTTTCCAGCCGGTCCTGTTCTCCTTCTCGGACTTTGCCGACGACACGACACCGTTGATGGAAGCGCCGACCTTCCAGATCACCTTCAAGCCGCATGCATCGCTTTATTCAAAGGGCAACGAGGCAGCGCTTCTCCTGCGCGATCTCTCGCGTATCGGCGAGATGAGCATCAATTGCGACCTGTCGGAGCTGCCTTCGCTCGACAAGCTCGATCCTGAAGCATCTTATCTCTCCTGGACGGTTTCGATCACCACCGACAAGGGTGAAGAGGGTATCCGCAGCGTCTTCGAATTCGCCGAATGGGATTGCGATCTCGAAATCACGCCGGTTCTCTCGGGTGCCGCTGCGGATGACGAAGAACTTCCGATGATCCCGGTTCCGTTCGATCTCTCGGCGCTTGATAGCGGACCGGAAGCGGACATTGCCGTCGAAGCAGCTATGGTGGAAGAACCTTTTGTTGCCGCAGCCGTTGAAGCGGCCGTCGCAACGACGCAGATCGCCCAGAGCGTCAATGCCGCCATCGAAAAGCGTGAGGCGGCGGCAGCGCCGGCCGCAGCGCAGGCGAATGCCAATGCGGCGGCCAATGCAAGTGCCGGCCAGACCATCCGCGTTGATCTCGACCGCGTTGACCGCCTCATCAACCTTGTTGGCGAGCTTGTCATCAATCAGGCGATGCTGTCGCAGAGCGTCATCGAAAACGATGCGAGCGGCACCTCTGCCGTCAATATGGGCCTGGACGAGCTGCAGCAATTGACGCGCGAGATCCAGGACAGCGTCATGGCCATCCGCGCGCAGCCTGTGAAGCCGGTCTTCCAGCGCATGTCCCGTATCGTCCGCGAAGTCGCCGACATGATCGGCAAGCAGATCCGCCTCATCACCGAAGGTGAGAATACCGAAGTCGACAAGACCGTTATCGACAAGCTGGCCGAGCCTCTGACCCATATGATCCGCAATGCCGTCGACCACGGCATCGAAACACCGGAAAAACGCGAAGCCGCGGGCAAGAACCCGGAAGGCACCATCAAGCTTTCGGCCAAGCACCGCTCGGGCCGCATCCTGATCGAGCTTCAGGACGATGGCGCCGGCATCAACCGCGAACGCGTTCGCCAGAAGGCGATCGACAATGATCTCATTGCTGCCGATGCGAACCTGACCGACGAAGAGATCGACAACCTGATCTTTGCACCGGGCTTCTCGACGGCAGACAAGATTTCCGACATTTCCGGCCGCGGCGTCGGCATGGATGTGGTCAAGCGTTCCATTCAGGCGCTTGGCGGCCGCATCAGCATCTCCTCGCGCCCCGGACATGGTTCCACCTTCACCATGAGCCTGCCGCTGACGCTTGCCGTCCTCGACGGCATGGTGGTGACGGTGGCCGGGCAGACGCTCGTCGTGCCGTTGACCGCAATCGTGGAAACCCTGCAGCCGGAAGCGAAGAACATCCACTCCTTCGGCTCCAACCAGCGACTGATCTCCATCCGCAATTCCTTCTGCCCGCTGGTCGATGTCGGACGCGTCCTGAACTTCCGCCCGACCCAGGCCGATCCGGTCGAAGGTGTGGCGCTTCTGGTGGAATCGGAAGGCGGCGGTCAGCGCGCGCTGATGGTCGATGCCATTCAGGGCCAGCGTCAGGTCGTCATCAAGTCGTTGGAAGCAAACTATACCCATGTTCCGGGCATTGCCGCCGCCACTATCCTCGGTGACGGACGCGTTGCGCTCATTCTGGATGTCGATGCCATCGTCAGCGCTTCGCGCGGACAGCCCCTGAAGCAGGAAATGTCGCTTGCGGCGACAGGTTGAAAGCGGTTCGTTCATGGCAGCACTTAATTTCAGTGACCAGCGCCAGTCTCCGGACGACGTTCTTGCCAGCGGTGAATATCCGCTGACGAGACGCGATCTGTCGGAGATCGCTGCGATGATCTATGCGGATGCGGGTATCTATCTCAACGACACCAAGGCGTCGCTGGTCTATTCCCGCCTGTCGAAGCATATCCGCAATCTCGGTCTTTCCGGTTTCCGCGAATATTGCACGCTGGTCTCCTCAACCGAGGGCGCACCGGCGCGGCGCGAGATGCTGTCGCATCTGACGACGAATTTCACGCGCTTCTTCCGCGAGAACCATCATTTCGAACATCTGCGTGATGAGGTCCTGCCGGGTCTCATTGCAAGAGCAAAAAGCGGTGGACGCGTCCGTATCTGGTCGGCGGCCTGTTCCGACGGGCAAGAGCCCTATTCGATCGCGCTTACCGTGCTCGCCATGTTCCCGAATGCGGCGGACTACGATTTCAAGATTCTGGCGACGGACATCGATCCTAAGATTTTGGCGCAGGCCCGTGCCGGCGTCTATGACGACAACGCGCTCGAAACCGTATCCCCCGCCATGCGCAAGCAATGGTTCACGGAGGTCGATGCCGGCGGGCGCCGCAAATTCCGCATCGACGACAAGGTCAAGCGCCTCATCACTTTCAACGAATTGAACCTGATGACGCAATGGCCCTTCAAGGGCAATTTCGACGTCATCTTCTGCCGGAACGTCGTCATTTATTTCGACGAGCCGACACAGACGCGCATCTGGTCGCGTTTCGCCGGCCTGCTGCCGGAAGGTGGGCATCTTTATATCGGCCATTCCGAACGCGTCGCCGGTGATGCCAAAAACCTGTTCGACAATACCGGCATCACCACCTACCGCTACATTGGTCACGCATCCGGGAGGAAGGCATGAGCGCACTCGCACGGGTACTCGTCGTCGATGATAGTCCAACGATGCGCGGCCTGATTTCAGCTGTCCTCAAGGCAGATCCGGAAGTCGAGGTGGTCGGGCAGGCCGGCAACGCCATGGAAGCGCGCGCCGCCATCAAGCAGCTCAACCCCGATGTCGTGACGCTCGACATCGAGATGCCGGAAATGAACGGCCTCGAATTTCTCGAAAAGATCATGCGCCTGCGGCCCATGCCGGTGATCATGGTCTCGTCGCTCACGCATCGCGGTGCGGACGCGTCGCTTGCGGCTCTTGAAATCGGCGCCTTTGATTGCGTCGGCAAGCCTGCTCCGGGCGATGCGCGTCCCTTTGGCGATCTCGCCGACAAGGTAAAGGCTGCCGCCCGCTCCCAACATGCCGCCTATCGCGCGGCTCGTCCGGAAAGCGCCGCGGCAGTGCAGCCTACCCCGGTCAGCGATTATCGGGCGGGTCGCAAAGTCGTGGCCATCGGTTCATCCACGGGTGGCGTCGAAGCGCTGATCGCCGTGCTGCAGAAGTTTCCGGCCAATTGCCCGCCGACCGTCATCACCCAGCACATGCCGCCGACCTTCACCCGGAGCTTCGCCGAACGGCTGAACCGGATTTGCGCGCCCGTCGTGGAAGAAGCGACGGATGGTGCACGTCTGCAGACAGGCAAGATCTATCTCGCGCCGGGCGGTGAACGCCACCTGCAGATCGCCAACCGGGCAGCACCTTGCTGCCGGCTCATCGAGCGTGATCCTGTCAACGGCCATCGTCCCTCCGTCGATGTGTTGTTTGATTCGGTGGCCGAGCTTGCTGGTCGCAACGCCGTCGGTGTCATTCTCACCGGCATGGGCCGCGATGGCGCGGCCGGACTGTTGAAAATGCGCCATGCCGGTGCGCGCACCGTCGGCCAGAACGAAAAAACATGTGTCGTCTACGGCATGCCCCGCGTGGCCTATGAGCTCGGTGCCGTCGAACAGCAATTGCCGCTGGCCTCCATCGGCGAAGAAATCCTGAAACTAACCACTGCCCGCAAAGAAGGTGCTGACTAATGTCTCTCGCAGAAAAGATCAAAGTTCTGATCGTTGACGATCAGGTGACCAGCCGGCTGCTTCTCAGCGATGCGCTGACACAGCTGGGCTTCAAGCAGATCACTGCCGCCGGCGATGGCGAGCAGGGATTGAAGATCATGGAGCAGCAGCCCCATCATCTCGTCATCTCCGACTTCAACATGCCGAAGATGGACGGTCTTGGTTTCCTGCACGCCGTGCGGGCCAATCCGACTCTTAAAAAGGCGGCCTTCATCATCCTCACGGCGCAGGGCGACCGCGCGCTGGTGCAGAAGGCGGCGCAGCTCGGCGCAAACAACGTGCTGGCCAAGCCTTTCACCATCGACAAGATGCGCGCAGCCATCGAGGCGGTTTTCGGATCGCTGAAATGATTGAAGCTGCGGCCAAACGCGTACATATCATTCAGGGCGAGTACAAGGTTGTCAGCGATCCCGACGTGGTCATGACGACGATACTCGGTTCGTGCGTGGCCGCCTGTCTGAGAGATCCCGTTGCCGGGCTTGGAGGAATGAACCACTTCCTGCTGCCGGGAACGGGCAATGTGACCGGGGGAGATGCGACGCGTTACGGCGTGCATCTCATGGAACTTCTGATCAACGGCCTTCTGAAGAAGGGCGCCCGCCGCGACCGGCTGGAGGCCAAGGTTTTCGGCGGCGCGAAGACGATCGCCAGCTTTTCGAATGTCGGCGAGCAGAATGCCATCTTCGCCATGCAGTTTCTGAAGGACGAAGGCATTCCGGTCATAAGCTCTTCCACGGGCGGAGAGCATGGCCGCAAGATCGAGTTCTGGCCGGTCTCGGGTCGCGCACGTCAGCATCCGCTCAGCGGCGCGGAAACCCAGAAGACGGTCGCCATGGAAACGCGTCCGGTGCCGGCTCCCAAGCCCGTCGCCAACGACATCGAATTTTTCTAGTCACGGAGTTTCCAATGCAGATTGCAGACCACGCCGGTACCGCTCCGTTCGAAGAAGCCCTGCCGGATGTCCTCATGCGCGTGGTGTCGGAGCTGCACGATGTCGCCTATCTCATAGAGCGCATCGAGCCGCAGCTGCTGGAAGTGACCAGCGGTCAGTTGTCGGGCGATGGCATCAAGCTGTTGCAGGGCATTGATCTCGCCGTTCAGAAGACCCGCGGTCTTGCCGAATTCATCGATACCATCACCGGTTCCATTCCCGGTGAATGGATCGTGGATGTCTCCACGGCACTCAGCCTCGTCAAGCTTGCCGAAATGCAGAAGGCGCTGGGCGCTGCCTTCCGGCACGGCCATTCCCAGCCGCTGGACAAGGCTTCCGGCGACTTCGACCTGTTCTAGACCGCATTTCTGCCGACGTTCCTTTCCTCGCTGAATGCGGAGAAAGGCAACGCTCGCGCAAGCTTCGCACCCTATTGTCATTACGGGGCCAAAAGGTCTCGGATTCTATGAATGACGGTGCGGAACAGAATGAATCTGTTAAATCAAATCCCTCAGGTCCTGAAGAATTTCGCGGCGCTGGGTCAGGCACGGCTGCTGATGCTGGGCGGCGTGGGCGTTTTGTCCATGGCCGTTATCCTTGCGGCAGCGCTCTACGTGAACCGTCCCGCCTACGAGACCCTTTATGTAGGGCTTGAAAAAAGCGACCTCAACAAGATCAGCATTGCGCTCGCCGAATCGGGGCTGGACTTTCAGGTTGGAACCGACGGTTCGAGCCTTCAGGTTCCCGTTGGGCTGACCAGCAAGGCAAGGCTGCTTCTGGCCGAACGCGGTTTGCCTGATAGCGCCAATGCCGGTTACGAGCTTTTCGACAATGTCGGTTCTCTCGGCCTGACCTCCTTCATGCAGGAAGTGACGCGCGTCCGCGCCCTCGAGGGTGAGATCAGCCGCTCCATCCAGCAGATCGATGGGATTGCGGCCGCACGCGTCCATATCGTCATGCCTGACGTCGGCAATTTCCGCCGTGGCGAACAGAAGCCAACTGCATCGGTCATGATCCGCGCCAGCGCCACCGCAGGTCGCAAGGCCTCCGCCTCCATCCGTCACCTCGTCGCCTCGGCCGTTCCCGGCCTTGAAGTCGATGATGTGACGCTGCTCGATTCCACCGGCCAGCTTCTGGCTTCCGGCGACGACGTCACCAACGCCGCCATGAACCGCTCGTTGACGCTGGCGCAGAACGTCCAGCAGGAAATCACCACCAATATCGACAAGGCGCTGGCGCCTTTCCTCGGCATGGACAATTTCCGCTCGAGCGTCACGGCGCAGCTGAACACCGACAGCCGCCAGATCCAGGAGACCGTGTATGATCCGGAATCGCGCGTCGAGCGTTCTGTCCGCACGGTAAAGGAAGACCAGAAGTCCCAGGAAACGCAGCCGGATACGGCAGCGACCGTGGAACAGAACGTACCGCAGGCAGCCCCGCAGGGCGGCGGCGGTGGCCCGCAGTCCTCCGACCAGTCGGCCAAGAAGGAAGAGCAGACCAATTACGAGATCAACTCGAAGACGGTCGCTACGGTCAAGAACGGCTATACCGTCGAGAAGATTTCGGTCGCCGTGGTCGTCAACAAGGGTCGCATTGCCAAGATGGTCGGTGAACCCGTCGATCAGGCCAAGATCGACGCCTATCTTGCCGAAATGCAGAAGATCGTGACTTCGGCGGCGGGTATCTCTTCCGATCGCGGTGATATCGTGACGCTGACGGCAATGGACTTCCTTGAAACGCAATTGCTCGATGAGGCCGCCAGCGGTCCGGGCATCATGGAAGTGTTAAGCCGCAATTCGGCCGGCATCATCAACTCGCTCGCTTTCGTCGCTGTCGCCTTCCTCGTCATCTGGCTTGGTGTGCGCCCCCTGGTTCGCACGGTCGCCGGCAATGGCGCGGCTGCGGGTCAGCTCAGCCAGGAGACCGCCGGTCTCGAACTGCCGGATTTCTCTCCGGGCATGGATGCAGGTGCTGGTGGTCTTATGGAAGGTTTCGGAGCGGATTTCGGCTTCGACAGCACCGACGATCTTCTGGCGGGTGGCGACAGCGAAGGCACCTTCAACCGCCGGGTTCGCGAAGGACCGGAACGCAGGCTCTCCCGCATGGTGGAAATCAGCGAGGAAAGAGCAGCCAAGATCCTGCGCAAATGGGCGGTGGAAAAGGCAGCGTGATTTTGAAAGGGCCGGGCTTACCCCCGGCCTTTTTCGCATTTTCGGGCTTTTTACTATCCTTGGTCGCCGGGCCGTGGCATTCTCGTTTCAGGACAGTGTTTACAAAAAATTCATCAACGATACAGTTTGCTGGGAATAGGCTGAGAATGACGTTTATGGATTGGCCAGCTTTTCAGTATGTTTTTTTAGCAATAGACGAATGAGGAAATACGTGGAAAGGCTGTTGTCAGGTAATGGCAAATTCCGGTCGGTTCCATAAAATGAAGTGATTCGGTCTCCGGGGGCGTGCCATTCCATTTTGGTAAGCTTCTTGAATGGAATGATTCCATCCCGATGTATAATCTCCCACTGGGAGCAAGAGGGCGTAGGCGATTGAAAGTCGATGTTGATATCCGCAGGCTGTCTGCCAAGCCTATGGAGGGCATGGGTAAGCCCTTGCCGCGCGATCAGCTTGCCAAGAACGTCGCAGCCACGGCCGCTGCCGGTAACGTTGCAGGCGCACTGGATTTGCTCGTAACCTACGCCGGCGCCTCGCATTATCTGCTGGCGCGGGATGACCTTCTCGAAGAAACCGGGCTGAAATTCATCGTTACATCCGACTGGCCTTTCGATCTGGTACGCAGGCTCGGCATTGAACTGACGAACAGCCAGAACAGATCGAGCGAAATGGAAAAATGCCTTTCGCTTCTGCGGCCGCGATTATTGTTTCTTCCCGACGATGTTTCTGTGCCCTACGGTATCGACCGGCAATATTCCGCACTGTCTTTCTGCGTGGGCCGCATCCGCCTTTCCCTTCTGCTGCTGTTTCCCGAACACGCTGTTCCTTCACCGGAGCGTCTGCGCGAAATCGCCCTGTTGACGGGTTATTGCGTCAGTTTCGGCATCGCCAGCGAAGCAAAGGCCGTGCGTGATATCGATCTTACCGAGCGCGAGCTCGAATGCCTGTTCTGGATTGCAGAAGGCAAGACAAGCGACGAAATTGCGATGATCCTTGGCATTTCGCGCAATACGATCAATAATTACATTACAAGCGTGATGCGTAAAACCGCGACAAAAACCCGCTCGGAGGCAATTGCCTACGCCGTGCGCAACAACCTCGTATAATGGTCGGACGGATGGTACAGACGAAAGACAATGAGGGTACAGGTCAAACGGGCATGTTTTACCGCAGCCCTGTCGCAACGAGCCGGTCGGATCTGTTTCCAAAGCTCGTCGCCATGCAGAAGCTGGTCGGCGCACGAAATTTCGTGGTGACGAAGGCTGCCGCTTCCGGTTTCCCCAACAAGAAGAAGCTGACCTGCGAGCTGGAAAACTGGGGCATGAATGCCGCAGAACAGAGCACGCAGTTCATCCGCGCCGTCGGTGATATTCTTCTCGATCATATCGAGACGTCGCTGTTGCCGGTCATCTGGCGCAACAAGAATGCCGGCGGCTTTGCCGATCTTCCCGATGTTCCGGCGTTGCTGCGCCGGATCGAAAACGACACCTTGCCCTATGCCGGGCTGGCCATGCCGGTGCGGCTCGGCACCATCGGCAACGGTTACATCGTTTTCTGCGGCACCAATCTCGTTCTCGACAATGAGGTCGTCATCGAGCAGCATATCAAATGCTGCGAGATCATGGTGGACATGCTGGCGCTCGACGAGCGCAAGGCGGCGCCCTCGGAAGCACTGAGCGAGAGGGAAATCGCCTGCCTGCAACTGGCAGGTGACGGCCGGATCAGTGAAGAGATCGCGGTCAAGCTCGGGCTTTCCGTGCACACGGTCAATGCCTATCTCGGTTCCGCGACGATCAAGCTCGATTCCGTCAACCGCATTCAGGCAATCGCAAAGGCCATCCGGCTCGGCTATATCCACTGATGGCGGGCGGGGGTTCCCCCCGCACCGCATCCCCGGGTTTTCAGGGCTGCAGGCCGCGGCAGACCTGCCGATGCGCCATGGTTCCGGCGTCTCATTTCGCGTTTTTTAACAGTTGCCAGCTAGAACTGTCGCAGGTTTGGCTTTGGGGAACTGTTCATGCACAACCGGCTCTTTAAGACCGTCGCGAGCAAAGTCGTCGTGCTGACGATCGGCTTGATCATGCTCAGCGTGGCGGCAGTTGGTTTTTCCACCTACATGCGCTTGAAGGATAATATCATCACCACCGCGCTGCGCGATACCAACAGCGCAATGCGCAACATGGCGATCCTCTACGAGATGAAGGTCGGTGGCGTCGCGCTGGACATGGGCGATGGGCAACTCAAAAGTGTCAGCCGCGCCAGCATTGGGACGCTGCGCGACAACGACCTCGTTGATCGCACCGCGGCAGGAAACGGCGGCATCGCCACGGTTTTTGAAACCAAGGCCGGTGAATATGTCCGTATGATCACCAATCTGAAAAATGAAAAGGGCGAACGGGCGGCAGGCACCAAGCTTGCCACCGATCATCCTGCTTTCGAAAAAGTCAGCAAGGGCGAAGCATATTTCGGCCCGGCCACGCTTTTCGGCGTCAGTTACATGACCGGTTACATGCCGGTTATCAACAAGTCCGGCGCCACCGTCGGCATTCTTTTTGTCGGCGTTCCCATGGCCGTCTACGAAGCCCAGATATTCGGCCTGCGCGACCTGATGCTGATCTGCGGTACGCTGGCCATGGGCGGAGTCGGGCTTCTCGCCTATTTCGTCATCAGACGAACATTGCAGCCGCTGGGCAAACTGACGGATGCGGTGAAGTCTCTTTCAGACGGCAATCTCGACACACCAATCCCCTATGCCACCAATACCAATGAATTCGGCAACATTGCCCGCGCGCTGGTGATCTTCCGCGAGAATGCGCTTGATAAACTGGCCATCGAGGGAAGAAGCGCCGATGAACGCTCTGTGGCGGAATCCGAACGCCACCGCAACGACGCGGAAAAGCAGGCGCTGGACAGCCAGATCGAATTTGCGGTCGGTGAAATCGCATCCGGTCTCGGCAGGCTTTCGCGTGGCGATCTGAGCCGCACGATCGAGACACCTTTCGCCGGCCGTCTGGACCGGCTGCGCACGGATTTCAACGAATCCCTGCTCAATCTGCGCGATGCGCTGGGGCAGATCCGTGAGCGCACGCTCATCATCCAGCATAGCGGCTTTGAAATCGAGCAGTCGTCGGTTGATCTGTCGAAGCGCACCGAAAATCAGGCGGCCTCGCTGGAAGAGACCGCCGCCGCCGTCGAGGAAATCACCGCGACGGTCAGATCGTCGGCCGAGCGGGCGCGGGAGGCCAATGAGGCCGTCCGCATTACCAAGCAGAGCGCCGACAGTTCCGGCTCGGTCGTCAGCAATGCCGTTGATGCCATGGGCCGCATCGAAGGCGCTTCACGCAAGATCGAGCAGATCATCGAGGTCATCGACGATATCGCCTTCCAGACCAATCTCCTGGCCTTGAATGCCGGCATCGAGGCGGCGCGTGCGGGTGAGGCGGGCAAGGGTTTTGCCGTGGTGGCGCAGGAAGTGCGCGAACTGGCGCAACGTTCCGCCGACGCAGCCCGCGAGATCAAGCAGCTCATCAACCAGTCGACGCACGAAGTCAGCACCGGATCGAAGCTGGTGCAGGAGGCGGGCACGGTTCTTTCCGCCATCAGCCAGCAGATCGTCACCGTAAGCCAGCATGTCGAAACCATCGCAACGGCGACACAGGACCAGTCATCCGCGCTTCACAACGTCAACGGTTCCGTCAACCAGATGGACCAGATGACGCAGCAGAATGCGGCGCTTGCCGAGCAATCGAGTGCGGCGAGCCGGGTGCTGTCCGGCGAGGTGGAGGCCTTGCTCGATCTCGTCCAGCGTTTCCAGATGGAGCAGGGATCGGCGGCGGGCAGGGATCGATTGAACCGCGCCGCCTGATACCCCCGTTCTGCAAAATCAAAATCTCCCGGATCGCAAGGTCCGGGATTTTTTATTCCGCCGCTGCCCGTGCCATGCTGGATATCTGGTTGATATAGGCGCGCAGCGCCGCCGGTTTGACCGGCTTGTGCTGAACGGAAATCCCGTATTTTTCGGCATCGCTGCGCACTTCGGGACTGCGATCCGCCGTCACCAGCAGGGCAGGGATCGATTTGCCGTAGAATGTGCGGATGAGGCGGATGGCGCTGATGCCGTCACCATCATCGAGATGGTAATCGGCGATGATGATATCAGGCGCTGCCGCCAGTTTCAGGAAGGGTTCTTCCAGCGTCGCCACCGAACCTGCCGGCAGAACCTCGCAACCCCATCCCGTCAGCAACAGCGTCATGCCCTCGAGGATTTTTGGCTCATTGTCGATGCACAGGACGCGCACCCCCTGAAGGCGATCGCTCGCCGCCGCATTGCTGACGGCGCCGCCGGATTTGGCTGGCGCAACGCGGTCTGATTCACGCGGCAGATGAATGCGGAAGGTCGTACCCTTGCCGGGCGTCGAAATCAGCTGCACGGGATGGTGCAGCATGCGCGACAGCCGGTCGACGATGGAAAGGCCCAGCCCAAGGCCGGAGGCCGTTTTCGCGCCTTCATCCAGTCGGGCGAATTCCTTGAAGACGGTGCGGAATTTGGAGGCAGGAATGCCGATGCCGGAATCCGTCACCTGAATGACGACTTCACCGCCCCGGCGGCGGGCACCGACGACGACCTTGCCCCTCAGTGTGTATTTGATGGCGTTCGAGACCAGATTCTGTACGAGCCGCCGCAGGAGATTGGGGTCGGAACGGACCGTGAGTGAGGTGGGCATGACCACGAGATCGAGGTTCTTTTCCTGCGCCATGGGTGCGAAATCGGTTTCGATGCGTTTCAACAGCTCGTTTAGCGGCACCGACGTCATGCGCGCCTTCATCGAACCCGTGTCGAGGCGGGAAATGTCGAGAACCGCGCCGAGAATGGTTTCGACCGATTCCAGCGCTGAATCGATATTGTGGACGAGATCGCTTTCTCTGGAGACGCCAAGCCGTTCGACAAGCGAGGAGGAATAGAGGCGCGCTGCATTGAGCGGCTGGAGAATGTCGTGACCGGCGGCGGCGAAGAACCGCGTCTTGCCGATATTCGCCTCGTCGGCGGATGCTCTTGCCTCCGCCAGTTCGCGGTTGACGCGGGTAAGCTCGACGGTTCGTTCCGCCACGCGCTGCTCCAGCGTTTCGTTGGCCTGTTTCAACGCCTGATCGCTCGCCACCCGCTGCGTGATATCGGTGAAGGTGGCGACGATGCCCTTGTCCGGCATGGTGTTGGAACGCACTTCGATAATGCGCTCGCCGCCAGCCAGCACCAGCGAGAAGGGCAGGTCCATGGTCAGGAAACTGGTGATCAGCTCGTCCGTATCACCGGCCGGCATGTCGCCGCGCTCCTGCAGCATGGAGACGATATCCGTCAGTGGCACGCCCACCTGGCCGAATTGTTCCGGCAGGTCCAGCAGGGTGCGGAAGCGCCGGTTCCAGATGGTCAGCTGCTGCGAGCTGTCGAAAACAGCGATGCCCTGATCCATCTGCGCCAGCGCCGTTTGCAGCATATCCTGATTATATTGCAGGGCTTCACTGGCCTGATCGAGCAGCCAGGCGGTGTCTGCGCTGGTATCTTCCGCCTTCTGGAGAATGATCGACAGCACGAGGCGGGCCGAGGAGGAGCCGATGGCGCTGCCAAGCAATTGTTCGGAGAAATGGATCAGCGCCATGTCCGCCGGCTGGTCGTCGTTGAGCTTCCGGCCGGCCGTCTTTTCATAGGTGGCGAGTGAGCGCAGCATGCGCTCTTCCCCGAGATAGCGGGCGATCGCGCTTTTGAGGTCACCGACGCTCACACGGGTTTTCCAGCCGCGTGTGGCGAATTGCGATTTCGAATGACGCTTGACGAAAATGCCGGACTGGATCCGCTCCACCGGCCGCGGGTTGCGCGATAGCGAGCCGAGCACAAAGGCCATGCTGTTGACGAGCAGACTGAGGATGACGGCATTCACAAACGGATCGGCTTCCGGTCCGTTGAAGACTGTACTGCCGGAAAACAGGAAGCCGAGAATATTCGCCGCCACTTCGGAATTGTCAGGCCCGCCGAAGCTCGGCAGAAACAGCAGATAGGCCCAGACGAAAAAGCCCGAACTCAGGCCGGCAATCGCGCCGCGCGCATTGGCGCGCCGCCAGAACAGGCCGCCGAAAAGGGCAGGGGCCATCTGGGCGATGGCGGCGAAGGCCAGGAAGCCGATGGAGGCGAGCCCTGTCGTGCTGTCGGCGGCGCGATAATAAAAGTAACCCAGCAGCATCACCGCGAAGATCGCCGTCCTGCGGATATTGAGCAGCGTTTTGGCGAAATTGTCCCGGTGCGGCGAGCGGTTCAACAGCTTCTGCCGCAGAAAGATCGGCATGACGATGTCGTTGGAAATCATGATCGACAGCGCCACCGAAGCAACGATAACCATTGCGGTCGCGGCCGAAAATCCGCCGATGAAAGTGATCAGGGATACGACCGGCATCTGATGCGTAAGCGGCAGTTGCAGGACGTAGAGATCGGCGCTGCCGTTTGCGCCGAGCGTCAGAATGCCGGCGAGCGCGATCGGCAGCACGAAGATGTTGATGGCGATGAGATAAAGCGGCAGGAGGAACCCCGCCATGCGCAATTCTTCCGGCGTGCGGTTTTCCACCACGGTGACGTGGAACTGGCGCGGCAGAAGGATGATGGCGAAGCCGGATAGCAGGGTCATGACAATCCAGCGGCTGACGGGCGTGTGATAGGATATGGCCCGCATGGCCTGTTCATTCTCCGTGGCGAGCCGCCACAGATGCACAGGCCCGTCGAAAAGGACGAACAGCACGTAAAAGCCGACGGTACACATGGCAACCAGCTTGACCAGCGATTCCATCGAAATCGCCAGAATGAGCCCGTCCTGATGTTCTGTGGCGTCGGTGTGGCGGGTCCCGAACATGACGGCGAAACCGGCCATGACGATGGTGACGACCAGCGGCAGATCGAGGAAATAAAGATTGCCGCTGCCAATGCCGTAGTCACCGGGATCGACCATCGTCGCCACCGAGTTGGAAACGGCTTTCAGCTGCAGGGCAATATAGGGAATGGCGCCGACAAGCGCGATGACGGCGACGATCATCGCCACGGTGGAGTTCTTGCCGTAACGGGCGGCGATGAAATCCGCAACCGATGTCAGCTTTTCCGTTTTGGCCAGCTCGACGATTCGGCGAATGATCGGCATGCCGATGGTGAAGGCAAGGATCGGCCCGGTATAGATGCCGAGAAACTCCAATCCTTTGTCGGCCGCAAGCCCGACGCCGCCGAAATAGGTCCAGGAGGTGCAATAGATCGCAAGGCTCAGCGCATAAACGAACGGCCGCCCCTTCTTCGGGGCGTTTCTTTTCCGGCTGTTTCTATCCCCGAAGCTTGCAACCGCAAACAGCAGCAGGACATAAGCGAAGGCCGAACCGAATATGATCCACCCAGGAAGCACGCATCCTCCCCATGCAAGAATTCCCTGATATGAGCATAGGCGAATTCCATGCGGTTGAGAATGAGCGCGGTCTGATCATAAAGTTCAAGACGGGAGCATTTCCAGTAAAAGTGCGTAGCGGTTTTACGCAGGGGAAAATGCGAAGCAAACAGATTGCTGAAGCACGTCCGCCGGTGCCGTTTTCACCCGGCGTGTTATGGCGTGCAAAAAAGCTAATAAATGCAATCTTGACGAATTCCAAATGCGAAGGGGAACCTATATGGTCGAACCTGTAGGGACAGTCACATAGCTTCAGCTTTCGAAGCAGGAGAGAGGGACAATCTGGATGCTAAACGAATTTAAAACCTTCATTGCCCGCGGTAATGTCATGGACCTGGCCGTCGGTGTCATCATCGGTGCGGCTTTCAGCAAGATCGTCGATTCCGTCGTCAACGATCTCATCATGCCGATCGTCGGCGCAATTTTTGGCGGCTTCGATTTCTCGAACTACTTCCTGCCGTTGAGTTCCGGCGTCACCGCCCCGTCGCTTGCCGCTGCCCGTGATCAGGGTGCCGTCTTTGCTTATGGCAACTTTCTGACCGTTCTCATCAACTTCCTCATCCTCGCCTGGATCATTTTCCTGATGGTCAAGGGCGTCAACAAGCTTCGCGCCTCGGTAGAAACCAAGAAGGCCGAAGAAAAGACGGAAGCGGCTCCGCCGCCGGAAGACGTCAAGCTTCTCACCGAAATCCGCGATCTGCTCAAGACGCGCTGAGACCGACATTATCCCCGGCCTGGTTTTGCTGACCTGCGCGGACAGCTCTCTTGCGCCGGGGATCGATCCATAAAGAAAATCCATGTTCGCCTCACGGAATATCATGCATATGACCGGTTCGATGCGATAAGAAGGCACCAAACGGAGTGTCTTTAATGTCCATTTTGAACAGTCTGAGTGCGCGCTCTCTGGCGGCTCCCGAGAGCGGCATCGTTGAGGTCGTGAATTATGCCCGGGGACGGGACAATCTCCTGCCGCTCTGGGTTGGCGAAGGCGATCTGCCGAGCCCTGACTTCATCAATCAGGCTGCGATTGATGGGCTGAACAATGGCGAAACCTTTTACACCTGGCAGCGTGGCATTCCCGAACTGCGCCAGGCGCTCAACCGCTACTACGAACGGCACTTCGCGGCATCGCTGCCGCCGGAGCATTTTTACGTCACCGGTTCCGGCATGCAGGCGATTGTGCTTGCCGTGCAGGCGCTGACCTCGCCGGGCGACGAGATGGTGTATCTTTCACCAACCTGGCCCAATATCGTTGCCGCCATCGGCGTGGCGGGCGCAAAGGCGGTTCCGGTCGGTATCGATTTCCGCGACGGCCGCTGGGATCTCGATATCGGCAAGCTTGAAAGCGCCATCACCGGCAAGACCAAGGCGCTTTTTATCAACACGCCTTCGAACCCGACCGGCTGGACCGCGACGCGCGACAATCTTCGCGATGTTCTGGCGCTTGCCCGCAAACACGATCTCTGGATCGTCGCGGATGAGATTTACGCGTTTTATCACTATGCCGGCACCCGCGCGCCTTCGTTCCTCGACATCATGGAGCCGGACGACAAGATCGTCTTCGCCAATTCCTTTTCAAAGAACTGGTCCATGACCGGCTGGCGTGTCGGCTGGCTTGTGGCACCGCCGGCCATAGGCCAGGTCATCGAAAATCTCATTCAATATTCCACCTCTGGCGTTGCGCAGTTCATGCAGCGCGGCGCAGTCGCAGCCCTCGACCAGGGCGATGGCTTCATCCGCGAAAACTACGAACGTGCTCTGGCGTCCCGCGATATTCTCTGCGATGCGCTGATCGCAACGAACAGGGTTGAAACGCTGAAGCCGGACGGCGCTCTTTATGCCTTTCTCAAGATAGACGGCGTGACGGACAGCCGCGCCACGGCGCTGGATATCGTCGATAAAACCGGCGTCGGCCTGGCGCCCGGCACGGCATTCGGTCCGGGGGGAGAACTGTTTCTGCGCGCCTGCTTCCTGCGCAACCCCAGGCAGATAGAAGATGCAGCCGATCGGCTGTCATCTTACATCCTCGGCAGGTAGATATCGGTCTTCCTTGCAATGTTTGCCTGTCGCGTTGGTACGTCACCGCGACAGGTGCATTTGCTCAAAAAATCACAGTGAAGCTCCAAAACTGCAACCCCACGGCGTAACCATCGACGTGCGGGCTTTTCTGTGCTATGCGCCTTCTGTTCCTTTTATGAGAACATTTTCATCTAATAAATAAAAAGCACTTCATTGCGCTAACCAATCGTAAGCCACCTTTTCAGAGGGCTGAGGGCTGGGTCGCGTATTTGCTGTGCAAGTAATCAATGATGAAGAATTATTGGCTTTGATGGGCTCAAGAAAAGCAAACAGGGAAGTAGTGTCATGGCTGTTCTGGTCACGGGTGGAGCAGGTTACATAGGAAGCCACATGGTGTGGGCTTTGCTCGATGCCGGGGAAGAGGTCGTTGTTGTCGATCGGCTTTCCACGGGGTCGCGTTGGGCTGTCGCGCCGGCTGCGCGCTTCTATCTGGGGGATGCGGCCGATCGCACCTTGCTCGACCAGATTTTCGAAGAAAACCAGATTGAGACCATTTTCCACTTTGCCGGCTCCCTCAGCGTTCCTGAATCGATCAGCCAGCCGCTGGAATATTACGAAAACAACACCGGCACGACCCGCGCCCTTGTCGCGGCAGCGGTCGCCCATGGCATTCGCAATTTCATCTTCTCCTCGACAGCCGCCGTATACGGAAACCAGCCCTTTGATGGCCCGGTGCCGGAAACGGCGATCCTGAGCCCGGAAAATCCTTACGGCCTGTCGAAACTCGCCTCTGAAATCATGCTGCGCGATGTCGTGCAGGCGCATGATTTCAACTATGTGGCGCTGCGTTATTTCAATGTCGCCGGAGCCGATCCGCAGGGCCGCGCCGGTCCTTCTCCAACGGGCGTGGCAAACCTCATCAAGGTCGCCTGCGAGGCCGCGACCGGCCGGCGTGATCGGGTTGAGGTCTACGGAACGGACTATCCGACCGCTGACGGCACGGGCGTTCGCGACTATATCCATGTCAGCGATCTCATAGATGCGCATATGCTGGCCATGGCGCATCTGCGCGCCGGTGGCGGCACCCGAACCTTGAATTGTGGTTATGGCGTCGGTTATTCGGTGCTGGACGTGCTGCACGCGGTGCGGCAGGAATCGGAACACGATTTCCCGGTCATCCATTGTCCGCGTCGGCCGGGCGATATTGCCGCCATGGTAGCGGATTCCACCCGTATTCAGTCGGAGCTGGGTTGGCGCCCGCGTTTCAACGATCTGGCGATCATCGTTCGCACTGCTCTTCAGTGGGAAGCCAAGCGCCAGGCTCAGCAAAGCGACAGGATCCCCCCGGTCCGGCGCAAACTGGCAGCGATAGGCTGAGCAGGTTCCGCATCAGCGGACACGGTTTTTCTCGACGGAATTATAGACGACCGGCCGATCCGAAGCGCTGGCGGCGGGAAGCCATTGCCCCCTGTCGAAAAAACTGCGCGTCAGCTTCAGCCCCGGCGACTGTTCGTTCGCGAGCAAAATCACGTTCATGCGATGCGGTGCGGTCGGCTCCGGTTTGACGGAGACCGAAATGCCGAAATGTTGCGCCTGATAGGGCTGCATCCCGTTTGCTGGCCCAAGCATGGCGGCAAGGTCGGCCCAGCGGGTTTGCCCGATAATCAGGGCCAGAGCATCATTAAGCTTGGCCCTGACGGCGGCACCGTCAGGCGTCTCAGGCGCCACGGCCTTCATTCTGATGGACCTGATCTCGCCCGATGCCTCGCCTCTGATTTCAAGGAAAAGCGATGCCCGTTCGGCAGGCGTTGCTGCATTCTCTTCGACAAGATCGGCGATGCATTCGAAATTTCGAATATTCACCGGGCTGGCATGCCAGCCTTCGAGGTTGGAAAAACCCTCGGTGGTGAAACGGTCACAGAGGTCCTTGCCAGAAAGCACGAAATCGCGTGCGAAAGATGCCCTGTCGCCGGTTTTTTCGAATTTCAATAGATGATGCGGCAGATCGACCTTCTTGGCGGCGAGCTTTTGCCGTTTGACGGGCCTCACCTTGGCCGGCGGCTCGGCGGAATAGATGGCAGGCGCCAGATTGAGGTAGGTCAACAGGCTCTTGAGGTGCTTCTGATCGTTGGCAAGCAGCACCGTCGCCAATATGGCGAGACAGACGGCCAGTACTGCAAACAGCAGCGCGCCATGGCTTACTCTTTTTTGCAGGCTTGCGTCCATCGCAGGACCCTATGGCTGCCGGGGCAGGGCGGAAGCCTTTTTTGATATGGATTTTCGGGCCGTTTTCAGCCCTGTGAATATGGATGTAAGCGGAAGCAAAAAAAATAATATATGCAATCCACCGCCGAAATCTCCGGCGGCGCATGGTGTTATTCGGATGTACTTTTACCCGTGTCCTGCCCGCCGGCGCTGCTTTCATCGTCCGCGACCGGAATGGCGTAAGAGCCATTCAGCCAGCGGGCGAGATCGAGCGAGCGGCAGCGATCCGAACAGAACGGATAATCGTCGCGCGTCGAGGGCCGCCCACATTCCGGGCATGGCTGGGATTTACGCAGCGGCGTGACATTTCCGGCGGTTTCAGTGGAGGGTTTTACCATGGTCTATCCCTCGAGCCAGCCCGACGTCACCTCAAATCCTTCACCGGACAAAAGCGACATGGTCTCGTAAAGCGGCAGGCCGACGACGTTGGTGTAGGAACCGGTCAGTTTCTGCACGAATGCGCCAGCAATGCCCTGAATGCCATAGGCGCCCGCTTTACCGCGCCACTGGCCGGAGGCGATGTAGGCATCGATTTCTCGCGTCGAGAGCCGTTTGAAGCGCACCTTGGTTTCCACCACCTTCTGTCGGATCTTGCCGCCGGGTATTACAAGGCAGATGCCGGTATAGACCCAATGGCTGCGTCCCGAGAGAAGATGCAGCGCCGCCGAGGCGTCTTCGGTATATTCCGCCTTGCCGACGATGCGACGGCCCACGGCCACGACGGTGTCGGAGCCGAGAACATAGGCGTCTTTCCACGTCTGCTCGCTCTTGAGCGCGGCATGCGCCGCTTCGGCCTTCTGCAGCGACAGACGACGACACAGCGTGCGCGGATGCTCGAGCTTCGCAGGCGTCTCGTCGATATCCATCGGCATCAGGCGTGCCGGCTCGATGCCGATCTGATGCAACAGTTCCAGACGCCGCGGTGAGCCGGATGCCAGAACGAGCTTTTGTTTTGTGTTTGTCATTGCGCTGCCCGGGCGTCCGATGCCGAACGGATTACTTGAAGCGGTAGGTGATGCGGCCCTTGGTCAGGTCGTAAGGCGTCATTTCAACCAGCACCTTGTCGCCCGCCAGAACGCGGATACGGTTCTTGCGCATGCGGCCTGCAGTGTGGGCGATGATTTCGTGTTCGTTCTCAAGCTTCACGCGGAATGTTGCGTTCGGCAGCAATTCGGTTACGATGCCCGGGAATTCAAGGACTTCTTCTTTTGTCATGTAAGGGTTTTCTTCCTGTTGATAGTGCCGGACATGTCCTGTCCGGGAAAATTGCGCGGAAACTACACAATCCCGGCACATTTGTGAACCTCTAAAGCATCGGCTTGAAAATCAGTACCGATTTTCATGAGGCGAGGTCAGTTTTCAGTCTTTTGACAGCGTATCCGCCACCGGCTGCTGCCGCCCCGGCAGGCGTTCCGAAATCAGTTTCGACAGATGATCCCGCACTTCGCGATAGGCGTCGAGAATCTGTTCGCGCGTGCCCGTGATCACCGTCGGATCCATGGTCGGCCAATAGACCACATCGAGCGAATTCGAGCGGGTCAGTTCCAACGCGGCGTGATGGGCCTCGGGGGTCAATGTAATGATCAGATCGAAAAAATCATCCTCGATCTCGTCCAGCGTGCGCGGCTTGTGTTTGCCGAGCGAAAATCCCTGTTCCTCAAGCACTGCATCCACGAAGGGATCGCGCTCGCCAGCCCGCACGCCAGCCGACTGGATGTAAATGCCAGGCGCCACCAGCCGTTTGGCGATGACTTCCGCCATGGGGGAACGGATGGAGTTCATGCCGCACATGAAGAGGACCGATTTGGGCGCTCGTCCCTCGTTTGGCGCTGCGGCAGGATCGCTCATCTCTAACCCCGCCAATAAAGCACGCAGACAAGGGTGAAGAGGCGGCGCGCCGTGTCGAAATCCACCTTGATCTTGCCGGAAAGCCGATCCATCAGGGTCTGCGAGCCGTCATTGTGAATGCCGCGCCGGCCCATGTCGATCGCCTCGATCTGACTGGGTGTAGAGGAGCGGATCGCCTCATAATAGCTTTCGCAGATCAGGAAATAATCCTTGATGATGCGGCGGAACGGCGTCAGCGATAGAATATGGGTCGAGACGTCTTTTTCGTCTTCGGTCTTTATCGCGAAAACCAGCTTGGCATCGACCAGCGAAATATGCAGCCGGTATGGCCCGCCTTCGTGGCCCGCCGGCTCAAAGGTATTTTCTTCGATCAGGTCGAAAATGGCGACGGCGCGTTCGTGCTCCACATCAGGCGTGGACCGGCCGATACTATCGTCCAGAACCACGTCGCAGAGCCGGAAATCGCCTGAAGCCATCGCTTAACTTTCCGGATTGAGGCGAATGGAGACCGAGCGCGCATGCGCGTCCAGCCCTTCCGAACGGGCAAGGGTAATCGCTGCCGGCGCAAGCTGGCGCAACTGCTCTGGCCCAAGGCGCAGGATAGAGGTGCGCTTGACGAAATCAAGCACCGAAAGCCCGGAGGAGAAGCGTGCCGAGCGCGCGGTCGGCAGAACATGGTTGGAGCCGCCGACATAATCGCCGATCACCTCAGGCGTATGGCGTCCGACGAAGATGGCACCGGCATTGCGGATGTGGGCCATCAGCGCGTCGGGATCATCGACGGCAAGTTCCAGATGTTCGGCGGCGATGCGGTTGGCCAGCGGAATGGCGTCGGTGAGTTTCTCGACCAGAATGACCGCGCCGAAATCGGCCCAGCTCGCCGCCGCCGTCTCGGCGCGCGACAGGCGCTTCAACTGCCGCTCGACGGCTGCCTCCACCGCCTTGCCCAGTTCGGCATTGTCGGTGATGAGGATGGATTGTGCACCACGATCATGCTCCGCCTGCGCCAGCAGATCGGCGGCCAGCCAGTCCGGATCATTGTCCCTGTCGGCAATAACAAGCACCTCGGAGGGGCCGGCGATCATATCGATGCCGACCGTGCCGAAGACCTGGCGTTTGGCGGCCGCCACATAGGCGTTGCCGGGGCCGACGATCTTGGCGACCGGCGCTATGGTTTCCGTGCCATAGGCAAGGGCTGCCACAGCCTGCGCGCCACCGATGCGATAGATCTCCTCAACGCCGGCAATACGCGCCGCAGCAAGAACCGCGGGGTTTATCACGCCACCATTGGCGGGCACGACCATGACGATGCGCTCCACGCCGGCGACCTTTGCCGGTATGGCATTCATCAGCACGGAGCTGGGATAGCTGGCGGTGCCGCCAGGCACATAGAGGCCGACAGCCTCGATGGCCGTCCAGCGCGAGCCGAGCCCCACGCCAATATCGTCTTCGTAGATGTCGTCCTTCGGCATCTGCCGCGCATGGTGTTTTTCAATGCGCCGGGCCGCGAGTTCGAGGGCTTCGATGACGCTTTTGTCGACCGCTGAATAGGCGGCATCGATTTCATCCGCCGTTACCCGCATCGAAACCTTGGTAAAATCGATGCCGTCGAATTTCTGGGAATAATGGGCAAGGGCCGCATCGCCGCGCTGGCGGACATCGTTGATGATGTCACGAACCGTCGCATTGACGTCTTCGGAAACTTCCCTCTTGGTCGTCAGGAAGGCTGCGAATTTCTGTTCGAAATCAGCCGATGCCTGCTCCAGCCAGATTGCCACGCCATTACCCTTTCATTGTCCCCGCGGACGATGCCGCGAGGTTCACGAACTCGCCGCGCAATAATCGCGGCTCTGGTATGTGGCATAAATCGAAACGGTCACGAAACGCAACCGTTGCGACGGCGTGAAGCGCTTATTCGCTATCGGGATGATGCGGTTTGGCGGCGGTTTCCCAGGCGCCGCTCACATCGGTCAGCTGCGCCTCGATGCATTCGACGTCGAGCGCAATGGCGCCGCCGCCCGAAAGCGTCAGCTCAACGGCTCCATCGGGTCCTTCGCCATTCTGCACGAAGCGGATGGCGAGAAGCGACAGGACCTGCTCCTTATCGGTGCGGTTGATGCCATATGAGCGCACGGCGGAGACCCGCTTGAGGAAAACGACGCTGCGGCAGCGCTCCGGTGGCAGGTTCTTCTTGTCGGCGCTTTCCCATACGAAACGATTGGCAGAAAGCGTGAACTGGCCATGCTTCGGCTCGAAGGCAACGTCTTTCAGTTTAAAGACGCTGTCCTGCATATGCGTCGAGATGACGGAGAGATCTTCAGTATCCAGCGCGAGCAATTTCAGGCCGCTCATCTTTTTCTTCCTTTTCCGCGGGCCACGGGCCGCAATGTCTATTTCTTGTACTGGAAATAGGCAGTCGAGGCCCGCTCTGCAACGGGTAGGAGCCGGATGAGCGGCAATGAAAGGATCAATCGCTGACGCGTTCGACCAGTGCGCCGCAGCGGGTGAGCTTTTCTTCAAGACGTTCGAAGCCGCGATCGAGGTGATAGACGCGCGAAACCATGGTCTCGCCTTCCGCCACCAGGCCGGCAATGACCAGCGACACCGAGGCGCGCAGATCGGTCGCCATCACGGGCGCACCCTTCAGGCGGGAGACGCCCTCGATGCGGGCCATCTGACCGGAAAGCGAAATCTTCGCGCCGAGGCGGGCCAGTTCCTGCACATGCATGAAGCGGTTTTCGAAGATGGTCTCGGTGATGTGGGAGACACCCTGCGAGCGGGTCATCAGCGCCATGAACTGGGCCTGCAGATCGGTGGGGAAGCCGGGGAACGGCTCGGTGACAACATCGACCGGCTGGATGCCGTTGCCGTTGCGCACCACGCGCAGACCGGTTTCGGTCTCGCTGATCGTCGCACCTGCAAGCCGCAGCGTATCGAGCGCATTGTCGAGCAGCGATGCGCGCGTGCCTTCCAGCACCACGTCGCCGCCGGCCATGGCAACCGCCATGGCATAGGTGCCGGTCTCGATACGATCAGGCAGAACCCGGTGGCGCGCGCCGGAGAGCGAGGTGACGCCCTCGATGGTGATGGTGGAGGTGCCCGCACCTTCGATCTTCGCGCCCATGGCGGTGAGGCACTGCGCCAGATCGACCACTTCCGGCTCGCGGGCGGCGTTGTGAATGACGGTGGTGCCGCGGGCAAGGCTCGCTGCCATTAGCATCACGTGCGTTGCGCCGACGGAGACTTTCGGGAAGGTATAAACCGCGCCGATCAGGCCGCCCTTGGGGGCTGTGGCGTTGATGTAGCCGCCGTCGATTTCCATCGTCGCGCCGAGCGCCTCGAGGCCCTCGATAAACAGATCAACCGGGCGCGTGCCGATGGCGCAGCCGCCGGGCAGGGAAACGCGGGCACGGCCTTCACGGGCCAGAAGCGGGCCGATGACCCAGAAGCTGGCGCGCATCTTGGAAACCAGCTCATAGGGTGCCGTTGTATCAACCACGGTGCGGCAGGTGAAATGGACGGTGCGGGAATAGGCTTCGCCCTGGCTTTCGCGGCGACCATTGACGGAAATATCGACGCCGTGATTGCCGAGAATACGGATGAGCTGTTCAACATCGGCCAGATGCGGCACGTTTTCGAGCGTCAGCGTATCGCTGGTCAGAAGCGATGCGATCATCAACGGCAAGGCGGCGTTTTTTGCGCCGGAGATGGGAATGATGCCGTTAAGCTTGTTGCCACCCGTAATTCTGATGCGATCCATGCGTCCCTACGGGCCTGTGCCCGCCTTTCTTATCATGCCTTGCGGAAAGGCGCGTCCTTAGACGAATTTCCGCGGCGTTTCAATTTATGCTGATGAATTCTCTATGAGGATGATTCGACCGTTTTTGCGGCAGGCAGACCAATCGTCTGGTCCTCATCGCCGGCGCGACGCGCACGAACCTGCTGTTTGCGCTTGAGAAGGTTTTCACGAAGCTTCTTCGCCGCCCGCGCCTTGCGTTCCGCCTCGCGCTGCCGTGCCTTCTCACCCGGGCCAGCCTGCTGGCCACCGGTCGCCGTCACGGCGGACGGTTCTGCGGCGTCGTCCGCGCAAATCGCTGCATTCGCCTGTTTGTCATGATGTTCGTTCATAAATTCAGCAATATCCGAAAAATGCATTTTTCAACAGGGGGGACGCTTTTTTGCCCCGCTTGATGAAGAATATCGTTTTGCGACTTGCGCTCATCAAAAACCTATGGCAATAGGCCGCCACGCTTGATGCTGAAGCACACGCTTCGGCACCGGATGCTGCTATAGCTCAGGGGTAGAGCACTCCCTTGGTAAGGGAGAGGCCGAGAGTTCAAATCTCTCTAGCAGCACCATCAAACAGCCTGCAAAACAAGGCTTTTGGCGAACTTCCCAATCGACGCAAACAAGAACAAACGCGCACCGTTGCGCACACTTTGGCACAGTGTTTGGCACACATGTGGCACAGCCTGTTCTATAAGTGTTCTGATTTCGAGGGGGAGAGCAAATGCGCCGAATGAAAAGAATCGCCATTGCGGCTGCTGCGGCCATCGCATGCTTCATACCGAATTTATCGGCGGCAGGGCAGGGTGTTTCCTGCGCTTCGCTGATCGTGATCGACGGCGACACCATCAAATGCGACGGCCAGAACATGCGGCTGCTGGGCGGCGGGGTGCCGTTCAAGTCTGGCGTGGATGCGCCCGAGACGGGAAGCCGCGCCAAGTGCGACTATGAGCGGGATCTGGCGACGAAGGCGAAAGTCAGGCTGAAAGAACTGCTGCTTGACGGTGTGCCTCGTATCGAGGACAGCGGCGCGAGGGACCGGACGCAAAGCCGCCGGCCGCTCGTGAACATTTATCTCCCCGATGGCCGGGAAGCTGGGCAGGTTCTTATGGGGGAAGGACTGGCGCGGGAATGGCGCGCAAAGCACCGCATTGACTGGTGCAATTGATCTGCAAATACCTTAAGGGGGGTGCAGACTTATGGGCGAACGCCCACAAGTTCAACGGAACCCGCTGGCAGTACGAGGCTGCTGGCGGGTTTTCTTTATCGCGGCAGCGGGGAACGAAGTACCGCGTCGAATGGGCCGAGTGAGGAGCGACGAAGGGGCGCGCTGCGGTTTAACGCCGATTCCAAGCGCTGAAGAATTTCCTTCATCACCTGAATGTCGCTGGATTGCCGGTTGAAGTCGGCCTGCAATTCTTTGATGGCCGTGGAGATGTTGACGGTCGTTTGTTCGGTGACAGTCACGCGGTAGGTCAGATTGTCGGCCTTACGCTCTGCCTCGATGCTTTTCTGCTCGAGGCTCGAAAGGCGGAGATTGTAACTCGCCTCGATCGCCTTCACTTCAGCCAGACGTTCTTTGTGCAGCTGCTCATGGCCTTCTTTCCATTTTTGCAGATCCTCAATGTCCCGGCTCTTGTCCACCCAGATCACAATGCCGCCGATGAGCATCCCGACGAGGGTAACAAGCTGGATGAGGGTGTTCAGATTCCACTCCAACTTAGGCGCGCGACTTATCATGTTCGTATTCTCCGCCATCCGGTAAGCCTGCCCTTGAGATGCGATTGAAGAAGCCCCCGACCACCGGCCGAGGGAAGAGTGTCATCAGACAATCGGAGGAAGGAACAGCACGTCGCTGTCGGCTGTTCTCACGGGTAGCTCTCCAACCCATGTGCTGCCCCACACCGGCCCGTATTCTGGTCCCACCAGCACCTCGATGTTGGTGACGTAGTTTCCGACCACCAGAAGTGGTTCGTTGAGGTTTGCAACGAACTGACCATCGATGACGCGCGGCGCGATGCGAAAGTCAGTCGCTTTGCTCTCCTCTACGACCTGTTCCGCTTCGGCGGGGGTGAAGATCAGCCAAGATTGAATTGTCATGAATTTTGTCCCTTATGGTACGCCTACCGCCAGCCGGTAGACCTCAAACCAATCGTGAATATCCAGTGCTTCAGCGTCGGTCAGGCCACCGCCAAAGTAGCCCATGGAGAACTGACAGGCGCGATAGCTGCTGTTGTTGATGGAGCCAAAACGAAGGTTTCCGTTAGCCAGAGGAACGGAAGGCTGCTGCGTACCGGTCACCAGCTTAACCCCGTTGCGGTATCCGCTGACACCCGCAGAGGATGTCCGGTTGGCAACAAACATCCCGACCGATGAAGGCACCGCGCCGTTGGGCGTGTTGGCGCCCGCCGATCCAGCGTTCACGCGAAACGAAGCAACGGAATTTGTATTGTCGATGCGAGGGTTGATCGTGGTCCCCCGCTGTAACGTGGTGTCGTAAAAACCCGCGAGAGAGCCTGTCCCGACGTTTTCCGTGTTGGATCGGATGCCGAGGCAGGCACTGTCCTGGGTAAACCACGGGTCACCAGCGGTCGCTGGATTGAACTGTGTGTCGAGATAGCTGCTTGAACCGTTGCCCATAAATCCACGGTCCACCGTGAAAACAGGGTTATTGACCGGAAGGCAGTCATAGATATTGCCCTTCCAGTTAAGGCGGCCTGCCTGCCCGTCATGCGCTGCGTGAGAATACAGGCCCGGCAACCTTGGCCACCAAGTCTTTTCCTTCGCCTCAATGATGCGGTCGTTGATTAGATCCTTGCGGATGTAATCAGGCTTCACGGTCATTCGTGCCAAAAGAACGGCGGTGACTGGATCGACTTTCGGTCCACCCAGATAAGGGCTCGAGAGAGACACGCCGATTTCAAGACCGATCATTTCGGCGCTTCCTTCGTCTGCTGGATCGCCTCCGGAAGCTTGGAGAGGATTATCTCGTCCAGGGCTTTGGCATCGACGCCGAGCTTTTGGAGCGCTTCCGGGTTCTTCTCGATCACGTATTTGGCGGCTTCCGCCATGATCGTGTCACTGATGACGCCGCCGACGGTCGGAAGCCCTGCCTTGGTCAGCGCGAACCGGATCGCGTTGGCGGCAGACTGGTGGAGAGCATCGCGCAGTTTGGTCTCGATCTCGACGCGCTGCTTTTCGTCTGTCACCTTCAGGAGGGCGATAAGGCGCGCGGCGATCCACGTCGCCAGCACCGGGCCGACTGTGGACACCAGCAGCACCACGACGGGCTGCACGATTGTCCAGACCTCATAGAGCCACGAAGACGGCGCAATGACCGGCCCGGCATCCTGCGCCCATGCCGGAGCGAAGAAGAACGCCACGAGGCAGACGAGAGCCAGAGCGGAGGCAATAATCCAGTGAATGGGTCGCATGATCATCCCTCCACCTTTTTAGCTTCGCGGATGGCGATGCTGATCGTCAGATAGGCGCTGGAAGCCGCCACCAGCGTGGAAGCGAGCGTTGCCGTCTCCTTGTTGGCGCAAAGTGCCTGAAGGCTCTGGTAGGCCGCCTCTGCCGCTGCTGCGGTCTTTGGCTTCAGCCGATCGGCTGCGATGAAAGGAAGAAGGACGGCATAGGCCGTTTCGCCGGCAGAGCAGACCTGCGGCAGGCTGTTGCGAATGCCGGTATCGATCGATCCGGTGGACTGGCAAGCGGACAGGCCAAAGGCTGCCACGGCCACAATGAGCAGAGACTTGAACATGTTCGTTCCTTTGATGGAGGTTTAAGCTTCGTTGGTGGTGATGCTTGCCGAAATGGTCGTCATCGGCAGCGCGGCATAAGGCGCGTCTTGATAGGTTGCCGGCCAGCGGTAGCCGAGCAGTCGTGTTTTCGCGATGCGAGCGATGCTGACGGAATCGGACTGATTGCCGCCAAGGATATGAAGATGCGTTTTGTCGTGGCCGACGACGATGCCGACGTGGCCCTGCCAGCCATCCTTTGAACCACGCCAGAAGACGGCGATGGCGCCGATCTGGGGATCATTCAGCGCCTTGCCGAATTTCAGCCAATTGCGAGATCCGAGCGGGTTTGCTGGCATCGGCTCTTTCGGCAGCGCCGTGGCAATGACCATGCCGGCGAATGCGCCGCACCACGCGATTTCACTCGCATCGAGCCGAAGGGCCTTATCCAGCACCTTGGCGTTCTTGGCCTCGTGCAGCCCGGCAAAGCGACGGGCCTCTGTCACCCACGGCGGAACCACGGGCTTATTATCGTTCAGCCCGAGCGCAACAAGCGTCTTCTGGCCAATCGTGCCGGGATAGAGGATAGGGAGCTTCTTATCCTCCTGAAACCGCGTCACGGCCTTTGTAGTGCTGCGGCCGGGAATGCCGTCAGCGCCAGACGGCCCGACATCATAGCCGAGCGAAATCAAGCGCTGCTGTACTTCGCGCACAGTCGCCATTGTCGTCTCCTGATTTTCAGTTCTGTTAGCCGGCGTTATGGACCAGATGGAAATGCCGATGCTGCGCTTCTCGCCAGGACGTCGGTTTTCCCATCGGGCGGAGCGCATTGGATATGCCGCAAATCATTGCCGATGCGGCAACCTCTGGCGAGAGCATCCCGCAACCGGTGCCCATGCCGGGAAAGGCTATTGATGCAAGCCCTCTCCCCAACGCTTCGGCCGTCGCGGCCCTTGCGGCAAGCATCACGTCGTTTGCATCGAATATCTGCTTCGGCACTCGCATCGTGGGGGCGGAGATCAGCCACGGTATCTGCTCGTGCTCCGTCGAGACCGTGAGCGCCTGACCGATAAGTAATTCTCCGAATGGCAGTTTCTCGATTTCAGTCTGAACCTTCCACTGGACGCCCCAGCCGAACAACATGCTGTAGGCGTAATCTACGCCGCCATCCATGAACCCGAACGAATTTGCCGGGCTTACAACGGCGTCTGCCTCCAATTCATCAAGCGTTCCGTGAAACACTTCGATGTCAGGCTGGTCAGCGAAAGCAGAGAGTATCGCCGGGTTTCTGTCGAAGATGATGATCCGCATCACGGCCACTGAATAAGTGCGGCGGCCTTTGCTGCCGGGATAGTCGTCGCGGTCGAAACGGCAGACTTCCCGCCAAGCCGTAGCGCCTCGATCTGAGCGCCGACGACGCGCCACGTCTGATACGCGTAATCCACGACCTGAGCGACTTCGATCAACGTTGGCGCCGTTATGCCTATCTCTGCTGACAGAAGCGGGAAATGGCTTCCATCGATCTCCCCAGAGCCGACAAGCGCAAGCACTTCTGCCGCCTCCTGGGCTTTCTGCTGATATGTCATTGCCTGCCCGGAACCGCCGGTGATGTACCGAAGGCGCGCACGCTCGGCGTCTTCGTCAATCCTTGCGGAGAGCCGGATTTTCCACTGGTCGAGAACCAGATCATCTTCTGGATTTGGTTCTTCCACGGCAGGAGGTTCAATCAACTTGAAACCGCCGACGATCGACACCGCCAAGCCAGACGTGATGCCGTCCAGCGCCGCCGCGTACTGTTCGCCGGTAATCTCGATGGAGCCTTCAGTGGGGTCAGAGCAAACCCCGCCTTCAAATGCATAGGGCATCACTTAATCCTCATGATGTAATTCAGGCCGATGTTGCGGGGGCGGGTTTCTTCTTCACCCGCATTGCTGAGCCAAATACCAGTCGCCGCCCATGCGGTGTTTCCGTAGGAGAATACTGCGGGGGGCTGATCGAGAGAGGTTGACCGACCTGTACTTGCCGTACCGTTCTGGACGCCCGTGTGATAGTGACCGGGATCGTTGACGCCGTGCGCGTGCGTCTGCATTGCAAAATACTGCTGATTACCTGCCGCGCCGGGACGGAAAAACATACGAGACGTGTTGACCAGTTGAACCACACGGCCCGAGACAGGGGAGCCTGCCAAATTGATCGTGGCATAGGCGACAATATTCGGCCAGGAGCCGGAGACGACTTCAGAGACCAGAAGTCCCTCGTTATACAGGCCCGCACCGGTCTGCCCGCCCGAAAGGTCAATGTAGCGATAGCGGGGGTTGTTTGTCGGGGGGTAGCCGGTGCCAGCGAGACCAAACCAGCCAGCGATAGGAACCCCGATCGGCTGATAGGCCCACGGGTCCGCAAGCAAAGTGTCGGCTTCAGTTTTCGCGTATGTCTCGGCTTTGGCATATGTCTCGCTTTTGCCGTAGACATCGAGGTTTGTTCGGGCTGCTGCGGCGGAGCTGGCGCCAGTGCCGCCATTTGCGACGGACAGGTCTTCGCCTGACCAGTTGCTGTTATTGATGCTGTCGAGGATCGCCAGCGCCTTGAGGCCAAGGGTTAGCCGAGCGGCAGACGCGTCGGTGTCATCCAGTAGCGACCGCGCGAAGGCCGTCAGCGCCGTCGTCGCATAGACATCAAGCCCGGTCGTATAGAGCATTTGATCGGCGGCAGTGATCAGGTCAGCGATGGATTTCAGCCCCGCATCATAGCCTTGGACATCCGATCCAATGGCCAATCCGAGATTTGTTCTCGCCTGCGTGGCATTCGTTGCACCCGTGCCGCCGGCCGTGATGGGCCGCGGCTGGTTTGCGTCCTGAGCGAAATCGTCCAGCTGGGCATTATAGGGCGCGCTCTGGATCGTCGTGTTGGGCGTACCCTTGGACCCGGATAGAAGCGAAAAGACGCCACCAGTTCTAGGCATTGGCATTCTCCATAGAAAAGGCCCGCCGAAGCGAGCCGCTTTAACCGTGTTTCTGAACGTTTATGGACACTCTCGCGCCCTTGTGCTTTGCTTTATGGCGAGA
Organism: Agrobacterium sp. SUL3; assembly: GCF_001263295.1. Lineage (NCBI taxonomy): Bacteria > Pseudomonadati > Pseudomonadota > Alphaproteobacteria > Hyphomicrobiales > Rhizobiaceae > Agrobacterium > Agrobacterium sp. SUL3. Next base: position 76,456 of record NZ_KQ414498.1, read on the forward strand.
TCGGGGGATCAAATGAAAAACATCGTCTTGTTGCTGGCCGCCTTGGCCGTTTCTGGTTGCGCTGCATCGAATGGCGAGGAAATCGCTGGCCCGAGCGGTAAACCGATGAGAGAGACCAAATGCAGCGGCTCGCCAAATGCCTGTTTGAAGACAGCGGCGTCGACCTGCAAAGGCCCGTATCAAGTTCTCGATAGTTCTAGCAACGCCGGCGGCTTGGTTGCTGACATCCTGCCCGGTCCCGTCACTTGGTACCGGATGAGCTATCAATGCGGTCCATCGGACGGAAGGATGCCGACGTTTGCATTCCGGGGGCAGAGCTACACCCCGCCGCCGATCGTCGTTTCGCAGCCCCGCGTCAGCACCACGACAAACTGCAACAGGTATGGAAACAGCGTAAGTTGCACCACCTATTGACCGGACGCGGCAGAAACGGGCATTGTATGCCCATGCAGATCGACCACGACCCCCGCGAGCCTTCACATAAAGCCGTCAAGCTCATCGCGTTGCTGGCACTAGGACTCACGCTGGTGTTTATGGTTCCTGTCGTGGCTGGCATCAGGTGGACTTTTGACCAGATGCCAGAGTGGATTGTACTCCTGATCTTCCCTGCTTTCGTCATTTTCGCTTGTGGTTTTTATTTCGGCCGTTGGGATGCAAAACGTCAGTTCCGCACCCCAGGCAACGACTGATAGCCTGCGAGACCGCCACCACCAATAAGCGCTTTGACGGCTGCCGCCCTTCGCTGATCAATGACGTTCTGTTTCCCCGCTCGCAGAAGCGATTCCATAATCTGCTCACGGACATCACCCCTTGCGACACTCAAGCGACCGATATCTTCGGCCACCTGATCGGCGTTTGCTGCTGCGTTGCCCTTCATGATCTTCTGAAGAATCGAACGACCCAGCCTCGATGTTGCCCCCACCAGCGTTGTGTCGGCGGGAACGTCCTGGGCCTTTGCTGTATCATCAAGGAATTTGACGAAGCGGTTCGCCATCGCAGTATCAGAGCCACGCGAGACGCGGTTTGCCGTGTCGCCAAAGACTGTTTCTCGATCGATGGCATTCAAGACGTTATCGGACGGCTCTTGCCCGAACAGCATTCCCAACTTTTCGCGGTTCCAGTCTCCTTCACCCCGAACAACATTGCGAAGTGCGGTCGTATCGTTCGCCTTCGTGCCGACGGCGCGGTAAATTTCACCCAATGCACCCTGTCGCATCCGCGTAGGTACTGCCGATGGTCCGACCTGCTGTCCTTGCGGCAAAGCCCCTTGGCTCAATGCCTGCTCAAGTTCGCCAGGCCGCATCGCGCTAGCCTCGTTGTTCAGTACGGGGCGGCCCTGCTGAAGCGCTTCGCGCTGGCGCGCAAGCTCCGAATAGGATGCGTCAACTTCCTTGATGCGAGGCACTGATGCGGTCAACGCGTCATCGACCATCTGGCGGGCTTCAGAAAGCGCGGAAATGACTTTCGGATTTTGCTCCGTTTCGAGAATGCCATCAATTGCCTGGCGGGTTTGGAACGCGACGGATGGATCGTTGGATACAGCGTCTTTCCCAAATTCATTGAGCATCCCCCGGACCTGCTGAAGGCGGCGCTGCGCATCGCCACGAAGCGAAGAAATGGACTTGTCCAAATCTTTTGTGATCGGGGTAAAATCGTATGAATTCTTTTCCAGAAAGACAGGGCCATATTCGCGCGCTACCTGTCCCATGTTCGCCCTGATCTCATTGTCAATGGCGGAAGGAACCGGATCGGGACCAAGATTTTTCGCCACGTCAGAGCGAATGCGGGCGTTTGCCAATCCCGCGCGCTCGTTTAGCGGATCAATGACCATACTCCTGGTTCCGGGTCGAGCCGCCGCGCCGCGCGCAACCCCAAGCCAGTCCGGGGAAACGTCGGCCAGCATCGCTTCCGGGCCGAGCTCGTCAAGCGACTGGCGTGTGATCTGAATTTTGTCAGGGGCTGCCAACTCGTTCAGGACGTACTTGCGGGCCTCTGGTGACATGGCGTTTAAAGCGTTGTCAGATTCTCCCAAGATTTTCCGAGCGAGCGAAGACGCCAGTTTGTTGGCGCCGGCTGCCACGGGCATCATGGCAACGCCTGCCGCCGTACCTATCGCCCCCTCTTTCAGGGATTGATTGACGCGATTGGCTGCGCCACCTTCTCCCGCACCAAAGCCCTGCACCACGCCTGTACCGCCGCCAGCCAATCCCGTGGCGAGAACGCGGCCTCCGATACTCGTTCCGCCATTACCCAAGACAAAATTACCGACGGCGGGGGCAGCACGCAGGACTGCGCCGCCCGAACCGACACCCCCGGCAATCTTCAGCGCTGTTGAGGCGACAGGATGATCAGTGTCGTATTCCTGATCCTTGCGGCGCTGGATGCCCAAAGCCTGGTCGTATCGCTCGCCCCATGTTGCCCCCGGCAGCTTTTCATAACCCTGATCGGGCAGCAGCGGGTCAACGATAGGCGCAAGCGTGGCGTTCGTCGCGGCGTTGAGTTCATCGAGGTAAGAGCCGATACCGAGGACACCGCGGCCAGCAGAGCGTACCGCTCCATCGATGCCGCCCGATCGCTCAGGACCGGATTGGCGCTTTCCTGCCGACAGCTGCGCAGCAATCTCGTTTACCGTAGATTCCTGCTGCTCTGGCGACAGGCTTCGGAAGCTATCGTCAACCTGCACTTTGACGCCATTTACCGTGAGAGTAGCCATTAATCGCCAATGCTCCATTGCACGCCGGTCGTTGTTTTAAAGCCGCCGTTCGGCGTCGATCCCTCCGGAATTTTGTATCCGTCGAGTGGGTTCTTCAATTCCCGGATGAGCTTTCGCCCTTCGGATGGCTTGATGGTTCTATCGGCCACCTGATCGGCAATTTCGCCCATTTGCATCTCATACTCGGCAATACCGCGCATAGTCTGGAATATGAGCTGGTTGCCGCCTGGCTGGTTTAGAACTCGCGGAAGCGAGGCGCGGAACATCTTGATATCAGCATCGGACATTGGACCGGTACCGGGCGCGCGCTGTTCGGGAACCATCTTTTCAAGAAGAGCCGTCGCCGCCTGAATGTCGCTGGTACCTTCACCAATTGCGACACCCCAATCACCGGCAATCTTCTTCAGTCCGCCCTCAATGCCCTGCGGGACGTTTGCAAACAGGTTTTCAAGCCTGTCAATCTGGCCCATCTTGGCGCGGGATTGAGCGCCGGCATCGGACATAGCCGCAAAAGTTTCCGCGTTCTTCTCGTCAAGCTTCTGGTAGAACTTGTCTCCTTCACCGCCCACCACATTCGTGGTGTTGCTGGCGCCTGCCTTCCGCTGGGATTGCTCCCACTCAAGAGGGCCGAGCGGCTGCCGACCGTTCTTCGTCTCAAAATCACGATAATACTCGTAATCCTGCTGGTTCGTCGTCGGCTTCTGGTCGGATTCGTAGACCTTCTCGGGGGCGCCGCCGCGCTTGTCGGTCCGCAAGACAGTGCCGTCTGGCAATGTCGTATAGTTATATTCAGGGCGGGGATTGCGGAGTGCATCAAGCTCCATTTGCCCCTTCTGCAACTGCATTTGCTTCAGTGGGTCGTTGCGCTCCATCTGCTGCTGAACAATGCCCTGAATGATTTGCTTCTTGTCGGGGTCGAGAAACGGGTTCGACAGAAGCTTCAGCATCTCAGGATCAACGCCATTGTAGGGGTTTGCCGAGGGCTGCGGAGGCATCGGCGGCGCGGGCGGCTGGGGAGCGGTCGGATACTGACCGTTCTGGGCAACCTGCATTGGTGCCTGCTGCTGGGCAGGCGGCTGCAACTGCTGCGACGGACGCTCGACACGCATTCCGCGGTCGTCATATGTGACCATAGGCGAATTGTAATCCGAACCGCGGTAGGCGTTAGGAGCGCTCACCATCGGGTCACGATAGCCGCCCGGAGCCGGTGCGCGAGGGGCAGCAGTCTCGATAGCGTCGGCCGCCGACATGCCTGCCGATGGATCGAGGCTGGCAACCTGAGCGCCACCACCGGCCGCCATGAAGCGCTTGCCGTACTCGCCAATGCTGGTGCCGAGCGAATCCTTCCTGTCGGTTTTACCAACGCCACCGGGCCCGCCGAGCCACGCCTGTGCAGCGCCTTCCGGGCCATACTTCTGCACATACTGGCCGAACTGGTGGTCGAAAACAGCGTCCTGAAGTTGCGGGTTCGCAATGAACTCTTCCGGCGTCACAGCGCGACCAAGCGCAGCCTGGGACCACGGGCCGATATTGGCTTCCATGATCTGGTAACGGCCAAGCGCGCGGCCCATCTTCGGGTGCGTCGGACCGACAGCGGAATAGTCGCCGCTGCCCTTGCTCTCGATCGAGGCGATTGCATCGCGATAGTTTTGCATGCCGCCACCATTTGGCGACGTGGCCGCAATCTCCGACGCGGCACCGGGCATTGGGATGCCGGAACCGCCACCCCCTGCGGATGCCACCGTTGATGCTGCCGACGGCGAGCCGCCCATAATCCGGCCAAGGATGGATTCGTAAGCGGAGTTTGCGCCGTCGGTGCCTTCCTTCAGGCCCTTGTTCGCGGAATAACGACCGATACCAGCGCCAATGCCCTTCATCAGCGCGCCAATGCCCTGAGCCGTCGTTTTCGGCGTTTCGCCCATGATCTGCTTGGACAAAGCGTCCGCAATCTCACGGCGGCGCTGAAGGTCGTTATAGGAAACGCCCGTGTTCCCGCCGAACAGATATCCCGCCATCAGTAAAGACCTCCATTGTTCCGGCCTGTGAAGAAGTTGGCGAGGCCCGTCATGATGCTAGGCTTCGCGCCACCCGGCGCTTGTGGAAAGGCAGCGCTTTGCTGCTGATTAAATTTCGAAAGGCCGAGACCGGCACCGGCAATCATTTGCCCGACACCCTGCGCGACGTTCTGCGTCGGCTGCCCGACGATCTGCTGCGCAAACTGCTGCATCATTTGCTGCCGGCGCTGTTCCTCCGACGGCTGAGCCATGCCTGCATATCGCGCGAACGGGCTTTGAGCCGAGGGAGCCGGAGGGAATGCGCCGTTCATCGTGCGGCACCGGCGGCGAACAATGCGCCGTAGTTGACGCGTTTCTTGCCGTCGGCACCCTTACGCACCGCACCGGGACGAACCTTCTCAACTTCCTGCGCCATGACGCCGATCCGCTTCGGAGCGCTTCTTCCTTCGCCCTTGTATCGGTACTCGTACAGGCCGCCGACCTTCTTGATATCTTTCTTCGCCGTCTTGTCGGACAGACTGAACAAGCCAGCCAGGCCGCCAAGGAGCGCGCCGGAGTTGGCCTGCTTCTGATTGTAGGCACCAAGCTCGTTGGCGTAATTCTGCTGCACGAGGCTCGCATAATCGACCGTCGGAATGCTCTGGCCCTGTGTCGGGACGAAGTTCGGGTTGGACACCTGCGCGCCGCTGGCGATACCCAAAACCTCGTTCACATTCTGGTTCCTGAGCGCATACTGCTCGTTCAGATAGTTGGCGCGTTCGGCGTTCTGGGCGTTGATCTTCGCTTGCTGGGCATTGAAGGTCTGATCCTGCAAAGCGTTGTTCGCGCCCGTCGTGGTGTTCTGGTTCTGAAACTGCTGCTGAGCCGTAGAGTTTGCCAATCCGGTATTCTGATAGGCTTGGCCGTATGCCTGCTGCTGGGCAGCGTTCTGAAAGGTGGCCTGCTGCTGGGCGAGACCGGCGAGGCGGGTCTGTTCTTGTCCAGCATTGAGAATGGCGCCATACTTGGCGTCGTTCTCCTGTCGCGTGGCAGAATCATATGCTCGGTCATAAGCTGCTGATCCGGGCTGAAGGCCCTGATTTGCAAGTTTCTGCTCGAGCGCTGCCCGATTCTGATCGAGGGACGGCTGCATGCGCGCCATAAGCGCGTCCTGCACCTGCTGGACATTGGCGCCGTAGTCCGTTCCATAGGACTTTGTGATGTCTCCGACGTCGCCCACAGACGACTGCAGCGTCGGACCCTGCCCGAATTGGGTGTAGTTCGGCGTGTTTAGCGAGGCAGAACTTCCGGCCGCAGGCGCTCCTGCGATGGACATCGGGTCTTTGAGCAGATCGTTCAGGCGCCCCGACTGAGTATTTGCCAGCGTGGCAAGGTTCTTTTCGGCCGCGTCCTGCTGTTCCTTGATTGCCTGCTGCGCGGGTGACAGGGTCTGCGTGGCTGTCCACGATGGCAGTTCATACCATGCCCCGCTCATCGGATCGCGCCACTGATTGGTCCCGGTCTGCGAATAGGTCAATGAGCCGTCTGGCGTGACCTGATTGACGTTCCCAAGATAGCCGTTAGCGATAGCCGTACCGATGTTTGTGCTGGTCTGGGCAGACGCCGTTTCCTTCGGATCGGGTGCTTTTGGAGACTTTTTACCCATCAGTGCGCCTCTTGTTGAAAGCATTACTGGCCCATGCTTCACGGGTCAGAATGAATAGATTTTCTGCTTTATCCCGGCCTCTAAGCCGAGGGATTCGATAATGGGCATGCCCGTATGAGGTGAGCATGCGGTGTTGCGCCGTGTCCTCATCTGGGACGCGATGCACAACAGCTTGGCAGCCGCAACTGATAAAGGGATAATCGAACATCGCCTTCAGCGTATGGCGGGTCAGCCAGCCAGGCATGAACGCCGCCGCCGATAACTCCAGCACTTCAGCCTCACAATCATAATTGTGATAGATGACGCCGGCCGCCAGTTGATCACCATGCACAATCGCTATGCCGCGACACGGGCCGAAGTCGTACCCTTTCCCCGGCCAAATCTTGTCAGCCACGAGGAAGGCAAGGCGTTCTGTTTGCTCGCCCTTTTCAGCCAAACCCCATGTAAATCTCATGCTGACTGTTCCCCGCCTTCCATCTGAAGGATCGCAAAATCAACTTCGACATCGAGCCGGAACTGCCCGCCCGAAAGCACCACGCAACCGACGGCCAGCATTTCGCCGCTCGCCCGCACGTTTTGCCTGAACCTGAAGTTCTTGAACTCTGTGACGCCATCCCACTTGGCGACATCCCAAAGACCAACATCCCATTCGGATGAGCCCGCATCGCCTACAGACACCATGGCGAAGGGCGGCACTGTGGTGTCATAATTCCCGCGTGCGAACAGCTTCACATGTGGCTCTGTCTTTGCACGGAAAGACATGGCTGCTTTCGATGCTGACTTGCTCTGCGAGAACTCACCAGCCGCTGTGAATTGCGACAGGTAAATGGCTGCGAAGGGCGCGCCGTCGTCAGCGCCGCTGATGTCGCCTTGCCAGCAAAACCCCTCGTTCGAGCCGAAGAACAGGCTGCCTTGAAGGCTCTGGTACGCCTGAGCGCGCCAGTTCTTGATGAGGCTCCATTTTCCGTTGAGCACGTTCAGAACAAAAGTCGTGTCTGGCAGGACCAGATTTTCAGGGAACGCGATGAAGACGAGGTTCTGTTCAGGCCATAGCGTCATCGTCCAGCCCGTCGGCGTGGCATTGGCCGCAAGCTTCCATTCATCCTCAATGGCCCGCGACAGAGACACCAGCGCAAGCGTTTGCCGGTCCCGCTGGAACATCTGAGAAATCGGTATCAAGCCGTCGATCGTCGCGACAAGCACATCGGCACCGGATCGGATCTGCGCGTTCTTCCCGAGCGGCTTTCCGATCTGATAGACACCTTTGAGGGCGAAATCGTCAGCGTCACCCGGATTAGACCCGGAATAGATCGCAACTTCACCTTCCGTCGAGACGAACACGCAGTAGTCGCCCAGACCGTCGCCACTTTCGATAGACCATGAAAAGCCCATCAGCAGCTGGCCGCCCTTTTTCATCACGCCGCCCAGCGGGAACACTGAGGCCGCGCCGCCGACTGCGTTGAGGTCGAGATAATAGGCATCGAGCGAACCGTTCTTCAGCAGAAACTGCCGGTTCTTGAACATCCAGCCATAGTTCAGCGCCGACATCGTGGTCGCGTCCGAAAACGTGATGGCGGGTGCCGTTGTCCACGAAACGCCATTGAACAGCTGCCGGTCGTTCGCGCCATTGAAGCAGACAAGATAGCTTGTTCCGGCGTTCGTCTGCTGGAAGGCGCACCAGTCGCCGCTTGCCATGCCGCTGACCGCCGGCGCTGTCGTTGCTGGCGGCGCAACCGGCGCTGTCATGTCGTAAATTGCAGCATCGGTCGCCATGAACATCTTTTCAAGGCCGCCGAACTTGTATTTGAACGCGCTCCTGATGGCACCACCGTCAGCGGCGAGACCACGCTTTGCAGAGCCGCCACGGACCCGCGCGCCCTTGAGTGTCATGAACCAGTTCTCAAGTATGATCGCAGAACCGAGCGCAGCCGCACCCATGCTGGACGTCGTCACAAGGCCCTGTGTCGGCGCAGGGAACGTCAAAGGCGCGGATGTCTGCTTTGCCGCCACCTTAACCGATCCGCGGTTCGTTTGGGGAATGCGTCCGGGTCTGGGCATCACGCCGCCGTATCTGTTGTTTCGTACATGCCAAGATCTGCTTCGAACTCGGCAAGATGGTCGCTGTAGTCGAGGCCATTGAACCGGCGCCAGCGCCATACGAGGTTCTTGATAAGCAGTTCTGACGGGAATATCGGCTCGTCATCGTCGCTTTGAATGGTGCTGCTGGTGGAGCCGTTCGAAGCCCTCACCCATTCCTTCGACAGGTAAAGCAGAGACGCCCCGATGGCTGCCGACACGGGAGAGAAATCAATCCCTGTTTCACTGAGGAAATAATACGGTTGCGCCGACGGGTGCGCGGTCATGAAACGCCACTGGCCACGATTTGAGACAGGCCTGACGAAGTCTCCCGCTGCGGTCATAACGGAACCGCCCATAATCACCCGCTGAAAATCAGGAGGGAAAGCAGAAGGGGCAGAGACCACGGGGAATGTCTTGACGAGGTCACGCCAATCAACCCGGCGGGCGATTTCACATCCGCCTTCCCACGCCAGCGCAAGCATCGTCTGGGCGTTTTCATCGTTCGCACCATAGACACTATCGAAACGGTCGAGTTTCACGACATCGCAAACTTCATTCACAAGATCGATGAACTTCATGGCGTGCACCCGCTGAGCGTTACCTGGCCATTGCCCCAGCGCAGCCGGTTGTCAGCCAGCGTGAGGCCTGCCATCGCGTTTTCCTTGAGCGATCGAGCAGCACCAGCCCCATCAACATCCCGCGCCCAGATCGAAATTTCTTCGACCAGCGCGTAGAGGTAGGCGTCCGGAGCCTTTTCCAGCAGCCAGTTCGTCGGCGCGGCAGGCGTCAGCGGCGGTATAGCGGCGTAATACGTCATCGTGAGGCTGCCGTTTGAGGTTGGGCGCGCCATGATCTTCCTGCCGACGACGGCATATCCCTGCGGATAGCCCCCATTATTGCGATAGCGGGCCGTCAGCGCTTGCAAAGACCATGCGCCGATGTTTCTGCCATCCGGCGTCAAAACCTCTCTGGCCTCAAGGAAATCGGTCGGCAGATCGCCGTCGCCATTGGTCAGAACCACCGTTCCGGCCGTCTCCATGTCTGCCGTGCGCAGAACGCGGTTCATCTTGCCTTCGGCTAGGCCGACAAATCGCTGAAAGAGATGGGAGACATCGTCGCGCTTGGCGTAATCGCTGGCGTCGATGAGAAGGGACGAGTAATCGCTGATCGAGCTCATTATGCCACCTTCCATCCTGATGTCTGATACATGCGCCGCTTGTCGGACAGCGCCGCGCGCCTCTCGACGTTGCGCCGAAATTCTTCCGGGTCAGCGTCTTTGTCCGGGCAGCGCGCCTCAAGTGCCTTGATCTCGTCGGATATGGTCCGCTCTGTCATCACACACGCCCCTCAAACGACCGCCACGCGCGATTGTCGCCGTTATTGAGCCACCGGCTCACATAGGCGTCGTCGCCTTCACTGTGCGCCCTGACGAGGTTCTGTTCGTGCGCATGATTGAGAGGGATCGATGCGACCTTCACCCAATCACCGAAGGCGTTGCCCGAAGTGGCGTTGCGGGTGAATTCGTTCTCCCTGACGATGTTGTCGACGGGCGTGTCGATGCGGAAATGCATCTCCTGCCCATCAAAAAAGCGCCAGACCGAGCGGCCAGTGGCAAAGTCGTAATCGTGGAGTTCCCACTGGCCGTCCGTAATCTTCATGATCAGTCTTCTTCCTCAAGCGGGATTTCCGCCTTGCCCTGGCTGATGAGTTCCTTCGCCTTGGACAGCGGCAGCGGGATCACCTCGCCGGCAGCCTTGCGAACGCCTTCTTCAGGCCAGTAATCGAACTTGAGACGAACCTTGCGGGTCTTCTCCTTCGACTTCGGATCTTCCGTCTTGAGCACCGGGCTCGGGGTGTCACCGGGGGTGACGCCTTCGACCTTGGGCGGCGCTGCGCCTTCGGGAACAATCGGCGCCTGCTCGGTGGTGGATGCAACGCCCGGATCGAGCGGGCTTTCGTTCTTCGACATGTTATCGTCTCCTCGAAAAGGAAAGGGGCAGCTTTCGCCACCCCTCGTTTCAGGATCAAACCGCTGCGGAGAACGGTGTGACTTCGGTTCCGGTACCGGCTGCGATGATCTGGACTTGCCAGACGTTGTTCGCGATATCCTTGAGGCGGATGCGGTCGCCACGAATGCCGCCCTTGGTAGAGCCGTTCATGGTGATCGTGTCGGTATCGGCGGCAGTTTCGAAGCCGGCGACGGTATCGCCAGCGTCCTGAAGCATCACGGCCTGACCGGTCATCACGTCGGACGAGTTGGCCACCTGAACGATCAGGTTATTGGACGTGATAGTTGCGCCCACCATGATATCGAACTCGGTACCGGAGCCATAGGCGGCCGGCAGAACGAGTGTCGAGCCTGCGGCACGATTGACAACGACTGCTGCCGGGGTGCCGTGGGTGGAGGCGTTGAGGGCGAGCGTTGCCGCCGTCACGACAAAAGGAAGATATGTCGGCATGTTCGTTTCTCCTTACTGCGAAGCCGAGATGCCGAAGAGGTCAGCGGCTACGCCGAGGCCCTTTTCATTGGCAACCTTCAGAGTGCCTTCACCGATGATCACGCCCTTGTCGGCGTCACCGGTTTTCGCGACCTTCGTGTCTTCCTGGATCTTGCGGAGCCAGAGGAATTCAAGGAAGTCGGTATCGAGGAAGAAGGCGTTGCGGGCGAGTGCCGGCGTCGACTGGACGGTGCTGGGGTGAACCAGAACCTTGCCGAACGGGCCTTCGTAGAAGTCAGCCGTTGCAACGATGGTGTTCCGCTGGCCTTTGGATTCGACCGAGTATCGGAACGATGCCACGTTGGCGTCGGACATGAACTTGACGAACGTGGACTTCACGAAAGCCGAGCCGACAACGTGCTTGAACTTGGCGCCGTTGTTGAAACCCTGCTGCATGACGCCGTCAAGGATGTCCTTCGTGAAGACGCGCTGCGTGCCGTTCGTTGCCGGGACGGTGAAGCCGCCGACAAAGCCGCCGTTTGCACCACCAGCACCACGGGAAACGTTGCTGACGATCCAGCTGGGCAGGCCACCCAAGCGACGGACAGCACCGCCGACAGAGCCTTGGTTCGAAACGATGGCGTATTCGGTATCCTTTCGGATCTCGACGCCCTTCTTCGCCTTCTGATACTTGCGCTTCTGGATCTTGCCGGCTTCGTCCACTTCTTCCTGCGTGCCGGAGATGATCCAGCTCTTGCGCAGAATCTGCGTGTAGTTGCCGACACGGGCCGGGGGATCGACCTTGTCGAAGTCGTATTCTTCGCCTTCTTCGCGGGCGTTTTCGCCGGGCGCAGCCAGATCATCCGTTTCCCATTCGGGATGGACGGACTTGGTTTTGCCCTTTTCGATCATGGAATAGATCGGGGTGTCTTCCGGCGTGATGCGCGACACAACGTCGGAAAGCTCTTCGCGATTGCCGACCGCATTCGTAGTGCGGACAGTGTTCGTAATGACTGCCATAACAGTTACCTCGGAGTAGTGGGGTCAAAAGGCCCGCTGCGATGTCCGATCAGAAGTCGATATTCATCGCGTCTTTGAGCGAGCCCGTTCGGGTCAGCTTCTCCATCGCATCCTTGTTCTTCCGGCTCTGCTGGGCGTTCTGGCCTTGAGCCTTGCGCGCCGGGGCAGCAGGAGGAGCATTGTTCACCTTGGCAAACGCCTTTTTCTTCGCCGCTTCGGCTTGCATGCCTAGGCGGGCGTAGTGGGCAAGTTTGAAATACCGGTGATCGGTGACTTCAGCCATTTCCTCGTCAGAGAAACCTAGCTGCCGTGCCGTATCGAATGCTTCCTCGAAGAACTTTTCGCGCTCTTCCGGTTTGGCGGTCTGAGGGAACGCTTCGACAAGATTTTCACTCTCTTGTTTCAGCATCTCATTCCGCTGTTCGCCGGTCAGCCGCTGAACAACCGCCTGAGGTTCAGCCCCCATCTGCAAAATCTGGTTCACGCGACCCATCGCGTTATCAAAGATTGCCTTCTGGCGGGTGTATTCATTCGGGTTCTGTATCGCCAGATCGTGTGACGGCTCTGGCGGCAGCTGGCTGGCAAGGAATTGCGCGAACGCATTGGCCGTGTTGACCACGCGGGTGGATAGAGATTCCAGTTCCCGGCCGCGATTGGCCGTTTCCTGAGTTTTGAGGCGGTAATCGCGCTCCCGCATGTAACCGAGCTTCAGTTCCTTGACAGGAACCTGCTCTCCGCCCTTGAGCGTTACCAGTGTCTCATCAAGTTCGGCGTCGGCACCGGCATTTTCATTGCCGATATCGTCGTCTTCCTCGTTTTCGTCACCTGCGGTCGCATCGGTCTCTTGGCTGTCGATCTCGTATTCAGCCGCACCGGTCTCGTCTGCGATCCCATCGCCACTTTGTTCCGGGTTGGCCTGTTCTTCTTCAGGCTCCCAGAAGTTCAGCGCGGAGGGGTTGTCGATATCCGAGGGTTCAACGGTTTTGCTCCCGCCGTCAGCCGGCAGGTTGGCACTATCGTTAATTGTCATGGTCTTTCCCTTATAGGGTTGGTCGCACCGGCGTTATGCGGGTGCCTGGTTCGCGCCTGCCTTTGCTTCCGCCGAAAGGTGGTTGAGCTTGCTGCGCAAATTTCTGATAGCGCGGGCTTCTGCGGCATAGCCGGCCCGCGTCTCGTGATCTGTCACCTTGGCGTTGATGCAGCTATTGATGGCTGCTGCCTCGATATCGTCCAGAAGGAGATGAAACAGGGGATTGTCGAGCAGCGCGCGTGCAGCTGCCGTTTTCTCTTCGTCCCTCATCCTGCCATACCTCCAAACTGGACAGACGTAACGTTTTGCCCGGTCAATGCCTGCGCCACGTTCTGGCGCTGCTTCAACTGAATTTCCTGATCGATCTGGTAACGCTTCAGGTCATATTCCTGCTGCATCTTCGCCATCTCGATCCGCTCGTTACTCTGGATTTTCTCCCGCTCGATGTTCGCGTCCATTTCGGCCTGCTGCTGCTGCTGCTTCAGCTTTTCCATTTCTGGATTCGGCTGGTTGCCTTGCTGGGCGATGAGCTTGTTAATCTGGTCTTCACTCGGTTCCGTGAAGAACTGGTCGGTCGATCGCATGCCCGACGCCTGCACAAGCTTCGTCAGCGCGTTGAACACGTTCTTCGGTGACACGAACGGGTTATTGACCGCGCCCAGCTGCGCCAGCAGCTTTTCCTGAAGGCCGACGATCATCTGCATCATCATCATGTCGCGCTCACGCGTGCCTGCGCCAAGGCCGGTATTCACGATGACATCCATGCCCGAGTTCCAGGGCTTCGGATCGAACGTCACCCACTTCTTGCGCAGGCGAACCGTGCGGGGCTTGTCCTGATGCTTGATCGTCAGCTTCAGAAGGCCCTTGAAGACCGGGATAAGACCACGGGCAATGGTGCGAGCCATGAGTTCGGTCTGGGCAATGCCAGCCTGCTCGACCATGGATGAGGCCTTGGCCGTAACATTCTGCAGTGCATCAGGTGCGAGACCGCCCGAAGCATCCGATATGCCGGTGACATCCGACATTTCGCGGTCGAAGTAATCCAGCATCTGGAACGACTGCGCACCGACGAACGGCACCTGCGTAAAGCCAAGAGCCGCGCGGACATCTGTTCCGGCGCTGACGCGGATCGGCTTGCCGAAGGCCGGGTTGAGCACTGCATCGGGGTTGACCACGGCCTGCTCGTCAACGATCGGCTGCGGCTTGTTCTGCCAGTAGATGTTATCCAGCGTCTCCCGGAGAAGAACTGTCTTGACCTTCTGGCCTTCCATGGTGTCGTCAGCGATGGACGAACCTTCGCGCTGATGCGGCCGGCGTTCCGAAATGATGTCAGCAAACGGGACATCGTCCCATTCCTCGTTTTCGAGCAGATATTCTTCCTTGATCGCACCGGCATAGATCAGCCTGCGAAGCTCTGCGATACCGTCGTCGTCGGCGTCGTACCGAACGTAGAGCTCGTAATACTCGACTTCCTGCATGGCCTTTGCAGCCGTTGCGTTATCGTCGTTGATCATATCCCGGCGACGGGTGCTCTCTTCATCGTCCTGATCGCTCGTTGTGCCGGCGATCGGCAGGCTGTCGACCAGATCCCGGTCATAACCCATCGCCACGAGGTCAGAGCGGCGCTGACGCATGTTGATGCCGGTAAGCGGGCTTTCTTCGATGCACATTGCGTCAGGATGGATCAGAAGCTGTTCCGGAGGCACGGCACCGAGACGGTTGCGGCCATTCGTGAAGCGCTTCCTGATCTTGATATCGTAGACCGTCGAAGGCGTCGGACCCTGTCCTTCAACGTCAACAATCTCAATGCGCCGATCCTGCTCGAGCACGGTAACATCGTCGTCGCTGATCAGCTGAACCAGCGCCATCTCGTCAAGGCCGGTATGCTTCGTTACCTGAACGCTGTCCTTCTTCTCGCGCCACCAGCGAATAATGCCGTTGCGGAGTTTGAGAGCATCATGGATCGCATCCTCGACAGCTTCGTATCCATCGCTCTCCGGAAAGACCACATTGCTGATGTAGTCGGAAGCCTGTTCCGCGTATTCCTCATCGCCTTCACCCATCGGCTGGAATTCGGCCACCTGGTCATTGCCGAGGATCGTGCGAATGAGCGATGGCAGCACCTTCTTGATATGAGCGCGAACGTCACGGGAAACGACTTTCGACCGGCCATCGACAACCGGAACGTCATCCATCTTGCCGTCGAAGTATTCCATCGCCTTGTCGCGGTCGATCGACAGTTCTTCGCGATAGCTTTCGCACTCTTTCACAAGGTGCGAGACAGCAGCGGTCAGCGCGCCATTCCGCTTGTCGTCTTGTGCTTCGGGCATTAGGCCACCTTCTGTTGCTTGAACTTGTCCCACTCGCCATTCGGCTTGGGCGGCGTCTTGTAGCCGTCTGTGAATGTCATGAACCCGTCAGCGCCATGGCTGTGCGCGTCATGCCTTGGGTAACTGCGCCAAACGCCCAGCTTTTCATCCCAATCGCGGCTGTAGTTTTCCAGATGGATGATGCCCTGCGCGGCCCCCACTTCATCGAAGCAGCAGCTGGGCAGCTTTGCGCGAACGCCCATGATGGAATTAATCTTGTCTGGGTTGCGCTCGACCGTCTCGAATATGAAGCCCTGTTTGGCCGACATCGTCTTGATGGTCTCTGCCTGCCCCGCTGTCGTCGTCTGGCGTCGATGATCAACGTCATGCGGCCCGTAGTGCTTTCCCCACCGTGCGCCGCGCTGTGCCGCCCATTTGTCGAGCAGATTGAAATAGTGGCCGAGGCCCATTCCGCTGTCTTCGAAATAGCCGGGGAACCGATGTTCGCCAGCGACTTCCTGATGCAGCCATATCGTCTGATTGTCGCCCAGACCGAAATCCCAGAACGTATTGACGGCGATGTTTGGCACGAATGGGTAGGAACCGATCCGGCCAAGCTGGCGCAGCGTGCGCATCTCCTTGCCGAAATACGCGCCTTCCTTCGCTGCCCGGAAAGCTTCGTCAGGAGTGGATGGAAACTCTTTCCACATATCCTCGCCCTGTTCCGCCTTCTTGGCCACGTACCACCATTTCTGGGGCATCGTGAGCGTTATGCCGTGCTCCTCCTCAAGCCCTGCGAAATAGACGGCATCCTCTTCGGTGATCAGCGTGGGCGCGTTCAGTTGGTATGAGGCATCTTCCCACCACGCGAAGAAATGAAACCGGTAATCCATCTCGCCGGGTTCGCGGCCGGCATCCAGAATCTTCCGGGCAATCTGCACCTTGTCGTAGAAGTCGCCACCGCGCCCTTCAGCCGTGCTTTCGATGAAGCCAAGCTGACCAGACGCCAGAGTGTTGAGCGAACCGGACTTCACTTCCTTGGCTTTGTCAGGCGTCTTTGCGCAAATCTTCCCGTATTCGGAGATATGCAGGAAGTTCTTCGTGCCGGATCGCAGCGAAACGCCGACCTCGACACCCGAGCCATTACTGAACTCTATCTCCGTCGAATTGTCGGATACGATTTGAACTGTGCGCTGGATCGGCAGCGGCAGCTTATCGTAAGCGTATTTGATGCGCTCGAGCAGGTTTTGCGCGTTCTTCTTCGTGTCAGCGATCAGGCCGGCCGCGAAGTTCGAATTGAATATGCAGCAGTCCAGCGCCAGCAGCAGAATGAAGGTCGAAAACCCCATCTGCCGCGCCTTGAGGATGATGTTCAGAAAATGCAGATCATCCAGCAGCTTTTCCTGCGACGGGTTCATCTTGAACAGCACGACGTTGCCGTGCCTGTCCTTGATGTAATAGAGGTTATTCAGCCGCCAGCGTCGGTCAGACCACTGCGCAACAATGTCCTCACTTAGTGCGGGTTCGCCCATCGATCGCCTTCATCAGCGCCATTACGCTGTCGCCAGCCTCAAGCGTCGTCTTCTGTTCGACATCGATCTTGTCGCCGTATTTCTTCGGTCGCATCCGGGCCGCAACCCATTTGCGCGTCTCGATCTGCAACCGGCGATGCTCGGTCATGTCGAAGGTGGTTTCTTCCAGCTTTCCGTCCGAAGTCCGCTTCGTTTTCTTGCCAATCTTGGGTTGGTCGGCAATGTCGATCATCTCATCAACCAACAGATCGGCTTGAGATTCGCGTGCGCGCGCGTACTGGTCGCTAAACTCGCTGTTTGCTGCCAGCCATCTGAACACCGTCGCCTTGTTCGGCATGGCGCTATTGCGGCAAATCCGGCGCAGACTGAGGCCACTTGCAAGTCGATCACATATCGCGTCGGCAGTGGCCTGATTGAATTTCGTTGGCCTGCCCATGCCTTACTCTTCCTGTTCGTCTGACATCAGATGCAGGCGATGCAGAAGGCGGGACACCGAAGCAATGCGCCTGTGTGCGTCCTCTGTTGCCGTGAAGGATGAGAGGACAGAACCGTCCACCTTTGCAGCTGACCATGAGAGATCAACAATCTCGCCCCGTTCGGCCATTGCGAGGACGCGCTTTGCTTCCTCTACGACTTCAGCCTTTGCTGCTGCCCTTGTATCGAGAACCCGGATTGTTGCCGACATGGCTGTCACCACAGTGCGACAAGGTTCGTTGCCGTCGTACCGGTCAGATTGATCCGGTTGCACCGAATGGGAAGGATGGTCCCAGCAGGCACGCCCACAAAGGTGACGACCTGTCCTTCAGGAGAGACCGCCGCGATATTGCCGTCGCCGCCCACATAGATGGCGCGGGAGACGAAACCCAAATCGGCGCTGTCGCTCGGGGTGGCGACGGCATAACGGCCAGCTGGTGACGTGATGTTGTTACCGCCGTTCGCCAAATCTTGTGCTGGCATGATGTTCTCCTAGTAAGTGAAGCCCGGTTTGCTTTGCTTTGCGCCCCCATATGCCGGGTGAAACACCCGTCGAGCGGACAGCGCATGGTTCCAAGCCGTGAGCAAAACCTTGTTCCTCGTACCGGTTGACGAGGTCAGGATCGTCCGCTCGCCCATGAAGAGGTTAAAGCCCTAGCCCGAGAACCTTCGACAGACGCGAAAGCTCATCGTTGGCGCGGCGCAGTTCGGTGAGGGCGTCCTCGGCGTTGTCAGCCAGAGAGGTCAGAATGCCACCGCCCGTAATCCTGCCTTCACCTTTTGGGTCACCTTCGGGGCGAACACCAATGAGGCTGTCAACCATAGAGCCGGCGCGGGTGGAAACTTCGCGGGCCTCGTTGAGTACCTGACGAATTCGGTCGATCGGCGTCATCGTCTTCGGCGGGACGGCAGTGGCGTAGACTTCGCGTTGCGCAGCCAGACGATCACTGTAATCCACAGCGCCGTAGCCAGCCTGAAGCGCGGATGTTTCTCGGGTCATTGCCATGGTTCAGCTCTCCTTAAAACTTGTGGGTGCCTTCGACGCCGCGCGACATCCGCGCCAGCGTGCGACTGTGGAGCCAGTGCTGCGCTTCCTCGATCTTCGTCAGCGCCAGCGCATTCTCCCGGCAGGCGTAAGGCCCGGACTGGAAAGCGCGAAGCCGATCGGCAACGATTGCAAGGAGCACTTCCTGCGTGAGGCCGTTGACGCCGTTTTCGTTGATCGGGCCATTCTGGAAGCGGATAGTCGCAGTGGGGCCGTGAGTATGCCCTTCACCGGGTCCGTCAACGACCATATCAGGCAGCCATACCTCATAGACGTGATTGGCACCGCCGGCACCAGGTTCGTCAGTGACACGAATTTCAATCTTGTCGTTGGCTGGATTGACCTTGTGGTCGTTGATCGTGCGCATCAGCACTCTCCTTGGGTTGATTGGCCTAAAGAAAAACCCCGCCATTGCTGACGGGGGCGAAAACGAGAAAAGCCGCCCAGCATAACCGGACGGCTTTAAAATATTCCACGGTTTCCGTGGTTTTTCTATTGCGGCACCACGGTTTCCGTGGCATAACAATCTTACCGGAGCAATCAAGCTTCGGGGACTAGGAGGACACCATGAGCGTCAAGCTCACCTTCCAAGTCCGGTTCGGAAAATGGCGACTGACAATCACCATTAGCCGCTAACTGGGGGCCGGGAGGAACTTGCACTTCCTTCCGGTTCCCAAGATAGCAAACCAGAAAGGAACCTTCAATGACAACCACCGTAACGGGCGAAAACTTGCTTCGGTACTGGCGAACGGGCGCGAACCTGACGCAATCGCAATTTGCCTTGGCCATGGGCGTGCCGCTGCGGACCTATGAGGACCTTGAAGCCGGGAAGGCAACAATTCGTCCAGTTCATGAAGCAGCCGCATGCTGGGCATTGGTCAAGCTCGCCGCCGATGATCCTCTGAAGATGGGCTTTCTTCCCTTGGAAATCGAAACGGTAATAAACCGCCTGACCTCCAAGACTTAAATACGCCGCGCCCGGTGTCCCGGTGTTCGAATTCTCCGATTAGAGAAGGGTCGATTGCGGCCTACCGTTCGGCGCGCTCTATGAGCTGCCGGCGGCGTTCGTTGCGCCATTGGGCATAAGCGAGGTTATCGGCCCTCACTTTTTCCTTCTGGCCGGTGACTTCTTCATCTCGCCAGTCCGTGGCGCATTTCTTTGAAGCTACCGTTGTTGATGCGTGTTCTATGTCGATTTGCGTCACACCGTCCAGCGATGTCGTCAACCGGATTTGGTGCTTTTGGTTCAGATTGTCTGCAATCTGTTGACAATGCGATTGAATTCGACGGTCGAAAGTTCGTCTCGACATGTCGATTTTCCGCAGGTAGGCCTCAAGGTACATGCCTTTGCGGATTTTGATGAACGAATAAGAGTAAATCATCTTCCGCCCTTCCTCATCGAGATAGGCATTTATCCAGTCCCAAACCTGATGCATCCGGCTTATCGCACCGGCCGACGGTGGCGCACGGCGCACATTGTGTTCGCTCTCCCCGAACGCACCAACCATCTCGTGCAATACCGATGCCATAGCGCCGGTCTTCAGCCCCGGCCCAGCGTCGGCAGGAGAGGCGCGCAACGTGTGGGCCGCCTCAATGATCTGCGCCCGCACCTGCTCATATGTCCATTCCACGAATACCGTCATGCTGCCGCTCCTCGATATGGCCACAGGCCGAAATGCATTCTCAGTGCTCCAAGGATCTCATCGCTTGCAGCCACTCCATATTTCCTCGCCGTCGATCGAGCGCCACGCCGAACGGCGCTCAAGTCTATTTGATTGAAGTCTGGCACCAGCGACGGCCGGCGCATCAGGTCTGGATTTGCGGCCAGCAGCCGGGACACCGCTTTGATGACATCGGCATAGAGCTCGCCAGAGTTCCGCGGGTTGCCGGTGATCAGCATCAGGACAAGGCGCAGATGATCCTCGCCATGGAGATGGCCGATATCGCGCACCGTCGGCTTACAGAAGCATTCACGCCCCTTGCGACTGGTCGGACTGTGGTGCCGCCAGTCGCGCAGGATGACGCCGCATTCCCGGGCCACCTTGAAGATGTTGACGGTATGCCTCACACCGCCCCCATGATCTGACGAAACCTCGCATCGAGCTCGTTCACGTCATCAAGCAATCCAAGCTCGACCGATTGCCGTTCCAGAATTTGCTGCCTGCCTTGCTCCGCCAACTCGTCGGCGCGTTCATTCCCGGCTATGCCGTCGTGGCCCTTGACCCATTTGATATGCAGATCGCAGCCGTAACTCGGGACATCCTTCAGTGCTTCGTCTATTGCCTTCCACAGGTCGAGGTTAGCGATTCCCCCATCTTCCCGTTTCGGGCTGTTCAATTTGCGCTTGCTCCATCCGCGGGACTTCCACGTCTTCATCCAGACGTTGACGCCTTCAACGCAATACTGACTGTCGCACCAGATGGTGATCTCGCCATATTCAGCAAGAAGCTTCCAGGCTTCGTTGATGGCGTTCAGGAGGCCGGTTAGCTCCATCTGGTTGTTTGTCGTCTCTGGATCGCCTCCATAAGCAGTCCAGAGTTCTTGGCCATCCTCATAAACAACGACGCCCCAGCCCCCGACGCCCGGATTAGGAATGGAGGCGCCGTCGCAGAATATATGCACGCCTTCAGCAAAGACTTCCGGGCTGAAGTCTGGGTTCGCCTTTTTCATGTTGGCGTAGGGCGACTTATCCTTCCGTTTCTTGCCTGTTCTCACAGAGGTATTCGTGTCACGCGAATCCCTTGGAGGTATGGTCGTCATGACCATACCCTTTTCAGTGACAGCCTTCTGGATCAGCAGAAGAGCCGGCGTCATATCGGCGCCCTTGTCGGGGAACTTGACGCGGGTGCCGAGCAGCTGCTGCGCCATGAACGCCGCCTGCCGGGCAGAGACGAATGCGCGGGTGTCTGCGCCTTGGCCTTTGAGATAGTCGCGCAGCGGGTGCAGCGAGGGCGGGAATGTATAGGCCATCATGCCACCTTCCTTGTCTTTTTTGTTTTCCGGAACCATGTGATCGCCAGCGCCTTCCAGAAGGGCCATTTGTGGGTCAGCGCCAGTTGCTTGGCGGCGTCGTGATCAGCGAACCAGTCCGCGGCGATTGCGGCAGTCAGGTTTTCGGCGTTGATGTCATGGCAATACTCTGCATCGGTAAGCAGCAGTTCGACGGCCTTGATTTGCGGCGTGACGATCGGCGCCATCTCGGCCTTTGTCAGAACCTCAAGGATCATCCGGGCCTTCATCGCGCCGCGATTGCTGACGAGCTGCGTGATTGCGTTGATTGCCACCGTGTCGCCCGGCTCGAATGTTTTGGTAGAGAACCGCAAAATACGGACACCCGCGCGCTCGCAAACCTGAGCGACGGTCTGGGCATCCATGTCACCCGCAACAAGCGCGGAGTGATGAAGCTGCAAAGGCGTTACAGTTAACCGGTTCGTGTTCTGCCCGACGAAGGCGGCGGCTTGCGCGGCTGTTTCCTTCGCCTCGTGGATCATTACGGGGATCTCGGTAATGCCGGGGTGGCTGGCGGCGGCGATGGCCGTGTGCTGGCCGTCGAAGACCTTGAGAACCGTCTGGCCGCAATGGATGGCATAGGCGCATGCGGGCGGCTTGAACTTGTTCCAGTCCCAGCTTTCAATGATCCGGCGGATTTGCTTCAGGCCCCGTTCGCCTATGGAGCGCTGATACATGGGATCGACAAACAATGATGCAGGATCGATGCTCATGCAGATTGGCTCGATGTTCTCGGGGCTGCCGATATCGAGGCCGGTTATCCCGACAGGTTTTATGGCGCGCAGCGTTTCCACCGCTCGCAACTCGCCTGATATAATCCGGGTGTTGACTGCGCTGATCGCCAGCTTCACATGCGCTTCTTGGGCGGTAGGGAACTCGGCAGCGATGATCTGCGCCACCCGCTCTGCGGTCGCGTCGTCGGTCTCAGGCAGTCCGCGCTTCTGCAGTTCCTCGACCACGCGGTCCGCAATGGTGTTGAAGTCGGTCATTCGCCACCCCCGAAAAACTGAGGAAGGCAGCGATGGACGCGCTTGAGGCCCTTTGACCTCTCCTTTTCTTCAAACTTCCTGATGCGGCGATACATTTCCTTTTCGATGCGGTCGCCAACATCCTCACCAATTCCGAAGAGCTTATCGCGCATGGCAATGGCTGCCTCTTTGGTTTTCAGCGAGGCGATGACGTTGAAGCGATAGAGGCGTTCGCCTTCGCTGATGTATCGGCCGCTTCCTGATACGGTGAAGGTGTTCGGCATTACCTTCTGCACCTGCATGACGAAAAACATCTCGTCGGCGCTGGTGCCATCCATCCAATGCCGGAACGCCATTTCCTCGAGGCGGCTTTCCATCGTCTTGCCGTCGTATAGGCCGTAGGGCTGGTGGAACGACAGAACCCACTGGCCCGGTTCGATATGCACAAGCTTGGTCATCTGGCACCCATAGGTTCGTCATTCCAATCCGTGCCGAGGCTCGGAGGGATATGAACTTCGATTGTGAAACCTTGCTGCTTGAGGCGTTTTGCCAGCACGAAGGCCGCAGCCTGGCCGGTGAAGCTCCTGTCGTTGTCGCCAAACACGAACACGCGGTTCGTGCCTTCCGGCGGCACCCACTTTTCAAGATTGTTGGCAGTCAGCGCCGCCCAGACCGGAACGCCGAATTTCTGGCGCGCTGCCATGGCGGTCTCTATGCCTTCGGCAATCCCGATCGCTTCCGACGATGGCGCCAGCCGAACGGCGGAACCGTCGGGCAGCGTTCCCATGATCTTGCGGGGAGACGGCACCGGAGCTTTCCGGCCTTCAGCGGTCAGGTATGTTCGATGCACACCGCAGGGCCGACCGTCTGGGGCTTGGATAAGCGACAGCATCGCCGGCAGGCGGCCATGAAACTCACCGTCTTCCAGATACATGACGCGGTCATGGTGACGAATAGACCGGGGCAGGATATCGAGGGAAAGACCGCGATTACGAAGATGCAAGGCGGTCGCCGTCTGTTCGGAAATTCCTACACCCTCGTTCCAAAGAACCTTCGCCTTGACCAGAGCGCTTTCCGAAGGAGGCCGGGAGGCTGGCTGTGACCGTTGCACCGATGGAGCGGCGTTCTCGATCAGCATACAGGCATGAGCGTAATCGAGGCCCGTGGTCTTTTGCAGAAGATGGATTCCGTAACCCGCGCCGCACTGGTTGCAAATGTAAGAACCGGAGCCGCCTTTATCATCGAAGCGGAATCGGTCCACGCCGTCTTTGCAGATCGGGCATGGTCCTTTTTTCCCGGTCAGATAGCTTTCGGAAATGCCAGCGTAAACGAGAATGCCCCGCCACTTTCCTTTCGTCTGTTCGATCAGGTCGCGGCTCATCGTGCGGACTCATCTTCGACGGGCCAGTCGGGATAGAATTCACCCGTCTCAACATCATATCCAGTAGAGAAGCTCTCTCTCGGATACGTATCCTCTTGAGCTTCCAGTTCGTGGATATGTCCTGTTGTGTTTACATCCTTCCTCTTCCCTCCTTCATCCTCCATCTGTTTTGGTTTTCTCTTACTGGTACGCGACCGCTCCGCTACCGGTACAGGAACGGTATAAGAAAGTGCGACGTAAGAGCGGAGGTTTTCAGGGAGAGGATGAATATCGTTTGGCTTTTGCGGTCGTTGATATTTTCGGAAGTTCCTGATCGCGCCATAGGTCTTTCCATCAGCCTCGAAACTGCAGACGATGTTCGCAGCGCTTAGTTCAGCCAGCCAGCCAGACATCATACCGATGTCGAAAGCATCAGCCGGAAAGATGCGCATTTTCAGCGACAGGGGCTTCCACTCGAAAACGCCTTTGTCGTCAGCTTCAGTCCACAACCCGATGACAAGCAAGCGAGCCGTAACCGAACACGACACAAAAGCTTCATCTGAAAATATAGGGGGGTGGATGCTACGGATACGAGCCATCAAGCATCTCCAATCTCGCGCTTCAGCGCTTGAATGAGCCGCCGGACGGCGTCGTCGGTAGAGAAGTAAACGAACTGGTCTTCGTTCGGGTCGACAGGGCTGGTTTCCTTCTGGATGATAACGACGCCGTTGTTCTCGTTCCGGTAAACGGACGTTTCCGGCTGGTCGAAGATGACCACATCGTCGTCGCCGGCCTCGCGGGCGGTTTTGATTTCGGCGCCGGTCATTGCGCCACCTGCTGTTCAAGCTTCTTACGAAGGTTAGCAGTAGCTGCTTTTTCGGTGCGTCCGCTATGCGCGAGGCCAGTCCGCTTATCCAGCGCGATCCACGTGCCGTCTTCAGTGCAAATAGTGGAGAGCTTGTTCTGCTCTTCCTCAAGCGCTTCGAGAAAATCCACGACCTTCTTTGCGGTATCAGGCCACACACGGCGGCCGTCACGAAGGCGGCGGACAAAGCTCGCATCATTCAGGGCTCTCTGGCCCAGCATTGCATCAGGAATATTCAATCGGCGCTGATAGTCAGCAATCACTCGAAGAAGTTCTTCGCGTCCCATGAAACGCTCTCCAATCTGGTTTATAGCCCATTTACCATTAGGCTATAAACCAGATGACTACAAGCCAGAATTTGGGCTATAGCCATTCCATGGAACCTATTTGGAAAACACGACTGGCAGAGGCGCTTCAAGAAAGCGGCCTGAATATGCTGACAGCCTCCCGGTTGGCCGGGAAGAGCGACACCTATGTCCGGGATTTGCTCAAGAGGGACAAGGAGCCAACGATCGAGAATTTTATAAACCTTGCGAAAGTGGTCGGGAAACCGGTTTCTTATCTTATTGGGGAAGAAGCGCCTTTAAAAACCACTGTACCTGTAATGGGTTACATCGGCGCGGGCGCAGAAGTGTTACCCGAATTCGAACAAACACCACCTGAAGGTCTCGACCAGATCGAGGTACCTTTCCCTTTGCCCCAAGAGATGATTGCGCTGGTCGTTCGCGGCCAAAGCATGCTCCCAGCATACCGAGACGGGACAGCCATCATTGTTTTTAAGGATCAGAAAAGGCCCATAGAGGCGTTTTATGGTCAAGACGCTGCGGTACAAACCACAGACGGACGGCGCTTCCTGAAAACCATCATGCGGGGAAAACCCGGCATGGTGAACCTCCTATCATGGAACGCGGCCCCGATTGAGGATGTCTCGCTTAGCTGGATTGGAGAAATTTTCGCTGCACTTCCAAACCTTTCGAGGAAATAGCTCGCCTCAAAAAATGTTTCTGGTTTATAGCCCATTGACAAAAGTGGATATAGCCCAATAATCAACCTCGTTCGCAACGGCAAATCGCCGTGCGTTTAACCCGAACGAGGACACCACATGTTCGCAAAATTGAAAGAGAAGCTTTCCGGCTCGGTCAACAAGTACAGCGGTCGCAAGGACTTCCTTGAGGCCGTATGCGCCGCAAGCGCCCTTGTTGCCGCCGCTGATGGCGATATCTCCGACGCCGAAGTCGGTCAGACGATCAACGCCATCACTTCCAACGCCCAGCTTTCCGCAGCCTTCAAGACCGCCGAAATCGAACGCACCGCCGACGCCATGCTGAAGCGGGCGCAGGGTGGCCGCGTCGGTCGCGCCGGCCTCTACAAGGAAATCGAGGATATCAAGGCCGACCATGACATGGGCGAAACGGTCTTGCTGTCGGCGCTGGACGTGGCCGACCACGGCGGCATTGACGCCAAGGAACGCGAGGTGCTGGCGAAGATTGCTTCGACGCTCGGCCTGAACCTCGCAAACTACGATGTCTGATTTGATCAGGTCGTTTAAGGGCGTTGCCCTGGCTACGGCAGCAGGAGTGATTATCCTGCTGCAATTCACAATCCTCTCCGCCGCGTTGGACTTCGCAACCAGCTTTCTGCTGATCGTCGTCGGCTTCTTGGCGGGCAGGTTCTCGAAGTAATCCGTCGGGGCCGAACGTTATCGGCCTATTTAATCTCAACGACAGGATGAAGGACCGGATCGCTCATGAAAACGATCATTGATCCCGCGGTCGCGGCCAAAGCGGCTAGGCTTTTAGAGGCACGCGAAGCCGCTGGCTTTGATTTCGCGACCGACGCCGCAAAAGCTTTGGGAATTCGCTATCCGACCTATGCGGCTCACGAGAACGGAACCCGTGATTTCGACATCCCTTCGGCAATCAGGTATGCCGAGGCATTTCGCATCAGTCCTTCTGCTCTCGTTTTTGGATGCGGTGAAATACCCCAAAATCGTGATTTTGCTGAGATCATGGAGTACGTCGAAGAAATACGCGACCTCCTGCACGCGCTGGACAAGATCGGTGACGGTATCGGTGGCGCTGACGGTTTTGCGGTTTCAGCGGTCGCACTCAATGCAAAGTCGATCGCTGACAACGTCATAGACGCGCTCAGGGCTATGGGAGCGAAGTCATGAACACTCACTCCTCCAACGCAATTGCTGACATCGAACTGTCTGTGATCAAGAATGAGCCACGGGCACGTGATCTTGATATCGCCAAGCGTCTCGGATTTTCGAAGCCGACCAACATTCGCAATCTCATCAAGCGTAATCTGGTCGAATTGGAGCGATTTGGAATTTGCTTCACAGCGAAGCAAAATCACAAAGGGGGTCGCGGACGGCCGACCGATGAGTATTGGCTCAACGAAGAACAGTCTTTGCTGATTGCCGTTCTATCCGACACCGAAAACGCCGCCGACGTGCGTTACATGCTGATCAAGGTCTTCGTAGCTTTTCGTCGCGGCCAGATCTCGGGAAATCTGAACCTTGACCCGGAATCTCGGCACATACTCGGCGGAATGATCAAGCGTAACGCTGGCGTCGTCGTGCGCCAGGAGCTTGAACCAGTCCACGCCGATCTTCATGCCATGCGTGAAGAGATTGCCGATCTACGGGAGAAGGTTCGACCGGATGCAATTCGTCGGCAGGGCGTTCCAGCAAAGACCGTGTGGGACACTAACAGGCTTCCCCCCTTGAAATGCGGCACCGTCTGGCTTGGCAACAAACTGATGAAGATGGGCGCAGGAATGGAGTTCGGCCAACGGGCTGACATTGGCGGAAAGGCCGTGCGCCTTTTTGATCCCGACCGAGCGAAGCACTGCATGGAAAATGGGCTTCTGAATACGGCGCGCAAGTATGTTGCGGAACGTCAGGGTCAGGGGAAACTCAACCTCAATTCGACAGGAAAAGATAAATGACCGGGCAACCGAAACTCTCAAAGTTCGTCGGCAACGCTATTATCAATGGGAAAGAGGTGGCTTTTTTCACCCCGCCTCATGCCGAGCCGGATTTTCTATGGGTTGATGTCGAGCAGCTTGCAAAGGCGTTTCTCCCTCGCGCAGCAGCCCGTAAGATGATGAAGCACGCCAACGACTTTGACCGCACCAACCGCCCTTTGGCGACCGCCGCCTGCGGCGACAGGATCGCAACAATCATGTGTCATGCAATGGCGCAGGGTATGCTTGGAGCGATAGACCAAGCTATGCACGGCTATACCAAGCAGGATGATGAGTGGGGCGGCGGTCCGTCAGAGACAGCCTACTGCGTGGCCGCTGGGCAAATGATGTACGAGCACCACCGCTTGCCGGTCGAGTTGCTCGGCAAAGCGTTCCACAATCAGGGTGGCCCGTTCATGCGCAATGTGCGGGAGGGCGGGTGATGCGTCAGTCCTCGACCTTTTTGGAACGGTGCATCCGGTTGGCAAAGTCCACGAACGTGTCAACTTGCTTTTTTGTCGACCCGAGAGCTTTGAGACGGTCGGCTATATCTTTGGATTCCTGTATCGCTTCCTGCGAGGTCGCCGCCGTCCGCAGAACCATTCCCTCCATGATATTTGATCCAATGATCGCATATATCTCGCGGAGGAATTCCTGCCCTACGCTGAATATGTCCATGGGGCTAAGGTTTTCGTACTTGCCTTCCTTCATGCGTTGGATCATCGCATTTTCAGCTTCAAGGCCCTTGACGACGGCGGATAATAGATCGCGCATCTGGTCTTCACTTCGCATTCCAAGATGGCACAGCCTTCTTATCGCTTCACCGCGCGACTTCAGGCGGTTTCTGAACATCCATTCGTCTATCGCCTCAAGCTCCGATGGCGACATCATCGTCACCACGCGCTGATCTTTAAGTTCGTCCGCCACAATATGCCCCTGTGCAAAGTTGGTAAACTTTACAAAGACTGTTGACACATACGAAAAGCGAGATCAATATGGCAAACATGGTAAACATGACAAACTCTGAAGAAGGTGAACAGATGGTTAATGACTCCCGAACTCGCAGGTTCGTGGTCATGCTGACGCCGAGTGAGGAGGACGCCATTCAGAAGTTCAGATACGACAACCGACTGCCAACGAAGTCTGAGGCAGCACGGGAGTTGATAAAAGCTGGACTGGCTGGGGAAATGAAAACGGCCTCAGACTGAAGTTCGCAGCTTCAACCAAAGGCCGGTTTCGAAATGACTGCCGCGTTCGCAGCGCGGAAATCGAATGTCCCAAACGATGAGGATCGATAAATGGACAAGACTTCCAATAGCACAACTGTGCCCGCAGTTTCAACTGGCAACGATATTTCGTTCGAAAGCCTGATTGCCCGCCTCAATACAGCGACGACGGTAGCGAACAGTCTCTCGGTGCCACTTGAGGAAACCCCCGAAGAAGTAGAGCTTCACGCCGCTGTGGACGCGATTGCCGCGAGCCAAGCCAAACTTGTCTCGTACGACGGCGTCATGCAGGCGCTTCGTCTCGCGGTAAAAGAGAACGAAAACTACCAAGGATCGGATGTTAGCGTGGCCGCTGTGGCCGCCGCGCTCGATTTCCTTGAAGAACGCGAGACAGAGCTTCCAGTTGAGCGGGTCGAGCGTCTGGCGGTCGAGCTTTCCGAAGTCCTGCCGCACTGGGCAAACGGCCAGTTCATGGCGATAGTTCACCCGGCCGGCGATCCACGCGGACACTGGTTCCGCAACGCACGAGACGAAGACAGCAAGCCTGTCGATCCGATAGCGCGGCTGCGCGAAATCACCAATGAAGCGGCGATGCTGATCGCTACCAATCCAGACATGAAGATCGATCACGTAACCGTCGACAAGGACGGCATTTACACTGGTCTCGTCGTCTCCGGCCTTGCCGTCGCGCCCCAAGATCCACTTCTGGACACGATCAAAGGATTTCGGGATGGATTGGCGGCCTTCTCGGCAATCCCGGGCGACCAAATTACTGGGGCGAACGAAGACGGCCTTGTCGAGGCGACATATGGCCGGTGGCTGGTTAAGCTTGACGATTGGGACGAGCCTGCGGGGTCCGTGGAAGGCGCGATCGAAGCCATTAAGCTGATGCAGGATCAGGACGTATTTGTCGACGTTGTCGGGAAGTCCATGGCTAGAGCCGTTCTCTCTTTCCTTGAAGGAGTACGGGCATGAGAGCCGAGCGAGACGCTAAAATCGTCACCATCAACGTTCTTCGCCACAACCTCGAACTCATGTCGATGTACGAGTTGAACACCTTCATGGCTGCCGTCACCGCCGCGCGTGACGCTATCAACGGGATTGAAAACCAGCCCCGTTGCACCGGTAAGGCGATGGACGAGGTTGATGAACTCCAGAGCGGCTTTAACAGCATCATCAGCATGGTCGACGGCGTTGCGAAGGCCGCAAAGCCCGGGACAAAGGAAGAGGCGGTTATTCGCGCCGTCTTGATCATGCACAATGAAACGCAGTTTCACGACGAGTTCGAAAGCGTCGAGGATTGCTTTCTTGCCCTCAAAGCCGACATGGCGCCTTTTCTGGAAGGAGGCGCGTCATGAGCAAGATTTCGCGCAAACCGATGCTGCCAGCTTCGCTCTCTTCGCAAGTTCGGAACGGCGTTGCCGCACACGACGAAATCCAGCAGGTAGCCGATTATCTGGCCGACCTGATGCGCGGAGTTTATGGCGGTGATTGGCGCGTGTCCGTCAATCATGAGGCGCGTTTCGTCATGATCGCGGAGGACTTCTCATGAGCGATACCCGCACCAAATTTGATGACGCGACCGGCGCGGCCGAAAGCTTCATCCACGCCATGAAAAGGCTCATCGATACCTCTTTCGATGGAGGTAACGAGAAGCCGAAGGATTATTGCGCGCTGCAACTGCTTGCGGATTCCGCCATTCGCGAAATCACGGAGGCTTACAAGGCCTTCGGTGAAATGGAGGGAAGCCGATGATCGAGCGCCCCAACGAACCGCACTTCATCAAAACCGAAGACATTGAAGTCGCGCCAGGCGTCCGCATTGGCGATCTGCAATGCGTGGATGCTTGCCGGGAGGCCGTCGCCCGACTGGAATACGAAATCGGTTCAATCTCAGCCCAGATCGCACGGGCGGAGGAAGACCCGGCTTCGGTCCTTCCAGGGTGGAGAACACGCGCTCAGAACGCGCAACGCTGGAAGAAGAGAGCCATCAAGGCGATCAACACCCGCATCAGCGAAATGGGAAAGCTGGATCACAAACCGGCACCGGCACACAAGAACCAGAGCCGGGAAGCTATCCTGAATGTCATACGGGAGGACATCGGGGAAACCGCCATGGAGGCCTATGTGGCGACCGCCAAGCGCCGTTACCCGGAAGTTTTCACCCCTGTGGATAAGTCGAATAACGGGGAGAACGTCGGATGAGCGTCTTGCCGGAATGGACAAAGGCAATGCTTCCAGTCGGGATGAATGACGCCGCAACATTGTTGGGCGTCTCCCGCCGCTTCCTTAGCAATCTCGTCAAGACCCATCAGCACTATGAGAAGCGCGGGGCGAAGAAGGTTTTTTACCCCGAGCATATCGTTTTGCTGCGGGAAAGCTTGAAGGAGAAAGCGCCGTGTCGAACCTCGAACTCAAACAGCGCAACGGGGTCTGGTACGCGTCTGGCACAATCGCCGGCGAGCGCATACGAGAAAGCCTTGGAACTCGCGACAAGAAAGTCGCAGAAGAGCTCCGGGCGCAATACGAAGCGCGGGTCTGGAAACGTCATACCTATGGCGAGGAAGCCGTAAGGCTTTTCGAGGAAGCAGCCACAAGCTACATGCGGCAGGGCGGGGAGGCCCGGTTCCTGCCGCCGATTATCAAATATTTCAAGGGGAGGGCGGTCGGCACCATCAAGCCGGCCGAACTGCGTTCTATGGCGCTGACGGTTTTCCCGACGGCGGCACCGGCCACTCGGAACAGACAGGCTATCGTTCCCGCGCGCGCCGTGATGAACCATGCCCATGATCTGGGCTGGTGCGGCGCTATCAAGGTGAAGATGTTCGAAACGCCGAAGTCGAACAAGCATCAGCCGGTTGATCGGAAGTGGCTGGATGCCTTCCTTGCGCAATCCGACAAGGACAAGCTGTGGCATCTGTCGGCGCTGGTGCTGTTCATGAACCAGACGGCGGCCCGCGTGTCGGAAGCCGTGAACCTTATGGGCGAACACGTCGATCTGTCGGAACGGGTGGCGGTGCTGGCGAAGACGAAGACCGAAGAATGGTCGGTGCGGCACCTGACGGCCGAACTCGTTTCGAGGATGGCGGGGCTGGATATCCAGAAGGGGGAGCACGTTTTCAGCTACACGGACCCGAAGTCTGTGAACAAGCGCATCGCAGCGGTTTGCGATCGGGCGGAGATCGAGAAGAGAACGACCCATTCCGCCGGGCGGCATTCGTTTGGTACGAACGCCATGAAGCTGCCAGACGCGGATATCAAGATGGCGATGGACGCCGGCGGCTGGAAGTCTGCAAAGCTGTTTTTGGAAACCTATGTGCACAGCAAGAATGCTGGGAAAACGCTTGCTGAAAAGCTCGACAAGCAAAATGGGCTCATTGGCACAGATTTGGCACAGCCCAAAGAGAAGAAGGCGTATCGATTTGGAAAGAAAGGATAAATTCCGATTTGCCCGCTTGCCTTGGTAAGGGAGAGGCCGAGAGTTCAAATCTCTCTAGCAGCACCATTTCTCCCATAAATTCAAAAAATTACGCAATTTCCAGAGATGCCGGCATTAGTCTGCCGCGCGTTGCTTGTGCGCTTTCCCAAGCACTCCGTGTAAGCCTTGGAGAACAGAAATCCAGACGAACGGGAAAACCGCGCCTCTTGCGAAGCGCGGTTTCCATATCCGAATATTCTGTTGCTGCCAGAGCGGGACGAAACCGCCCGTAGCCAACGGGCGCCGCTTACTGGCGGAATAGCGACAGGATATTTTCGGAGCTGGTATTGGCGATGGAAAGCGACTGGATCGCCAGCTGCTGCTGCGTCTGGAGAGCCTTGAGCTTGGTTGACTCTTCGTTCATGTCGGCGTCAACCAAGCGGCCGATGCCCTTGTCGATGGAGTCGGTCAGCTTCGAGACGAAGTCTTCCTGCAGATCGAGACGCATCTTGATTGAACC
The DNA here is from genome assembly GCF_001263295.1 of Agrobacterium sp. SUL3. Classification (NCBI taxonomy): domain Bacteria; kingdom Pseudomonadati; phylum Pseudomonadota; class Alphaproteobacteria; order Hyphomicrobiales; family Rhizobiaceae; genus Agrobacterium; species Agrobacterium sp. SUL3. The sequence goes on from NZ_KQ414498.1 coordinate 109,094, forward strand.
AAGATCGGCGCTTGCGCTGATAAGCGATTCCAGCTGGGTGTTGACGAACTGGATCATGTTGTCGAGACCGTCATTGTCGGTCAGCGGCTGGCCTTTGGCATCCGTCAGCCCGCTGAGGTCCTTGGTGATGTCCAGATCGATCAGCGAGTAATCAAGCTTCTGCGCCATCTGCGACGTTGCCGCAGCGGTTTCGAGATAGATATTGTTGTTGGAGGAGCCACCGGTGCCGATCGCCGTCACAGTGGTGCCGGCGGGCGTCGGTGCCGTATTGTTGGCCTTCACATAGAGGGCTTCGCCAGCTGCGTTTTCACCGATCTTGAAATAGGTGCCGTTGTTTCTTGCGGTTGTTGCCGCAGCAACGGTTACGAGGCCGGTTGTTGCGTCCGCAGCCGAAACCGTGGTTGTCGTACCCGACGGGAAACCAAGAAGCTGAGCCTCGGTAAACACTTTTGCGGTAGAAGGCGTGGTTGTCGCAACACCTGCGGGCGTCGTCGTGGTGATTTCGAAATCACGCAGAACACCGGTGTCGGAGTAATAGGCAGCGCTGTCGAGAATGCCGTTTTTCGTCGCGCCGGTTGACGTATCGAAAAGCGCGGTCTTGTTATCAACCTGAATGTTGATGGTCTTGACGGCGACGTTACCTGCACCATCACGAACGAAGGAACCGACGATCTGTTTGGTGACCGGCGTCAGGTTGCCCGAAGCGTCGCTGATCTTGCCCTTCAGCCAGTTTTCGCCGGAGAAGGAGGCGGATTCGCCGATGCTCTTGAGCTGGTCCTGAAGCTGGCGGATTTCTTCCTGGATCTTTGCCTTGTCGACACCTGCTTCGCGGGCTGCAACCAGCTTCTTGCTGATTTCCTTGACGACATCGACGGTGGTTTCCATCGCGGAATAGGCGGTATCGACCTTTGCGGCGCCGAGGCCGAGGGCGTCCTGCACGGCGGAAAGAGCGCCATTATCGGAACGCATGGTGGTCGCGATCGACCAGTAGGCGGCGTTGTCGGACGCGGTCTTGACGCGCAGGCCGGAGGAGACACGCGACTGCGTTTCTTCCATGTTGCTGCCGATGGCGCGAAGGGTCTGAAGGGCGGCCATTGCCGCGACGTTTGTCAAAATGCTGGTCATAATTATTTGCCCCTTGATTGGCTGAAATGAAAAGGGACATTCCGGATTGCCGCCGGGAACGATCGAGCGGCTTGATGCCTGTTAACCTCTTTTTCGTCTTGGTTAACCAATCGTTTCGATGACTAGGTTTTAGGCGGCGAATGGTTAACAAAGCCTAAATCAATAAAGGGAAAAATTAAGGAACGATAATTTTTCTTAACCATAATGAAAAAAGCCGCGCTCGAGGCGCGGCTTTCCGTTTTTGACGATGTTGCCCGTGATTAACGGAAGAGCGAGAGAATGCTCTGCGAGTCGTTGTTGGCGATCGACAGGGCCTGAACAGCCAGCTGCTGTTGGGTCTGAAGAGCCTTCAGCATCGTGGATTCTTCGTTCATTTCAGCGTCGACCAGGCGACCGATGCCCTTGTCGAGCGAGTCGGTCAGCTTGTTGACGAAGTTTTCCTGCAGTTCGATGCGCATCTTGACCGAGCCGAGGTCGGCGGCGGCGGACGTCATGCTCTGGAGCTGCTTGTCGACGAACGACACCATGGCGTCGAGGTACTGGTTTTCCGAGACTGCCGAGCCGTCGCTGTTCTTGAACGTGCCGGTCAGGTCCTTGGTGATGTCCAGAGACGTCAGCGAGTAGGTCAGCTGGGTTGCGAGCTGGGCGTCAGCGCCTTCTTCCAGGTAGATCTTGGTGGTGCCGTCGAGGCCAACGGCAATGTTGGTCTTGGTTGCCGGCGCAGTCGGCGCAGTCGTGTTGATTTTCACGTACTGGTCGTTGCCAAGATTGAAGTAGGTGCCGTTGACGTTCGGAGTGGTCGTATCGGCATTAGCGATCGTGACGATACCCGTTGCAGCGGCGGTGGTGAAGGTGACGGCGGTGCCGGCGGTTGCTTCCTTCAGGCCCTTAAGCTGAGCTTCAGTATAAACCTTGGCTGCAGCAACCTTGGTCACCGGCTGGGCGGCGCCTACGCCGTCCGAGTCATTGGTGATTTCGAACAGCTTGTAGCTGCCCGTGGAAGAAAAATAAGCGTAGGAGTCGAGGACGCCTTGCTTGTCCTTTGCAGCGCCCGAAGACGTGTCGAACAGGACCGTGTTACGGCTCAGGTCAACATTAACGGTCTTTACGGATACGTTACCGGCGGCGTCGCGGATGAAGGAGCCCACGATCTGCTTGGTGACGTTCTTCAGTTCGCCAGCGCCGTTGCTGACAGTAGCCTGCAGCCAGTTTTCACCGGAGAAGGAAGAGGAGCTGGAGATCGACTTCAGCTGATCCTGGAGCTGCTTGATTTCTTCCTGGATCTTGGACTTGTCGACGCCGGGTTCGCGGGCGGCAACCAGCTTGTTCTTGATTTCCTTGACGACGTCGATGGACGATTCCATACCGGAATAAGCCGTATCAACCTTGGCAGCGCCGAGGCCGAGAGCGTCCTGGACGGCCGAAAGTGCGCCGTTGTCGGAACGCATCGTGGTCGCGATCGACCAGTAAGCGGCGTTGTCGGAAGCTTCGCCGACGCGCTGGCCGGAGGAGACGCGGTCCTGCGTCGTTTCCATGTTCTGGCCGATAGAGCGCAGGGTCTGAAGTGCAGACATAGCTGCGACGTTAGTAAGAATGCTCGTCATAGTAGATTTGCCCCTTGAATGGCTGATTAGAAAAGGGACATTCCGGTCTCACCGGGAACGGCGCACAGCGTCATGCCTGCTAACCGGCTGATTTTTAAAGGTTAGCTCACCGTTTCGATGGCTCTAGCTAACCTTTATATAGTTAATGAAGACCTAATGGCTTTCTAAAAAAGTGCATTCTGGCGGTTTGTTTTGCAACCCTTGCGCGTGCGCGCGCGTAGCTGGAAATGTTTAAAAAAATAATAAAGCCGCACCCGTTTCCGGATGCGGCTTTGATAGAGGGGCAATACGCTCGGGTCAGCCTCCGTTGCGTCTGCCATTTTCACCCGATTACAAGACGGTCAGCCCCCGCTTGCGATCTTGTGTTTTATGTCATTCCGGCCAGCGGCTATCCGCTTGTCCATGCGCAAAATCTGACAGCCGGTGCTTTCCAATTTCCTAATTTCAGCGGACGCCCGGGCCTTCGCTCTAATCGTGGTAAATGCTTTGAAAGCAGGAATGGTAAATGAAACCTTGCGGTTTGCATGCCATGCCCAGAACGCAAAACCGCGCCCTTTCGGGCGCGGCTCGTTTTTTTAGAATTTTCGTTCCGATTAACGGAAGAGCGACAGGATGTTCTGCGAGTCGCTGTTGGCGATCGACAGGGCCTGAATTGCCAGCTGCTGCTGTGTCTGCAGAGCCTTGAGGCGGGTGGACTCTTCGTTCATGTCGGCGTCAACCAGACGGCCGATACCCTTTTCCATGGTCGAGGTCAGCTTGGAGACGAAGTCTTCCTGCATGGAGATGCGGTTGGACACCGAACCCAGATCGGCAGCAGCGCTGTTGAGGGTTTCGAGCTGCTTGTCGACGTGGCTGATGAGCTTGTCGAGGATGTCGTTGTCCGTTGCAGCGGCAGTGCCGAGCATTGTGGCGCCAGCGCCCTTGTAGATAGACAGGTCCGAGATATCGAGGTTCGAAACAGTCTGCTTTACGCCGTCTGCGATCGCTGCCTTGTCGAGAATGCCCGTGCCCTTGCCGTCCGTCACAGCGCCGGTGTCGAACAGGATGTTCGAACCGCTGAGCTGCATGTCAACGCGCTGAACCTTGACGGCGCCAGCGGAGTCACGGGTGAAGGATGCGACAACCTGCTTTTTCAGGTTGGCGATAGCGGCATCGTCCGTACCGGCAGCAAATGCGGTGCCATCGTTGGATGCCTTCGTCTTCAGCCAGTTTTCACCGTTGAAGGTTGCGGAGTCTGCGATGGAGGTCAGCTGCTTCTGGAGCTGGCCAATTTCCTTCTGGATCTTCTTCTTGTCGGCGGTCGGGTCCTGAGCAAGGATCAGCTTGTCCTTGATTTCCTGGACGACCTTGATGGTGGCTTCCATGCCGGAATAGGCAGTGTCAACCTTGGCAGCGCCGATGCCGAGTGCGTCGGAAACGGTGGAGAGTGCCGAAGCGTCCGAACGCATGGTGGTCGCGATGGACCAGTAAGCGGCGTTGTCGGAGGCGGAACCTACTTTGAGGCCCGACGAAATACGGCCCTGTGTGGTCTCCATGTTGTTGCCGATAGAACGCAGCGTCTGGAGAGCAGCCATAGAGGAGGCGTTGGTGAGAATGCTTGCCATAATATATTGTCCCTTGTTTTTACGAGATACTGGAATTGGGGACATTCCGGACTTCGTATTACCGGTCACAACGTTTCGGCTTCATGCCACTCGGTTCAGAGTTACTTGTCTCTTGAAACCAAACCCGCTGTGTGTAGGGAGAATTTCGCAGCGAAAAATTGCGTAATTATTAATTTGAGCATTAAGAAATACTGGAAAATACTTATGGTTACTGCGAAGTGTATTTAAATGGTAAGTTTTTAATTTAAAATTATAGTTATCCGGGCCCTAGCAAAATTGGTAACCAAAGCCTTAAAACGCGAAAACCCCGCTGCCGTGGGGCTGCGGGGTTAACAAACAGGATTAACGAAGTTTATTTCGGCACAAATGCCGTCAGTTGAACGATCTGACGAGGCTGCCGACGAGCAGGTTCCAGCCGTCGATCAGCACGAAAAACAGGATCTTGAACGGCAGGGAAATCGAGGTGGGCGGCAGCATCATCATGCCCATGGCCATGGTGATGGTGGCGACGATAAGGTCGATGACCAGAAACGGCAGGATGATCAGGAAGCCGATCTCGAAACCGCGGCGGATTTCCGACAGCATGAAGGCCGGAACGAGAACGCGGTAATCGACGACATTGTCGGTCATCACTTCCTGTCCGCGCTCACGGGCGATATCGACGAACAGCTTGAGGTCCTTGTCACGCGTATTGGCGTTCATGAAGGTACGGAAGGGTTCGGCAATGCGCCCTATCGCCTGCTGTTCGTTGATCTGGTTCTGCAAAAGCGGCTGCACGCCGTCCGTCCAGGCTTTGTCGAAGGTGGGCGACATGACGTAGAAGGTCATGAACATCGCCATCGACAGCAGGATCATGTTGGATGGCGTCGAGGCAAGGCCCATGCCCGAGCGCAGGATCGAAAAGGCGATCACGAAACGAGGAAAGCTCGTGACCATGATCAGGATGCCCGGCGCGACGGAGAGAACTGTCAGAAGGCCGAAGGTGCGGATGATCCATGCCGCGACGGATCCGTCGATCTGCGTATTGAACAGATCGGACGGAAATTGCTGGGCGTTGGCAAGGCCCGGCAAGGCGAGGAGGACGGCGATGGTTACAAGAAATCGAATCATTCGATGACAAAGGTCCGGAACATGACCTTGGATACGCGCCCTTGCGAGCGCAGGTCAACTCGTTCCTGAATGTCATCCTTAAGATATTGAAAGCCGCGCGGCCCTTCCAGCTGCTGAAGGGAAACGGTGCGCACATAGGCCATGATATCCTGGTGGATATCCTCCGCCAGTCCGACTTCCACCGGCCCCTTGAACATCAGCGCCACTTCCAGCCGCACCCAGTTGGTCGAAGGGTAGGCGAGGTTGGTGGTGATGGGATCGAGCTGGACGATGCCGTTGGCTTCGGCCGAGATTTTCTCTATGCCCTCGACGGCCTTGCCCTTTTCACCCGAAGCGGCTGGCGCGTGCGCTGCGGCCTCAGCGCCGGCGATCTTGGGGGCGATCATGCCGCCCACCAGCCAGCCGCCGCCCGCACCGAGCAGCGTCAGGATCACAACGCCAGCGATGGTCATGACCACCGGAGAGGACTTTTTCTTGCTCTCAGCCTGTTCGTTTTCCATGGTCAGTCCCGCTCCCGCAAACCGGCGTCAGAGCGGCGAGAACAGGTCGACGACCTGCTGACCGACCGGGGGCTGCTGCACTTCCGTCAGGCGGCCACGACCGCCGTAGGAGATGCGGGCTTCGGCGATACGCTCGTAGGAAATCATGTTCTGCGCATCGACATCCTGCGGCCTGACGATACCGCCGACATTGAGGATGCGGATTTCGTGGTTGACGCGCACTTCCTGCGAACCGCTGATGATGAGGTTGCCGTTTTCCAGAATGCCGGTCACCACGGCAGCCACCATCAGCGTCAGCTTTTCAGAACGCTTGGTCTTGCCCTTGGCCTGGGTGTCGGTGTCGGATCCGTATTTGATGTTGGAGTCCGCTTCCGGCGTCCAGCCGAAGATTTCCGCCTTGGCCTTCCAGTTCAGACCGCTGGAATTGGTGCGGTTGCGCTCGGTCTCGTTGTCGAAATCGGCCTTGTCGTTGATCTGGATGTTGACGGTCAGGATGTCGCCGATGTTCAGCGCGCGCAGATCCTTGAACAATGCGCCCTGGCTGTCGCTCCATAGCGAATAGCCGCTCGCCATATGTTTCGGCTGCTTGGGATACATGCCCATCTGCGGCGTCTGGCTGAATTGCAGGCCGCTGCCGATCGGGCTCATCGCGGGTGCGTTGCCGATTTCCTTCAGGGTCTGGTTGTTCTGGCAGCCTGCCAGCAGAGCCAGCGGCAGGAGGAGGGCCGGAAGGCGACGCGTGCTCATGAAGGATCCTTCGAAGTGTTTTTGTCGGTTGCCTGCGACATGATGCCGGCGACGGTGGCAGCTTTCTGCGCATCCATCTCGCTGAGGATGAGGCCGGATTGGCGCGGCGGCAGCTGCATGATGATGGCGGCCGCGATCTCCACATGCATCTTCTCGAGCTGGGGTGCGGCGGCGTCCGGCTTCATCGTCTTGTAGACATCGACGAGATTGGCTTTCGCCTGGGCGAGGAAATGTTCGCGGCGCGCCAGCCAGTCCTCATATTCTGCCTTGCGGTCTTCCAGCACGGAGATGCGCTCGTTGACGTCGGCCTGAAGCTTTTCAAGCTCCTGCTTCTGCATCAGATACCGCTGGTCGCGGGCGGCATCGGCGATGTTGGTGCAGAATTTCTGGATTTCATCCTGCGTGCTCAGTTCCGACACCACGTTCTGCTGGCTTTCGGCGCCGGCGGCCGGCAGCAGGAAAAGCAGGGAGGCAACGGCTGCGAACCGGACAAGACCATTCGGCAGGGCTTGGTTTTTAAGAAGTTCCATCATTGCAGCACAAGCTCCGCCTGAAGGGCGCCGGCGGATTTGATGCCTTGCAGGATGGATATGATGCCATCCGCCTTGAGCCCGATGCTGTTGAGACCGGCAACCAGCGTGCGAAGGTCAGGACCTTCGACGATGGCGACCTTGCTGCCTTCCTGCAGCGCCATGATGTCCGTCTGCGGCTGCACGGCGGTCTGGCCGCGCGAGAAGGGCTCCGGCTGGATGACCTGCGGCGATTCCGTCACCTGCACGGTCAGCGTTCCATAGCTGACGGCAACGCGGGAGATGCGCACATCCGCGCCAATGACGATCGTGCCGGTGCGTTCGTTGATCACGACCTTGGCGGGCGTATCCGTCTCCACGGTCAGGTTCTCGATTTCCGCCATCAGCCGGGTGAGGTCAGCGGTGCGGGGTTTCTGCACCGCGATTTCCTGCGAATCGCGCGGCTCGGCGATACCATCGCCGTAACGGGCGCGGGCAAAGGCGTTGACAACGTCCGCAACACGCACCGCAGTCGAAAAATCGGGATTGCGCAGCTGAAGGACCAGATTGACCGAATCCTTGAATTTGGACGGCAATTCACGCTCGATGATCGCGCCGTTCGGCACGCGCGCGGATGTGGTGACGCCCTGCGTCAGCGTCGCGGCATCGCCCTGCGCCGAAAAGCCGTTGACGATCAGCGCTCCCTGCGCAACCGCATAGATCTGCCCGTCTGCGCCGGAAAGCGAGGTCATGATCAACGTGCCGCCGCGAAGCGAAGAGGCGTCGCCAAGCGAACTGACCGTCACGTCCACACGGCTGCCGGGGCTGGCGAAGGGCGGCAGATTTGCCGTCACCATCACGGCGGCGATGTTCTTGGCATTCGACTGGCCGCCCTGCGTGGTGATGCCGAGGTTCTGCAGCATCGCGCGCATGGATTGTTCGGTGAATGGTGAGGAGCGCAGGCTGTCGCCCGTACCCTGGACGCCGACGACGAGACCGTATCCGATCAACTGGTTGTCGCGTCCGGCCTGCAGCGATGCGATATCCTTGATACGGGATGTATCGGCGTGGGCTGCGGGTACGGGAAGGAACGGCTGGGCCGAAAACAGAATGGCCGCGGCCAGGATACGAAGCAATCTCATTTCGCCATCACCTGAATGGTTCCGTCCTTCATGACCGTGCCGCTGACCATCACGCCGGAATCGATGTTGCGCACACGCACCACCTCACCAAGCGAGCCGTCGGTCATCGGCGTTCCCGAGGCCATCAGCGTCATGTTGCCGATGGTGAAAACGAGCTTGACGCTGGTACCGCGCACCACCAGCGACGCTTCGCGCAGGGCGGCGACCGGGATCGTGCGGCCGGGAAGCAGAGTCTGCTTGGAAATCATGCCCTCAACTTCGCTGATGTCGGTCGCGTAGCCCGAGGAAATGTTGGGATTGGTCACTTCCACCGGTTTCACCTGGTCGGACGAGATGGTTTCACCCGGATAGATGGTGCGTGTGGGAACCAGCGCCATCGGCGCCTGGGCGAAAGCCGGCGCCATGGCAACAAGTGAAAAGGCAGACGCCAGGCACATACGGACGAGCGCCGTTCTGCAGCTGTTATTTTTTCGGCCAAACCTCATGTCCGCCTGCCTTTCCGTTCTTACTTCAGGTTCTTGCTGACAATCGATGCCATTTCGTCAGCGGTGGTGATGACCTTGGAATTCATCTCATAGGCGCGCTGCGCCGTGATCAGGTCGGTGATTTCCTTGACGGCATCGACGTTCGAGCCTTCAAGGTAGGATTGCTTGATGTAGCCGTAGCTCGGATCGTCGGGCACGCCGATGACCGCGTCGCCGGAAGCCGGCGTCTGGGCAAAGAGGTTGTCGCCGAGCGGCTTCAGACCGGCTTCGTTGGCGAAGTTGGCGATGGTCAGCTGGCCAAGTTCGGTGAAGTCTGCGGCGTTGCCGATACGGGCCGTCACCTGACCCGTGCGGGTAACGGTGATGTCCTGCGCGTCGGTCGGGATGTTGATATTGGGGATGACATTGTAGCCATCGACCGTCACCAGATTGCCGTCGGCATTCTTGTTGAAGGCGCCGGCGCGGCTGTAGAGCGTCGAACCATCAGCCGCTTCGATCTGGAACCAGCCCTGTCCGATAATCGCCACGTCGAGTTTGTTGCCGGTCTCGATCAGGTTGCCCTGGGTGTGAATGTTGCGGACGGCAGACGTCTGCACGCCGAGACCGATATTGGCGCCTTCCGGCACGATCGCCTGATTGGCGCGGTTCGGCACGCCCTGCATGCGCTCCGTCTGGTAGAGCAGATCGGTGAACTCCGCACGCGCGCGCTTGTAGCCGGTGGTGTTGATGTTGGCGATGTTGTTGGCGATGACTTCCAGATTGGTCTGCTGGGCGTCCATACCGGTGGCGGCGATTGCAAGAGCTCTCATATCAATATTCCCGCTGGGCTAGATCTGCATCTTGGTAATGTCGAGATAGGCCGACACGATCTTGTCGCGCAGCGCGATGGCGGTCTGCAGCGATTGCTCGGCCGAAAGCACGGCATCGACCACTTCACGCGTGTTCGCCTTGCCCTGAATGCCTTCGAAGGAGGCGACTTCTGCCTTCTTCAGGTTGTTCATCGCATCCAGCGATACGTTGCCGAGAACGCTTGCGAAGCTTGCGCCCGTCTGCTGGGCGGGCGTCGTCTGCTGGCTGCCGAAAACGCTTTCGGTCAGCGAGGAGATATCGCTTGCGCCGCGCGTGAGCGAAAGGGAACTGAGTTGCTTGATGCCGTCGATCATTGCGATGCCTTCAGAAGGTCGATGGTGGAAGCGACGAGGTCGCGTGTCTGGCGGATGACCTGAAGGTTGGCGTCATAGCTGCGGTTGGCTTCGCGCATGTCGGCCATCTCGATCAGGATGTTGACGTTCGGCATCTTCACCATGCCGTTTGTGTCGGCGGCCGGGTTGCCGGGGTCGTATTCGTTGACGAAGTCACCACGGTCGACGCCGAGCTTCTTCACCGTCACGCGCTCCACACCGCTGACGCGGTCGAGTTCGGAACCGAAGGTAACGGTCTTGCGGCGATAGGGGTCGGCGCCGGGGGTGTCGCCGGTCGATCTGGCGTTGGCGATGTTTTCGGACACGACGCGCAGTCGGGTGGACTGCACCTCCAGGCCGCTGCCCGCGATCTTGCTCGCCGCACTCAAGGGATCCATGGTTTACCTCTTAACCGTCATCAGCATCATGCGATGGAAGGATTTGACGAGATTGGCGTTCAGGTCGTACTGCCGCTTGATCTCGCCCGTCTTGGTCATTTCCTCAGCAAGCGCGACCGAATTTCCGGACTCCTGCATGCCGATCTCGTTATTGACCGGGTTGTCGCGCACGGCGATATTTTCGCTGAGGTTGCTCGCGCCAAAATGGGCGGGATGGGTCTTTGCCATGCCGACCTGCTGGCTGGTGGCCTGCATGACCGCTTCGAAAGGGCTGACATCCTTGGCGTGGAACTTGGGGGTGTTGGCGTTGGCGATGTTGGTCGCCACGACTTCCTGCCTCACGCTCAGCCATTCCGCTTGGCGGGATGCCAGATCGAACAGTTGAATCGGTTGCATAGACTTCTCCATCTCGTATGGCCCGAACCTAAGCACCTAATCTTGCGTCAGACTTGCGGGGAGGGGCAAAGACGCCGAACGGCGGAAGAACGGCCATCCGTGAAACAAAAAAGGCGCGCCGGCAGATGCGGCACGCCTTTTTCAAGGAAGAAAAAATTGTCTACTTTTCAGGACGATAGGTTTTACCCGAGGACGTTTCGATCTGCCATTCGCCGCCGCGTTGCTCGATCTTGGTCAGAAGCGCATTGTCTGGCAGGGTGGAGCCGACCCGCACCATATACATGCCCGATCCATCCTCGATCAGCGCGCGGCCGTTGGAAACATGCAGCAAACGAAAGGAAGTCTGGCCGGGGAAAGGCTGGTCTTCCACGCCGGCGGCAAGATCGTTCTGCTTTTCCTTGCCGCTGGCGTTGACTGTCGCCGTCGTCAGCATATCAGGCAGTTCGGCCGGTTGCGGCATGTCTTCCTTGTTGCGGTTGGTCATGGCCATCGGCGAAACGCTGAAGACTTCCCGGGGGCCTGTATGGGGCAGGTCGCGTGTGCGGTCACCGCCCGCCACCTTTATTCCAAACTTGTCTTCATTGAAGAACACATACCAGGGGAAAAAGGCCGCAGCTGCGGCAAGTCCAATTCCCGTCCAGGCCAGAATGCGGTCCAGCGTGAAAAAAGGCGGCTGCGACCGTGTATCCTCGACGTCGCCATTGTCGATCTTTTTCTTTTTCACGGCGTCAGCCTCTCATTCTCGGGTTTACCTGCGGCTGATTGTTCTGCACTCCGCCACGTAGCGCTGTCGCGAGATCAGCATAGGCGTCCTGCGCCGCCGGTTCGTTCGGAAGCTGTTTCAGCGTTTCATAGATGATCGGGACCTGCTTTACCGCCATGTCGAGATCGGGATCGGTGCCGGGGCGATAGCCGCCGATGAGGCGCAGATCCCGTGTTTCCTCGAAGCGATGCACCAGCGCCTTCAGGCGCGAGACCAGCTTTTCCTGATCCGGCGTCCAGGCCTTCTTGGCAAGACGCGAGATCGAGGCGAGCGGATTGATCGGCGGATAACGGCCTTCTTCGGCAAGGCTACGATCCAGCACGATATGGCCGTCGAGAATACCGCGGGTCGAATCGGCAATCGGATCGTTGTGGTTGTCGCCATCCACCAGAATAGAGACGATGGCGGTGATGGTGCCGGTGCCTTCGGCGCCGGGGCCGGCCCGCTCCAGAAGCCGCGGTAGTTCGGTAAAGACCGAGGCCGGATAACCGCGCGCAACCGGCGGCTCGCCCGAAGCAACCGCCACTTCGCGGATCGCATGGGCGAAACGGGTGACGCTGTCGATGATAAGAAGAACGTTGTCGCCCTTGTCGCGGAAGTGCTCGGCAATGGTGACGGCGGAAAGCGGCGCCATCTTGCGCAGCATCGGGCTTTCATCGCTGGTGGCAACGACGGCGATGGACTTGCTCATATTCTCGCCCATCGTGTCTTCGATGAATTCGCGCACTTCGCGTCCGCGTTCGCCGACGAGCGCGATCACTACCTTGTCGAAGGCGTCGGCCTTGGCGAGCATCGACAGCAGCGTGGATTTGCCGACGCCTGAGCCGGCGAAAATGCCGAGACGCTGGCCGAGACACAAGGGAGAGAAAATATCGATTGCCCGCACGCCGGTCTTGAAAGGCGTCTCCACGCGCTTGCGCGTCATGGATGGTGGCGCATTGTTGGAGATAGAACGGCGCTCTGTACCGGAGGAAACCGGCCCCTGGCCGTCGATGGGTTCGCCAAGCGCATTGATGGTGCGTCCGCACCAGCTGTCGTCAGGCGCGACACGGAAAGCGCCCTTGCGGATGACGGTGTCGTGAATACCGATCGGTTCACCGGGTTCGATGGGGCAGACATAGCAGATATCCGGCTCCACGCGCACGACTTCGCCGAGATGGATGCCGGTCGTGCTGCGATGGGCGACGAACTCGCCGAGCCTCACATGCCGCGACAGGCCGGAAACCGTATAGTGTCCGGCGGCGATGGTACGGACATGGCCGCCCGGCGCCACCGAAAACTCCGGATCGGCATAGTGTCCGGCGAGGCTCGCCAGCTGGGCAAGTTTCGGTGAAATAGCCTCAGCCGAGAGCATGGGTTCCGGCATTGTCATTGCTCAGTTCCTTAACGCGCGCCGCCAAGCGTCTTGATGCCTTCGCCGAAGGTGGATTCGGTATCGCGCATCAGCGAGGAAATGCTCTCGAAGGCCCGGTTGACCTGAATGAGCTGCGTCATCTGGGAAATGCCATTGACGTTCGACTGTTCGAGATAGCCCTGAACGACGCCGACCTCGTGATCGTTGACGACCGGTGTCGGCTGGGCCACGGGCTTCACGCCGCTATTGGGATGGCGCAGGAAACCTTGCGAGAAATCGGCTTTGAAGATGCCGAGCGTGGCGACGATATTCTCGTTCTGCCTGATGGCACCGTCGAGCCCGACGGTGATCGGTCCGCCATTCGGATTGAGCTGGATGGGACCGCCGCCGGCGTCGAGGACGGGATAACCGTTCGACGAGATCAGCGCGCCGTCCGGGCGCATGGTGAAACGGCCGTCGCGGCTCAGAATCTGGCCATCGGGCGTGTCCATCGAGAACCAGGCGTCGCCCTTGATGGCGAAGTCGAAGGAATTGCCGGTCTGCTCGAAAGCGCCCTGGCGGGTGGAGAGATAGTCGTTACCCTGTGAAACGAAGGCCACCTTGGCATTCATGTCATTGTGGTTCTTGGCAACCATTTCGTCGAATTTCACTTCGGAGCCACGGAAGCCGACCGTGTTCACATTCGCCATATTATCGGAAATGGTGGTGAGACGGCGCTCCAGCGCGATCTGTGAGGACAGGGCGACATATAGTCCGGATTGCATATCATTTGCCTCCGAGTTTCAGGGAGTTGATGGAAATCAGCAGGTCCGGGGAAATGCCGTAGCCGCTGGAGGAGCCGAAAACGGCCAGGGGGTCGTAGGTCGTCGAAGGGTTTTGCATTTCCCACATGATGGTGAAACGCTCGAGCAGCTTGCCGACCTTTTCAGGATCTTGCAGATCCTTGATCTTGATGGATTTTTCGATGAGAGCGGCCTGTTTTTCGACACTCGCAGCGGCAAATTCGTCAGGCAGGTTGAAGGCTGTGCGGAACACCTGCGCGAGCGCGTCATCGGCCAGGAAATCCATGCCTGATTTGATCGTCGGCGCCTTGCGCTCGAAATAAAGGGCAAGCCGGACGCCGTTATTGTCATCGCCGGCTGTCTGTTCCAGCGTCTGGCGGGTATATTTCTCGATGGTGCCCGATTGTGCAGCCTCGGTCGCGGTCGCAGCTTTTCCAAGCTCGGCAAAATTCAGTGATTTCGCCAGATCCGCGTAACGATTGTCGGAAAGCTTGTTGGCGAAGGCATCCTTGTCCGAGGTGCCTTCCGTCAGCACCTTGCGAATGAAGGCTTTCGCATAGGCCATGTCCTCGAGGCCATGGGCTTTCAACGCATAATTATAAAGGCGTGTATCGGCCATGAAGTCATCGATGGATTTCACATCGCCGATCTTCGCGCGGTAATATTCGGTTTCGCGCGCCACGTCAGGCTGCTTCGACACGCGTTCAAGCGACTTGCCGATGTCCTGACTGATCAGTCTGTAGCTGGTGTAGGTGGAAGTCACTGAACCGCCGCTCTCGTTTGATCCCGATCTCGAGGCGCACGTCCGCCTTTGCCGGCATATTGCCGTAGCTTGCTTGTGCGAAACTGGTTGCCGGAGAAGCATGAAAGAGGCGTAGCGGACAGGTTCACGCAAGCCACATTTTCTAGAGATGGCGGCATGGAACACTGTTCGGGCGTGGTCGATCAATGAATATTGTAATTGGACTTATAATCACCTTCGGCTGCATCATCGGCGGCTACATGGCGATGGGCGGCCATCTGGACGTCCTCATCCAGCCGTTCGAACTGTTGATTATCGGCGGGGCGGGGCTTGGCGGCTTCATCATGGCGAACCCGATGAAGGTCGTGAAAGATTCGGGCAAGGCGCTCGGCGAGGCCTTCAAACATTCGGTTCCGAAGGAGCGCAATTATCTCGACGTGCTCGGTGTGCTTTATTCGCTGATGCGCGATCTGCGCACGAAATCGCGCAACGAGATCGAAGCGCACATCGACAATCCGGAAGAATCCTCGATCTTCCAGTCGGCGCCCTCGGTTCTGAAGAACAAGGAACTGACCTCGTTCATCTGCGACTACGTTCGCCTCATCATCATCGGCAATGCCCGTAGCCACGAAATCGAGGCGCTGATGGATGAAGAAATCGAAACCATCCTCTACGACAAGCTGAAGCCTTACCACGCGATCACCACCATGGGCGATTCCTTCCCCGCCATCGGTATCGTCGCGGCGGTTCTCGGCGTCATCAAGGCCATGGGCAAGATCAACGAATCGCCGGAAGTGCTGGGCGGCCTGATCGGCGCCGCACTCGTCGGCACCATGCTCGGCATCATCCTGTCCTACTCGATCTGCAACCCGCTCGCATCGCAGGTCAAGATCGTCCGCTCCAAGCAGCACCGCCTCTACATCATCGTCAAGCAGACGCTGATCGCCTACATGAACGGTTCGGTGCCGCAGGTCGCGCTTGAATACGGCCGCAAGACCATCTCCAACTACGAGCGGCCGTCCATCGACGCCGTCGAGCAGGAGATGATGAATCCCGGCGGCGAAAACAAGGCGGCATGACCATGGCAAAAGCTGCAGCGCAAAGAGCCCCCGCCATCGACACGGCCCTGCTCGCGCAACTCACCGGTGGGCTTTCCGATCGCAAGACGATCGCCAGGATCGGTTCCGACATCGGCCATCTCTACAGCGAATTCCTGCCTGATATCTTTCACAGCGAGACCGGCATCGCGATCGACGTCGAATATATCGGTTCCGAATCGGGGCTGATGACCGATCTCATCGCCAATGTCGGGCACAACGTCTCGGTTGCCGATTGTTCGCTGCGCAACTGGTGCCCCAATTTCATGATGGCGGTCGGCAACGGCTTTGTCATCGCGCTCATGGAGCGCATGCTGGGTGCCGCACCCGACACCATCGGCGAACCTGACGAGCGCAACCTGTCGCATATCGAACTTGACCTTGCGGCCATGGTTCTCGGCCGCATCGCGGGCGTCCTGCGTTCGGGCGTCAACGCGCCGGGCGGCTTCGAGGCGACGATCGACCCGCCGTTCAGTGCCAATGGAAAGAGCGCCTTCGACGAGATGATTGCCGGCCTTTACGGCGTCAGCATCCGCATGAAGATCGATATCGGCAAGGTTTCGTCGGAGTTTTCTCTCATCGTGCCGCAGCGGCCCCTGCTCAAGACCTCCATCGTCGCGCCCAAGGCTTCGGCCCAGGCGCTGAAGAAGCAGGAGGAATGGATGGAAATGATCTCGCAGCAGGTGAAGAGATCGCAGGTAACGCTCGAGGCGCGCATCAAGCTCGAAACGCTGACCTTGCGGACGATTTCCAAACTGGTGGCCGGCGATGTCATTCCGTTTCAGGATCTGAAGCAGGACGATATCGGCGTCGAGGTCAGCGCCAACGGCTCCAAGCTCTATAATTGCGAATTCGGCAAGTCCGGTGAGCGCTACATGGTTCGGGTGAAGAACAATGTCAGCACGGACGACGAGATTTTGCGACATTTGATGGGTTAAAATCCTGCCCGCCCTTTTTGGGCTCTGGGCAGGCTGACGCAAGTTTCAAAGGGAATAATCAGCGCATGGCTACGAAGAAAACACCTCTGACCGATGATGCGGAGCTGCCGTCGCTGGAAGATGCCGGCGACATCGACCAGGCTATCGGCGATCTGCGTGGCGTCCTCAAGACGGACGCGGAAGGTTCGCTGTCCGATTTTGGCGACTTCGGCGATTTCGGAAGCACGGACGACGCTTCCGATGATACCGACCTTTCCGCCTTCGGTGGCGGAGCGGCCAGTTTTGCGATGGATGATTTCGCCACCACCCCGCAGGTCGCGGGTGTGAAGGCGCCGCTTGGCAGCGGATTGTCCGAGAACATGGAACTGATCATGGACATCCCGATCGATGTCCAGATCGTTCTCGGCACCAGCCGTATGCTGGTTTCGGGACTGATGAGCCTCGAAGAGGGTGCGACGATTGCGCTTGACCGCAAGATTGGCGAGCCCGTCGAGATCATGGTGAATGGCCGCCGTATTGCGCGCGGTGAGATAACGGTACTTGAAGACGACGATACGCGCTTCGGCGTAAAATTGATTGAAGTAATGAGTACCAGAAAAGCCTGATCCCTGTGGGGACGGAGAGGAAAGACCATGATGGACTTCGAGGATTTCGGTAACCCCCTTGCGGGCAAGCCGTTGTCTCAGGCCGACAAGGCGGCCGCGGTGCTGCTTGCCATGGGCAAGGGCGTCGCCGGCAAGCTGCTGAAGTTTTTTACGCAGCACGAATTGCAGATGATCATTTCCTCGGCCCAGACCCTGCGCGTCATTCCTCCCGATGAACTTGCGCAGATCGTGGCGGAGTTCGAAGACCTGTTCACCGAAGGAACGGGTCTCATGGACAATGCCAAGGCAATCGAAAGCATTCTCGAAGAAGGCCTGACCCCTGAAGAGGTGG
Source organism: Agrobacterium sp. SUL3 (assembly GCF_001263295.1). Taxonomy (NCBI): domain Bacteria; kingdom Pseudomonadati; phylum Pseudomonadota; class Alphaproteobacteria; order Hyphomicrobiales; family Rhizobiaceae; genus Agrobacterium; species Agrobacterium sp. SUL3. The sequence continues at coordinate 126,507 of NZ_KQ414498.1, forward strand.
ACAGCCTTCTCGGTCGTCGTGCAGCCTTCCAGGCCTATGAAGCCTCGATCTGGGATCGCCTGCAGGAAGCGGAGCCGGAATTCGTCGGCAAGTTCCTGCTGCGCGAACATCCCCAGACCATCGCCTATATCCTCTCCATGTTGCCCTCATCCTTCGGTGCCAAGGTTCTCCTGACCATTCCCGAAGAGCAGCGCGCCGATATCATGAACCGCACGGTGAACATGAAGGAAGTGAGCCCGACGGCTGCCCAGATCATCGAGAAGCGTGTGATCAATCTGATCAACGAGATCGAAGCGGAACGCAATGCAGGCGGCTCCACAAAGGTTGCCGATCTGATGAACGAGCTGGAAAAGCCGCAGGTCGATACGCTGCTCAGCTCGCTCGAAACACTGAGCAAGGAAGCCGCAAACAAGGTCAAGCCGAAGATCTTCCTTTTCGACGACCTCATGTTCATGCCGCAGCGCAGCCGCGTCATGCTGCTCAACGATGTTTCGGCCGACGTTCTGACCATGGCGCTGCGTGGCGCCACGATGGAAATCAAGGAATGTGTGCTGTCCAGCATCAGCCCGCGCCAGCGCCGCATGATCGAATCGGATCTTGCCGTACCGCAGGCCTCGGTCAACACCCGCGAAGTGGCGATCGCCCGCCGCGCAGTTGCCCAGGAGGCTATCCGTCTGGCCAATTCCGGCCAGATTCAGCTGAAGGAAGCCGGCGCGGAAGAACAATCGGCCGCCGCTTGAGCGGAAGCCGGTTGATAACCCACCCTTCGGGCAGAACCGGCCATTGCGATGGCCGGCCCCGGACGCTAGTTTCGGGATGACGGCCTGCCGGGATCGGCGGGCCTTTTTTATGATCCCGGGAACGTGCCTTGGCAGACGATGAGGACAAGGACAGTAAAACAGAAGCCCCGACGGAGAAAAAGCTCCGCGATGCGGCTGAGAAGGGCAATCTTCCCTTCTCTCGGGAAGTGCCGATCTTTGCCTCGTCGCTCGCATTTTACTGTTATCTGGTCTTCTTTTTGCCCGATGGCGCCGGCCGTCTTGGCGTCACGCTGAAAGACCTGTTCGGTCAGCCCGAACAATGGGACCTCAGCACCCGGCCTGATGCCCTGTCTCTGCTTTATTTCCTCGGCACGTCCATGGCCTATCTGCTCATGCCGGCCATGATCATGTTCATCGTCTTCGGCCTTGCCTCGTCGTTTCTCCAGAACCTGCCATCGCCAGTGCTTGAGAGGGTGCGCCCGCAATGGTCGCGCATCTCGCCCGCAAAGGGGGTCACGCGCATTTACAGCAAGCAGGGCTTCGTGGAATTCGGCAAGTCGCTGTTCAAGATATTGATCGTCTCGATCATCATGTTCATGTCGCTGCGCGGCGATTTCTACAGCCTCATCGACCTGATGTTTTCCGATCCGCAGGTGATTTTTGTCAGGGTCGTCGAGATCGTCAAGAAAATGATGGTCGTGATCCTGCTTTCGACCGCATTGCTTGCCGCCGTCGATCTTTTGTGGACGCGCCACCACTGGTTCAGCCAGCTGAAAATGACGAAACACGAGGTGAAGGAAGAGTACAAGCAATCACAGGGCGACCCTGTGGTCAAATCCCGCCAGCGTTCTATCGCCCGCGATCGCGCCCGCCGCCGCATGATCAACAATGTGCCGCGCGCAACACTTGTCATCGCCAACCCGACACACTTTGCGGTGGCGTTGCGTTACGTGCGCGAAGAAGGTGACGCGCCTGTTGTCGTCGCCAAGGGCCAGGACCTTATCGCATTGAAAATCCGCGAGATTGCGGAAGAAAACAATATCCCCGTTTTTGAAGACCCACCGCTCGCACGCTCCATGTTTGCGCAAGTCTCGATCGATAGTGTGATTCCACCAGCCTTTTATAAGGCTGTGGCTGAGCTCGTTCATCGGGTTTACGCCATGAAGTCATCGAAAATACGGGTTCAATAAAACCAATGAAAAAATCCGCCTATTCTGAACAGCGGGAAATGATCGTCGCAGAGGCGATCAACCCGATCGCTACCGAATTACGATTGCTAGACCCGGCAGACCTGATTTCGTTGCTCAGATTCGAGTGTTATGGCAGCATCGCCGACCTCGTCTCTTCCGCCGCGGAGCTTTATTATCATCCCGGCACGATCAATTTCGGTGCGGGTGGCGAATACAAGCTTGAATGGGAAGGCGCCCCGGAGATCGTTCTCGATCTCGAAATCAAACCGAAAGGCGCCACGGTCTATGCGCAGTTGATTCTCGCCAATGAACATGCGGCGGTCGAGATCAATCATGTTTCGTTTCAGAACCCGTCGGAAAATCCGGATGAGAATACCGAGTTCCTGCGCAGAAGCCTGATGGCGGCCCGATTCGTTCCGGCCCATCAGGGCGAGGCGGCCTGAACATCATAACCGGATAATTATCCGTTGCGACTGCCGAATTGGCGGTCGCAACGGTTTTGTTTGATCGCTTTTTTGCCCGAGCTTGCCTGAAGCCTGCCGCTTTATGCGAAACCGCTCCGGCGAAGCGAGGAACGCCTTGCAAATCAGCGTTGTTGTTTGGTACCTATCGAATTAACGATTTGTTAACGAACGGCAGGTCGCGGTGGCTCATTTCAACCATCGCCGATGCGCATGATGCTCCTGCTCGTTTTCGGCGCTGCGCCGGATTTCTTCTTACATTTTGAATTGGGTGGAACCCATGACCAGCATTATGACCAATGCGGCGGCAATGGCCGCGCTGCAAACCTTGCGCATGATCGACAAGAGCCTTGAGACAACGCAGGCGCGTGTCTCTTCGGGTTACCGTGTCGAGACGGCGGCGGATAACGCGGCCTATTGGTCTATCTCCACGACCATGCGCTCCGACAACACGGCGCTTTCGGCCGTACAGGACGCGCTGGGTCTGGGAGCCGCCAAGGTCGACACCGCCTTCGAGGCCGTTGAAAGCGCCATCGAGACAGTCAAGTCTTTGAAGGCGAAGCTGGTCGCCGCCTATGGCGTAGGTAGCAACCGGACGAAGATCCAGGAAGAAATCAAGCAGCTTCAGGACCAGCTGAAAAGCATTTCCGAATCGGCCTCCTTCTCCGGCGAAAACTGGCTCCAGGCGAAAATCGGCGATGGCAAGACACCGGCTGCCGAAGAGCCGACCATCAAGAAGATCGTTGCCTCGTTTACCCGCACCGCTGCAGGCTCGGTGGGCGTAACGACTGTCGATTATTCGCTTGATTCGAGCACCGTGCTGTTCGATCTGAGCGGCGGAAAATTCGGCATTCTCGACACCGAGGCCCGCTTCCTCCGGAAGAACGAGACGTCGGTCACGATGCGCACGACGGACACGCCCGCGCTACCTGCACTTCCGACAGTCACCGACAAGAATTACGTGGTTACTACGCTGAAGGACAGCGAGGTCGCTGCTTTGGCCGGCTTCAGTCTCAAGGCAACGGGTATTTATACGAATGCCGCCAGTACCCAGGGATATTTGAAGATCGGTGACGGCGTCTGGGTAAAGCTCACCTCTACGGATCCGGCAAGTGCCGCCGCTCCGGCCACCGACAGCACCACACCGGTCGCAACGACGACATCGCCGAACACCAACTGGTACTACGACATTTCCGCGGCAGTCGATCCCGACACCCGCAAACTCGGAATCTCGGTATCGACGCTCGACATCAACAAGCTGACCGACCTCGCCCAGAAAATGGGAACGATGACGGGAGAGCAATATACCGAAGCCGATGTGCTGGATGCGATGATGTCCTTTGTCGACGGACAGCTTGAAGCGATGACCAGCGCGGCATCCAGCCTTGGTTCGCTGCAGAGCCGCATCGATATGCAGGAAAACTTCGTTTCGAGCCTGATGGACGTGATCGACAAGGGCATCGGTCGTCTCGTCGATGCGGATATGAACGAGGAATCGACCAGGCTGAAGGCGCTGCAGACGCAGCAGCAGCTCGGCATACAGTCGCTTTCGATCGCCAATGCCAACGCGGAGAATATCCTCCAGCTCTTCAAGTAAGGGTTTGGCCCGGCGTGGGCAGGCGCGGAGACAAGACGCGGAGACAAGGCGCGGGCTTCCGGAACAGGCCGCCTTCATCCTCGCACAAGTTTGAACACCTAACGTCGGGGCAATATCGGCTGGATCGCATGGCGTGATCCGGCCGGAGCAATGGAAGAGACGGACAGGGTAGCAAGGATGACGATGGTGCCGCCAAACGGCTTAAATCGCAGGCAAGGAAACATGTCTCGCCTCTCTGGCCAGTTTTGCCGGGGGCGCGCATGAGCGCCTCTATTGCAAGATATCTCAAGGATTTCGGTGACAGCCAGCCCGCCGGGCTGGCGTTTGGCGATCCGCTGGCGGATGCCGAGGGCATGTCCGGGTTCGATGATGTCGCTGCCGGTTTCGATGAGTTCGAGACCGTCGATGTCGAAAGCGAAAAACAGGCTGCCTATGCGCGTGGCCGCGACGATGCGACCCGGGAAATCACTGAGAAGATGCAGGCCGAGCAGGACGCGTTACTGGCTTCCCATGCGGCCGAACTGGAGGCCCTGCGTTCCGTCTACCTCGAGGAGATCGCGGTTTTCCTGTCCCGTGGTCTGCGTGAGGGCATCGATGCGATCGCGGCCAATCTCAGCGAACAGACGGCCGGTATCCTTGCCCCGGTTCTGACGGAAGAGCTGTCGCTCAAGGCGGTTTCGGCGCTGGCGGATGTCGTGCGCGCTTCCATGCCGGATGGCGAGGCTGTCACGATTGTCGTCAAAGGTCCCAGAGATTTGTTCGAGCATTTGAAGGCCCAACCGGGCTTCGAAGAAGAAACGATGAAATTTACCGAGACCACGGACATCGACCTTTCCGTCGAACTGGGCGAAAGCGTGTTCGTGACCCGCATGTCGGCCTGGGCGTCCAGTCTTCGCAAGGTGATGAAATGAGTGAAGGCGAAAATCACCACCACGGCAAAAACGAGATCATCATCGTCAAACGCCACAAGGGCGGACACGATGGCGCCCATGGCGGTGCTTGGAAAATCGCCTATGCCGACTTCATGACGGCCATGATGGCGTTCTTCCTCGTCATGTGGCTGGTCAATGCCGCCAATGAGGAGACCAAAGCCTCGGTCGCCAGCTATTTCAATCCGATAAAACTGTCCGATGAAAAACCCTCGTCCAAGGGGCTGGAAAAGCCCGTGGACAAGGAAGAGGGTGTCGAGAAAAAGGACCAGTCGAATATCAAGGCGGAAAAGGTGACCCAGGGCTCTGCCGCGGCGACGGGCGAGGACCTGACGTCCCAGACTGGCGAACAGTCGAATTTCTCGGAAGCCGACTTCTTCGAGAACCCCTATTCGGTACTGGCGGAAATCGCCCAGCAGGTCGGGCAGCAGGCCAATGTCAGCGCCAAGGGCGAGGGCGGTGCTGCTGATTCCGGCCCGGCGACGGGCGCAAGCGGTGGTGAAGCCTATCGCGATCCTTTCGACCCGGATTTCTGGACCCAGCAGGTGAAGATCACCCGCGCCGACCAGCAGCAGAACCCGACGGAGCCGCAGCAGACGGCGGAGAAGCAGCAAGATGCCGCCAAGGATGCCGAAGCGGTGTTAGCCGCAGCCTCTCAAAAGCCCGCGGATCATTCGCAGGACGGCAAGCCGATGGAAGTTGCCGCCGTTGTACCGCAGCAGCGCCCGGACGCCACCGAGCAGGCAGCACTCGCAAAATCTCAGCCAGACGAGCAGCAGGCCACTGATGCCGAATGGCAAAAGGCCGACACGCTGCGCGAAGAAATCGAAAAGCAGATTTCAGGCATTACCGGCAAGCTCTCTGAAGGCCTGGTGGTAACGCCGGCCGAAGGTGGATTGCTGCTCACCATTTCCGACCAGTCGGAGACGCCGATGTTCAATGTCGGATCGGCCGTGCCGCGGGGTGAAATGGTTCTGGCCATGGAAAAGATCGGCAAGTTGCTTCAGGAACGGGGCGGCAGCGTGGTGATCCGCGGCCACACCGACGGACGACAGTTCAAGGGCGAAGCCAATGACAACTGGCGGCTCTCAATGGATCGCGCCCACAGCGCCTATTACATGCTGGTGCGTGGCGGCCTGTCGGAAGAGCGGGTGAAACAGGTCTCGGGCTTTGCGGATCGCAGATTGCAGGTGCCGGCAGACCCTCTGGCGGATGCCAACCGCCGTATCGAAATCCTGCTTGAGGCCGATCGGGGGTGAGTGTGACGAAATCCTCGAAACGCTGGCTTTTTCTCGCGGCGACGCTTTGCGGTCTCGGTGCGGAGCCGATCAAGGCATTCTCGCAATCGCAAGACAGCCTCATGCCCTACGCCATGTTGCGCTCCCTGCAATTCGTGCAGGATTCGGTTGCCATGGGCGACCATTCGGCAACGGAAATGCAGCGGTTCCTGCTCCAGACGATCGATGAGCGGCTTAAAAGTGCACCATCGGCGATCTTCAAGGATCCGCGTAATGTCGATGCGGCGCTTGTCTATGCCATGAGCGGCGGCAATCCGGCGACGCTGGAATTGCTGGTCGCGCGCGATGTGGACGGTAATTTCGACAGTCGCGTCGCCGATATCCTGCGCAAATACCTCTCGGGTAAGGGTACGCTGGTGGCGCAGAGCATTGCAGCCATGGTGCCGGAATATCGCGGCACGCGGATCGGCGCCTACCTGGCACTGATCGGCGGCAATGTGACGATCCCGCGTGATCCGCTGGCGGCCCTCGGTTTTTACGACATAGCCCGGCTCGAAGCGCCAGGCACCATCGTCGAGGAGGCGGCCCTTCGCCGCTCGCTGGCGATTGCGGTTGAAGACGGCGATGCGGCGCGCGGTGTCGATTATGCGCAGCGCTACGCGCGGCGATTCCTGCATTCGCCATATGCCAGCCAGTTTGCGGATCTTCTGGTCTCGCTGGTGGTCAAGCGGGCGGATTCCATCAGCGAGGAAGCGATACAGGAAACATTCGCCATGATGGACACGGAAAGGCAGAAGGAAGCCTATCTGCGCCTCTCCCGTCTGGCGGCGATCAGCGGCAAGGACGGGCTGGCACGCATGGCGGCGCTGAAGGCGAAAGCTCTGTCTCCCGCCCTGCCGGACCAGCCGGAAGCACAGGCAAATCTCTATGAAAGCCTTTCCAACATCGGCACGCCCGATGTGGTGAGTGCGATCGAGACGATCGTGCAGATCCCCGAAGGGCAGCTTTCAGATCGCGACAGGGCGCTGCGGGATGCAGCAAGGGCGATCGCCGAGCAGGTGGTCCGCGCACCCTCGTTGCAGCCGGGGCAGCCCGGCGCCGAGGTCGGCGCTGCGACTACCCAGCAGGACGCCAGACAGAACCCATCCTCGAATGGGACAGCTGGCACTGGAGAAAAGAGCATATGGCGGGTTGAAACCCACAAGGCTGACGATGAGGGCGAGAATGTGCGGCAACTCGTAACGAGCGGCCGCAGCAAGCTTGATGAAATCGATAGCCTGTTGAAGAAAGGCGAGGGGGCACCATGATCGACGGAACCATCAACGCGATAGTGAATGCGCCATATAATGATCCGCGTGCCGGCAGCGCTGCAGTCAGGGACGACGCCAGGGGCGGAAGTTTCGGCGAGGCCCTGTCCACCGTTCGCGATGAGCGCCCAACGCAGGCACAGCATTCGCGCCATCAGCAGGAAGCAGGTTCGGCTGAGGAGCAGCACGCGCAGCCCGAAGGTGGCGAAGAAGAAGCAAAGACACCGGTGAAGCGGCCTTCGACCTTCCTGAATGTGATCGGTAACGACCATTCCGCAGAAGGTCGCAGCCATGAGACGGCAGCCGAACTTCAGAACGCGGGGAAACCGGCGCGCACATCGGTCGAAAACGGCAAGACCGGCAAGAAGCTCAAGGACGACGCCGACAAGGATACGAAAACGACGGCGGATGCCATTGAGCCGAAACTGGCGGATATGAATACGATCGCGACCAATGTCGGCGATATCGCGACGGCCAAGACACCGCTTGAGGAGATCGCACAGGCGATCGCCGGCAAGGCTGATCCGGTCAAATCCGACAGGACCGAGACCGTCCGTGGCAAGACGGAGCCTTCGCCCAAGGACATGCCGACACGAGCCGAGCTTGCTGGCAATGAGGCCGAATCCGGCTCGGATAGCGAAAATGGTGCTTCGGCATTCCGCTTCGCCTCAGCGCGTTCAGGCACGTCCCGCGCCCTCGACATGAGCACGGTTCAGCGCGAAGGCCGCGTTGAATTTGATGCCCGGGAAAGCACCGGCAAGGCGGCGGATACGATAACGGTGCTCGATTCACGGCGGTTCATCGGCCTGGCGCCATCGACCAACGCATCCGCATTGACCGGTCTCATCGCCAATGATCCGGAATGGGTCAGCGCGATGCAGCCCGGTTCGTCGCTCTCCAACGCCGCTGCCCAGAGCAGCACAGGCAAGGTTGTCCATACGCTGAAGCTGCATATGACGCCGATCGAGCTTGGATCGGTGACGATGTCGCTGCGTCTGGCCGGCGACGAGCTCGCCGTTCACATGACGGTGGAGAGCGTTGCGGCCTATAAAAAGCTTCAGGAAGACAGCAAGAGCATCCTTGATGGCCTGAAAGCGCAGGGTCTGACGGTCGATAACATCACGATCAGCATCGCTTCTTCCGACAAGAGTGACCAAACGGGCACACAAGGCAACAATCAGCAAAATCAGCAGGCGCAGCAGCAGGGCCAGCAGGCCGCTGCAGGGCGCAACCGTGACGAGTCCGGCGCACGGGATGGCCGGCAAGGCAATGGTGATAATTTGGGGGTGCATAATGAAGGCATGGATGGCGCTCTCGGCTCTGGCCGTTCTTCTGCTGACAATGGCGTCTACCTCTGAAAAAGCCTCGGCTTCGGCAACATCAGGTGTCTGTGAAAGAGAAATCCAGTCCGCCGCCCGCAAATATGGCGTGCCGGAGGGAATTCTCTATTCCGTTGGCCTGACCGAGACGGGCCGCAAGGGACGGCTTGACCCCAATGCCATGAATATTGAAGGAAAACCGGTATTTGCCGCATCCACGGAGGAGGCATTGACCACTTTCGAGGCGGCGAAGCGCAATGGCGCCAAGCTGATCGACCTCGGATGCATGCAGATAAACCACTATTTTCACGGCGAAAACTTCACATCCGCGCGCGAAATGTTCGATCCGCGCCGCAATGTCGAATATGCCGCCATGTTCCTGCGCAACCTTCACAACAGGCATGAAACCTGGACCATGGCGGTCGCGCGTTATCATGCCGGCCCCAATAACGATCCGGCGCAGAAGAAATATGTCTGCCGGGTCATCGCCAATCTGGTGGCGACGGGCTACGGAAAATGGACTGCCAACGCGAAAAATTTCTGCGACGGTTGACAACCTGAAATTGTCTTTAAGAACCGCAGGACTCGTAATTTGAAATGTGGCGATAGATTGATCGAAAAAAGGCGCTGCAAGCGGTTTTTTGGGAATTTTAAAATTTTTACACAAAAATTTTGTGCCATATATGGTTAACAACCACTATATATAGATCAAATCGGCACAAAATAGTTAATCAATTATTAATATCTATCGATGATTTCCTACAGTTGTCGCTGAATCCCCCGATTCGTACCAATGCCTTATTGGAAAACACCACACTGATTCGGAGGCGGACGAATGATCGTAGTGGTTGATGAGCGCGAGCTCGTTAAAGACGGCTATACATCTCTATTTGGGCGTGAGGGCATTCCCTCGACCGGGTTCGATCCGGTCGAATTCGGGGAATGGGTCTCGACGGCAGCGGAAAGCGATCTTGCGGCCGTGGAGGCCTTCTTGATCGGCCAGGGCGACCGGAGCTTCTCTTTGCCGAAGGCGATCAGGGATCGCACGACGGCGCCGGTTATCGCGGTCAGCGACCAGCCCTCGCTGGAATCGACGCTGGCACTGTTCGACAGCGGCGTCGACGATGTCGTGCGCAAGCCGGTTCACCCCCGTGAAATCCTGGCGCGTGCGGCGGCGATCCGTCGCCGGCTGCAGGTCATTTCGAACTTTACCGATGCCGGACCTATCCGGGTTTTCTCCGATGGCCGTGATCCGGAAGTCGGTGGCGAAGTATTTCCCTTGCCGCGCCGCGAGCGCCGCATCCTTGAATATTTGATCGCCAATCGCGGACGCCGCGTCTCCAAGACGCAGATTTTCAATGCCATCTACGGCATCTTCGATGATGACGTCGAAGAGAATGTCGTCGAAAGCCACATCAGCAAGCTGCGCAAGAAGCTGCGCAAGAAGCTCGGCTACGATCCGGTCGATTCCAAGCGGTTCCTCGGCTACAGCATTGATTGGCAATGATCTTCATTGACCCGCGTGGTCTTTTTCAAACGCGGTATTTCAGACAGCTTCACGCAAGCCAAACGCTTTACCTTCTCCCTGAAAGATGACCACGAGGGTTTTTGAATGAGTATTTTCGGCACTATGCGAACCGGTGTGTCCGGCATGAATGCGCAGGCGAACAAGCTGGGCACCGTGGGCGACAACATCGCCAACGCAAGCACCACCGGCTACAAGCGCGCATCGACGTCGTTCTCCTCGCTCGTTCTGCCCTCCTCGTCGGGCAGCTATGCCTCCGGCGGCGTGCAGTCCAATGTACGCTACAGCATTTCCGAGCAGGGCAACCTCTCCTACACCACCTCGAGCACCGATCTTGCCATTCAGGGCAACGGTTTCTTCGTGGTTCAGGATGGTGCAGGCACGCCTTACCTCACACGCGCCGGTTCCTTCGTGAAGAATGCCGAAGGTTATCTGGAAAACGCAGCGGGCTTCCAGCTGATGGGTTACCCCTACGGCTCCAACCCGCCGGCTGCCGTCGTCAACGGCTTTACCGGTCTCGAGGCCATCAACGTCAACAATTTTGGTCTGACGGCATCGCCCTCGACGCAGGGTAGCTTCCCGGCCAACCTGAACCGTGACGAAGCAATCGTACCGGCAGGTTCGCGCCCCATTGACAACGTCGCAACCGCAAAGATCGGCGCAAAAACATCGCTGACGGCATTCGACAGCGGTGGTGCCAAAGTCCTTTACGATTTCTATTATACGCGCATCGACAATGACACGTCCGGCAACCCGCAATGGGAAGTGTCGGTCTATCGTCAGGATCAGTCGACGAATGGCGGCTTCCCTTACACGGCAACACCGGCTGCAAATCTGGTGCAGGAGAAGGTAACGCTGGTCTTCGATCCGGCGACCAACAAGCTGAAAACCGGAACCCCTGCATCTCCGACATCCATCACCATCGACGATCAGGTCAGCGGCGTAGCGCAGTCGATCAAGATCGATCTGTCCGAAATGACGCAGTTCTCCTCGAAGTTCACGCCCGGCACCGCAATCCTGAACGGTAACGGTCCGAGCCAGATCAAGGATGTCGAAATCGGCAAGGACGGTGTGGTGACGGCAGTCTATCAGGATGGTGGCCGCCGCAACATCTACCAGCTGGCGCTGGCAACCGTGCCGAGCGTCGACAACCTCAGCCCGCAGAACGGCAACGTCTATCTGCCCAGCAACGAGTCGGGCGTCGTTACCATCGGTTTCGCGCAGACGGGCAGCTTTGGTTACATCCAGAAGGGTGCACTGGAAGGCTCAAACGTCGATATCGCCAGTGAACTCACCGACATGATTGAATCCCAGCGTATCTATACCGCGAATTCGAAGGTCTTCCAGACTGGATCGGATTTGATGGACGTCCTGATCAATCTGAAGAGATAGTAATTCCTACGAGGACAGATGAATGTCGCTCACGTCAGCAATGAATACTGCGCAGTCGATTTTCAATAATACAGGTAAGCAGACAGACGTTACTTCGAAGAATATTGCCAATGTCGGCAATGCGAATTACGTCAAGCGAACCGCCATTCTCGGCACGACCATGGCCGGAGCGAGTATCGTCTCCAATGGCCGTGCCCAGAATGAAAGTCTTCTCAGGCAGACGATCTCCAGCGCCTCGCTGGCCACCGGTCAGAACACCGTTCTGACCGGCCTTGAGGAGATGAAGAGCATTTTCGGCGGCAACAATTATGAAAGCTCGCCGTCTACCTACATGAAGGAATTGCTGAAGAGCCTGAGCGGTTACGCCGCCAAGCCGAGCAATGCTGCCCTTGCGGCGACGGCTGTGACCTCGGCTGCGGATGTCGCCAGTTCCCTGAACAAGGCGTCTTCCGAATTGCAGGCGATGCGTCTGCGTGCCGACAAGGAAATCTCCCTTCAGGTCGACAAGCTGAACGGCCTGCTTGCAAAATTCGAGGAAGCCAATAACGAGGTCAAGGCGCAGACGGCGATCGGCGGTGATCCGAGCGACGCCCTTGACCAGCGCGAGACCTTGTTGAAGGACATTTCGTCCATCATGGGCATCAATGTCGTCAATCGTCCAAACAACGATGTGGCGCTTTACACCACGGAAGGTGCGACCCTCTTCGAAGTCGTGCCGCGCAAGGTCACCTTCAAGGCGCAGCCGGGCTACGATGCGACGACCACGGGCAATGCGATCTATGTCGATGGCGTGGCGCTCAAGGCCGGCAACGGCAGCAACACGACAGCGGAAGGGTCGCTGCAGGGTCTGATGCAGGTTCGTGACGATCTGGCACCGACCATGCAGAGCCAGCTCGACGAAATCGCTCGCGGCCTGATCACCATGTTTGCGGAAAAGCCGATCACGCAGCCGGCACCGCCCGCGACGCCCCTGACGGCGAAACCTGGCCTGTTCACATGGGCGGGAGCAACGGCCACAAGCGAGATTCCTGCCGCTGGCGTTATCGTTCCGGGACTCGCTGCCAGCATTAACGTCAACTCCGCGTTAATTATTTCGAAAGGTGGAAACCCGGAATTGTTGCGCGACGGCGGCATCAACGGTACCGCTTATATTGTCAATACCACAGCTACGGGCGGCACTGGCTTTTCCGCCCTGATCGACAGCTATGTGACCGCATTCGACGCGCCCATGAATTTTGCCGCGTCGACACGTATCGATACGAATACCAGCATCTTGAAATACGGCACCAACTCGATGGGTTGGCTCGAACAGGAACGATCCGGTGCGACTTCGGCGAACGAAGCGAAAAGCGCGCTCTATGAGCGCTCCGCCGCCTCCTATTCGAACAATACGGCGGTTAGCCTGGATGAGGAGCTGTCGCTGCTCATGGATATCGAGCAGTCTTACAAGGCAGCCACCAAGCTGGTGACCACCGTCGATGAAATGCTCAAGTCCTTGATGGACATGGTGAGGTAAAAGATGAAAACGTCATTCATTTCATCGCTGGCGATGCAGAACAGCATGCGCAGCACCATCCTCAAGGCCCAGCTTGAGATGACCAAGCTCAATACCGAACTGACGACAGGCAAGCACGCGGATCTCGGCGTCACTCTCGGTGCCAATACGGCCCGCAGCCTCGATCTCAATCGGGATGTGGAGCGGATTTCTTCGCTTGTCACGGTCAATTCCTTTGCCACGCAACGTCTTGAATCGTCGCAGACGGCATTGGACGGCATGGCAAAGGCCGCCCAGGAAATCCTCGGCGTTCTGGTGCCGAATACGAGCAGCGCGCAGCCCACGCTTGCCACCGTCAACCAGAAAATTACCAATGCGCTCAACAATTTCACCAGCTTCGCGAACACTGCTGTCGATGGCGAATATCTGTTTTCCGGTACGAATACGGATGTGAAGCCGGTCGATGACTATTTCGCCGATGGTTCGACGCTGAAGACCGCTTATAATGATGAGCTGAACCATTTCATGGCGACGCAGACGCCGCCGGTGGGAAGCATCGCCAACCTGTCCAAAGATCAGGTCAACGCCTTCATGACCCATATGGAAGGCGTATTCAACGGCACGACGACGGTCACCAACCCGCCGCATAGCAGTCTTACCACCGGTCAGAACGTTGATTTCTGGACGACGTTCGGCTCCAAGGCCAGCGACACCAACATGACGAGCCGGATCAGCCAGAACGAAGTGATCGAGACATCGACCAACAGTAATTCGCAGGGCATGCGTTATTTCGCGATGACGGCAATGACGGCGATGACCTTCCTCGACGACAAGGTTCCGAGCGATGTCCGTGAAGCTGTCGCCACCCGCGCGGTTACGACAATCGGTACCGCGATCGACGGTTTGAACCAGCAGGCCAGCGGCCTCGGCCTCTCGCAGGAACGCGTCAAAAAGTCGAACGACTCTTTGGCCGCGCAGAAGAAGATCATCGAGACGCATCTGCTGGATATCGAAGGTATCGATACCTACGAAGCGAAGACCCGTCTCGACCTGCTGCAGCAGCAGATCGAAATCGCCTACAGCCTGACGTCGCGTCTGCAAAAAATGAGTCTGGTGAACTACCTCTGATGAACAGGGGTGGCGGCAGATAAAGGATACATGAATGTACCAGTTTTCCTACGCCGAAATCATGGAGGATGGTGTCGCAGACGCGAAGGATCGCGAGCGGCAGGCGTTGACCAAATCGATCGAACTGCTTGTGGAGGCAAAGGATTCGTCTTCCCAACGCCATACGATCGAAGCACTTTTTTACACTCGGCGGGTCTGGATCCGATTCATTGAGGACCTCAAGCAGCCGGATAACCAGCTGGCTATGGAACTGAGGGCCAATCTGATCTCGATCGCGATCTGGATTTTGAAAGAGTGCGAACTGATCCGGAAACGTCAGTCGACGAATTTCCAGGGCATAATTGACGTGACAACCATCATCAGGGATGGACTGAAATGAAAAGTACACTTCGAATCTCGCTGAAATCGGGCGAAAAGATTTTCATCAACGGTGCAGTTTTGCGGGTGGATCGCAAAGTGGCGCTCGAATTCCTGAACGATGTCACGTTCCTGCTTGAAAACCACGTTTTGCAGCCGGAGCAGGCGACGACGCCGCTGAGGCAGCTTTATTTCATCGCGCAGATGATCCTCATCAACCCGGAAGGGCGCGAACAGTCTACGAACATGTTCCGCAAGTCCGTCAGCATGCTGCTGAACTGCTTCCAGCATGATGAGATATTGGCGGAACTCAAGCGGATCGACGGGCTGGTTGCCTCGGGCAAGGCCTTCGAAGCGCTGAAGGCCATTCGCGGTCTTTATCCGACCGAGGAAAAAATCCTCAACAATCAGGAAATGACCCCCGCAACGATCGAACAGATTCGCAAGGAGATCGCACCATGGCGGTAGATGCAGTCAACTCGGCAGCCTCTAACCCCTGGGCCAATGCCGGGGCGAGCAGCAATGACAAGAACGCAGCTTCGCTGAACTATGACAGCTTTCTGAAGCTCCTCATCGCCCAGATGAAGAATCAGGATCCGACCAGCCCGATGGATGCCGGTCAGCAGATGTCGCAGCTGGCAAGCTTCTCGCAGGTTGAGCAGACGATCAAGACCAACACCCATCTGAAGAGCATGCTGCAGGCCGAAGCCCTGACACGCGCTTCCGATCTGGTCGGCAAGACGGTCAAGAGCGCCGACGACAAGGTCACCGGTGTGGTGAAGGAAGTCGAAGTCTATTCGGACGGCGTTGTCGCCATTACCGAAGCTGGTGACAAAGTGTTGCTGCAGGCCGGTGTGAGCTTCTCGAACGGTCCGATCGCGACTACACCTGATAGCGATACCGATTCGGATAAGCCTGCCGATTCGTGATAGCGTAGGGGCGGTATGATGCCGCCCTTCTGAAATAAAGGATGCGACGATGAACGAGGCCGATGCGCTTGATATCATGCAGGCAGCAGTCTGGACTGTTCTCGTCGCCGCCGGTCCGGCCGTTCTGGCCGCCATGATCGTCGGTGTCGCCATTGCCTTCATACAGGCCCTGACCCAGGTTCAGGAAATGACGCTGACGTTTGTTCCTAAAATCGTGACGATCATGCTCGTCCTTGGCATTGCCGCCCCCTTTGTGGGTGCGCAGATCGGCCTTTTTTCCAATCTCGTATTTTCGCGCATCCAGTCCGGCTTCTGACATCTGAGCGCTGCGGATGCCACCCTCGCGCAAGCTTCAGCGACTAGGGATAGGCTGAAGCATCGGACCGAATTGCGCGCGCAATTTCGAAAAGCCGGTGTCGCGAACCGTGCGGCGGCTTTTCCGTCGCCCTTCTCATGAAGAGACAGGACGATTTTATGGCGCAACCACCAGTCATCTCCTTGCCCAAGGTAAGTCCGAGCATGCGGGACGTCGGCTTCGCGCTGGGCATCGTGGCAATCCTTTGCGTTCTGTTTCTGCCCATTCCAGTCGTTATGGTGGATATCGGGCTTGCGTTTTCGATAGCGCTTTCGGTTCTCATCCTCATGGTGGCGCTCTGGATCCAGCGTCCGCTGGATTTCTCGTCGTTTCCGACCGTGCTGCTGATCGCGACCATGATCCGCCTGTCGCTGAACATTGCGACAACGCGTGTCATCCTTTCGCACGGTAATGAGGGGCCGACGGCGGCGGGCGGCGTGATTGCGGGTTTCTCCAGCCTCGTCATGTCCGGCGACTTCGTCATCGGTCTGATCGTCTTTCTGATCTTGATCACGGTCAACTTCATCGTCATCACCAAGGGCGCCACTCGTATCGCTGAAGTCGGCGCGCGCTTCACGCTGGATGCGATTCCCGGCAAGCAGATGTCGATCGATGCGGATTTGTCCGCCGGCATTATCGATGAAAAGGAAGCACAGCGCCGTCGCCGCGAACTGGAAGAGGAAAGCTCCTTCTTCGGTTCGATGGACGGTGCCTCGAAATTCGTCCGCGGCGATGCGATCGCCGGTCTTATCATCACCGCAATCAATGTCTTTGGCGGCATCATCATCGGCTATTTCCGCCACGGCATGCCGATCGGCGAGGCGGCGGATGTTTTCGTCAAGCTTTCGGTCGGCGACGGTATCGTTTCGCAGATCCCGGCGCTTATCGTGTCGCTGGCGGCCGGCCTTCTGGTGTCGCGCGGCGGCACCGCCGGCTCGACGGATCAGGCGGTCGTCAATCAGCTGAGCGGCTATCCCCGCGCTTTGATGGTTTCGGCCATGCTGATGGGCTTGCTGGCGGTTATGCCGGGTCTTCCCTTCCTGCCCTTCATCTTCCTTGGCGGCATCATGGCCTTCGGCAGCTGGTATATTCCGCGCCAGGCCGAAGCTGAAAACGCTCTCCGCCGTCAGGAGGAGGAGAACAAGGTTCTCCAGACCACCGAAGCGGAAAAGGATTCGGTCAAGCAGGTGCTGAAAACCGCCGAGATCGAACTGGCGCTCGGCAAGCAGGTGTCGACCCGCCTTCTCGGCGCGCATCAGGAGCTGGCCTTCCGCGTCGGCAAGATGCGCAAGAAATTTGCGACCCAATACGGCTTCGTCGTGCCGGAGATCAAGGTCTCCGACGACATCATGATCCCGGAAAAGGCCTATCAGATTCGCGTCCATGGCACGACCATCGCGTCGAGCAACCTGCGTGTCGGCGATGTTCTCGTGGTGACCGGGGCAGGGCGCAAGCCGAGCATTCCCGGCGACGAAATCCGCGAACCCGCCTTCGGCATGCCTGCCGTCTCGATCCTCGAAACCTTCACCGAAGATTTGAAACGCGAAGGCTTCCACCCGATCGACAATGTCTCTGTCGTGCTGACGCATCTGAGCGAAGTCATCCGCAACAACCTGCCGCAGCTCCTCTCGTATAAGGACGTCAAGATCCTGATCGACAGGCTTGATCCGGAATATAAGAAGCTGGCCGACGAAATCTGCTCGTCGCACATGTCCTATTCCGGCCTGCAGGCGGTTCTGAAACTGCTGCTTGCCGAACGCGTATCGATCCGCAACCTGCATCTCATTCTGGAAGCGGTCGCCGAACTCGCACCGCATGTGCGCAAGACGGAACAGATCGTCGAACATGTGCGGGTGCGCATGTCGCAGCAGCTCTGCGGCGATCTCGCCGACAACGGCGTGCTGCGCGTCCTGCGCCTCGGCAACAAGTGGGACATGGTCTTCCATCAGGCGCTCAAGCGCGATCAGAAGGGCGAAATCGTCGAATTCGATATTGATCCGCGCCATCTCGAAGAGTTCTCCGAGCAGGCTTCGAAAGTTATCCGTGAATTCATGGATCGCGGACTGCCCTTTGTCCTTGTAACCTCGCCGGAAACGCGGTCCTATGTGCGCATGATTATCGAGCGACTCTTTGCGACCCTGCCGGTTCTTTCACATGTGGAACTGGCCAAGGGTCTGGAGATCAAGATCCTGGGCGCCATTTCATGATAACCGACCCGCAAGGGACAATTATCGCATTGTTCCTTGCCATTTGCCGTATCGGCGCCTGTTTCATGACAATGCCGGGCTTTTCCAGCTCGCGCATTTCACCGCAAATCCGCATGTTGCTGTGCGTCGCGGTGTCCATGGCGCTTCTGCCGGTGCTGTGGGATACGATCTATCCGAAAGTCTCCGGCGCAAGCCAGGGCACGGTCGTCGGCCTCATCTTCACCGAGGTCGTCATCGGTTCGATGTATGGCCTGATCGCACGCTTTTATACGCTCGGTTTCCAGTTTACCGGTGCGCTCATCGGCGCTTCCATCGGTCTCAGCGCGCCCGGCGGTGCTGACGTCATCGAAGAGGTGCAGGAAAACCAGATATCCAACTTCATCACCTTCGGTGGTCTGCTGGTGCTGTTCATGCTGGATTTCCACCATATCGTTTTGAAAGCGCTGGTTGATTCCTATACCGCCACGCCGGTCGGGGCGCTTATCAGCGGCCAGAAGATGCTGATCACACTCACCGATACGCTGCGGGCATCGTTCTCCATCATGCTGCGGCTTGCCAGCCCCTTTGTGATTTACGGCCTGATGTTCAACGTTGCCGTCGGTCTCATCAATAAGCTGGCACCGCAGATTCCGGTTTATTTCATCTCGACGCCCTTCGTTCTGGCGGGTGGTCTTTTCATGCTTTACCTTTCGGTCGCGGCCCTCATCCGTCAGTTCGTGGATGGTTTTGGCCCGGTCTTCATCGGTTTTTGATCTGGAGAAACCCATGGCTTCGGACAAGCGATCGGCAAAACTCAAGCGTCTGGTAACGGTCCAGCGCCACATGGAAAAAATGGCCGAGGTGGAGCTGGCCGATACCACCCGCGTGCGTACCGAAGTGGCGCAATCCATGGACAACGTGCTGGAAGCCATGAGTTCCATGGAGCCGGTGCATCAGACGTTTTCCAGACATTATTCGGATCGTTACGGCCGCCTTGTGGTCAAGGATCGCCAGCTTGCCGGCGTGCAGCAATTGCAGGAAAACAAGGTGCTGAAGGAAAAGACCAAGGCCGACCGGCTTGAGGACAGAATGCACCTTGCCCGCGATCTCGAGGATCGCGAGGCCGACGACAATGCAATCTATGATCTGCTTGAAATGACAAACGCATCCCGGACACCAGCCTCCAGCAAGGTTGGCGATCCATAGTCCGTTCCATTGTTGCATCGCGGGCGTTCGAAAGACGTCTCCGGCGATGTTTCTTGATTGAACGGACGCGTCGGCTTTCCATGCCACACGTTCGTCAGCTCGGGAGATCGGGACGTGGCGATATCGGTGATAAGTGATCTGGTGATGGATGTGGTGCGCGCTGCGGACCCCCAGGAAGTACAGATCGCCCAGGAAAAGCTGAAGGCGAACAAGGCGGCTTTTGCCGCAACCAGCCTTGCAGATGCGGGCAAGGGCTTTGGCGCCGCCGTCGATATGCTGGATGGCGCCTCCTCGAAGGCGGGCCTTGGCGACACCAATATTCGCTCGGCGCGCACGGAGATTCCCGAAACCTACCGCAAATATGAAGCCTCAGTTCTCCAGACCTTCGTTGCCAACATGCTGCCGAAAGACAGCGAGGAAGTTTATGGCAAGGGTAATGCCGGCGAAATCTGGAAAAGCATGATGGCGGAACAGTTTGCCGACACGATCTCCAGAAATGGCGGCGTCGGCATTGCGGAACAGGCCTACAAGGATGCGTTGAGGAAAGCCGAAAGCAAAGGCATTACCGACGTATCGATGAATGAAAAAGACCATAATGCTGCAATTCGGATGGTGGCGGAGTTCGAGCGGCAGGTCCTCGGCGTTTCAAATGATAAAACGGACGAGGCTTGAGAATGAAAAACCTTAACGAGGAGACAAGCATGGACCTTATGTCGAACGACCACCGTATCCAATCCGTTCTCGGCCGCCTTGAGATGATCATTGACAATGAGAACGACAATATCGGTAAGGATCCGCAATTCGACTTCAAGGTTTCCAACGCCCATAAAAGCCGTTGCCTCTATGAACTCACCATGCTGTTTCGCGACACACCGCGCGAAGACATCGCCGGTGGTTATCTGGAGCAGGTGAAGGGCATCAAGTCCAAGCTCGCGACCAATGCCAGCCGCGTTGAGGCGCATCTGAACGCAGTTCGCGCCGTCGCGGACCTGCTCAAGAACGCGATCCAGGAAGCCGATACGGACGGCACCTATTCGCAGGAACAGTTCATGTACGGTGCCGCCTCCTGATGTTGAAGCTTCTTCTCACCGGCGTCTGGGTTTGCGCCGTCACGCTCGGCGCGGTGTATTTCTCCGTCCAGATGGCGACGGCGCCGGGAGATGAGGCGGGCGAGAAAAAGACCAATCTGCAATTGGTCAAGGGTGAAAGCATCACCATTCCCGTCATCAATGATGGCGGGGTGAACGGCTATTTCCTCAGCCGTATTTCGCTGCGTGTCGACAAGGACAAGATGGCGAAGATCGAGTTGCCGGCAACGCAGCTGATGACCGACGAGTTGTTCACGCTTCTGGCTGGCTCTTCCATGGTCAACATCGCCAATATTTCCACCTTCGATCCCGAGGCTTTCAAGCAGCGCATCCGCGAGGGGCTGAACAAGAGGCTCGATGACGAGGTGGTCGAGGATGTGCTGATCGAGCAGCTGGATTATCTGTCGAAGGCAGATATTCGCGAGCAGAATGGCAATGGCACACCCCGGTCGGTCAAGATCGTCGAGGGCGAGAAGGCCGAGGCTGGCAAAGAAGCGGCCGCTGCGCCCAGCCACTGATGTCGCAGGGCGCGGCTCAAGGGCCCGCCAACACGCGGTTCGCCGGTCTGGTTAACCGTTCCTTTGCGCGAGCCCGAATATTCGATCGATTGCTTTCAGCATAACTTCAACCTGCACCTGTATAAACAAATCCATGAGCCGCCGTGCCGCAACCATGCGCCGGATCGGCGGCGGTGAATTTGGCATTCGGGGGTTGGCAATGAATTTCGCGGCAGGTTTTGCGCGGCCGGGATCGCAACGGAATATCCACGGACTGCGTGTCTGTGATCTGGACTGGAGTGGGGCACTGGAGCTGGTCAGCGGCCGGGCTTCGGCTTGTGAAGGGCACACGATGCTCTCCTTTCTGACCATCGATAAAGCCCGCCTGTCGCTCAAGGATATCGCTTACCGCGAGATTCTGGAAAGCTGCCTACTTCTGCCGCAGGGCAAGGCGATGAATGCAGCCGCCCGTGTGGAAAATGGCAAGCCTCTGTCCGCTGCCATCGATGGCGTTGCTTTCGTCATGGCGCTTCTGACCTATATGGCGGTGCCGAAACGGATTGGTGTTGCCGGCGACGATGCGGCGCAGGTTGGTGAAGTGCTGGCAAAGCTGCGTGCCCACGCGCCATGGCATGATTTCGTGATGCTGGGTCGGGATGCGTCCGGGGTGAAGGTTGATGTTCTGCTCGCCGGCATGAGCGGTGAAAACCAGGAGAGATGGTTGCACAGAACCGTCAGCCGTCAGGATGTGCGCGTCGCAATCGCGGTCGGCCCGCTGTTCAAGGTGTTGTCGTCCGAAGTGGCGGGCATGCCGGAAATCTTCCGCAAGCTGCATATGAGCTGGCTTTACAGCCTCTGCGCCGAACCCTGGCACATTGCGCTCGGCAAAGCTGAGACGGGTTCGCGCAGCCCGCGTTAACCATTTGTTTGCCACGATCCTTTAACCTCTCGTAAGGTTTTGACAGTCGCCCGTCGCGGGCGGCACCGAGGGTGGCAGACGGCTTCAGATGGTTGATAACAGTCCGGACATGATGGCGACCCGTCCCGACGAGGACGATTTTGCCGTGCCGCCGTCGCAATGGCGCAGGCATTGGCTGCGGCTTCTGACGGCAGGTTGCGTCTTTGCCGCCACCGTTACCGGCGCGGCTCTTCCGTTGCTGCTGATCGATTCCGGTTTTCGCGGATATGTTTCGCAGGCCCGGATCGAGATCACCCAGACGTCCTATGACGCACCCGATGCCGCCCGTTTTCTGGCGATGGCGCGACGTACCCTGTTATCTCCCGCCGGGCTTGACCGGGTCAGCGGCGATCTGAAGCTGAAACCCGCCGATATGGTGGGCGTTCGCAATCAGGGTGAGCTTGGCCTGCTTGTCGATCTTTTGACAGGGGCGGACGCGCGTCCGCTTTCCCCGCGAGAAGCACTGAATGGTGCAGTGGGTGAGGCGATCCGGTTGGAACTGACGCCGGATGAAAATACGCTGATCGTGACCGCAAAGGCCGCGACGCCGGAAAGCGCGATGCGTCTGACCGATTATCTGTCAATGCGGGTCATGGCGGATGGCAAGGCCGGCACCATGACGCCCGCCATGCGTGAGACGGAGCGAGCGCGCAAAAGACTGGACGAGGCGGAAGCGGCGTTGAACGGTTTCCAAATGCGCCATGGCGATGCCGTTCTCTCTGATGTGCAGCAGCTCGAACAGCAATTGCGCGACGTAAACGACAGCCTTGCGGGCAGCACGCAGCACCAGCAGTCGCTTCAGGCGGATTTGACGGTGGCCTCCGCCCTCAAGCCGAATGATATTTTGTCGAAGCCTTTGCCGACCGGCGCGGCTTTCGCAGCGCTCGAGGATATCAGGCAGAAACAGGCGACCGCCAATATGGCGCTTGCCAGTGTCTCGGTTGATTATGGTCCCAAGCATCCGCGCCGCATCGCCGCCCAGAATGCGGTGGATGCTGTGCAGGCGCTGGCAGCTCCCGCATTGCGCCAACTGGTTGAAGGTTTGCGGGTGGATGAAAAGCGCATCGCCCAGGAGATTGCGACCGCGAATGGCGAGCGTAAGAAACATCTTGATCGCCTGGATAGCCTCGGCGTCGCCCCCGGTGAGCTTTCGCGATTGCAGGCTGAACTTGAGACGGCGAGAAATGCCTATCTGGAAGCAAGCGAGCGCCGCGATCTGTCCTCTTCCACCACGCCAGCCATCGAGACCCGCCTTGCAAGGAAGGCCGGACCGGGTGAACTGTCGCGTGATCTGACACAGGCGGCGATGATGGCAGGCGGCGGCGGCCTTATCGGCCTGCTGGGCAGCCTTTACCTCCTGAGCTATCGTCGTCATGACGAGGAACAAGAGGGCGAGCTGGTCGTCGAAAATGGAGTGCCACTTCCCGCCTCCCTCGATGGGCCGGAGCAATCGCTGCAATTTTCCGAATTCGAGCAAATTGAGCCGGCGGTTTTCGATGATCTGGAAGACCTTGCCGCAGCAGATTATGTCCAGCCGGAAGACGCCTTCGCTGACTATTATGCCGAGGCTGCAAATGATGCCGACGATATGCCTCTGGACGAGCGCGTGCGGCAGGTGCTGATGGGTAACCGAACGGTCAGAAACGCCACTCAAATGTCACCGGAGCTTCCGCCATTGCTTGGTGAAGCCCTTGCCGGGCACTTCGATCATGAGCAGGCCGAAGCCGAGGAGTTGGCGGAATTGAGACGCGAGCTGGCGCTTCTGAGGGAGCGTCTCGCCGATTACGCCGATCACCAGGACGACTACCGCAAAACTGCCTGACGAGGCTGTATTTTTGCTTGCATTCCTGCAAAGGGGGCACCATACGGGGCCAACGTAATCCAGCAGGAGCAAGACGCATGGCAGTTGTGATTGACGGGAAGGCGAAGGCGGCTTCGGTAACGGAGGCGGTCCGCAAATCGGCAGAAGCGCTTGAGGCGGAAAAGGGCGTAAAGCCCGGTCTCGCAGTCGTCATCGTCGGCAATGATCCGGCCAGCCACGCTTACGTGAACTCCAAGAGCAAGATGGCCAAGCAATGCGGCTTCAACTCCATCCAGCACACGCTGCCGGAAGAGACGACGCAAGGTGAGCTTTTGAAGTTGGTCGGCGAATTGAACGCCGACGCCTCCATTCACGGCATTCTGGTGCAGCTGCCTTTGCCGAAGCATTTCAATTCCGATGAGATCATCCAGTCGATCCTGCCCGAGAAGGACGTCGATGGCCTGAGCGTGTTGAATGCGGGCAAGCTGGCGACCGGCGATCTCGCCACCGGGCTTATTTCCTGCACGCCAGCCGGCGCCATGCTTCTGGTCCGCGGCATTCACGGCGATGATCTTTCCGGCCTGAACGCCGTGGTCATCGGCCGCTCGAACCTGTTCGGCAAGCCCATGGGCCAGCTTCTCCTGAATGCCAACGCCACGGTGACCATGGCGCATTCGCGCACCAGTGACCTCGCGACCGTCTGCAAAACGGCCGATATTCTCGTGGCGGCGGTCGGCCGCGCGGCTATGGTGAAGGGCGACTGGGTGAAATCGGGCGCAACCGTCATCGATGTCGGCATCAACCGTATTCCTGCTCCCGAAAAGGGCGAAGGCAAATCGAAGCTTGTTGGCGATGTCGCCTTCGACGAGGCAAGTGCCGTTGCTGCCGCCATCACCCCCGTGCCCGGCGGCGTTGGCCCGATGACGATCGCCATGCTGATGGCGAATACCGTCATCGCCGCTCATCGCGCGCTCGGTGAGACCGCGCCGAAATTCTGATTGAATTGACTGGCCGGCTATTCTTTCGGAGCCGGCCCCGTCGAAGCGCGCACCACAAGCTCCGCCTTCCAGAGTTCCTGATGCGGTTCCGTCTGGTTCAGCTTGATGCGGTTGATCAGGCGCTGGCCGACGCGCACGCCCGCCGCCCGCAGCGACGAGCGTGTGGTCGTCAGCGGCACGGAAAAATTATCCGGCTTCAGCAGCGGCAGCACGTCGTCATGGGCGATCAGCGAAATATCCTTGCCGGGTTTCAACCCCCGCTGGTTGAGCGAGCGGATCGCGCCCAGCGCAAGCGCGGTACTGGCGCAGAGGATGGCGGTCGGTTTTTCCGGCTGGGACAGCAGCGCCTCCATGCCGAGATAACCTTCCTCGTCCGTCATGCTGCTGTGCCGTTTATTGGCCGGGTGCAGGGCGAGGCCGCTTGCCTCCAGCGCCTTCTCCACCCCGAGACAGCGCCGATAGGTAAAGTCATAGCCCTCCGGGCCGTTCAAAAGCCCGATGCGCTTATGGCCGAGCTGGAGGAGAAGCTGGGCCGCATCGCGAAACGCGCCTTCATTGTCCACATCGAGATAGGGATAATTCTCCTCCACGCCGACGGACCTGCCATGCACGAGGAAGGGCAGGGAGAGCGATTGCATCATGGCGATGCGCGCATCGTTCTTCTTCATATAGGCGAGATAGATGCCATCGACACTGCCGCTTGCCGCCAGCCCACGCAGGGCTTCGCGCTCCTTTTCCGGCTCCGTCGGCATGATGACGAGGTGAAAACCGCTGCGCGACGCTTCTTCGCCGAGACCGCTTAAGAATTCGCCGAAATGCACATCGGACCGGTGGTGTTCGCCAATCGGCATGACGAGCCCGATGGAGCCGACCTTGCCGGTCGCCAGCCGCTGCGCCGCGGCGTTCGGGCGATAGCCCGTCTTTTCGGCGGCTTCCATGACGCGGCGGCGGGTTTCGGCGCTAACCTCGGGGTAGCCGTTGAGCGCCCTGCTGATGGTCGTCTGCGAAATGCCCAGCAGTTGCGACAACTGTTTCAGGTTCATGTCTCTATTGTCCTCCATGCGTGCGCTCAAGAACACGGCAAAGCCTCTCCTCAATTCCAAAGCGCTTTAGATTTTTACCAGCCTCCACCGCATTTCTCAATCGAAAAGCATAGCCGCCTTCCTAATTAAATATGACTATTCATAAGGCACTGCAACGTTTCCGAACAAAGAGCCTCTTGACTCCGTCTTGATGACAATGAGATGAATAGACAGCCAAAGCGCTTTGATTGGAGAGGACGCTTTGAGCCTTTTATGTGATGGGAGGTAAATCACATGCAGAAGACTCTTTTGGCGACGGCGGCTTCGATCATGCTGCTGTCCGGTGCGGCCTTTGCCGCCGACCTGAAATTTGCACCCGGCGGAGACGCCAAGTTCAACTGGAAAAGCTACGAGAACTTCAAGGCGGCCCATGCCGACCTGAAGGGCCAGACGCTGACGATTTTCGGGCCCTGGCGCGGTGAGGATGAGGCCCTGTTCCAGTCGGTGCTCGCCTATTTCGCCGATGCGACCGGCGTGAATGTCCGTTATTCCTCGTCGGAAAATTACGAGCAGCAGATCGTCATCGATACGCAGGCTGGCTCGCCGCCCAATATCGCCATCCTGCCGCAGCCCGGTCTTCTGGCCGATCTCGCGGCCAAGGGCTTCCTCGTGCCGCTCGGTGACAAGACCGCCGACTGGGTCAAGGAAAATTACGGCGCGGGCCAGTCCTGGGTCGATCTCGGCAGCTACAAGGGCAAGGACGGCAACAAGGCCTATTTCGCTTTCCCCTTCAAGGCGGATGTGAAGTCGCTTGTCTGGTACGTGCCTGAGAACTTCGAGGAAGCGGGCTATAAAGTGCCCGAGAGCATGGAAGACCTGTTCAAGCTGACGGACCAGATCGTTGCCGATGGCGGCACGCCCTGGTGCATCGGTCTCGGCTCCGGCGGCGCCACCGGCTGGCCGGCAACCGACTGGGTGGAAGACCTGATGCTGCGCACACAGCCGCTCGACGTCTACCAGAAATGGACGACCAACGAGGTCAAGTTCACCGATCCGGCCGTGGTCGAGGCGATCAACGAGTTCGGCAAATTCGCCAAGAATGAAAAATATGTCAGCGGCGGCGTCGCGGCCGTGGCCTCCACCGACTTCCGCGATAGCCCGAAGGGCCTCTTCGACATTCCGCCGAAGTGCTACCTGCACCATCAGGCATCGTTCATTCCGTCCTTCTTCCCTGAAGGCACCAAGGTGGGGACGGATGCGGATTTCTTCTACATGCCGACCTATGCTTCCAAGCCTGACCTCGGCAAGCCGGTTCTCGGCGCCGGCACGCTCGTCACCATCACCAAGGAAGCACCTGCGGCCAAGGCATTCGTCGAATTCCTGCAGACCCCGATCGCCCATGAGGTCTGGATGGCGCAGTCCAGCTTCCTGACGCCCTATAAGGGTGTGAACGTCGACACCTATGCCAATGAGCAGATGAAGCGACAGGGCGAAATCCTGACGACCGCGACAAGCTTCGGCTTTGATGGTTCCGACCTGATGCCCGGCAAGATTGGTGCCGGCGCATTCTGGACCGGCATGATCGATTTCGTCGGCGGCAAGTCCGCCGATCAGGTCGCCGCCGATATCCAGAAGGCCTGGGACGGCCTGAAGTAACAATCGGCCGAGCAGATTCCGGAAAAATGTTCTGCGGTTTTCCGGTCAGAATCTGCGGTAAAACAAAAGTCCCGGTGGTTTGCTGCCGGGCCTTTACCAATGGAGCGGCCCGACGACCGCATAAAATCAGCGCGGCGCGGAGAGGATCAAGGGAGGGAACATGGCTCAACAACTCGTGTCTGCCATCGGCGTCATGGTGGCGGGCGTTTTTGCCTGCGCTGCCTATTACTGGCTATCCGACAAGGCGCTGCAGGTGATCTTCCCCGTCCGCTCGGGAGACGTCATTCATGCATCCCGCAATCTCAACCGCCGCGCCGCCGTCCGGCCCTGGCTGTTCATCGGCCCGGCGCTGATCCTTCTGCTGGTCTATCTGGTGTACCCTGTCATCGCCACGCTGATCCTGTCCTTCTATGACCGGACCGGCAGCGAATTCGTCGGTCTCGCCAATTATCGCTGGGCGTTTTTCGATGCCGGTTTCCGCCAATCGATCTTCAACAATATTCTCTGGCTCGCCGTCGTGCCGGCCGCCTGCACCTTCTTTGGCCTCGTCATCGCCGTCATGACCGACCGTATCTGGTGGGGCAACATCGCCAAATCCATCGTCTTCATGCCGATGGCGATTTCTTTCGTCGGTGCCTCCGTCATCTGGAAATTCATCTACGAATACCGCGCCGAAGGCCAGGTGCAGATCGGCCTCTTGAACGCCATCGTCGAGTTTTTCGGCGGCAGCCCGGAGGTGTGGATTTCCATGCCCTTCTGGAACAATTTCTTCCTGATGGTCATCCTCATCTGGATCCAGACCGGTTTTGCCATGGTCATCCTGTCGGCGGCGCTGCGCGGCATTCCGGAAGAAACCATCGAGGCGGCTGTCATCGATGGCGCCAATGGCTGGCAGATTTTCTGGAAGATCATGGTTCCGCAAATCTGGGGCACCATCGCCGTGGTCTGGACGACGATCACCATTCTCGTGCTCAAGGTCTTCGATATCGTGCTGACCATGACCAACGGCCAATGGAACACCATGGTTCTCGCCAATCTCATGTTCGACTGGATGTTCCGCGGCGGCGGCGACAGCGGCCGAAGTGCGGTCATCGCGCTTATCATCATGGCGGCCGTCACCCCCATCATGGTCTGGAACATCCGCCAGGCGAACCGCGAGATGGAGGGCCGCTGAGATGAATATCGTCAAACGCCTTCGCCGCGTCGGCCTGCCGCGCCTCATCGTCCACGCCAGCGTCCTCGTCGTCGTGCTGCTCTGGCTTTTGCCCACGCTCGGCATTCTCGTCAGCTCGCTGCGTGACAAGGACCAGATCACCGTTTCAGGCTGGTGGACGGCCTTCTCCAGTTCCGAACAGACCTCGGCGGTTCGCCTTGCCGATGCCTCCGTGCAGAAGCAGGATGGCAGCCGCTACGTCATATCAGGCAATGTTTTCGAGAACGGGCAGGGTGGCCAGGTCGCCGCCTTCGGCGTTCGCGTCCAGGAGCCGACGGCCTTCAAAGCCGGGGAGGCTGCAGATATAGGTGACGGCGAAACACTTCTCGTCAATTCGGACGGCACTTATGAATACAGCAAGGCTGCAAGCTTTGAGGGTTCGCGCGGCAAGCGCGTCTATATTTCCGTCGCGACGCCGCCGGTCTTCACGCTCGACAACTATCGGACGGTCTTGACCTCGGAAGGCATCGGCCAGTCCTTCGTCAACTCGCTGACCGTGGCCGTGCCGGCAACCGTCATTCCCATTCTCATCGCCGCCTTCGCCGCCTATGCCCTGTCATGGATGAGCTTTTCCGGCCGCAATCTGCTGATTGCCATGGTGGTGGGCCTGATCGTCGTGCCGCTGCAGATGTCGCTGATCCCGCTGCTGCGGCTTTATAATGAGATAGGCACCATTTTCGGCGTGCCGTCCAAGACCTATGCCGGCATCTGGCTGGCGCACACCGCGTTCGGCCTGCCGCTCGCCATCTATCTGCTGCGCAACTATATTTCCGGCCTGCCGAAAGAGATCATCGAAAGCGCCCGTGTGGATGGCGCGAGCGATTTCGAAATCTTCGTCAAGATCATTCTGCCGCTCTCCTTCCCGGCGCTCGCCTCCTTCGCCATCTTCCAGTTCCTGTGGACCTGGAACGACCTGCTCGTCGCCATGGTCTTCCTCGGCACGCAGAAGGACGAGCTGGTGCTGACTGGTGCGTTGAACGCGCTGCTCGGCTCGCGCGGCGGCAACTGGGAAATCCTCACCGCCTCGGCCTTTGTCACCATCATCGTGCCGCTCTGCGTCTTCTTCGCCCTTCAACGTTATCTCGTGCGTGGCCTGCTCGCAGGCTCCGTCAAGGGAGGCTGATCATTCCATGAACGCCCATACCAGACAGGACACTTCCATGACCGCTTCGGTGACTTCCGCTTTGACGCCCAACAAGGACTGGTGGCGTGGTGCTGTGATCTATCAGATCTATCCGCGCTCCTATCAGGACTCCAATGGCGACGGCATTGGCGATCTCAAGGGCATCACCGACCGGCTGGCGCATATTGCTGGCCTCGGTGCCGACGCCATCTGGATTTCGCCCTTCTTCACCTCGCCGATGAAGGATTTCGGCTACGACGTCTCGAACTATGTCGATGTCGATCCGATGTTCGGCACGCTCGCCGATTTCGACGGGCTGATCGCGGAAGCCCACCGTCTCGGCATCCGCGTCATGATCGACCTCGTCATGTCGCACACGTCGGACCAGCATCCATGGTTCGTGGAAAGCCGCGCCAGCCGCAATAACCCCAAATCAGATTGGTATGTCTGGTCAGACAGCAAGCCGGATGGCACGCCGCCCAATAACTGGCTGTCGATCTTCGGCGGTTCGGGCTGGCAGTGGGACCCGACCCGCATGCAATATTACATGCACAACTTCCTGACATCGCAGCCGGACCTCAACCTGCATAATCCGGAAGTTCAGGAAGAGCTGCTGAACATCACCCGTTTCTGGCTGAAGCGCGGCGTCGATGGTTTCCGCCTCGACACCATCAATTTCTATTTCCACGACCTTGAGCTGCGCGACAACCCGGCGCTGGCGCCGGAGCGCCGCAACGCCTCCACCGCGCCTGCGGTCAATCCCTATAACTTCCAGGAGCATCTCTACGACAAGAACCGCCCGGAAAACATCGCCTTCCTGAAGCGCTTCCGCGCGGTGCTGGACGAGTTTCCGGATATCGCCGCCGTGGGCGAAGTGGGTGATAGCCAGCGCGGTCTCGAAATCGTTGGTGAATATACCTCCGGCGATGACAAGATGCAGATGTGCTATGCCTTCGAATTTCTGGCGCCGGATGCGCTGACCCCGCAGCGCGTTGCCGATGTGCAGGCGGATTTTGCGAGAGCCGCTCCTGAGGGCTGGGCCTGCTGGGCCTTCTCCAACCACGATGTCGTGCGCCATGTCAGCCGCTGGGGCGAGCATGTCGAAGATAAGGATGCCTTCGCCAAGGTACTTTCGGCGCTCTTGATGACGCAGCGCGGTTCCGTCTGCATCTATGAGGGTGAAGAACTCGGCCTCACCGAAGCGGATATTGCTTTCGAAGATTTGCAGGATCCCTACGGAATCCAGTTCTGGCCGGAGTTCAAGGGCCGCGACGGTTGCCGCACGCCAATGGTGTGGGATGCCGGTCATGCGCAGGCGGGTTTCTCGACCGCCGACAAGACGTGGCTGCCCATTCCTGCCGAGCACAAGCAGCGCGCCGTAAGCGCCCAGCAGGGCAACGAGGCTTCGGTGCTGGAACACTATCGCCGTTTCCTGAGCTTCCGCAAAAAGCACCCGGCTTTTGCCAAGGGCGGCATCGAATTCCAGCCGGTTGAGGGAGAGGTGCTGAGCTACACCCGCACGCTGGGCAACGAAACCGTGCTTTGCCTCTTCAATCTCGCCGCCACGCCGGCAAAAGCCACGCTGCCGGAAGGGAACTGGGAGGTTCTCGAAGGTCACGGCTTTGCAAGCGGTCTTGAAGGCAGAAGCGTAGAACTTCCGGCATGGGGCGCTTTCTTCGCCCGTTACGCCTGACAGATGAGGGAGGAACACCCATGACAAGTCTCGTTCTCAAGGATATCCGCAAATCATACGGGCAGGTGAAAGTCCTGCACGGCATCGATCTGGAGATCGAACAGGGCGAATTCATCGTTTTCGTCGGGCCCTCGGGCTGCGGAAAATCGACGCTGCTGCGCATGATCGCCGGTCTTGAGGAAATCACCGGCGGCGAGATGTATATTGACGGTCAGCTCGTCAATGAAATCCCGCCCTCGCGCCGGGGCATCGCCATGGTGTTCCAGTCCTATGCGCTTTATCCGCATATGACGGTCTATGACAACATGGCCTTCGGCATGAAGATCGCCAAGGAAAACAAGCAGGAGATCGACCGCCGGGTTCGTGCCGCCGCCGAAATCCTGCAATTGACGCAATATCTGGGACGTCTGCCCAAGGCGCTCTCCGGTGGTCAGCGTCAGCGCGTCGCCATCGGCCGCGCCATCTGCCGCAATCCCAAGGTCTTCTTGTTCGATGAGCCTTTGTCGAACCTCGATGCCGCCCTGCGTGTCGCCACCCGCATCGAGATCGCCAAGCTTAACGAGCAGATGGCCGATACGACGATGATCTACGTCACCCACGACCAGGTGGAGGCGATGACGCTGGCGGATCGCATCGTTGTTTTGAATGCGGGCCGTGTGGAGCAGGTCGGCCCGCCGCTCGAACTTTACGAAAGGCCGGCCAACCTCTTCGTGGCGAAGTTCATCGGCTCGCCCGCCATGAACATCATTTCGGCGAAGATCGTCGGAACCGGTGAACGGACCTCGATCGAACTCGTCGGTGGCAAGACACTTGCCGTTAATGTTCCTACACCCGCAACCGAGCAAGGCAAGGCCGCAAGCTTCGGTGTCCGGCCGGAAGATCTGAGCATCGTCACCGGCGATGACTATCTTTTCGAAGGCAAAGTCTCGATTGTCGAGGCTCTGGGCGAAGTGACGCTGCTCTATCTCGAGGCTCCGAACGGGCAGGAGCCGATCATCGTCAAGATACCGGGCATCCTTTCAGTCTCCAAGGGGGAAACCCTGCGGTTTGCAGCACCGCAGGAAAAGCTCCATCTCTTCGACGCTGACGGCAAGACCTATCGTCCATAATCGCTGGCAGTACCTTAAAACACGCCCCGGAACCTCGCCGTTCCGGGGTTTTTTCGTGACTTTTTGCCACTGTGGAAAAACAACGGAAATGTCCCGCTTCCGGTCCGTTAGAGGCAAGTCTGATATGAATTGTTAAAGACTATGGCCTAGTCTCGATCTGTTAAGAGAGCATGGGAGTCCGGGCGTGCAGAGCAGTGCGGGTGTCATCAGGAACAATTACCTGAGCAAAGAAGAATCCTTCATGTACGACCGCGAAGGCCGGTTTCGCATGGAAGACACCATGAATGCCGCGCGCATCGAATATACCGAGAAGGCCGTCATGCATATGGCGGCGCGGCGCTGCGACGTCATCCGCATCTCCCAGACCGAAGCGGTGCTGGCGCTGCTGACCAAATACAGCCTGCCGAACCAGTTCTATCTTGATATTCCCGACGCCCGCATCACCAAGATCGGCTGCGTGATGTTGCGCGTCAACGCCAACAACACCATCCACGTCCGTTTCCTGCGGATATTGACGCAGAAAGAACTGGACCGCGTTTTTGTGTTCAGTACGCACCCGGCGCATCGGGACCGGAAGCTCGATATCCGGTCTTTCTGAAACATCCAAAGCTGTCGAAAGGACTTAAGAAAGCCCGCCCAGAACCGTCTGCTTCAGCTTCACTTCAGGCACTTCCGTGAACGCAAGATCGCTGCGGCCGAAATAAGATTTCTGGTTGGTGGCCGACCAGTCGTTGCAGACGAGCTTGTAACGTTGTTTCGTTTCCGGCTTCTCCGGCATGGCGTAGAGATAATCGCCGGTGCGCGCAGCAAGCGGAATGTCGCCGTCCTGGTTGCAACGTTCAAGGATCTGGGCAAGCGCTTCGCCATCCACTTCCGTCACCATCAGTTTGCCGTCGAAACGCAGCGAGGCGTTGAAATCATAGCGGCGAATATCGCCCTGCGGCAGGCCGGCGCCGAGCGAAGTATGGCCGATGAAACCGACATCCGCGCCGGTTTTCGCAGCGATAAGCTGCCCCACACGGCGTCCGGCCTCATCGACAGTCATTGCCTTGGCGGATTTACCGACAACCGCCCGTTCTTCCGCCGTCAGGTGCTTTTCGAGCGTCTGCTCGATCAGGCTCTTGAGGGCCGGGGAGGCGGGAGCGCCGCTATCGATCGCGATCGTTTCGATGGCCGGAGCCTTGCCGGGGGCGGAGATCGTTGCCACCGTCATGGATGTGCACCATGAGCCGGTATGGACATAACGCGTGGCGCCCTGTTCATGCACGAAGTTCAGGTGATCGTGACCGCCGACCAGCAGCGTGCCATCCGGTAGCAGCGACAGGATATCGCGGTCGGCAACGACGCCGGCATGGCTCAAGACGATGTTGATAGCGCCCGACTTAACAATGCCAGGCAGATTGGCCTTGGCCCATTCGACCGGCTGCGGAATGTCGAGCATCTCGCGCGTCGCCTTCGGATAGGTGTTGATCGCATTGGTGGCGAGACCCGCCACGATGACCTGCCGCCCGCCGACGCTCACCTCGGCACGATCAGGCGCATAGGGCTTTCCACTGCGCTTATCGTTGATGTTGGACAGCACGGTGATGCCGAGTGCCTGGGCGCGATTGACGAAATTGGCAAGATCATTGTCGATATCGGGTTCATGATTGCCGATATTGATGACGGTGGGGGCGAGCTTGGCGAGTGCAGCGAGGAACGTCCACTCGATTTCGCCGGCCGAACGTGTGGCCACTGCGTTACCGAGTTCGAACAGGTCGCCATTCAGCAGGATGATGTGAGGCGTCTTGTCGGCAGCGATGCGCATTTCGATGGCCGTGAGAAGCTGGCCGATGCGCTCATAAGCCGAATGCAGGTCGGAGATCACGATCGCACGCAGCGCGACATCCTGCGCCGTCGCTGGCGTGGCCAAGGCAATCAGCGGCAGCACGGCTGTGCCAGCCATAAGCTTCAGCACATCGCGGCGTTTGCTTGAGAAAATCGTCATGTCTGGTCCCATCATCCGAAACTGCACCGTCGTCCCACGGTTGCTCGAGAAGGCCCTATAGGGCGATCATCACAGCCGCATGACAAGTGTGACTTTTAAGAAATGGGAAATAAAGCGGTTTCTGTGCCGGATTATCAGAGGCGGGAAAGCGCAGTCGAACGATACCGCAAAGCAGGGTTGAAAGGCGAAAACCGCATCGGCCTTCGCCCTCCAAAAATCAATGGAAGAGCACGCTGGCGCCCTGATCGGCCGGGCCGGCATTGCGGCGGAAGGGGGCGAACAGTTCGCGGCCCATGCCCCATTCATTACCGGACAGATCGGCACGCGCCGGTTCGCGTTTCGCCAGTTCGGCGGCGGACACCAGCACTTCCAGCGTTCCCGAAATGGCGTCGAGACGGATGATGTCGCCATCGCGGATAAGCGAGATCGGGCCGCAGTCGGAAGCTTCCGGCGTGACATGGATGGCGGCCGGCACCTTGCCGGATGCGCCGGACATGCGCCCGTCCGTCACCAGCGCCACCTTGAAGCCGCGATCCTGCAGCACGCCGAGCGGCGGCGTCAGGCGGTGCAGTTCCGGCATGCCGTTGGCCTTCGGTCCCTGGAAGCGCACGACGGCGATGAAGTCTCGGTTGAGCTTGCCGTCCTTGAAGGCGTCCTGAAGCTCCTGCTGGTCGTTGAAGACGATCGCCGGCGCTTCGATGATGTGGCGTTCCGGCTTGACGGCGGAAA
Source organism: Agrobacterium sp. SUL3 (assembly GCF_001263295.1). NCBI lineage: Bacteria > Pseudomonadati > Pseudomonadota > Alphaproteobacteria > Hyphomicrobiales > Rhizobiaceae > Agrobacterium > Agrobacterium sp. SUL3. The sequence continues at coordinate 161,756 of NZ_KQ414498.1, forward strand.
TCTTGATGACCGATTTGCCGAGATTGCCCGTCAGCATCTTCAGACCGCCGGTCGGCTGGAACGGGGTCTCGATGCTGGAAAGCACCTTCGGGTCGTGGCTCTGCTCGGGCGAAGGCTGGCGGACGACCGCACCCTTCTCGTCAAGCTTGGCATCCACGGTGTAAGCCTCAAGGCCATGTCCGAAGACGGTGCGGACATCGTCATGCACGAAGCCCTGTTTCAGAAGCTGCTTGATGAGGAAGCCCATGCCGCCGGCGGCGTGGAAGTGGTTCACATCCGCAAGTCCGTTGGGATAGACGCGGGCCAATAGCGGCACGATGTCGGAAAGATCGGAAATATCCTGCCAGGTGAGGATGATGCCGGCGGCGCGCGCCATGGCGATCAGATGCATGGTGTGGTTGGTGGAGCCACCCGTCGCATGCAGGCCGACGACGCCGTTGACGACCGATCTCTCGTCGATCATCTCGCCCGCCGGCGTGAATTCATTACCCTGCGCGGTAATCGCCAGCGCGCGCTTGGCTGCCTCGCGCGTCAGCGCGTCGCGAAGTGGCGTGCCGGGGTTGATGAAGGAGGAACCGGGCATATGGAAGCCCATGATCTCCATCAGCATCTGGTTCGAATTGGCGGTGCCGTAGAAGGTGCAGGTGCCCGGGCCGTGATAGGATTTCGATTCCGCCTCCAGTAGCTCCTCGCGGCCAACCTTGCCTTCGGCGTAAAGCTGGCGGATGCGCGACTTCTCGTCATTCGGCAGGCCTGACGTCATCGGGCCGGCGGGAACGAAGACGGCGGGCAGGTGACCGAAGGCGAGTGCCGCGATCACGAGGCCGGGTACGATCTTGTCGCAGACACCGAGATAGACGGCGGCGTCGAACATGTTGTGCGACAGGCCGATGCCGGCCGCCATGGCGATGGCATCGCGGGAAAACAGCGAAAGCTCCATGCCCGGCTGGCCTTGCGTCACACCGTCACACATGGCGGGGACGGCGCCCGCCACCTGCGCGATGCCACCCGCTTCCTTGGCCGCATCGCGGATGATCGCCGGGAAGGTCTCATAGGGCTGGTGCGCCGAGAGCATGTCGTTGTAGGCGGTGATGATGCCGAGGTTTGGAACCCGGTCGCCGGCAAGGATGTCCTTGTCGGCGGGGGAACAGACCGCAAACCCGTGCGCAAGGTTGCCGCAGGAAAGCACGGAACGGTGAACGCCTTTTGAGACCTGCAGCCGCAACCGCTCGAGATAGGTCTCGCGGTAAGGCTTGGAACGTTCGACGATGCGGGCGGTGATGGCCTGAATGCGGGAATCGGCGGACATGGGCGTTCATCCTGTTCGTTGGTCGGCAACCGGCGTTCCGGGAGGTGAACGGCCGGTTATCGTGTTTCTGTCTTCATGTCTTCGGGGCGCTTGTCGCCGGGCCGCGCGTGCGGCGGTACTTTCGGCTTACGGCGCCCAGTATATATCCACGGGCGTTTCTGCCCGGTTCAGCACGGCGCGAACAGGCATTTCGTCCTCATCCTCACCCGATTGGGCTTTTTCAAGCGTCGCCTTTTTGGCTGCGCCTTCAATGTGCAGCACCAGAAAATCGGCGTCATGCAGGCTGGAGAAATTGAAGGTCAACCGCTCCTCTCCCGCATTCTCGGCCGCCATGGTCAAGACGCCGCGTGGCTCATCAAGGTCTAGCGCCTCATAGAGATTGTCGCCACCGGGGAAGAACGATGCCGTATGGCCATCCGTTCCCATGCCCAGAATGACGACATCGAAAGGATCGCAGATCGCTTCGGTCTTCACGGTTGCGAGCGTCGCTGCATCCTCCGGCGAGGCCGCCGACTGGAAAAGCGGCACGAAATAGGCCGCTTTCGCCTTGTCCTGCAACAGGTTCTCGGCAACCAGGCGATGGTTCGAGCGGTCGCTTTCCGGCGGCACGAAGCGTTCGTCCACCAGCGTCACGCTGATATTGGGCCAGTCTAGATCGTGTTTGGAAAGCGCCTGGAAAAACAGCTTGGGCGTCGAGCCGCCGGAAACGGCGATGCTCGCCGTGCCGCGCTCCTGCGTTGCGGCCGAAAGGCGGCTGGCAACTTCTGTCGCCAGCGTGGAGGCCAGGTCGGCGGCGCTGTCGAAGACATGCAATGTCTCACTCATCTCCGTCATACTCAATCTCCATCGTGCCAGGTGCGGCCATCGCGCTCGATCAGCGCGATCGAGCCGCTCGGACCCCAGGTGCCGGCGGTATAACCCTGCACGCCCTGCGCCAGATCTTCCCAGCTCTTGAGAATGGGGTCGATCCAGTCCCATGCGGCCTCGACCTCGTCGCGGCGCATGAACAGCGTCTGGTTGGAGCGGATGGTGTCCATCAGAAGCCGCTCATAGGCATCGGGGCTGCGCACGTTGAAGGCTTCGGCAAAGCTCATGTCCAGCGACACCTGACGCAGGCGCATGCCGCCCGGGCCGGGGTCCTTGATGAGCAGCGACTGCTTGACGCCTTCATCGGGCTGCAGGCGAATGACCAGCTTGTTGGCCTCGATCTTGCCGGCTGCATCGTCGAAGATCGAATGCGGGATCTGCTTGAAGGTGACGACGATTTCCGAAACGCGGGTCGCGAGGCGCTTGCCGGTGCGGATGTAGAAGGGAACGCCGGCCCAGCGCCAGTTGGCGATTTCAGCCTTGATGGCGACGAAGGTTTCGGTGTTGGAAACGCCGCCTTCCAGCTCTTCCAGATAACCCTTGACCGGGCCGCCCGCGGAAGCGCCGGCGCGGTACTGGCCGCGAACCGTCTGCTTTTCGACATTGCTGGTGTTGATCGGCTTCAGAGAGCGCAGAACCTTGAGTTTTTCGTCACGCACGGCTTCCGCATTCATGGATGCGGGTGGCTCCATGGCCACGAGGCAAAGCAGCTGAAGGATATGGTTCTGCACCATGTCGCGCAGCGCACCGGCCTTGTCGTAATAACCGGCGCGGCCTTCAAGGCCAACCGCTTCGGCAACCGTGATCTGCACGTGGTCGATATGGGCAGAATTCCACAGCGGCTCGTAAAGCGCGTTGGCGAAACGCAGCGCCATCAGGTTCTGCACCGTCTCCTTGCCGAGATAGTGGTCGATACGGAAGATCTGCTCTTCCTTGAAGACATGGCCGATGGTGTCGTTCAGTTCCTGCGCGGAAGCGAGGTCACGGCCGATCGGTTTTTCAACGACGATGCGGGTCGAGCGGGTGATGAGCTTGTGCTCACGAATCTTGTCGGCGATATCGCCGAAAATGCCCGGCGCGACGGCCAGATAAAAGGCGCGTATGCGCTCCTTGCCCTCATCGAGCAGCTTCTTCAGCACGTCCCAGCCATTGCTGCCCTTGGCATCAACAGGCACGTAGAAAAGCCGGTTGAGGAAAAGCGTGACCTGCGCGTCGTCATATTCGCCGGCCTTCAGGTGCTCCTTCAGCGCGTCCTGCGCGAATTTGCGATATTCCTCATGGGTCATGACCGAACGCGACGCGCCGATGATGCGGGTCGGCTCCGTGAACTGGCCTTCGACCTGCCGGTGATAAAGGGCCGGCAGAAGCTTGCGCTCGGCAAGATCGCCCGTGCCGCCGAAAACGACACAATCAAAAGGTTCAACAGGAATGATCTGACTGCTCATATCGATTCTCTCGATCTTCAAGGGTTGGGGCATCAATAATCTAATCGATTTAAAAATGCCAGACTCAGTTATGTGAAATTATGAATTTTGGCTTTGTTCGCCCGTTCTGTTTCGGTAACTGGCTGTAAACATTATCCTAAAACCTGTCTCGCAACGCGTACCAAGATAGCGCCAGGAAAAGCAGCGGCGCGCGCATTGAAGTTCCGCCGGGGAATGCGGGCACCTTCAGCCGCGCAAATGGTTCCAGCATGTCCTTTTTGCCGAGTATGAGATCGGCATAGAGCTTGCCGCAATAATTCGACAGCATCACCCCATGACCGGAATAGCCGCCGATGGAGGTGACATCAGGCATGACTTCGCGCACGAACACCTGTCGCGGCAGGGTGATGCCGACGGAGCCGCCCCAGGAATGGGTGATGTCGATATTTTTCAGTGCGGGATAGATTTCCGCTATCTGTCGGCGGATATGGCTGGAAATGTCGCGCGGCGTATCGGCCGTATAGGCTTCACGTCCACCAAAAAGCAGCCGGTTGTCGGCCGTCTTGCGGAAATAGCGTACCACGAAACGCGAATCCGCCACGGCTTCCCGGCCTGGAATGATGTCGGGAAACGCATCGAGCGGTGCGGTCGCGCCGATAAAGGAGCGGATCGGCATGATATGGGCGGCCGTTATCGGCTCCAGATTGCCGATATAGGCATTGGTCGCGATCAGCACCTTTGTCGCCGTCAGATTGCCGGAGGGCGTTTCGATGATTGTCTTGCCGCCGGACTGGCGAATGGATCTGGCAGGCGTCATTTCGTGAATGCTGGCACCCGCAGCTTTCGCCGCCTTTGCCAGCCCGACCAAAAGCTTCAGCGGATGGATATGGCCGGTGCCGGTGTCGCGCGTGCCGCCGAAATAATGGGTGGAGCCGACGCGTTGACGCGCCTCGCCGCGTTCCATGTAGGAAATATGCGGATAGCCGTAGCGATTGTTCATCGCATCGACGCTTTTGCGATAGTCGTCCTCGTAGGCCGCCTTGTGCGCCACATAAAGCTGTCCCGGCAGATACTCCATGTCTATGCCGCGATTGACGGCGAAGCTGCGCACGTAATTCTTGGCATCCTCGGCAATGTCGAACAGCAGCTTCGATTGCTCGAAGCCGATCTCATCTTCCATTTCGTCGGGGAACGAACGCTGGCCGGTGCCGAACTGGCCGCCATTGCGGCCGGAAGCGCCATCGCCGAAACGATGCGCTTCGATGAGGGCGACCGAGACGCCGTTTTCGGCAAGGTTACAGGCGGCCTGTAGACCGGTATAACCGCCGCCGATAATCGCGACATCCACTTCTCTCGACCCATCGAGAGCGGGATAGTCCGGCCGCTCACCGACGGTTGCCTGATACCAGGAAATCCCCGGCGCAATCGGGCTTTGCCATGTCATGCTCGGGGTTCCTCACACGTTGAGAAGCAGGAATTCCCGCTCCCAGGGGCTGATGACCTGCATGAAGGTCTCGAATTCCCCACGTTTCAGGCCGGCATAAAGGCCGACGAATTCATGGCCGAAAACCCGGTCGAACTGCTCTTCACCTTCCAGCAGCGCCACGGCTTCCAGAAGGCCACGCGGCAGGTCGATGGAGCCTTCATTGGCCGTCTCGGCGGTCGGTTCGGTCGGCTCGATATTGTTGACGATGCCGAGCCAGCCGCAGCCGAGCGAAGCGGCAAGCGCGAGATAGGGATTGGCGTCGGAACTCGGCAGGCGGTTTTCGACGCGCCGCGCCTGCGGGCTGGAAATCGGCACCCGGAAGGCGGTCGTGCGGTTGTCGTAACCCCAGGCATTGTTGACCGGGCAGGCCATATCAGGCGTCAGGCGGCGATAGGAATTCACATAGGGCGCCAGCATGACCAGCGCATTGGGCACATAACGCTGCATGCCGCCCACGAAGGAGAAGAACTCCTTGGAGGGGCCGCCATCCTTGTTCGAGAAAATATTGCGGCCGCTATCGATCTCTACCACCGACTGGTGGATATGCATGGCCGAGCCCGGCTGGCCCTGCATCGGCTTCGCCATGAAGGTGGCGTAGATGCCGTGCTTCAGCGCCGCCTCGCGGATGGTGCGCTTGAACAGGAACACCTGGTCGGCGAGCTGGATAGGGTCGCCATGCCGCAGGTTGATTTCCAGCTGCGCCGGGCCTTCCTCATGGATCAGCGTATCGATTTCGAGGCCCTGTTTTTCCGAGAAGTGATAGATGTCGTCGATCAGCTCGTCGAACTCGTTGATGCCGGCAATCGAATAGCTCTGTCCGCCGACAATCGACCGGCCGGAGCGCCCCTTCGGCGGATGCAGCGGATAATCCGGATCGTCATTCATGGCGACGAGATAAAATTCGATTTCCGGCGCGACGACCGGTTTCCAGCCCTTTTCGGTATAGAGCGAAAGCACGTTCTTCAAAACGTTGCGCGGCGTATAGGGAACGAAATTGCCCTCGGCATCCACGACGTCGCAGATCACCTGCGCGGTCGGGTCGCTCTCCCACGGCACGACGGACAAGGTGGAAAGATCAGGCACCAGCTTCAGGTCGCTGTCGCGCGGCTCATAGCGGAAATTCGCCGTCTCGTCAGGATATTCGCCTGATATCGTATGGCGATAGAGCGCGGACGGCAGGGCAAGCGACGTGTCGCCCGTGAACTTTGCTGTCGGCATCATCTTGCCGCGCGCAACGCCGGCAAGATCGGGCGTGATGCATTCTATGTCCTCGATCCCGCGCGCCCGCAGCCATTGCGCGGCTTCGCGCCAGGAGGAAACGCCACGGGTGGAGGAGAGGTCGAGGGGAGGTGTCTTTGCCATGGTTGCCTGTTTCTTCGGGCGGAGCATGGTTTTCTTCGGGGGCATGTATCACCGGGTCTGTGTTTCGACTGGCGCCATCATAACCGTAGTTTGGCAATTGGCGAGGGGGAAAGCGCCATTGACAAGCGCCAGTACTTCGAAAAGAGGAGAGGAAACGGATCGGATGGAATGATGACAGAGAAATGTGACGTGCTGATTTTAGGGGCGGGCGCCGCCGGCATGATGTGCGCCATCCGCGCCGGCCAGCGCGGCCGCTCCGTTGTCATTCTCGACCATGCCAAGGCGCCGGGCGAGAAAATCCGCATTTCCGGTGGCGGCCGCTGCAACTTCACCAATATCCATGCCGGGCCGAAGAACTATCTCTCCGCGAACACGCATTTCGCCAAATCCGCGCTCGCCCGCTACACGCCGCGCGATTTCATTGCTCTGGTGGAAAAGCATCGCATCGGCTGGCATGAAAAAACGCTCGGCCAGCTCTTTTGCGATGACAGCGCCAAGGACATCATCCGCATGCTGCTTGGCGAAATGCAGGCGGTGAATGCGAAGCTGCGGCTCGAAACGTCAGTCTCGGCGGTCGCTCACGATGGCGGGCGTTTTCGCGTGACGACATCAGGTGGCGTCATCGAGGCGGAAAGCCTCGTTGTGGCGACAGGGGCTAAGTCGATCCCGAAAATGGGCGCGACCGGTTTTGCCTACCAGATCGCCGAGCAATTCGGCCTGCCGCTCATCGAGACGCGCCCGGGACTCGTGCCGCTGACGCTCGATCCTGCCGCGCTGGAAAAGCTGAGCCCGCTTGCCGGTGTCGCGGTTCCAGCCGAGGTTTCTCACGGCAAGACCTCGTTTGAAGAGGCGCTGCTCTTCACGCATCGCGGTTTGAGCGGTCCCTCCATCCTGCAAATCTCCTCCTACTGGCGTGAAGGCGACGCCATCCGCCTGAAGCTCGAACCGGGCCGCGATATTGCCGCGCTGCTGAAACAGGCGAAACAGAAGAACGGCCGCCAGTCGCCCCAGACCGCTTTGTCGGAAATCCTGCCGAAACGGCTCGCCCAGCACGTCGTCGAACAATCCGGCCTCACCGGCCATCTGGCCGATATGTCCGACAAGGCTTTGGCAAAGCTGGCGGGCGAGGTGCAGGACTGGCAGATCAAGCCCGCCGGTTCGGAAGGTTATCGCACAGCGGAAGTCACGCTTGGCGGTGTGGATACGACGGGCCTCGATTCCCGCAGCATGGCGACGAAATCCGTGCCCGGGCTTTATTTCATCGGCGAATGCGTGGATGTCACCGGCTGGCTCGGCGGTTATAACTTCCAGTGGGCCTGGGCCTCAGGGCAGGCGGCAGGCGAATTTGCGTGAAACCGCCTGTCTTAACACCTTGTTAACGGGCGCGGAGTCATCCTGACCGAATGCCAGCAAAGCCGGATCGCATTGCGCTCCCGCTGCACATGATGTCCTGCTGGAGGCTCTTAACAGGGCATGGGTCGGTTGAGTTTTTCGTCAGGAACCCGCGCATGAACAGATCTGCCCCTCGCGCCATTGCCATCGCCCGCACTGACAACGAGAGCCGGCGGCTGGCCTTTCGCCTGAGCCTTATCGCAGCCGGTGCTCTCGCGGCCCTGATCGCTCTCTTTTACTGATCGACGGCTCTTCGCCTTTATAAAGCCGATGAGCGCGCTGAAAAGCCGCCACGGGCGCGATGCCTCGGCCATATCGGTATAAAATTTCTCTTCCTGCAGAATGGCCTCGCGCCGGGTGCGCGGCTGCTGGTTTTCGATGATGACCCGGGCTGCAAAAATCGCGTGCATGTCACTCTCCTCGTAATGCGGAGGGCCATAATGCACGCCGTTTTTTGATTTATCTGCGCAAGAAAATGCGCTACGTTTTTCATCCATGAAAAACGTCACCTGGGATTCCTATCAGCTTTTCCTCGATGTGTCACGCAGCGGCGGCCTGACGGGCGCCGCTGCGCTGACGGGTTTGAGCCCGGCAACCGTCGGGCGGCGCATGGTCGAACTGGAGGAGCGCATTGGCAAGGCCCTGTTCCAGCGCAGCCAGACGGGATACGCGCTGACGGCGGATGGCCGCGCTTTGTTCGACCGGCTTCAGGCGATGGAAAATGCGGCAAAGGATGTTGAAGGATGGCAGAAGGCGTCATCGGCCTCTTCCGTTGTGCGCATTGCCGTCGGCACCTGGAACGCCTGGCTGCTGACCGGGAATTTTTCCGCCATCTGTACCGACCGCGATGATTTCCGCATCGATCTTTTCATCGCCGAACAGAGGGCGTCTCTTGCCCATCGCGAAAACGACATCGGTATCCGCGCTTTCGAGCCGCAGGAAAAGAACCTCGCCGCCATCAAGACGGGGGAGGTAGCCTATGCGCCCTACAGGTTGCGCAATGCTGCTGCATCGGTTGCCGACCGCTGGCTGGCGGTGGCGGAGGAAAACGCCATTTCAACCTATCTGCGCTGGCCGCATGAGAACCGCCGCAATGATATCGCGGTAACCGTGAACCGGCCGACGGCGCTTCTCGACCTTGTGCTGGCGGGGGCAGGCGTTGCCGTGCTTCCATGCTTCGTGGGCGATGCGGATGCCCGGCTTGCTCGGGAAGGTGACGAGATGGAAACCCTTCGCCACAATCAATGGATCGTCATGAACAATGACGATCGCCACCGCCGCGATATACGGACGGTGGCGGACCGGATGACCCGTCTGATCAAGGGACATTCCGATTTATATGCCGGGCGCAAGAGCCGCCCGGCGTGAGAGAGCATTTCCAGTAAAAGTGTGTCGCGGTTTTACGTCCGGAAATGCGGAAAAACTCTAACCGTTTCAGGCCGCAGCGCCCTGCGCGACGATGACCGGGATCAGCAGATCGCCCCAGTTGCCGCCGCCGCCATGGTGGCGGGCCGAGCGAACCAGCTCGACGGAAACGCCGGCCTCAACGGCTTTCATGACAGCCTGGTTGAGGCGGTGCAGATCGTTGGCCAGCATGCGGATGGCGGCCTGCTGATCCTGCGTCATGGCGGAGGACTGCTCCTCGGCGCGTTCCTTGACGTGGGTCTTGATGGGGTTATGGGCATTCATGGCATTTCTCCTCTCATTATTGGTTGGGGTTCTTGATTGGAGCATCGGACCGAAAAGTGCTACGCGGTTTTCGGAAAATCCCATGCTTGAACAAAAACTTAGAGCGGATTACGCTCTAAGTTTGCAAGCCCTTCCCGTCACCGGGAAGGGCAGTTTTTCGATTTATTCGGCCGCCGGGCGGAACTGGTCGTGCTCGGTGGATTCCTTCATGGCTGTCGTGGACGACGTGCCGCCAGAGATCGCCAGAGACACCGCGTCGAAATAGCCGGTGCCGACTTCGCGCTGGTGCTTGGTGGCGGTGTAGCCATTGGCCTCGGCTGCGAATTCCGCTTCCTGAAGCTCGGAATAGGCCGCCATCTGCCGGTCCTTGTAACCGCGCGCCAGTTCGAACATGCCGAAATTCAGCTGGTGGAAACCGGCAAGCGTGATGAACTGGAACTTGTAGCCCATCGCACCCAATTCCCGCTGGAACTTGGCAATCGTCGCGTCGTCGAGGTTCTTTTTCCAGTTGAACGACGGCGAACAATTGTAGGCGAGCTTCTTGCCGGGATGCACCTTGTGCACGCCTTCGGCAAATCTGCGCGCCTGTTCGAGATCCGGCTTTGATGTCTCGCACCAGATCAGGTCGCAATAGGGCGCATAGGCAACGGCGCGGGCGATGCAGGGTTCGAGACCGTTCTTGACCTGATAGAAGCCCTCGACGGTGCGGCCGGCATCGTAATCCACGAAGGGCTGGTCGCGCTCATCGATATCGGAGGTCAGGAGCTTGGCGGCCTCCGCATCCGTGCGGGCGATAACCAGCGTCGGCACACCCATGACATCAGCCGCAAGCCGCGCCGCCGTCAGATTGCGGATATGCGCCGCCGTCGGGATCAGAACCTTGCCGCCGAGATGGCCGCATTTCTTTTCCGATGCCAGCTGGTCTTCATAATGAACACCCGCAGCACCTGCCTCGATAAAGGCCTTCATGATTTCGAAGGCGTTGAGCGGCCCGCCGAAGCCGGCCTCCGCATCAGCGACGATCGGTGCGAACCAGGTGTCGACCGAAAGGCCCTTGCCCTCCGCCGTCTCGATCTGGTCGGCGCGCTGCAGGGTGCGGTTGATACGCTTTGCGAGTTCCGGTGCGGCATTGGCCGGATAAAGCGACTGGTCCGGATACATGGCCGATGCCGTATTGGCATCCGCAGCAACCTGCCAGCCGGAAAGATAGATCGCCTTCAGCCCGGCACGAACCATCTGCATGGCCTGGTTGCCGGAAAGCGCACCGAGCGCATTGACGAAATTTTCCTCGTTGATCAGCTTCCACAGCCGGTTCGCGCCCATCTCGGCAAGCGAATGGCGGATTTCGACGGAGCCGCGTAGCCGCTCCACGTCGGCGGCGGTGTAGGTGCGCTCGATGCCGTCGAAACGTCCCTGCGGTGCGCCCGGAACAAGTTTGTAAAAATCCGTCATACTTCTCTCTCCCATGATAAATGCGGTTTCTGTAACGGGCCGAATTCAACATCATATGGCGCCGTTTGATGTGACTACATTTACATTTTTCGAGATTTGAGCGCCAGAACAAACACAAAAACAGTGACTTGAAAGAGGTTATCCTGTAGTGTGCGTGACAAGGTGGAGATGTAAAATTGTAAATTTTGTAAAAGTCCTTCGCCCCAAGAATTTGTAACAGATTTGTATGAGTCGCAGGCACAGGGGGTGAGGCGGTGTCGGAAAACAAGATTTTTGCAGGCCCGCGCGTGCGCCGCATTCGCAATGGTCTGGGGCTGACGCAGACGGCCATGGCCGAGGCGCTGGCGATTTCGCCGTCCTATCTTAATCTCATCGAGCGCAACCAGCGACCGCTCACAGTGCAGCTGCTTTTGAAGCTTGCCTCGGTCTATAAGGTCGATCTGGATGATCTGCAGGGCGAAAGCGCCGGTTCCGCCGGGCAGCTGCGCGAGGTCTTCGCCGATCCGCTGCTGGTGGGCGAGGTGCCGTCACCGCAGGAGTTGATCGAGGTTGCCGATGCCGCGCCCAATGCGGCAAGCGGTGTCCTCAAGCTTTACCGGGCCTATCGGGAGCAGGCGCAGCGCCTTTCGGATCTTTCCGATCTTCTGGCGCGCGAGGGGCATGAAACGGCGCTTTCCTCCACCCGTCTGCCGATCGACGAGGTGCGGCACGTCTTTGAAAACCGCCCGGCATATTTTCATTCCATCGATGCGGCGGCGGAAGAACTCCATAGACAATTGTCGACCGGCGATGATCTCGCCTCCGGTCTGCGCGCATGGCTACAGAAAAACCACGGCATCGTCGTCAGAACCCTGCCAGTGCATGCCATGCCCAATCTGCGGCGACGTTATGACCGCCATTCCATGCGGCTGTTTTTATCCGAGCGCCTGTCGCAGCCGGATCAGCTGCGGGAAATGGCGATGGAGACCTGTCTTCTGGCCCTTCGCGAAGAGATCGGTGCGGAACTGGAAGCGCTTGGCCTGAAGGGCGAGGAAGCCCGGCGCATTGCCCGTTTCGAACTGGCGCGATATGCCGCCCATGCGCTGATGATGCCCTATGGCGCATTCCTGAGCGCCGCGCAGCGGGCGAAATACGATCTCGACGTTCTGCGGTCGCGCTTCAACGTTTCTTTCGAACAGGCAGCCAACCGCCTCGTCAGCCTGCAACGGCCCTCAGCCGCGGCGATCCCGTTTTTCCTGATGGAGATCGACAATGCCGGCAACCGTTTCCGCCTTGCAGGGGCCAGCGGTTTTCCAAGGGCGCGTTTCGGCGGCCTCTGTCCGCGGCTCAATATCCATGCCGCTTTTGCCCAGCCGGGACAGGTGCTGGTGGAAGCGGTGGAAATGCCTGACGGTGACGCTTTCCTCTCTGTTTCGCGCACGCTGGAAGGTCCGCAGGCGGGCTTCGGTGAAAGGGTAAGGCGCACGGCGGTGCTTCTTGGCTGCGATCTCGCCCAGGCCGGAGACACCGTCTATGGCCCCGCCGCATCGGGTGCCGCGCCCGTCGCTGTCGGCCCCTCGTGCCGGCTGTGCGAAAGGCAGGGCTGTTTGTCGCGGGCCGAAGCGCCGCTCACAAGGCCGCTCGGGCTCGATGAAATGGTCACCGGTCTCAGTGTTTTCGACTTCCAGTAGGTGTTTCCATTCGCTTTTTTGTGGCCGGAAAACATTCGGTTGAAAATGCTGTGCTGCACATTTCCCGCTTGCTCCCTTTTGTTTTCCTTTCTAGTCTCTCCCAAAAAAGGGGATCACGCTCCCACCGTGAGGATGCGTTAACAGGAGACATCATGAAAAACCGTTCTCTCCGCCTGACCTTGGCTCTCACCACCGCGCTCGTTGCAGCAGGCTCGGCAATGGCCCAGGAAAAGGTCGTCCACGTCTATAACTGGTCGGATTATATTGACGAATCAGTGCTTGCCGATTTCACCAAGGAAACCGGCATCAAAGTCGTTTACGACGTGTTCGACAGCAACGAGCTTGTGGAAACCAAGCTTCTGGCCGGCAGCTCCGGTTATGATGTCGTGGTGCCGACCGGCCCCTTCCTCGCCCGCCAGATCAATGCCGGCGTGTTCCAGAAGCTCGACAAGTCCAAGTTGCCGAATCTGAAGAACATGTGGCCTGAAGTCTCCGAGCGCCTGGCGAAATACGACCCCGGCAACGAATATGCCGTGAACTACATGTGGGGCACCACAGGCATCGGTTACAACGTCGCCAAGGTAAAGGCGGCGCTCGGCGATGTTCCGGTCGACAGCTGGGATATTCTTTTCAAGCCGGAAAATGCCGAAAAGCTGAAATCCTGCGGCGTCAATATTCTCGATGCTTCGGACGAAACCTTCGCCATTGCGATGAATTATCTCGGCAAGAACCCAGACAGCAAGGAAACGGCCGATCTGGAAGCCGGCGGCGAGGTCTATTCGAAGATTCGCCCCTATGTGAAGACGTTTAATTCCTCCGCCTATATCGACGAGCTGGCGAATGGCGACAGCTGCATAACCATCGGCTGGTCGGGCGATATCCTGCAGGCGAAAAGCCGCGCGGAAGAAGCCAAGAACGGCGTCGAGGTGAACTACGTCATCCCGAAGGAAGGCACCTATATGTGGTTTGACAACCTTGCCATCCCGGCGGATGCCAAGAATGTCGAGGAAGCACATGCCTTCATCAATTATCTGATGCGGCCGGAAGTCATCGCCAAGGCGTCGAACTACGTTCAATACGCCAACGGCAACCTTGCCTCGCAGGCGCTGATGGATGAGTCGGTTTCGAAAAATCCTGCGGTCTATCCCGATGCCGAGACCATGAAGAAGCTCTTCACCATCTCGCCTTACGGACCGAAGGAACAGCGCGTGCTGAACCGGGTCTGGACGCAGATAAAGACCGGCAGCTGACATCGCCGTCCGCTGGCTGAGGAACGGCCGGCGGGCCTGTTTCTCTGATAGCTTTGCCGGCAGGTCACCCTGCCGGCGCTGCCCGCCCCGAAGCATCGATCGAAAGACCAACGGGATTTGAGGGTAGGGTGAATGGCGAAAACTCTGGGGCCGGTCAAACGCAAATTCAGCCCGTGGGACAACCCCGATGCGGTTCCCTTCATCCGCTTTGAAAACGTCACCAAGCGTTTTGGCGATTTCGTCGCCGTCAACAATCTGACGCTCGATATCTATGAACGCGAGTTCTTCTCGCTGCTCGGTCCGTCGGGCTGCGGCAAGACCACGCTGATGCGCATGCTGGCTGGTTTCGAGGAGCCGACGGATGGACGCATCCTGCTGCAGGGCAAGGATATTTCCGGCGTACCGCCCTATAAGCGCCCGACCAATATGATGTTCCAGTCCTATGCACTTTTCCCGCATATGTCGGTGGAGAAGAACATCGCCTTCGGTCTCGAACAGGACGGCTTGCCGAAAGCGGAAATCGCCGCCCGCGTCGAGGAGATGCTGCGGCTCGTCAAACTCACGGAATTCGCCAAACGCAAGCCGAGCCAGCTGTCGGGCGGCCAGCGGCAGCGCGTGGCGCTCGCCCGTTCGCTTGCCAAGCGGCCGAAGGTGTTGTTGCTCGACGAACCGCTCGGCGCGCTCGACAAGAAGCTGCGCGAGGAAACCCAATTCGAGCTGATGGACATTCAGACCAATCTCGGCCTCACCTTCCTGATCGTCACTCACGATCAGGAAGAGGCGATGACGGTGTCGGATCGCATCGCCGTCATGGACAAGGGCAATGTCGTGCAGGTGGCGACGCCGGCCGAGATTTACGAGGCGCCGAACAGCCGCTACGTGGCTGATTTCATTGGCGACATTAATATTTTCGACGCCAATGTCGTCGCCAATGCCTCCGATATCGGCAAGCCGGGTCTGGTGACGCTCGATTGCGACGGGCTGAAAGTGGCGGTGGAGCAGGAATGCGCTGCGGCGACCGGCAGTCAGGTGGCTTACGCCATCCGCCCGGAAAAGGTCCGCATCTCGCTCGACCAACCGGCTGACAGCAGCGTCAATTCCGCCTATGGCGAGGTCTGGGATATTGGTTATCTCGGTGACTTCTCGGTCTTCATCGTCAAGCTCGCCGATGGCCGTGTCCTCCGCGCGGCGCAGGCGAATGTGTCACGTCTCGTTGATCGCCCGATCACATTCGGCGATATGGTGTGGCTGAACTGGAAACCGGATTCAGGTCTTGTCCTGACGCGCTGAGGGAGGCTTTCATGGCGGTCACCACTCCCGAAAACCGGCAAAGCCCCTGGCGCTGGCTGGTCGTTGCGGTTCCCTATTTCTGGTTGCTGCTGTTTTTTGCAGCGCCGTTTTTCATCATCTTCAAGATTTCGCTATCGGATACGGCCATATCCATGCCGCCCTACACGCCGGTCTTCGAAGGCTTTTCGAAGCTCGGCGCGTTCTTCTCGCAGCTGGATTTCGAAAATTATCTGTTCCTGACGGAAGACCCGCTTTACATCGACGCCTATCTGTCGTCGCTGCGCATCGCCTTCATCTCCACTTGCCTGCTTCTGCTGATCGGTTATCCCATGGCGCTGGCCATGGCGCGCGCGCCGTCATCGGTGCGGCCGACGCTGGTGATGCTGGTGATCCTGCCGTTCTGGACGTCGTTCCTGATCCGCGTTTACGCCTGGATTGGCATTCTGAAACCCGAAGGCCTGCTGACGGTGCTGTTCCAATGGCTCGGTTTTCTCGGACCCGACCAGCAGGTCAATATCTTCCGCACTGAGACGGCGATCTTCATCGGCATCGTTTATTCCTATCTGCCTTTCATGGTGCTGCCGCTTTATTCAGCGCTGGAAAAGCTCGACAATACGCTATTGGAAGCGGCGGCCGATCTTGGCTGCCCGCCATGGAAAGCCTTCTGGAAGATCACTTTCCCGCTGTCGCTGCCGGGTGTTGTCGCCGGGTCGATGATCTGCTTCATCCCGATAACAGGCGAATTCGTTATTCCCGATCTGCTCGGCGGCGCGCAGACATTGATGATCGGCAAGACGCTCTGGACGGAATTCTTCGGCAACCGCGACTGGCCTTTGGCATCGGCCGTGGCCGTGCTGCTCCTGTTGTTGCTGGTGGTGCCGATCGCCATCTTCCAGAACCAGCAGAAGAAGGTGGGGTGAGGCCATGAAGCGCGGAAAATTCGACATCACCGTCCTCACCCTCGGTTTTGCCTTTCTTTATATCCCGATCATCATCCTGATCGTTTATTCCTTCAATGCCTCCAAGCTCGTCACCGTCTGGGGCGGCTTCTCGCTTCAATGGTACCGCTCCATGTGGTCGAACCAGGGGCTGATGGATGCCGCCTGGGTGACGCTGCGCGTCGGTATCCTCAGCGCCACCATCGGCACCATCCTCGGAACGCTGGCGGCGTTATCGCTGACCCGTTTTGCGCGCTTCCCGGGCCGGGTGCTGTTTTCCGGCATGATCTATGCGCCGCTCGTCATGCCGGAGGTTATTACCGGCCTGTCGTTGCTGCTGCTGTTCGTGGCTGTCGGGGTGGATCGTGGTTTCTGGACGGTGGTAATCGCCCACACCACTTTCACCATGTGTTATGTGGCGATCGTCGTGCAGTCGCGCCTGCTCACCTTCGACCGCAGCCTTGAGGAAGCCGCACTTGATCTCGGCTGCCCACCGGTGAAGACCTTCTTCCGCATCACCCTGCCATTGATCTTCCCAGCCGTCATCGCCGGCTGGATGTTGGCGTTTACGCTGTCGCTCGACGATCTGGTGATCGCCAGCTTCGCCACAGGCCCCGGCGCAACCACGCTGCCGATCAAGATTTACTCGCAGGTACGTCTTGGGGTGACGCCGGAAATCAATGCCATCTGCACGATCCTCATCGGCCTTGTGACGATCGGCGTCATTGTCACCTCCATCACGTCCAAACGCACCGAACTGCAGCGGATGCGGGACGAGCACGCCGCCGCCCGCAACTGATTATCGGCTCTGCTTCGATTTCCTCACGTTACTGTTGAAATCGCAATAAAATTAGAAACCTGTAATTTAGTTTTGGGACTCTACGGTCTCAAAATAGGAATTATCGTCGGTAATTGCTCGATTTTGGTTTTAACCGCTTGTTAATAGGAGTTGGCGGAAAGTAAACCTAACGCAGGGTTGTCAAATTTCTGACGGCCGGGATTGATAATTTCCATATGGCGAGGTTGTCCCCCCCTTTCTCTCGTTAAAAAAAGCACAACTAATACAGGCGGCCGAAAGGCCGCCTTTCTTTTTGCTGAGATACCGGGCGCTGCTCAGCTGTTTTCCGGATGATCCATGGATTTCGAGACGAGAAGCACGGGAATAAGCCCGGCGATGATGATGATGATCGCCGGAACGGCGGCATCCTGCACCCTGGAACGGGATGCATCCTCATAGACCAGCGTGGCAAGCGTGTTGAAACCGAAAGGCCTGAGCAGGATGGTCGCCGGCAGTTCCTTCATGGATTCGATCAGCACCAGCAGAAAAGCAGTCAGCGCCGCCGGCCGCATATTCGGCAACAGCACCTTGAACAGCGTCTGCAAACGATTGCGCCCAAGCGTGCGCGAGGCCATGTCGATATGCGGCGAAAGCTTCTGGAAACCGGCATCGAGCGTGCCTTCCGCCATGGTCATGAAACGCACGCTATGCGCATAGATGATGGCGAAGGCGGTGCCGGAAAGCAGCAGGCCGCTGGAAAAGCCGAAATGCGCGCGGATGAAGCCATCGACGCCATTGTCGAGACTGGCCAGCGGAATGAGCACCCCGATGGCGAGCACGGTTCCCGGCACGCCATATCCCATGGAACCGAAGCGGGCGGCCACCTTCGAGGTGCGCGAGCGCTCGGTGCGGATGGCATAGGAAAACACGAAGGCGGCTATCAGCGTCACCAAGGCGGCGGAAAACGAGACTTCGAGACTGTGTCCGAGCGCTTTCAGAAGCTTCGGCGCAAACAGTGCGTCGAGCCTCCTGGCGGCGTAACCGCCGAGCACGATGACGGGAATGAAAAAGCCGCTCGCGACAGGAACGAAGCAGAACAGGCTCGCGCACCAGCGCCGCCAGCCGGTGAGCGCCTTCAGCCGGTGACGCTGCGCCATGCTTGTCGCCTTCGGCGCGCCGAAGCGCTGTTTTTCGCGGGCATTGCGTTCGATGACGATCAGCGCGCCGACGATGATGAGGATGACGGCGGCGATCTGCGTCGCATTGGCGAGATTGCCGCGATTGAGCCAGGTCTCGTAAATGGTGAAGGTCAGCGTCTGGACACCGAGATATTCGACTGCTCCGATATCGTTCAGCGTCTCCATCAAGACTAGCGAAAGCCCGATGGCAATCGCTGGCCGTGCCATCGGCAATTGCACGGAAAAGAACACGCTGAGCGGCTTTGCGCCAAGCGTGCGGGCCGCTTCCGCCGCAAACCGGCCCTGCATGGAAAAGGCGGCGCGGGCCGACAGATAGACATAGGGGTAAAGCACCGAACTCAGGACGATCACCGCGCCGCCAAGCGAGCGTATGTCGGGAAACCAGTAATCGCGGATGCTGTGATAATCGAAGGCGGCGCGAATTGCGCTCTGCACCGGGCCGGTGAAATCAAGGAACTCGCCGAAGGCATAGGCAGCCAGATAGGAAGGAATGGCAAGTGGCAGCACGAGTGCCGCAGACAACAGACGCCGCAGCGGAAATTCGAATGTCGTGACGAGCCATGCGCAGGCTATGCCGAAAAAGGCCGTCGTCGCGGCTGTCATTCCTAGCAATAGGAAGGTGCGAAACCCCGCGCGCGGCAGGACATTGGCGAGAAGATGTTGCCATCCTTCCGTACTGCCGGTCAGCGCCAGCCAGAAGATCGCCAGAATGGGCATGGCGGCAATGGCCGCGACGATGATCGCCGCGACAGGCAGTATCGAAACGCGTTTTGTGGCTGGAAGGGAAACCGTCATGGGCATGCGGGCCTGTCTTGCGAAAGCCTCGAGCGGCGATCATTCCGCCGGTGGCTTTCGCATTGCTACGCCCGCATGACCTCAGTTGGCAAGAACCCGTTGCGACGGAAAGGTGATTTCCACCAGCGTGCCTTCATTCGGCGTCGAGGTGATGGAGAAATTTGCCCGGTTGGCATCCACCATCGCCTTCGTCAGTGGCAGGCCAAGCCCGGTGCCGTCGCCGCGCACGCGCTTGCTGGATGAGGCCACCTGCCGGAATGGCTTCATGGCCTGTTCCAGTTCCGCCCGCGTCATGCCGATGCCGGTGTCGCGGATGCGCAGCGAGACGCTGCCATTCGCCTCGTAGGCCGTAGACACCACGATCTGGCCGCCGGAGGGCGTGAAGCGGATGGCGTTGGACAGAATGTTCAGCACGATCTGCTTGATCGAGCGCAGGTCGGCAACGATCTGCGGCACGGATTGCGACAGTGCGGTGCGGATGATGACACGCTGATTGTTGGCCTGCGGCTGCACCAGCGAGACCGCTTCGGCCACCGTCTCGTTCAGCGGCACGGCGATGAAATCCACATCCATCTGCCCGGCCTCGATCTTGGAAATGTCGAGCAGATCATTGACGATATCGAGCACGTGCCGGCCGGAGCGGCCGATATCATTGGAATATTCCGCATAACGCGGATGGCCGATCGGCCCGAATCGCTCGGTCGCCATCATGTCGGCAAAGCCGATAATGGCGTTGAGCGGTGTGCGTATTTCATGGCTGACGCGGGCCAGGAAATCGGTCTTGTGGGCATTGGCGGTTTCCGCCGCGCGCTTGGCGTTGCGGAGTTCTTCTTCCGTGCGCTTCCATTGGGTAATGTCGCGGATGACGGCGCAATAGCCATGCGAGGATTTAAGCCGCCCGATGGTCATGAACAGCGGCAGGAAACCTCCTGACGCTTCGCGGCCGATCACCTCACGGCCATCATTCAGCACGCTGGCCACACCATTATTGGCAAGGCCGGAGAGATAATCCAGCACGGCGCGCTGGCTCTCATGCGCAAACAGGGTGACGAAGGGCTTGCCGGCGATTTCGCCATTGTCATAGTTGAACAGCGCGCTGGCGGAACGGTTGAGCGAGCGGATTTCGCCGTTGTCTCCCAGTAAAACCACGCCGTCGGTGGCGGTTTCCAGAATGGAATGCAGTTCCTCGACTTCGCCCTGCAGCACGGAAACACTGCCGGCTTCTTCACCCGCTGTTGCTGCCGTATTTTCGTTCGCCGCTGCAACCGGCGTCTGCTTTTCTTCCAGCGGAACCAGCGACAGCATCAGTGCCTTGGCTTCTTCCCAGCGGATGGACTGCAGCCGCGCTTTGACCGGAATGATGTCGTTTTCGGCGCTGACCACGACCATGCCGCCCTCATTGTCAGGCATCTCGTCCAGCTCCTGCCGCTGCAGAAGCGCTTCCAGCCCGCCAACGTCCTGGAGTTCCTCAAGCGAAGTGTAGCCCGTCAGTCGCAGGAAATCCGGATTGGCGTGGATCAGCCTGTCGCCGGCATGGACAAGAAGCGCCACCGGCATCTGATCCAGTGTCTCGGCCGTCAGTATACCAGCGGGGCGAGGGGGAGGGCTAACCATCGCGGCGGCAATATCGGCCGTCGGCTGCAGGTCCGTTGTGGTGCCTTCCTTCTCGCCGGTATCGATTTCAGTCGTCGGCGTTGGGGCGGTAGCCGGCCGCTCACCGCGAACATAATCGGCGAAAAGGTCGTCCTCTTCGGCCGTTTCGATTGCCTTGGCAGCCTCTTGAACGTTCTGCGTTTTGTCCTCCGGCATTTCCGGGGCGATATCTTCGCGGCTATCCTGCGGAACCGGCGCGGCGGAATAAGCCTCTTCGTCCGCTTTGCGGTTCTCGTCCGCAAGGGCATCGATGGGCGCAAGTGTCCGGCCGATTTCCCGGAAGGCGGCCTGTTCGCCTGCGGTCAGACCCTCTCTCGAGCGTGAGCGGCGCTCTTCCAGATGAACGACCTTGTCGGAATAGGAGGGCTCAGTTTCTTGAGCGGGTGCCGGTGCTTCGAATTGCGCCGGGCTGTCATCGGGATGCTGGTCTTGGTCCGTCACCTCGCCGGCGGTGTCGTCAGATTCGACCGGGGTCTCATCGCCACCGGCAGAAACAGCATCGTCTTCGGCGGCGTCATCCTCATCGAGAAAAGCCAGCAATTCGTGGCTTTCATCCTCGGTGTCCGGTTGCGGCGAAGCCTCGGTCGGAAAAATCTCTTCACCTTCCAGGAAGGTCAGGCCGGTGGCATGCGGATCTTGCGCGGCGTCGGCAAGCCGCACGATGCCGAAACCACGGAATCCGTCGAATTCGCGCGAGCGCGTATAGGTGGGCAGGGCGGCGAGGTCGATCGGCACCATCAGTGAGGTGCCTTCCACCGGCCAATAGATCGTCTTGCCCGACCATGTGTCGCGACGGCTAAGAAGTTCGCGAATCTTGCCATCCGGATCGAGATTGAAAAGCGCGGCCACATCGGCAAAGCCCATGCCTTCGACAGCCGCCGCCTTTGTGCCGACAGCTTCTGCGAATTCATGCGAAATCGAGCTGAAGCGCCCCTCTGCATCGATTTTCCAAACGAAACGGGATGCGCGCGCACCGGCATTAAACACAAAAGCCGGCGCTTCTTCTGCGGCTTCCGTTTCCGCCGGGATATCCCCTTCCGCCGGCGCGGCGGCCTGAGCAGTCACGGTTTCGGTGATCTCTTCCGCTGGTGCGCTCTCAGCTTCTTCCGATGCCTCTTCAGCATGGTCGTGACCGGCGGCACGCTCGATTGTCGGCGCCTCTTCATCATCTGCATCGAGTTCGAAGAGATCGGCAATATCGTCCGTCATGGCCTCCTGCGCGGCGGCATCGGCATCTTCGACAGGAATATCCAGCAGGGTCTCGGCCTGTTCTTCTGCCGGCAGGGGAACGGCGTCCAGTTCCTGTTCCGCCACAATCTCGTCTTCGATATCGGCAGGCAGTTCCGGCACGTCCTCCACATCCTCGATACCGGCGACGGCATCAAGCACGGAATCAAAGGAGGCCGCGGCTGCGGCAACAGGTGCGGCCTCTGCGGCCGGCAAAACTGGCTGAACGGCAGCCGGTGCTTCCTGCGGCTTGTCTTCAGCAAAACCGTTGACGGGATCGAGCGTACCAAGCGCGGTCTCGACCACGAACATCAGGTTGAGTTCGGGTGACGCCGTGATCTGGCCGGTAGCCGCCGGCAGATAACCCTTGCCGGTCGGTACGGGACGTTTGACGAGATGGCCGGACTGGCCTGCGGCCATGCGCACCAGCGTCCTTGCCGTATGCGGCGTAATACCGAGTGACGAGAAGCGCGGCGAAGCAGCGATAATCTCGTTTTCGCCGTTCAGAACCGCCATATGAATATCGGGGTCGTCAAAACCTTCGATCATGCGCCGGGCGCATTCCGCCGTGTCAGGCGCGGCCTGATCGGTAAGGGCGGAAAACAGTATTGCGGGCTGGCCCGGTTCCGCTTCAATGATTTCCGCCTTGGCGGTCACGGCAATGCTGCGGAACCCGGCATTGATGCGAATGGTAAACGGCAGGCTGTCGCCCGCCTGGGAAAGCCGTGCCGCCGTTGCCGCCAGCTGCCGGAAGGTCACATCCTGCCGCTTCGGGCCCTGTTCCAGAAAATCGTAGACCATCGGCGTGCCGAACAAAGCCGCACCCCGGCCGTTGGCCCAAAGGGCGCTCTGAAGGTCGAGCGAAAACAAAGCCATCGCCTCGCCGCGCCCGAAACCTTCACGCACCCGTTCATGCACTGCTATATCGATAAAGGGATACTGGACGGCGGGCATGTCGAAACCTATTCTGGCACTACCGGACCTCGAGGGCTTTTCAGCCTCCTCATGAAGCTGAAAGGTAAACCCGCTATGGCACCACGTTAACAGAATTTTAAATAACTTCACAGGCCGGCGGGGTCCACCATCCGGCGGATGAATCGCCAAACAGAGTTAACATGAACAGGCCTTGGCTCCGCCCCTTATCCGTCTGGGCGCAATGAAAGCGCTTGCCTTTCGACGCCTTTTTTCGCAAAATTCACAGAGGCACTTGCAAATGGGGGAAACACCTTTTATGTCACCCCCCGTGACGCCGCTTCGGCGTTTCATGTGCGGTTGTAGCTCAGTTGGTTAGAGCGCAGGTTTGTGGCACCTGAGGTCGGTGGTTCGACCCCACTCAACCGTACCATTCCCTTCTCCCGATAAGTCTATATGTCACAACGACTTACCGGGAGATGGGAGTATTTTTCTCCCTGTCTGATATCCCGGTTTTCAAAAGTTCGCGAAAATGATCACAGCGATTGTGGCAGTCCGCGCCTGCCTTTCTCATCGCATGTGAACCTTTGCCGTTTTCGGTACGGGAAAAACCATTTGGCTAAAATCTCTTGCGCTGGTATTGTCTGCCCAACGAAACCTTATGAAAGCCAGCAGCATAGCGTCTTCGCTTGTGCGCGGCGAAATGGACAAGACAGTGATCGACCCCGGAAACGGCCCAAAGCCGTCGGACCAAGGGGCATCGGTGGCGAACAAAGGGAAAGCGAAGCGATCCCGTCGTGGCAAGAAACACAAGCGTGACGGGAAGCCCCGTGACGCCGCTGTGCTGTCGCATGATGTTGCCGCGGATGTTCCGGCCGGTTCTCCCTACGTGTCGGCTCTCGAGCCGGATGCCGAACCACGCAAGAGAAAGCGCCGGCGGCGTTCTCGCGGCAAAGGCGCGTCCACCCAGCAGAGTGTGTCTGCATCCGGTGAACAGGCGCAGGATCCAGTTGCAACGGACGCAACAAATCCATCCTCCGCACCGCCCGGCGGTGTTCGCAAATCGCGCAACCGCAAGCGGGCTCACCGCGATCCGCGTGGACGGGATCCGCAGGGGCGCCCGCTGGTTCCCTCCCAGGCACCGAGACATGTCGGCAAGCAGAACGGTCGCGCCAACGGGGCTTCTCCGGATCCGCACCGGCAGCAATCGGATTCCGCACGTCAGGCGGGTCGTCATCACGAGCATGGCCAGGACACGCCGGCGGATATGTATGCGGCGCTCGATCTCGGCACCAATAATTGCCGCCTGCTGATCGCGCAGCCGACACGTCCCGGCCAGTTCCGGGTCGTCGACGCCTTTTCGCGCATCGTCCGGCTGGGCGAGGGGCTGGTGTCCACCGGCCGGCTTTCCGACGACGCTATGGATCGCGCCGTCGAAGCCCTGAAGGTCTGCTCGGCGAAACTTTCCGGTCGCCCGATAAGGCGCATGCGGCTGATCGCCACCGAAGCCTGCCGTGCGGCTACCAATGGTGAAGAGTTTCTGTCGCGCGTCACCCGCGAAACCGGCTTGAGACTCGAAATCATCAGCCGCGAGACGGAAGCCCGGCTTGCGGTCTCGGGTTGCGCCTCGCTTGTCGGGCGTGAAGCACGCTCCGTTGTGCTGTTTGATATTGGCGGCGGATCTTCGGAAATCGCCGTCATCAAGGTCGGTGAAAACCGGTCGAACCGGCTCGCCAACCACATCACCCACTGGACCTCGCTTCCGGTCGGCGTCGTCACGCTCTCGGAACGCCATGGCGGCCGTGATGTGACGCCTGATGTCTTTGCCGCCATGGTGCGGGAAGTTGAAGGGCTGCTGGATGCCTTCCATTGCCCGCCTCTGGCGCCGCATTTGCATCACGAGGATTTCCACCTGATTGGAACATCCGGCACGGTGACGACGCTTGCGGGTGTTCACCTCGATCTGCCGCGCTATGATCGCCGCAAGGTGGATGGCCTCTGGCTTTCCGATGCCGAGGTGACAGCGATGCAGGACAAGCTTCTGGCATGGGATTTCGCCGGCCGCGCCGCCAATGCCTGCATCGGTCCTGACAGGGCCGATCTGGTTCTGGCGGGTTGCGCCATTCTTGAGGCTATTCGCCGCCGCTGGCCGTCACGCCGCATGCGGGTGGCCGATCGTGGCCTGCGCGAAGGGCTTTTGACGGATATGATGGCGGATGACGGCGCTTGGCGGCGCAACCGCATAAGGCGCATGCAGATGGTACGGCAGGACAGAACGGAAGGTTTGACATGAGCAAGGCGCCGACAAGCACCAATCGTACCGGCCGCAAGATCGGCCAGAAGGTCAAGAAGACCAAGCTCAAGGCCTCGTCGCGCCGTTGGCTGGAGCGTCATATCAATGACCCCTATGTGCAGCGCGCCAAGCTGGAAGGCTATCGCGCCCGCGCCGCCTTCAAGCTGTTGGAAATCAACGACAAGCATCAGATTCTGAAGGGTGCGACCCGCATCATCGACCTTGGCGCCGCACCCGGAAGCTGGTCGCAGATCGCCTCCAAGGTCACGGATTCCACCGAGGATGATATCCGCGTTGCGGCCATCGATTTTCTCGAAATCGATCCGATCCCCGGCGTGAAGATCCTGCAGCTCGACTTCCTCGACCCGACCGCGCCGGACCAGCTGATGGAAGCTGTCGGCGGCACGCCCGATCTAGTGTTGTCGGATATGGCGGCGCCCACCACGGGCCACCAGAAGACCGACCACATCCGCACCATGCATCTGTGCGAAGTCGCAGCCGATTTTGCGGTTCAGGTGCTGGCGGAAGGTGGTCATTTCCTGGCCAAGACCTTCCAGGGCGGCACCGAAAAGGCGCTGCTGGACATGCTGAAGAAGAACTTCAAGCAGGTGCTGCACATCAAGCCGGCGTCGTCACGCTCGGAATCGGTCGAGATGTTCCTGCTTGCCAAGCACTTCAAGGGCCGCAAGAACGAGCCCGCTATCGATGCCGACGCTGAACAAGCGGCTGAAGACTGATCAATCCGCCGGTTGCGAAACCTTGTTACTCCGCCGGTTGCGAAACCTTGCCGCGGTGGCCGGAGACGGCCGCCCCGGCCTGTGCGTCCATGCGGATAATCGGCACGATGGCGAACAGCGAAACCAGCGCCACGATGGTGAAGGCGATGTGGAAATCGGCGAGCTGAAGATGCGTACCCGACATCATGCTGCTGACTTCCAGAATGGAAGCGGCGAATGCCACGCCAAGTGCCAGGCTGATCTGTTGCAGCACCGAGGCCATCGAGGTAGCCTGGCTGGCCTGACTGTCCTCGATATCGGAATAGCTGAGCGCGTTTGATCCGGTGAAGAAGAACGACCGGGCAAATCCGGCCGTGACCAGAAAGATCATGATCAGCGGGTAGGGCGTATCAGGCGTGAAGAAGCTGTTGGCGAGTGTCGTGCAGGCGCCGACGATGCCGGCCCCGATCAGCGTTGACTTGAACCCGGTTGCCGCAAACACCCGCTTGGCCATGAATTTTGTGGTGATCGCGCCAATCGCACCGGCAAAGGTGATCATGCCTGACTGGAACGGGTTGAGCCCGAAGCCGATCTGCAACATCAGCGGCATCAGGAAGGGAATGGCGCCCGTTGAAATGCGGAAGATCGTGCCGCCAACGGAGGCCGCCCGGAACGTCGCATTCTGAAAAATCCGGAAATCCAGAATGGGGGCGGGGTGGCGCGCGGCGTGGCGCATGTAAAGAAATCCGCAGATGAAACCGATGATCGTCGAGGCGATGCCGATGGCGGGTGGCAGAGCCGGAAGACTGACCACCGACACACCGAATACCACGCCCGAAGCGGCGATGCCTGAGAGCACGAACCCCTTGCCATCCATCGGCGGGGGATTGGTGGTTTCGATTTCCGGCAGGAAGATGGTCGAGAGCCAGATGCCGATGATACCGATGGGCACGTTGATCAGGAAAATCCAGTGCCATGAAAAATAGGTGGTGATGAAGCCGCCAATCGGCGGACCGGTGAGCGGCCCGACAAGTCCCGGTATCGTCAGCAACGCCATGGCGGAAACGAGTTCACTACGCTTGGTCGTGCGCAGGAGAACGAGGCGGCCAACAGGCGTCATCATCGCACCGCCCATGCCCTGCAGGAAACGCGAGAGCACGAATTCAAACACCGACGATGAGACCGCGCAACAGATCGACCCGACCACAAAGACGCCGATGGCGAAACGGAAGATTTTCTTCGCGCCATATTTGTCGGCCATCCAGCCGCTGATGGGAATGAAGATCGCCAGCGCCACCATATAGGCGGTCAGCGCGAGCTTCAGCGTGATCGGTCCGACATTGAGGTCTGCTGCAATCGCCGGAAGCGAGGTGGCGATGACGGTGGAGTCCATCTGCTCCATAAAGAGAGCGACTGCCAGGATCAGGGGAATGATGCGGTTCATGAGGCTGCCTGCGGCTTTCCGCTGCGACAAGGATATCGCCGTTCCTCCTACGCCTGATAGGCCGGCTTGCCAACACGTTAATTATCAATTTCGGAAGTTCCGATCAAACCTGCGTGAGGCCGGTTTTCTTGCAACTTTCTCGCTCTATTGTCCGTTGGGTGAGTTCAGTTGGTGATAATGGCCAGTTGGCGAAATCGGAGACAAGATGATGACCCAATCCTTGAGCATGAGCAGACGCGGCCTCATCGGTGCGGCCGGTGCAACCGTCCTCGGCGCGCCGCTGTTGATGGCGCGCACCGCAACGGCCCAGACCAACCAGCCACAAACCTCAATGGAGATCAAACACGCCATGCCGCCGGAAACCAACCGCTTCAAGCTCGGCAATTTCGAAGTGCTTGTCGTGAAGGACGGCGCGCGCGCCGCGCCCAATCCGGGCGAGACCTTCGGCACTGACCAATCGGCGGAGACGGTCGGTAAACTGCTGGAAGACAATTTTCTGCCGAAGGACCAATTCGTCAATTCCTTCTCGCCGGTTCTCGTCAATACCGGCTCAGACCTTGTGCTGTTCGACACCGGCTTCGGCGAGGCCGGCCGTGGCGCCGGCAATGGCCGCCTGATCGAAGGCATGGCGGCGGCCGGTTACACGCCGGAGGATGTGACCGTTGTCGTGCTGACCCACATGCACGGCGACCATATTGGCGGACTGATGGAAAAGGGTGCACCAGCCTTTTCAAAGGCGCGTTACGTGGTCGGTCAGGCGGAATATGATTTCTGGACGGATGAGAAGCGGGTCGGCACGCCTGCCGAGGGTGGGCACAAGGGCGTTATCGCCAACGTCAAGCCACTGGCGGAAAAGGCAACCTTCATCGGTGACGGCGACAATGTGGTGTCCGGCATCACCGGCATCGCGGCTTTCGGCCATTCGCCGGGACACATGATTTTCCGTGTCGAATCGGAAGGCAGGCAGCTGATCCTGACGGCGGATACTGCCAACCATTTCGTCCTGTCGCTGCAAAGGCCGGACTGGGAAGTGAAGTTCGACATGGACAAGGCAGCGGCCGCCGCCACCCGCAAGAAGGTCTATGACATGATCGCCACCGACCGTCTGCCCTTCCTCGGCTATCACATGCCTTTCCCTTCCGTCGGTTATGCGGAAAAGCTGGATACGGGTTATCGTTTCGTGCCGAAATCCTACCAGTTCGATATCTGATATCTGCTGCAATGCAGCAACAGAGGAAACCCGGAAGGCTATTCCGGGTTTTTTCTATTCCCTTCCTGTCATGAACGTGTTACCAGCCCTCGCCAACTTCCAAGCAATCCTTGCAGGGCGCCGGGGTGAACTTTTCGTTCCGGAACGGCCACGCATTTTCAGTATGAAGGAATTTGGTCATGGCACGCATCATTCAAACACCCACTGGTTTGGACGCTCTCACATTTGACGATGTGTTGCTGCAGCCCGGGCATTCCGAAGTCATGCCGGGGCAGACGAATATCGCCACCCGCATCGCCCGCGATATCGATCTCAACCTGCCGATCCTGTCTTCCGCCATGGATACGGTTACCGAAGGCCGCCTTGCCATCGCCATGGCCCAGGCCGGCGGCATCGGCGTCATCCACCGCAACCTGACCCCCATCGAACAGGCCGAAGAAGTGCGGCAGGTGAAGAAGTTCGAAAGCGGCATGGTCGTCAACCCGGTCACAATCGGCCCGGATGCGACGCTTGCCGAAGCCCAGGCCTTGATGAAGGCGCACGGCATTTCCGGCATTCCGGTGGTTGAAAACGGCGGTGCCGGTGGCCACAAGAACGGCCGGCTCGTCGGCATCCTGACGAACCGCGACGTGCGTTTCGCCTCCGATCCGCAGCAGAAGATCTACGAACTGATGACCCGCGAAAACCTGGTCACGGTCAAGGAAAGCAGCGTCGACCAGCAGGAAGCCCGCCATCTCTTGCACAAGCACCGCATTGAAAAGCTGCTGGTGGTGGATGGAAAAGGCAATTGCGTCGGCCTCATCACCGTCAAGGATATCGAGAAGTCGCAGCTGAACCCCAACGCCACCAAGGATGCGCAGGGCCGCCTTCGCGCCGCCGCCGCCATCAGCGTCGGTGCTGACGCCATCGAGCGCGCCGAACGCCTCATCGATGCCGGCGTCGACCTTCTGGTCGTTGATACCGCACACGGCCATTCGCAGCGCGTGCTGGATGCTGTTTCCGTGGTCAAGAAGATGTCGAACTCGGTTCGCATCATCGCCGGCAATGTCGCCACCGCTGACGGCACCAAGGCGCTGATCGATGCTGGCGCCGATGGCGTCAAGGTCGGCATCGGCCCCGGTTCCATCTGCACCACCCGCATCGTCGCCGGTGTCGGCGTTCCGCAGCTTGCCGCGATCATGGCCTCGGTCGAAGTGGCCAATGCGGCTGACATCCCTGTCATTGCCGATGGCGGCATCAAATTCTCGGGCGATCTGGCCAAGGCAATCGCTGCCGGCGCTTCCGCCGTCATGATCGGCTCGCTCTTGGCCGGCACGGATGAAAGCCCGGGTGAAGTGTTCCTCTATCAGGGCCGCTCCTTCAAGGCCTATCGCGGCATGGGTTCCGTTGGCGCCATGGCGCGCGGTTCTGCCGACCGTTATTTCCAGGCCGAAGTGCGTGACACGCTGAAGCTCGTGCCGGAAGGTATCGAAGGTCAGGTTCCCTACAAGGGACCGGTCTCCGGCGTCCTGCACCAGCTGGCCGGCGGCCTGAAGGCTGCCATGGGTTATGTCGGCGGCAGCAACATCAAGGAATTCCAGGAGCGCGCCACCTTCGTTCGCATCTCCAGCGCTGGCCTGCGTGAAAGCCACGCCCATGACGTGACGATCACCCGCGAAAGCCCGAACTATCCCGGCGCGGTTTGATCTTTCGAACCGAATCCGTAAGAAGATAGACTGAGTATTTGGCGCTTCCCGATTCCAGCCGGATCGGGAAGCGTTTTCATGATTGGGGGAGAAAACATGTCACCGACGACCGCAATGTTCTGGCCGATGATCGCCCATGTCTTTCTCGTTTTCTGGCTTTACGGGCTGCTGCTCTACCGTCGCAAGAAATATACCTTCACGGATCGCGAATCGGCCATTCGTCTTCGCGACAAGAGTGAGGAAGCGCGGGAAAGCTATCTGGTGAACCGCAATATCGCCAACCAGTTCGAACTTCCCGTCCTGTTTCATATCGCCTGCCTGCTGCTCTACATCACCGATGCGGACAACATCGTCACCATCGTGCTCGCCTGGCTGTTCGTGCTCTCGCGTTATGCCCATTCCTATGTCCACGTTACCAGTAACCGGTTGCGTCACCGCGGGGCATTGTTCGGCATCGGCTTTGCCCTCATCGTGTGCCTGTGGGCATGGCTCGCCATCTGGTTGGCGCTGGAATGAAACAGCACCGTCAGGTTGCCTCATAAGTGAGACAATCGCGCCTTTAAAATCACCCGATTTGCGATGGGTCAATTCCATGACGTCCCATCCCCGTTAATCTCTGCCTGCCGTCGAGGATTTCAGGCGAGCAGAGATTGAGGAGTATGTCATGGCGAAAACAATGAAGGCAGCCGTCGTCCGCGCGTTTGGAAAACCGCTGACCATCGAGGAAGTGGCGATACCGGATCCCGGCCCCGGTGAAATTCTCATCAACTACAAGGCGACGGGCGTTTGCCACACCGACCTGCACGCCGCAACGGGCGATTGGCCGGTCAAACCCAACCCACCCTTCATTCCCGGCCATGAAGGTGCGGGTTATGTCGCGAAAATCGGCGCTGGCGTCACCGGCATCAAGGAAGGCGACCGCGCCGGCACGCCCTGGCTCTATACCGCCTGCGGATGCTGCATTCCCTGCCGCACCGGCTGGGAAACCCTTTGCCCGAGCCAGAAGAATTCCGGCTATTCCGTCAATGGCAGCTTTGCCGAATATGGCCTTGCCGATCCGAAATTCGTCGGCCGCCTGCCGGACAATCTGGACTTCGGCCCGGCGGCCCCGGTGCTCTGCGCCGGTGTCACCGTCTATAAGGGCCTCAAGGAAACCGAGGTCAGGCCCGGTGAATGGGTGGTCATTTCAGGCATTGGCGGCCTGGGTCACATGGCCGTGCAATACGCCAAGGCCATGGGCATGCATGTGGTTGCCGCCGATATTTTCGATGACAAGCTGGCGCTTGCGAAAAAACTGGGGGCCGATGTCGTCGTCAATGGTCGTGCGCCTGACGCGGTGGAGCAGGTGCAGAAGGCGACCGGCGGCGTCCATGGCGCGCTGGTGACGGCAGTGTCGCCCAAGGCCATGGAGCAGGCCTACGGCTTCCTGCGCTCCAAGGGCACTATGGCGCTTGTCGGCCTGCCGCCGGGCTTCATCTCCATTCCGGTGTTCGACACGGTACTGAAGCGCATCACGGTGCGCGGCTCCATCGTCGGCACGCGGCAGGATCTGGAGGAAGCGCTGACCTTTGCCGGTGAAGGCAAGGTGGCGGCCCACTTCTCCTGGGACAAGCTCGAAAACATCAACGATATCTTCCACCGCATGGAAGAGGGCAAGATCGACGGCCGTATCGTCGTCGACCTCGCCGCCTGAGACAAATGACATGGGTTGCGGCGCTCACGCAAAAGTGTGGCGCCGCTTCCGCCCACCCCGTTCCCCGCGGGGCGATCTGCGTTATCCTCCCTGCCGCATCCGCGCGCTCAAGGAGGACAGGGTGATGGACAAGCCGAAGATTACGCAGGCCATGATCGACGCTTACGATGAATATACCCATCTCAGCCTCGACCGCCGCAAATTCATGGAAAAACTCACAGTACTTGCCGGTTCCGGCGCTGCTGCGGCGGCGATCGCGCCGCTTCTTTCGGCCAATAGCGCCCGTGCGGCCATCGTCGCGCCTGACGATGCGGGGATCGTGGCGGAAGAGGTGGCATATCCTGCCCCCGGTGGGGAGATGAAGGGTTATCTCGTTACGCCGAAATCCGTTTCCGGCCCCATCGGCTCCGTCATCGTCATCCACGAGAATCGTGGCCTGAACGACCATATCCGCGATGTGGCAAGGCGTGTGGCGCTCGCCGGTTTCAGGGCGCTTGCGGTCGATTTCCTCTCCCCGCAGGGCGGTACGCCTGCCGATGAGGACAAGGCGCGGGAAATGTTCAGCGGCCTCGACATGGACGCAACGGTCGCCAATGCCGAAGCGGGCCGGGTGTGGCTCGCGGCCCGGCAGGGTGCGAACGGCAAGGTCGGCGCGGTCGGCTTCTGCTGGGGTGGTGGGCTGGTCAACCGTTTCGCCACCAAATCGGCCGGCCTGAATGCTGGCGTCGCCTATTACGGTCAGCAAGCCCCGGCGGCCGATGTGCCTGATATCAAGGCGCCGCTGCTCTTGCACTATGCGGGTCTCGACGAGCGCATCAATGCCGGCATCGATGCCTATAAGAAGGCGCTGGAAGAAAACGGCAAGACCTTCGAAATCTTCGTTTATGACGGCGTCAACCACGCCTTCAACAATGATACGTCCTCGGCACGCTACGACAAGAAGGCCGCCGATCTCGCCTGGGGGCGGACGGTGGAGTTTTTCAAGAAATATCTGGGGTGATGGGTTTTCGAGGTGGCCGCTTGTTCCTTCTTCCCGTCGGGGAAGGAGGAAAGGCTCTAGATGTTGTCCACTTATAATGGGCCAAAGGTGCGTGGGGCTTACCCCCCTCTGCCCTGCCGGGCATCTCCCCAAGGGGGGAGATCGATACGCGGATAGGTTTCGCCCATCTCATAGTCTGAGAATGAAGTGGAGGTAGCCCCTCCTGCTGATCTCCCCCCTTGAGGGGGAGATGCCCGGCAGGGCAGAGGGGGGTAAAGCCCCACGCACCTTTGGCCCAATCTCAGGGGATGCTCTAAACCCCACCACTCCCACGCTTCAAATGCTCATCCAGCCTTGGCATGATCTCCACGAAATTGCAGGGCAGGTGGCGATAATCCAGCTGGGCCTTGAGGATACCGTCCCAGGCATCCTTGCACGCACCCGGCGAGCCGGGCAGCACGAAGATGAAGGTGGCGTTGGCGACCCCGCCGGTTGCCCGCGACTGGATGGTGGCAGTGCCGATCTTGTCATAGGAGATGCGGTGGAAGAGGGCGGAAAACCCGTCCATGCGCTTTTCGAACAGCGGTTCCAGCGCGTCGGGCGTCACGTCGCGGCCAGTAAAACCGGTGCCGCCGGTGGTGATGACCACATCTACGCCCGGGGCCAGCGTCCAGTCACGCACGGTGTTGAAAATGGCGGCCCTGTCATCCGGTACAATGGCGCGCGCGGCGAGACGGTGTCCCGCCTCCTCCAGCCTAGCGACGAGCGTATCGCCGGATTTGTCGTTCTCCAGCGTGCGGCTGTCCGACACGGTCAAAACCGCAATGCCAAGGGGAATGAAGGGTCTTTCGCCTGCCATGGCCTTATCCTCGAATTATATGGTCCTCAAATGGTCCGCGTCGCCTGAAAATACCAGCCGGGGCGTTTCTTCCGAAGCGATGTTTCCGCGTTTCGGGCGGCATCGAAGGAATGGAAAACCCCGAAGCAGGTCGCACCCGAACCGGACATGCGGACAAGCGCGGCATCTTCCTGCGACAGCATGTCGATGATCTCGCCGATCTCCGGCAGCAACGTCTGCGCGGGTGGTTGCAGATCGTTGCGGCTTTGCGCCAGAAAATCCACCCAGCCAATTGTCGCACGTGCCGGCAGGCGGGGATTGGTCTTGTTTTGCAGGCGTCGGAATATATCCGGCGTCGAGACGGCTTTCAGCGGATTGGCGAGCACCAGAAACAGGCAGGGCAGATCGGAGACCGGTTCGATCTCCTCGCCAATGCCGCGTGCGATGAGGGACCGGCTTTCAAGGCACATCGGCACATCCGCGCCGAGTGTGAGCGCAAGCGATGCCAGTCTTTCCGGCTCTATCGTAACCTGCCAGTGCCGCAGAAGCGCCCGAAAGGTAGCCGCCGCATCTGCCGAACCGCCGCCAATGCCGGAGGCGACCGGAAGGTTCTTCTCGAGGTGAATGGCAACCGGACGGCCTGACTGACCCGTGGCCGCAAGCGCATCACGCAGTCTGTCCCGGGCGCGGGTGACGAGATTGTCGCCGCCATCGTCGGTACGCAGGTGATCGCCGAAAGGGCCGGAGATAGAGAAGGCATCGGCATCCGCATCGCGAATACGGATCACGTCGCCGGCCTCGGTGAATGTCACCAGCGTTTCGAGCAGATGATAACCATCCGCCCGCTGGCCGGTCACATGCAGTGCCAGATTGATTTTTGCCGGGGCCGCCTCGATGGTCTCGGTGGCCCCGGAAACCTCATGCACACGCATGCGGCGTCAGGATTTCTTGTCCGGGGTAGGAGCGGTCGGTGCCGGAGGAGCCGGCGGCTGCGGCGCGGCATCCTTCTTGGCGGTGTTTTCGGCATCTTTTTCCACCGGCGGCAAGCCGTTGGCGATCTTTTCCTTCACCTTCGCCTTGTCCACGTCATCGCTGTCGCCGATCATGGCACGGTTCCACTGGTAGACGGCCTCGATCTTGCGGCCCACGCGCCAATAGGCGTCGCCCAGATGGTCGTTGATGGTTGGGTCGCCGGCCTTGAGTTCGATTGCCCGCTCCAGCTCCGTCACGGCGTCATCGAAAGCGCCGAGGCGATAATGCGCCCAGCCAAGCGAGTCGACGATGTAACCATCATTGGGGCGAAGCTCGACGGCGCGGCTGATCATCTTCATGCCTTCGTCGAGATTGATGCCCTTATCCACCCAGGAATAACCAAGATAGTTCAGCACCTGCGGCTGCTCCGGGTTCAACTCCAGCGCCCGCTTGAAATTCGGTTCGGCCTTGTCCCATTCCTTCAGCCGCTCATAGGCGATGCCGCGCTGGAAGAACACCGACCAGTCGGATTTCTGCGGCACGGCGCCGATAACCTCGATGGCCTTGTCGTAATTTTCGGCCATGGCGCGATAGTCCTTGGCGTCCGAAAGCACGCTGCCATAAGCGAGGTAGGAGCGGACGTCCTTCGGGTCGGATTCAAGCAGGGATTTGAGGTGCTGGCGCGCCTCATCCACCTTGCCGGTCTGCGCGAGCGTCAGTCCGAGCTGCAGCTCGGAGATGCGATACATCGGCGAATCCTTCGGCACATCGCGGTAAAACACGATGGCGCGTTCAGGCTGCTTCATGGCTTCAGCAAGCCCGCCGAGAAGAATAAGCGTATCGGGGCTTTTCTGATCGAGCGCGCGTGACGTCTGCAGATAAAGCGTGACGATTTCCTCGGCGCCTTCACGGTTCAATGCCCCGGCAATGGAGAACATGACGCTGGCGGCGCCTTCCACGGCATTGGTGATCTGCTGTTCCGGCTTCTCACCCTTTTCGATTGCTTCGCGCAGCGCTTTCAGCGGCGCGTAATTGGGCGCGAAAGTATCGCCGACCGCAATCGCATCCAGCGCCTTCTGCCTGTTGCCAGCGGAAGCCTCCAGGCGTGCAAGCGCCATCACCGCGCGCATATAGGTATCGGACGCCGTTGCGCCGCCTTCGCGATCCGTCACCGCTTCGTTGAGGCTTTTCCGGGCGGCATCGATATTGCCGCTGACAAGGGCGATGGCGGCCGCATTGTATTTCTGGAAGATCGAAATCCAGCCCGGGCCCTTCATGTTGTTGACGAGCGCCAGCGCTTCCTTCGGCTTGCCGGAACCGGCACGCGCCCATGCGGTCAAAAGCGTGTTGACCATGCGGTCAAGATCGTTCGGGCCGGTATATTTCAGGATTTTTTCGGCCTTGGTGAATTCCTTGTCCTTGATGGCGTCAAGGCCGCGCACGATGGTCGTCACCCGTTCGACGGACGTATCGTCCTTCATCGAATCGGCGATCTTGGCGCCAGCCTCGAAATTGCCGCTCAGAAGTTCGGCGATCATCAGCCGCTGGCGGATTTCCGTATTGGCCGGATCGAATTCCAGCGCCTTCTTGTAGAGCGAAATCGCCGTCGGATAATCCTGGTCGACATCGGCATTCCGACCGGCAAGGAAAGCGCCGGAGAAGGTGTTCACCTTGCCGGGATCGAAGGTGACGGCCTTGTCTTCCGTTTTCGCCTTTGTCTCAGCAAAGCCGGGGCTTGCACCCGCACCAATCGTGAGAGCGGCGGCAAGAGCCGCGCTGCAGAGAAGACGAAGTGCTGGTTTACGCCGCATGAGGGAACCTTTGCCTTTGTGCGAATGCACGGAAAAATCAGTTTCCATTGTTTGGTCACGATAGAATGGCTTTTTTGAAGCAACCCCGCAAGAAATTATGGCCCGGCCACAATTGCGCCTTGCGAAAAATCCGGCCCGAAACATCGGGCGGATGGTCCTGCCCATCCGCCGTTCGCGTGGGCCTTCAGCCTCAGTTCAGACGCTCGATGCAGAAGTCGATCACTTCCAGAAGCGCATTTTTCCACGGGCTCTGCGGCAGCGGGGCCAGCGCATCGCGGGCAATGGTGCCATAATGTGTGGCGCGGCCGATCGTATCGCCAAGACCATTATATTTGGTAATCAGGCCCAGCGCCTTTTCGAGGTTCTCGTCGCTGCTTTCGCCCTTTTCAATGGCGTTACGCCAGAAGGCGCGCTCGTCCTGCGTGCCGCGACGATAGGAAAGGATGACCGGCAGCGTAATCTTGCCTTCGCGGAAATCGTCGCCGGTATTCTTGCCGAGATCGGCGGACTTGCCGCCGTAATCCAGCACATCGTCGACGAGCTGGAAGGCAAGGCCGAGATTCATGCCGTAGGATTTCAGCGCGCTACGGGTGGCCTTGTCGGTCTTCGCAACGATCGGGCCGACTTCCGCCGCAGCCGCAAACAGGGCCGCGGTCTTGGCGCGAATCACCTGCAGATAATCGTCTTCGGTGGTTTCCATGTTCTTGGCGACCGAAAGCTGCAGCACCTCGCCCTCGGCGATAACAGAAGCGGCGGTGGACAGCACGTCGAGCGCATCGAGAGAGCCGACATCCACCATCATGCGGAAGGCCTGGCCGAGCAGGAAGTCGCCGACGAGAACGCTCGCCTGGTTGCCCCAGATGGTGCGGGCGGTGGATTTGCCGCGGCGCAGGTCGCTTTCATCCACCACATCGTCATGCAAAAGCGTCGCGGTGTGCATGAATTCCACGCTGGTGGCGAGCTTGATGTGGTGGTCGCCCTCGTAACCGAACATCGAGGCCGAAGCGAGCGTCAGCATCGGCCGCAGGCGCTTGCCGCCGGATGAGATCAGATGGTTGGCCACCTCGGGTATCATCTGGACATCGGAACCGGCCTTGGAGAGGATAAGCTGGTTCACCCGTTCCATGTCGGGGCGGGTCAGGTCGACAAGCGGCTTGACGGATGCGAGTTTGTTTTTGCTTTCTTCAAGCGGTATGACGACGCCCAAGGGACAGGACTCCTGTTCGAATTTGAATTCGACAATAAAAACTGGCGCCTTGCGCGGCAAGGGGCGAATTGCCGCTAGCCATTCAAAAAGATGGGAATTTAGGGCTTATCCATGCGTGAATTGATCCGTACCAACGATGCCGTGCTGCTCTCCTTCGCTGAAAGCCTGATGAAGGACGCCGGCATCCACTGCCTTGTTGCCGATCAGGCGATGAGCATTCTGGAAGGTTCGCTCGGCCTTTTGCCCCGAAGGTTCCTTGTGGAAGAGGAGCGTGCCGATGAGGGGCGGCGCATCCTCGTCGATGCCGGGCTGGGCGACGAGTTGCGGGGCGAAGAGGCTTAAGGCGACGTGGGCGACGATATTTCCGAAACGATTGACGCCTTTCACCGGGGCCGGTTTCACATCCTTCAGCCGAAGGGCAGGGGGCACCGCGCCGGCATGGACGCCATGCTTCTGGCCTCGCTGGTGGCCGATGACCGCCCCTGCCGGATTGCCGATCTCGGTGCGGGCGCAGGTGCGGCGGGTTTTGCGGTTGCCGCCCGGCTGGAGACGGCCGAGGTGACGCTCTACGAACGCTCGCCGGAAATGGCGGATTTTGCCCGCCGCAGCCTGTTATTGCCTGAAAATGCTGGCTTTTCCGCTCGGCTAAGCGTGCGCGAGGCCGACGTGACGCTGCGGGCGAAAGCGCGTGTCGAGGCGGGCTTGCCCGATGATTATTTCCATCACGTCATCATGAACCCGCCCTATAATGATGCGGGTGATCGCCGCACGCCGGACGCCCTGAAGGCCGAAGCCCACGCCATGACGCAGGGCCTGTTCGAGGACTGGATCAGAACCGCAGGTGCGATCATGGTTTCGGGCGGGCAGCTGTCGCTGATTGCACGGCCACAATCGGTTGCGGACATCATTGCCGCCTGCGGCAGCCGCTTCGGCGGCATGGAGATTACCCTCATTCATCCACGTCCCGGCGAGGACGCGGTGCGCATGCTGGTTACCGCCATAAAGGGCTCGCGGGCGAGGCTGTCTTTTCGGGCCCCGCTCATCATGCATGCGACTGACAGCCACGCCTTTACCCCCTTCGTGGACGACCTGAACAATGGCCGTATCGCCTATCGCCGCAATGTAAAGGCAATCAAACCCGGCTTATAAATATCGCCGTTCCGCTGGCCGCACCATTGTGTTTTCCCGGGCGATACATACATGCCTGACGAATAGGCAAATGCTGCGAGGATTGAGTTGTGGGTTTTTTGAAGTATCTGGTACCGAAACGCTTTCGCAAAAAAGAACTCGTCATCCCTGTCGTGCGCATGCATGGTGCGATCATGGCGGGCGGCAGCCAGTTTCGTCCCGCGCTTAATCTAGCCTCCTATGCGCCGCTGCTTGAAAAGGCCTTCGCCATCAAGGACGCGCCGGCCGTCGCCATCTCGCTCAACTCTCCCGGCGGCTCTCCGGTGCAGGCGCGGATGATCTATAATCGCATCCGCCAGCTTGCCGAGGAAAACGAAAAGAAAGTCCTGATCTTCGTTGAGGATGTGGCGGCCTCCGGCGGCTACATGATCGCGCTTGCCGGTGATGAGATCATTGCCGACCCCACCTCCATCGTCGGCTCGATCGGCGTCGTCTCCGGCGGTTTCGGTTTTCCGGAAATGCTGCGGAAGATCGGCGTGGAGCGTCGCGTCTACACGGCCGGCGAAAACAAGGTCATCCTCGATCCCTTCCAGCCGGAAAAGGAAGGCGATATCGACTACCTGAAGTCGCTTCAGGTCGAAATCCACAATGTTTTCATCGATATGGTGAAGATGCGCCGCGGCGCGAAGCTGGTGGACGACGAGACGATCTTCTCCGGCCTGTTCTGGACCGGCATGCGCGGTCTCGATATTGGCCTGATCGACGGGCTGGGCGATATGCGCGAGGTGTTGCGCCGCCGTTACGGCGAAAAGGTCAAGCTCCAGCTCGTCAGCGGTGGGCGCACCCTGTTCGGCAAAAAAGTGCCGGGCGTGAATGCGGCACTCGGGCTGAATGGCGAAAGGCTCGCTGCCGGGGCAGTCTCGGGACTTGCGGAGGTTGCCGAAGAAAAGGCATTGTGGTCGCGTTTCGGTCTTTGATGTCGCGGGAATAGAGCCTTATGGCGCAGCTGATTACAATCATCCTTCTGGTGGTGGGATCCATCATCCTTTACCGCCGCTTTGTGCGCGATGCGCAAAAGCTGTCTGCAAAATCGAAACAGCGCGAAAAGGAACGCGAAACCGGCGCTATCGGCACGCTGATCAAGGACCCCGAGACGGGCGAATATCGCGTCAAGCGCGAGGATGATGCGTAACCGCGGGCGCGAAGCGACGCGTTTCGCGGGCACCGGGGCTTAAGTCACAGGTTAACCCAAAAAGCAGCTTGTTCAGATATACCCCAATTTCTGCAAGTATTTTCGCAGGATTTATGCAACTACTGGTCCACGATATTTGAGATCGATCTGCAGCGCTTCGCCCAAAGCCGGCTGAAGCCTCGCACGAGGTTGCTGGACGGGGTATTTTTTGCAGAAAGTTCATTCCATTCAGTTTTTGCGAGCAGTCGCAGCGCTGGCAGTCATGTTTTTCCACATTGCCGGCACGCCTTTCACGATCGGCGCAGCCGGAGTGGATGTTTTCTTCGTCATATCGGGATTTGTCATGGGGCTGGTCGCTGACAAGTCGCCGCCCGGCAAGTTCCTGCGCCATCGTCTCTTCCGCATCGTGCCGCTTTACTGGGCCGTCACATTCGTCATGTGCCTTGGCGCACTGGCCGGGGTGTTTTCCACCTTCACCTTCACGATGGAGCATCTCTGGAAATCACTGCTCTTCGTCCCCTATGTCAACGCTGCGGGCCAGGTGACGCCGCTGGTGCTGGTGGGCTGGACGCTGAATATGGAGATATTCTTCTATCTCGTTTTCGCGCTGGGTCTTGCATCGCGCGCGCCGATCGCCGTAACCGTCGTCATCCTGTCGGCAATGGTGGCCGTGGGGCAAATGGCGGACTGGCAATCGCCGTTCATGCAGATTTGGGCATCGCCCCTGCTGCTGGAATTCCTCGCCGGGCTTATCCTGTCCCGGATTGCCTTTGCGGGCATGCGCAGTGGCATCGCCGCTCTGGCCCTGTCTTTTGTCGGTTTTGTTTTCGCGGCCGGTATCGGTGAGCAATTTGGCCTTTTGCGCATAGTGAGCTGGGGTTTGCCTGCCTTTCTGCTCGTCGCGGGTTGTGTCTGGATCGAAAGAGCCGGGGGCTGGCCGGAATCGTGGCTGAAGCCTTTCGAAATTGTTGGCGACGCCTCCTATGCGCTTTATCTCCTGCATGGTCTGGTCAATTCGATAGTCCTGAAGGTCATTGCGCCAGGCTTTGCGGCGAGCATCGTGATCGTTGTTGTTGCACTGGCTGTGTCTATTGCGGCGCATATTCTGTTCGAAAAGCCCGTCATCAGGCTTTTCAGAAAGTTCGCCGATCGCGGTGTCGCAAGTTCACGCGCAGAAGCTGCGGGCTGATCAGCCGAGGGCCGAAGGCGGCTTTATGCATAAAACCTTGACCCCCACGCCATGCCGTGGCACGTGTCCGCATCCGAAGTAAGTCAGTGCTTACTTGTCCTCCTAACGCCGCGATGACTGCAAAATGACCGATATTCCAGACCATATGAACCCGAAGCGTTCCTTTCAGGCGCTGATCCTGACGCTGCACAATTACTGGGCCGACAAGGGCTGCGCGGTGCTGCAGCCTTACGATATGGAAGTGGGCGCGGGTACATTTCATCCGGCAACGACGCTGCGCGCACTCGGGCCGAAGCCGTGGAAGGCCGCCTATGTGCAGCCATCGCGTCGTCCTTCCGACGGTCGTTACGGCGAAAACCCCAACCGTTTGCAGCACTATTACCAGTACCAGGTCATTCTGAAGCCCAACCCGTCGAACCTGCAGGAACTCTATCTCGGTTCGCTGAAGGCGATCGGCCTCGATCCGTTGCTGCACGATGTGCGCTTCGTTGAGGACGATTGGGAAAGCCCGACGCTCGGCGCCTGGGGTCTTGGCTGGGAATGCTGGTGCGACGGCATGGAAGTGTCGCAGTTCACCTACTTCCAGCAGGTTTGCGGCATTGAATGCTCGCCGGTCGCCGGCGAATTGACCTATGGTCTGGAGCGTCTGGCCATGTATGTTCAGGGCGTCGACAATGTCTACGACCTGAACTTCAACGGCCGCGAGGGTGAAGAGAAGATTTCCTATGGCGACGTCTTTTTGCAGGCCGAGCAGGAATATTCCCGCCACAACTTCGAATTTGCCGATACCGGCATGCTGCATCGCCATTTCATCGACGCCGAAAAAGAATGCCAGGCGCTGCTCGCCGCCGGCGCGCCTGATGATAACGACAACCAGCGCCTGCACAAATGCGTTTTCCCGGCCTATGACCAGTGCATCAAGGCAAGCCATGTGTTCAACCTTCTGGATGCGCGCGGCGTGATCTCGGTGACGGAGCGCCAGAGCTATATCCTGCGCGTGCGCACGCTGGCGAAAGCCTGCGGCGAGGCCTTCCTGCTGACGGATGCGGGCGGGCTGAACTGGAACAGGGCCGCCTGATTTTTGAAGGCGGGTTCAAGCCGAACTTT
Source organism: Agrobacterium sp. SUL3 (assembly GCF_001263295.1). Classification (NCBI taxonomy): domain Bacteria; kingdom Pseudomonadati; phylum Pseudomonadota; class Alphaproteobacteria; order Hyphomicrobiales; family Rhizobiaceae; genus Agrobacterium; species Agrobacterium sp. SUL3. The sequence continues at coordinate 203,913 of NZ_KQ414498.1, forward strand.
TAATGAAAATGGAAGGCCGTTCTTGACGGCCTTTTATTTTGTGTGGATTGGTATCCTTAATAGAGCAGTGGGTTTAACCGTGAATAATATTAGAAATTTCTGTTTTTTATTTGTGCTTACACTCGGATGCATTTTCGGCAATGGCGCGGCTGCGGAAACGACAGACTGGATGAGCGGCAAGGATGCCTTTGCCCGCGCCGACAAACTGCGTTCTTTCGGAATGATCGTCACCCGCATGGAATGCAAGGATAGCGGCCAGCGCTCTCTCGATGTGGACAGCGCGCTCGTTCGCATGCACTACACGCGTAATACGAAAATGCTCGACTGGGTCATTGACGGCTGGAATCATCTGGAAGGAAACAAGGAATATTGGGCCGAGCGCGGCTACAGGCTTGCCTCCTATACTCTTTTTGTACGCAAGGTATCCGGTCTGAAATTATATTGTACCGTCTTTTATAAATAACGGGTGTTTGCTTCCCGCAGCGTCTCTCTTCCGGCAAAAACACAGAGAATGACCGAAGCCTCATGACTTTGCGGGAATGAGCGGCTATCGTGCGCGCATCGAAGCTGGGAATCGCAATTCATGTTCATCACGCTGGCAATCATCGCGGCAATCGCGCTTTATGTCGTCTTCATCTATAACGGGCTGGTCAAGGCGCGGCAGATGAAGGAAGAGGCGTGGTCGGGCATCGACGTGCAGCTGAAGCGCCGCGCCGATCTCATCCCCAACCTCATCGAGACCGTGAAGGGTTACGCGGCACATGAAAAGAGCACCTTCGAGGAGGTGATCGCCATGCGCAACCGGGCGCAGGCCGTGCCGGCAGGGGATGTCGAAGGCCGCGCCCAGGCGGAAGGGCTGCTGTCGCAGGCGCTCGGCAAACTCTTCGCGCTCGCCGAAGCCTATCCCGATCTCAAGGCCAATACGAACTTCCTGGAATTGCAGCGTTCGCTTGAAACCATCGAAGGCGAGCTCCAGATGTCGCGCCGTTATTACAATGGCGCCGCCCGCGATCTCAACGTCAAGGTGGAAAGCTTCCCCTCCAATCTGGTTGCAGGCCAGTTCGGATTTGCCAAGGCGCCCTATTTCGAGATCGAGAACCCGGCTGACCGCGCCGTGCCGACAGTGAAGTTCTAAGGGTACTGCCCCCCGCGGCCTAAAACCTCCCGCTCAAATTCCGATAATCCGGCTCTTCGCCGCATTCATTGACAAGACGACAATCATGATCGAATTGACCATCACCCCGCCCGACCACCCGCTTTCCGGCAAGGTCGAACCGCCCGGCTCCAAATCCATCACCAACCGTGCGCTTCTCTTGGCTGGTCTTGCCAAGGGCAAAAGCCGTTTGACCGGCGCACTGAAAAGCGATGACACGCTTTATATGGCCGAAGCCCTGCGCGAGATGGGCGTAAAGGTAACCGAGCCTGATGCCACGACCTTCGTGGTGGAAGGCACGGGCGTTTTGCAACAGCCGGAAAAGCCGCTTTTCCTCGGCAATGCCGGCACCGCCACGCGCTTCCTCACTGCCGCTGCCGCACTTGTGGATGGTGCCGTCATCATCGATGGCGACGAGCATATGCGCAAACGCCCGATCATGCCGCTGGTGGAGGCGCTGCGTTCGCTCGGCGTCGAAGCGGAAGCGCCGACCGGTTGCCCGCCCGTCACCGTCTGCGGCAAGGGCACGGGTTTCCCGAAGGGCAGCGTCACCATCGATGCCAACCTGTCCAGCCAATATGTGTCGGCACTTCTGATGGCCGCCGCCTGCGGCGACAAGCCTGTCGATATCATCCTCAAGGGTGAGGAAATCGGCGCGAAAGGCTATATCGACCTCACCACATCAGCCATGGAAGCCTTCGGTGCCAAGATTGAGCGGGTCAGCAACGCCATCTGGCGCGTGCATCCGACCGGCTATACCGCGACGGATTTCCACATCGAGCCGGATGCCTCCGCCGCCACCTATCTCTGGGGCGCGGAACTTCTGACAGGTGGTGCGATCGATATCGGCACGCCCGCCGACAAGTTCACCCAGCCGGATGCCAAGGCCTACGACGTCATGGCCAAGTTCCCGCATCTGCCCGCCGAAATCGACGGTTCGCAGATGCAGGACGCCATTCCCACCATCGCGGTTCTTGCTGCCTTCAACGAAACGCCGGTGCGCTTCGTCGGCATCGCCAACCTGCGCGTCAAGGAATGCGACCGTATCCGTGCCGTTTCGCTCGGCCTCAACGAAATCCGCGATGGTCTGGCACATGAAGAAGGCGACGACCTGATCGTTCATGCCGATCCCGCACTTGCAGGCCAGACGGTCGATGCTTCCATCGACACCTTCGCCGATCATCGCATCGCCATGAGCTTTGCGCTGGCGGCGCTGAAGATCGGCGGCATCGCCATCCAGAACCCGGCCTGCGTGGCCAAGACCTATCCGGGCTACTGGAAGGCGCTCGCCTCGCTGGGCGTCGATTACACGGAAAAGGAAAGCGCTGCCGAGCCGCAGCACTGAAGCCAATGAGGAGGGATCGCCCCGTGAAGACCATCGCCGCAAGATTTCTCGCGCTGTTCGTCTTCCTGGGCGTGGCCTTTCCAGCCTTTGCGGAGGAATTCATCCGCTCCTACCATTCCGTCGTCGAGGTGGCGGCGGATGGCAAGCTGGCGGTGACGGAAACCATCACCGCCCGCGCCGAAGGCCAGAACATCAAGCGCGGCATCTTCCGCGATTTTCCGCTTTATGCGCTGGACGCGAATAACCGCCGCACGAAGGTGGATTTCAACGTCGTTTCGGTCGAGCGCGATGGCACGCCGGAAAGCTGGCGCACCGAAAATATCGATGGCGGCATCCGGATCTATACCGGCAGCGCCGACCGTTTTCTGCCGACCGGCGAACATGTCTTCCAGATCACCTACACCACCGCCCGGCAAATCCGTTATTTCAGCGATTATGACGAGCTGACCTGGAACGTCACCGGTAATGGCTGGCAATTCCCGATGGGGGAGATTTCCGCGACCATCACTCTGCCGCAGGGCGTCAAGGCCACCGATACCGCCGTCTTCACCGGCCCGCTTGGCGCGAAGGGCAAGGATGCGCGCATCCTCAGCGAAGGCAACGAGGTGTTCTTCGCCTCCACCCGCCCGTTTACGGTGGGCGAGGGTATGACGGTTGCAGTCAAGCTGCCCAAGGGTGCGATTGCCGCCCCCGATACCTCGCAGGAGGCGGGCTGGTGGCTGCGGGATAATCTCGCCATCCTGCTTTCGGGCGGCGGGCTTCTGGCTGTGCTGTTTTATTACCTGCGGGCATGGTTCGCCGTTGGCCGCGATCCGGCGAAGGGCGTGGTCGTGCCGCGCTGGGATGCGCCGGAGGGCCTTTCTCCGGCTCTCGTCAATTATGTCGACAACAGGGGTTTTTCCGGCGCTGGCTGGACGGCACTCTCTGCCTCGGCCCTTGATCTGGCGGTCAAAGGTTATGTCGTTCTGGAAGATCTGAAGAATTCCATCGTCATCCGCCGCACGGAAAAGGCAGCCGCCGCCGATCTGCCGACTGGGCAGAAGACGCTGCTTTCCTCCATCGGCGGTCCGGGCGAGACGCTCACCATCGACAAGGCCCATGGTGCGGAGGTCGAAAAGGTCGGCAAGCAGTTCCGCGCGGCGATTGAAAAAGAGCATCGGGGCAAATATTACCACAGCAATTCCGGTTATATTTTCTTCGGCATCTTCTTCAGCATCGCCCTCATCGTTGCAACACTGGTCTTCGGCGATCTGGATGAGTTTGCCATTGCCGCCGTGCTGGTCTTCGGCTTTTTCGCCTTCTTCTTCAGCATCCTGTCGATCGGCATCGGCCGGCAGTTCTCGCGCGGCGCATCTCTGAGGAAACGCATCGGCGGTATCGTCATGCTGGCCTTTGCCGGTTTCGTGGCTTTTTCAGCCATCGGCGGCATCGCCACACAAGTCCTGCTGGATGTGACGCATGACACCAAGTCGCTGGCGCTGGCGGCTATCGGTGGCATCGTGCTTACCAATGCGCTTTTCCTGTTTCTGATGGGGGCGCCCACACCGCTCGGCCGCAAGCTGATGGACGGCATCGAAGGCCTTAGAACCTATCTGACGCTGGCGGAAAAAGACCGGATGAACATGGCGGCCGCTCCCGCCATGTCGCCGCAGCATTTCGAGACGCTGTTGCCCTATGCCGTGGCGCTCGGCGTTGAAAAACCGTGGAGCCGCACCTTCGAGACCTGGCTCGCAACAGCTGCCGCAGGTGCCGCCGTGGCAAGTTATGCGCCCGGTTGGTATTTGGGCAGCAATTACGGCAGCTTCGGCGACAGGATCGGCGGCTTTTCCACCTCCATGGCGAGCACCATTGCCTCCACCATCCCACAACCCGTCAGTTCGTCCAACTCCAGCTTTTCGGGTGGTGGCGGCGGCGGCGGTTTTTCCGGGTCCGGTGGCGGCGGCGGTGGTGGCGGCGGCTGGTGAAGCCTGCCAGCGGTAATTTAACCGAATGCCTTGGTGACTTTTGCCGCGTTGCTTGCTAAGCCGACCGCAATCGTCCGACAACAGATAAAGTCCTGATCCCATGCCCGATCTTCTGCTTGAACTCCGCTCCGAGGAAATCCCCGCCCGCATGCAGCGCAAGGCGGCGGGCGATCTGAAGAAACTCGTCACCGATGCGCTTGTGGAGAGAGGGCTGACCTATGAGGGCGCGCGTGAATATTGGACGCCGCGCCGCCTGACGCTGGATATTCGCGGCCTCAACGCCCGCTCCGCCGATGTGCGCGAGGAAAAGAAAGGCCCGCGCACCGACGCCAATGAAAAGGCCATCGAGGGCTTTCTGCGCGGCGCCGGCCTCAACGATATTTCCGAGGCTCAGGTCGTTTCCGATCCGAAGAAGGGCGATTTCTACGTCGCCATCATCAACAAGCCGGGCCGCCCGGCGGAAGAGATCATCGCCGAGGTGATGCCCGGCATCATCCGCTCCTTTCCCTGGCCGAAATCCATGCGCTCCGGCCCGGCCTCCATGCCGAAGGGTTCCAGCTATGCCGGCATCGAAGGCAAGGGCTCCGAAAGCCTGCGCTGGGTACGCCCGCTGCAATCCATTGTCTGCCTGTTCGGCCCCGAACATGACGAAACTCAGGTCATTCCTTTCGCCATCGACGGCATCGTCGCCGGCAACGTCACCTATGGCCATCGTTTCCATGCGCCCGGCCCGATCACCGTGCGCCGTTTCGAAGATTATGTTTCGAGCCTCGAAAAGGCGAAGGTCATTCTCGATGCAGAGCGCCGCAAGGATATCATCCTGCACGACGCCAAGGATCTGGCTTTCGCCAACGGCCTCGATCTGGTGGAAGACGAAGGCCTGCTGGAAGAAGTCTCCGGCCTCGTCGAATGGCCGCAGGTGCTGATGGGCACCTTCGAGGAAGACTACCTGCAGATCCCTGCGGAAATCATCCGCCTCACCATCAAGACCAACCAGAAGTGTTTCGTCACCCGCAATCAGGGTGCGGAAGAAGGCCTTTCCAACCGCTTCATCCTGATCTCGAATATCGAGGCAAGCGATGGCGGCAAGGAAATCATCCATGGCAATGGCAAAGTTGTGCGCGCCCGCCTGTCGGATGCCCGCCACTTCTGGAACCGCGACCAGGGCGATCTGCCCGATCTGGAAACGCTGAAAGATTCGGCTGCGAAATTCGGCCTCGATCTCAAGAAGCCGCTCGACCAGCGCATGGCGAAGCTCGATGCACTGAACGTTACCTTCCATGCCAAGCTCGGCACGCAGGGTGAGCGCGTTACCCGCATTCGTGAACTGGCAAGGGTGCTGGCCCCGGTTGTCGGGGCGGATGAGACGCTGGTAGACCGCGCCGTGGTACTGGCGAAAGCCGACCTGCGCACCGAAGCCGTCGGTGAATTCCCCGAGCTTCAGGGCCTGATGGGCCGCAAATATGCGGCACTTCAGGGCGAAAACGAAAGCGTCGCCGCGGCCATCGAAGACCACTACAAACCGCAAGGCCCCTCGGATCGCCTGCCGGCCGACAAGGTGGCCATCACGGTCGCGCTGGCCGACAAGCTCGATACACTCGTCGGCTTCTGGGCCATCGATGAAAAGCCAACCGGTTCGAAGGATCCCTTCGCTCTGCGCCGTGCGGCGCTCGGTGTGGTGAGGATTATTCTGGAGCGGAATGTTCGCCTGCCAATAGCGGGCATTTTTGAACCGTGGCTGCAGCACGTTACGGAAAACGTAACTTTCGCAAAAAATCCAGATGACGTCATGTTTGAAGTTGAGGCTGATCTCTTGGCCTTCTTCCATGACCGCCTGAAAGTCTATCTCCGCGATCTCGGCGCGCGTTACGATCTGATTGACGCCGTCCTGACACCGGAATCCGATGATCTGCTGATGATCGCCCGCCGTGTCGAGGCGCTCACCGCCTTCATTACCGGTGAGGAAGGCCGAAATCTTCTGGCGGGCGCCAAGCGCGCCACCCAGCTTTTGGCCGCCGAGGAAAAGAAGGGCACCGTGGTTGCCGATGGCGTCTCTGATGAGCTGCTGAAGCTTGATGCCGAAAAGGCGCTTTTTGCGGCGATCAAGACTGCCTCTGCCGATGCCGCGGAGGCCGTCGAAGGTGAGGATTTCCGCTCGGCCATGCAGGCGCTTTCGACGCTGCGCGTCCCTGTCGACAAGTTCTTCGAGGATGTGCTCGTCAATGACGAGGATGCGGCCATCCGCGCCAACCGTCTGGCGCTGCTGAAGGCCATCCGCGAGGCGACCGGAACGGTTGCGGATTTCTCGAAGATTACGGGGTGATGGTTTCGAGGTGAAAGGCGACGGTTGCGTACGCGGTTCACCCCCCTCTGTCCTGCCGGACATCTCCCCCTCAAGGGGGGAGATCGAATCGTGGCGACGTGTCGATCATCTTCGACGGTGAAAATTTTGCGGGGAGCGCCCCTCTTGCCGATCTCCCCCCTTGAGGGGGAGATGTCCGGCAGGGCAGAGGGGGGTAAGCCGCAGCCTCCACTCCCGCAGGATGACTCCCCATTGACCCACACGCCTCCCAAAATCCTCATCAGCGCCTGCCTCCTCGGCCAGCCCGTCCGCTACGACGGCAGGGGCAAACCTCTACCCCACCCTGCAATAGAGCGCTGGCGAAGCGAGGGCAGGCTGGTGACGATCTGTCCGGAGATGGCGGGTGGTATGCCCGTTCCGCGTCCACCGGCGGAAATCGAGAGGGGCGCGTCCGGTCTCGATGTGCTGGAGGGCCGCGCCCGTGTGCTGGAGGTGACCGGTGGCGATGTCACCGCGCAATTCATCGCCGGTGCGCAAAAGGCGCTGGCCTTCGCCAAGGCCAATGGCTGCACCCATGCGCTGCTGATCGATGGCAGCCCGTCCTGCGGGTCGGTCGCGATCTATGACGGTTCGTTCTCCGGCCTCAAACATCCGGGCAATGGCGTGACGGCGGCGCTGCTCGGAAAAGCCGGTATTGCCGTATTTTCACCTGCCGATATCGATCGTCTCGATGCACTGACCTGCTGAAATTAGGCGCTGCAAATACGGCATCGCCTGCTTCCCGAGGTGGTAAATACTCCCTGTCGTCATCCTCGCCCTTGAGGCGAGGATCCAGAATGCAATCTGGCCATGGGTCCTCGGGTCGAGCCCGAGGACGCCGCCGAATATGTAGGGAACGTTTTGGAGAGCACATAAAAATGCCGGGTCTGTGCCCGGCATTTTGTTTCAATCGCATGAGACCGTTAGTGGTCACCCCGCCATACGCATCTGCTCTGCCATGCCGTGAAGCTGGTGGCCGGCGGAAACGCGGAAGCCGCGGATGAGGTTCAGCAATTCTTCGGTATCCACGGCCAGCGCTTCGGCCGAAGCCGTGGTTTCTTCCGCCATGGCGGCATTGTGCTGGGTGGCGACATCGAGCTGGTTGAGCGATGAGGAGATCGAGCGCAATGTCGTGTCCTGCTCGGCAGCCGAATGGGCGATCTTGCTGACGATCTCGTTAGCGGATTTGATCTGGTCCGAAATGCGTTTCAGCGCGTCACCGGCCTCACCGACAAGGCGCACGCCGTTTTCGACCTGGCTGGAAGAACGAGCGATCTGGTCCTTGATTTCCTTGGCAGCGGCGGCGGATTTCTGCGCCAGTTCGCGCACTTCCTGCGCCACCACGGCAAAGCCCTTGCCAGCCTCACCCGCACGCGCTGCCTCCACACCCGCATTCAGCGCCAGCAGATTGGTCTGGAAGGCAATGTCGTCGATCACGCCGATGATGTTGGAAATCTGGTCGGAAGACTGTTCGATACCGCTCATCGCTGATATCGCCTCTTCCACCACCCGGTCGCTGCGCATGGCCTCCGAGCTGACGGTGGTGACGCGCTTGGCGGCGTCGGCTGCACCCTCCGCCGTCTGGCGCACCGCAACGGTCAGTTCATCCAGAGCGGCCGAGGTTTCTTCGAGGTTCGCGGCCTGCCGTTCGGTTCGCTGCGAAAGCTCGTTGGAGGCCTTGCGGATTTCTTCCTTGGAACCGCCAATATCGATGCTCTTGGAGTTCACCTTGGCCATGGCGGCATCAAGATGGGTCAGGGCCTCGTTGAAATTGTCGCGCAGCGCCGCATAACGGTTGCCGAGATCGCCGCAGCGAACGGTCAGATCGCCTCCGGCCAGTTTCTCCAGCGCCTCGCCGATGGTGGTGACGACGCGCGCCTGCAATGCGGCTTCGTCGCGCTGCATGTCGAGATTGTTCTGGCGTTCCGTGTCGAGCTGTTCCTGCTGTTCTTCCTGCCGGCGCTGCATGGCGTGGCGCTCGCGCACCTTGTCCTGCAGCGAGGCGGTGGCCTTCGCCATCATGCCCACTTCGTTGGTCAGGCCGGTGTGAGGAATGGTGAGCGAGACGTTTTCATTGGCCACTTCGCCAAGTGCGCGGTGGATATCGCCGAGCGGTTTGGAAATGCCGCGGATGACGTAGAAGGCGGCGGCAAGCGCCAGGATGAAGATGGCGGCGCCGATGGACAGCGCCTTCATCACTTCGCCGCGCACCTGCGCGTTCAGATCGTCGATATAGACGCCGGTCACGACCACCACCTGCCAGGGCTCGAAGGCTAGTGCGTAAGAGCTTTTGGCGTAATCATTGCCTTCCATGCCGGGCTTCGGACCGTAGAAATCCGTCTGGCCGCCGCCGTTGCGGCCAAGCCGCACCAGCTCGTCACGATAAGCGAACCCCTTGCTATCAGGCTTGCCCTTGAAGTTTTCGCCGACCCGCTTGGCATCGGGATGAAACTTCATCGTCACGTCATAGTCGTACCCGAACAGATAGCCATCAGGGGTGAACCTGATGGCGCTGACGGTGGCGTAAGCCTGTTTCATGGCTTCTTCCCGTGACAGCGTTCCGGCGGTTTCTTTGTCATGGAAGGATTGCAGAATGGAAATGGCCGATTGCACCTGCGTCCGCAGCATGCCGTAGCGTTCCTCATAGATCGCATCGGTGGCGGATTTCAGCTGGTAAAACGTCGCCACGGAGAAGGCGGCCATAAGGGCCACAACGAGTACGATAAGCTGGCGGGAAATGGAGAGGTTCTTCATGGGCGCTCACAAGCGTTTGGCGTCGCGGCCTTAAAAGGTCGCGCGCTGCCGAAGTTTCGGAAATGGAAAGGGCGCCTGATGCGCGGTGAAGGGCCTGAAAAGCGAGCGTCCGCCCAGGCCTCATATTGTGCTGCATTGCACCATGAAGTCACTTAGCGGCCAAAAATTTGAATAAATATTTAATTAGCGAAAGCTTTATCAGCTTGGCCGACAGAATAACGGCCGGAAAACCTATTATTCCCCGAATGGTTGCCGAGGGCTGCAATAAGTACAGCGATAACGCGATTATTTGATATTTGTCAGGAAACGCGCCGAGTGCCGACCGTCAGTTGCCACGCAATTTGAAATCCGGGAATACGGGTGCGGCGACCGCTGAGGCGCTGGTTGGAGCTGCGGCATTATCGCCAGAGATTTCCTTGACGCCTGCGGTCTTCGTCGTCACGTCGATACCGGCAGGTGTCGAAACCGCTTCTTGAGGATGCGCCACGGGTTCGGCATCGTCATAGGTTGCGATTGCGGTACTGGAGGTTTCCGACATCCATGCGGGATTGGTGCTGACGAAGGTAACCGGCGCACCGCCGAGCCAGGCCTCGGTGCGGATGAGTGTGCGTTTGCCATCGACTTCGCGCATTTCGGTATGTTGCGTGCCCGGCTCGATGGATGGAATGGCATAACCTTGCGCTGCCGTTTTGTCTTGTACTGGTTCGCAGCCCGAGCAGTCACGGCGAACAAAGCTGCCATTGCTGGCATGTACGCCATTGATATATTCGATGGAAGACGCCATGGCCGAACCGCCGGTCAGCGCGATAATGGCTGTCAAAAGAAGACGACGCATCGAAAAACCCCCGAAATAACCGCAAAATCCGTGGCTCAGGCACGGTGCGTCATTCAATATTCGGGCAAATATTACTGGTCTTTCGTTTCCATCGGGTCAGCAAACTTGGTAAAAATTGAACGAAATATTCGCTCCATCACCGTTTGCTGCAAGTATCAGGCCTTTTCGCGGGCCACGGCCTGCCAGCCGATATCGCGGCGGCAGAAGCCATTTTCCCATTCGACCTTGTCCGTCAAAGCATAGGCGCGTGCCTGGGCCTCCGTCACGTCTTTTCCAAAAGCGGTGACGTTCAGCACACGGCCACCGGTTGCGACGAGTTTGCCGTCCTTCAATGCTGTTCCGGCATGGAAGACCTTCGCCTCTGCGCTGGCATCAGGAATATGGGCGATCGGCGTGTTCTTGTCGTAAGTGCCGGGATAACCCTTGGAAGCGAGAACGACAGTCAGCGCGGCATCGTCGCGCCATTCCGCCTGCGCCTTGTCCAGCGCGCCGGTGGCTGTGGCGTAGAGGATCGGCAGCAGGTCGCTCTTGAGGCGCATCATCAGCACCTGGCACTCGGGATCGCCGAAGCGCACATTATATTCGATCAGCTCCGGGCCTTTGGCGGTGATCATCAGGCCGGCGAAGAACACGCCCGAGAAGGGATTGCCGTCCTTGGCCATGCCTGAAATCGTCGGCTCGATGATCTCCTTCATGGTGCGTTCCACCATGGCGGATGTCATGACGGGGGCAGGGGAATAAGCGCCCATGCCGCCGGTATTCGGGCCGGTGTCGCCGTCGCCGACGCGTTTGTGATCCTGCGCGGTGGCCAGCGCCAGCGCCGTTTTGCCATCCGAAAGGCAGAAGAAGCTGGCTTCTTCGCCATCGAGGAAGGCCTCCACCACCACTTCGGCGCCGGCCGCACCGAAAGCGCCGTCGAAACATTCGTCGATGGCGGCAAGCGCTTCCGCTTCCGTCATCGCCACGGTCACGCCCTTGCCGGCGGCAAGCCCGTCCGCCTTGATGACGATGGGCGCACCCTGTTCACGCACATAATCCCTAGCCGGCTCGGCGGCTTTGAAACGCTGGTAAGCGCCGGTCGGAATATCGTAGCGCGCGCAGAGATCCTTGGTGAAACCCTTGGAACCTTCAAGCTGGGCAGCGGCTTTCGATGGGCCGAAAGTGGCGATGCCAGCGGCACGCAGATCATCCGCCAGACCCGCCACCAGCGGCGCTTCCGGGCCGACAACGACGAAGTCGATCGCTTTTTCCTTTGCAAAGGCAATGACGGCGGCGTGGTCTTCCACGTCAAGTACAACCAGCGTTGCGTGGTCGGCGATGCCGGGATTGCCGGGTGCAGCATAAAGCTCATCGAGCAGGGGAGACTGGGCGATTTTCCACGCCAGTGCATGTTCGCGTCCGCCGGAACCGATCAACAGAACTTTCATGGTCAACACCCCTGCAAATTCGCCAGTAACCTTGTGGGACGGGCGTTAAGGGCAGGGGGGCGAAAGGTCAAGACGAATATATGGCGATTGTCGCGCATTGAGCCTGCGAATAGAGGCTCCAAATCGCTCCTCCGTCATGCCGGACTTGATGTAGCGCGCAAAATCGAATGGCGCGGAGCGCAATATCAGTTGGCAACAAATTTCAGATCGAGAGACGATCGTCTTAACCCTTTTCTCGTTCTGGCATTGCGAACCTCTTTGTAACGTGGTTTCGATATCGCCCTTCGGGCAAAGGAAACCATTAAATGCACTCCAAGCGTAGCAAGCATCTCCTCGTAGCTTTTAGCACTATTGTTTGTCTGGCGATGCCGACCACATCATACGCGCAAGCATCGGAAAAAAACCGGCAGGACGCGGCGCTCTTCGAGTGGGTAGTAGCAAATTGCAAGACGGAAGGCGTCCCCGGCAGTGCGTTCGTCATGGTGGCGATGGTCATAAACGGGTCAACAACTGACGAGATGACAGCGGCACGGGGAGCCGCGAGGACCAAGGCAGGGGCCTATCCCTCTAAGGATGCTGCCTGCCTCGATCTGGTGGCACGGCTCAAGAAAGCCAATCAATAGGAGGTTGAGATAATCACCTCCTTTACAGGTTTGCTGTTTCCAGCGCCCTGTATGGAATAGGTGCAATCCACCTCATCAATTCGAAAATCCTTGAAGGTCTCGAAGACACCTTGAACGGCATTTAAAGACAGTATGAAGCGGCCTTTAATCTGCCCGAGAACATCCGCCATCTCGGCGAACTCCTCTCGACTGAACACACCGGAGCCGTAATCCGTTTCGTTCCCGAAGTAAGGCGGATCGAGATAAAACAGCATCTCTGGCCGATCATATCGTTCGATGAAGCGCCGCCAAGGAAGTTGCTCGATGACGACGCCTGCCATCCGTTCGTGGATAGCCTCCAGTTGCGGGGCAAGCTTCAGGAGATTGAAACGAGCGCCTTGCATCGTAACCCCGAAGTTCTGCCCGGCGACTTTACCACCGAATGCGGTTCGCTGGAGATAGAGGAACCGCGCAGCCCGCTCCAGATCGGTCAAGGTGGAAGGGTCGACACGAGAAAGGCGCTCGAATTCGCGGCGGCTCGTAACCTGATAGCGCAGCGTTTCCATGAACTGCGGGTAATGCCGCTGCAGTATCCTGAAGAGGTTGGCGACGTCGCCGCTGATGTCGTTGATGACCTCCATGCGCGGCTGGAGGTTTCGGCGGAGGAAGACACCACCCATGCCCACGAACGCCTCCGCATAGCTTTCGTGGGGCGTCTCGTTGATGCGAGCGATGATGGCTTTCGCCAGAACACGTTTTCCACCGATATAAGGAGCGGCGGGGGTGGCAGGAGCCACCGGCGTCAGATTCACCATTTCAAATATCTCTCGACTCAGTCACAGCAAATCCGCCCTGCAGGGTACGGGTGTGACAGTTATCGAACGTTGCTGTCGGACGGGTCTGGTCGCCAAACTTTGGCCCGTCGCTTGGGGTGCACGAGGCACCCCGGCCACCCGGCTTGCCGGATGACTGTTCTCGCAATCAGACGATTTGGACGTGGTTCACGATCCACCAGATGGCAAAGCCCAATCCTCCCAAAAGGAAAATGGCTCCGCAGATCAGACCGAAAATCGCCAGATAGAAAATCTCATTCATCGCGCTCACTCCTTGCCGCTTTCCGGCGCTTCGACCGCGACACCGGTCTTGTAACTGTCGGCCGCGAAGGTCTGGGTGACTGTTCCAGCGCGCCATGCGCCGTTTGCCTCGGGTCGAAACCCCGTGAGGTTCAAAGGCGTATCGGCCATCAATTCCGGTCGGCCGAACATCATGAGGTTGCCCGAGCCGGTCGCCCGGCCGAGCTTGTCGCCTTCCGATCCGGCTGCAGCTTCCGCCTCGGCCTTGTTGGCATAGACGGTGCGCAGCCGACGCACCGGCCCGGTCAATCCCGTCGAATGCGAGACGGTTTCTGTCTTGCCGGTTGCGCGGTCGAAATAGGAGGCCTCGACGGTGCCGAACTTGGTGCGAGGCTCGACCTCGAAATCGCCGCTCTCGCATTCGCTCTTGTCGATCGTGATCGTTGGCAGGATGCCGCGAGTCAGGAACAGGAATTTGTTGCCCTTGATCGAAAAAAGTGCCCGGTTGCGGTCCGCAAGGCGGGTCAGGAAATCAAGCGAACTCTGCCCGACGCGGGCGATATACTCGATTTGCTTCGATGCCATTTCGGGACTGACCTTTGCGTCATAGCCATGGCGCTTGGCGAGCTGCTCGACCACATCACCGATCGTCGTCTGATCAAAATGTTCAGAGCCTTGCTCTTTAACGTCCTCGCGCATGTCGGCCGAGTGACCCGAAATGGTCAGTTTGTCGCCGTCCTGCCCGAAGCTGATCCTGTTTTTCTCGACCGTGAATTCGCCCATGACCCACGAGCCGAATTCCTTATAGCCGAACGAAACAGAGAGCTTCGCTCCCTTTTCCGGCATCTGGATCGCATTGCCGGAATCATCAAAAACCAATTCAATGCGGTCGGCTTCCTGACCGGCATTATCCGTGACGGTCGCCGTTGACAGGCGGTCATAAAAACCCGGCGCAACGGCCTTTCCGCCGACAAAGCACTCAATGAACGGTTTATGGCGCATCAATCCCAAAGCCTCACGACAGCGGTGGACGTGGCCCGGATAGTGAACTCCGGCAGAATGATTGTGCCTCCCAGCGGAAGAAGGAGGCCGCGATCGGCAATACTCGGGTTGGCTTCGAGGGTCGCCTCGACATAACCATCCAGTTTGCCCGCCACGCGCCGATCATTGAGAGCCTTGAAGGCGTGCTCAAAGCACACGAGGTCAATACTCAGGTCTTCAAGTTCGATGACGCGGGTTCCGGCCGGGATAATGGTGGCGCTCATAGGAACAGCCCCACAGGCTTGCCGCCATCATGGAAGGGCGCAACTTCGATCGTGTAGCTCACTTTGCGTCCGAGGCCCGCCCTGTTGATGGCTGACTGCTCATCATCAACAAACAGGATCACAACGCGACCGTAGATCGTCGCGACGGTCGAGCTGGTGTCTGCCCAACCGATCAACATGACCGGATTGGCGGCGCGTTGCGTTGTCCGCACGGCCTCGAAATCGGCCCTGTCGCCGAACTCGTCAGGGAACAGCAGCCCTGAGATCGTGATGGGATCATCGCCGTAACCGACGAACTGGCGGCCGGGATAGGTTCCGAAACGAGGAATGGACGCCCATTTTGCTTCCGTCGACCGGGCGAACTGCTGATAGTTCAGACGGTCGATCTGGAAGATATGCGGGCCGAGGGCGAGCAAAGCTGAACTCATGGTGTGGCTCCGTCATTAAATGCGCCGGAACGCACGGACGAGAGTGATTCCAGTTTCGATGCCGCCGCATCGCCAGCAGCTTTGGGATCAGGCGACGAAATATTCTGCGTCACATTCTGGTTGATCGTGGTGTTGGAAGTAGAACCGCCTGCGGCTGGCGGATTTCCTCCAGCGCCCGGTGATGGCTGATACGGCTCCGCAACGGACATATCGTCACTACCGCCAAATATTGCAGGCAACTTAAAAAGGCCTGTGAGATCGATGCTGCCAATAGCGGCGCGAATTCGCCCTGGCACACCAGTCAACCAGCTATAGAGTGCTTCAAAAGCCGCTTTAAAGCCGTCGACAACGGCAGTGCCGAGCGCTGCACCGGCAGCACGCATTGCCTCCTTGTCGGAGTCAGACAGCTTTTCCTGCGAGAAGAAAGACGTGATCACTTTCCATATCTCGCCGAGCTTCTCCTTTGCGGCGTCGATCATCGCGCTGAAATCGAACATCTTTGCCATGGAGGCTTTGAACGCTGCGATCGAGGCGGGATCGATGTTAAGCGCCGTGCCGATACGGTCCACGAGGAGCGACAGCGCCTTCGTGACGCCCTCGACGCCGGTATTGAAGAAGGCGACAATCGGCCCTGCGAAACCGGACGCGAATGAGGAAATACGATCCCAATACTTCCAGACTGCAAATCCGGCTCCCGCCAGAACGGCCGCGATCGCCCATACCGGCGCTGTGATCCCGGCGACGATGCCTGCAAGACCAGAGGCGAAGGCGGTCAGTGCGGCTGTGACGGCCGACAGTGAACCGGCAAGCCCGCCGCCGCTCGCGGCCGAGATGAAGGAAAGACCGGCGATCGCGTTTCGCAGCATCGGAATCCGGCCTGCGACCGGCAGAAGCGCCGAGCCGAGCGCCGAGGCACTGCCCGCCGCAAACCGCCATGCACCGGCGATGATGCGCCAGCCGGTGGCGATGTTCCTGCCATCCTGAAACCGCAGGAAGGTCGAGGTGAAGCCGATCGCGGACAGCCGCATGGCGGCGAATGCATAGGAGGCCACGCGCATGGCAACCGATGCCGCCAGTAGCCCGGCCGTGATTTTCACGATCGTCGCCGTCAGCTCCGGGTTCGCCGTGGTCCAGTCGTTGACCATCCGCACGATTGCCGTGCCGCGAAGGACAATATCCTGCACCACGGGCAGCAATGCGCCGCCTGCAGAAAACAGGTTATCGATCTCGGTCACGAGACCCTTGATCTGGGTTTTCAGGCCAGACATGACGTTGACGAAATCCTTGTCGATGACGCCGCTCGCAGCACCGGCCTCATCACGGATGCGCTTGTAATCCTCCAGATTGGGGATCAGGGCGCGAAGGAAATCGAGAACCTGCTTGTCGGCGAACAGCTCGCCCATCTTGTACTGGTCGCCGCCCGTCGCCTTTTTGATCAGCTCCAGCGAATGCAGCAATGGATCGGTGCCATTCGCGGCTGCTGTCTTCATCTCCTTCTCGATGTCGATACCCATTTTCTTGAAGTTCTTCACCGTGTCCGGCGAAGTGATCTTCCCTAGAAAGTTCGACATGTTGTTTGCGGCCTGATCAGCAGAACCTGCCGACTTCATGGCGATCTGGAGAGCGGCGGCAAGCGATGCCACGGCCGGAACGCCCTGCATCTTCAGCGCCGAGGCGTTGGCCGTCAGTTCGGGGAAATTGCGCGCCATGTCCTTCAGCTCGAATGAGCCGGACTTGCCGGTGGACGCCATGACATCGAACGCCTTGGCGAGATCGGTCGCGGCAACCTTCAGGTTATCCATGACGGCGTAACCGGCATTGCCCATGTCGCCGACTTCCGCCTTGGTGGCAGTCGATGCCCGGCCGGTCGCCTCGATCGCCGCAAGGCTCTCGTCAAGGTCCATACCCTTGCCGACATAGGTGGCAAGGATTTGCAGCAACTCCGTCTTGTTCTTGCCGGTGGTGCGGGTCTGTGCAATCAGCCGCGCCTCGATCTCGCCCATGCGGTCGATCGGGATTTCCGCGACGTTGGCGAAGTCGATAAAGGCGTCCTGAAAATTCGCGCCCTTGAAGATCGGCGCGGCAAGCGTCATGGCCTGCCCGAACGCGCCAAGCATGCGGCCGCGAGCATCGCGCAGTGCCGCCTCGGCGTTTCTGGTAGCGGTCTCGATATTCTCGACGGTAAAGCCGTCCTTGATCGCGCCGGAGAAGCCCTGCTTGGCCGCTTGGCCCAAATCGAGAAGGCCGGACTTCACCTTTTTGGCGGGTCCGGTCAGTTGGTCGATCAGCCGAATGACAAAAGAGATATCCATGTCATTCGGTCCTTTGGGCGGTTCCGGTCAAACGGGGAAGTTCTGCGCGATAGGAGAGAGCGTCCAGCCAAGGCATCTGTGCGATTTCCGAGGGCTGGAACTTGTAGACGGCCGCTAGGTCGGCTGCGTATTCGAACGCCCGAGGGACCGGAGTGCCGGAAAAAAATCAAGCAACGCCTTGCCGACAGAGACGAGATCGAGCCAGTCGAGCTGATCGATAAAAGCCGAGTCCTCCCGCGACATCGAAGCGACGATCCCGGTCAGGCTGTCGAGACCATCCGTGGTCAACAGCGTGCTGGAAAGTTCGGTAATAAGCCCGCCGATGTCGACATCATCGATATTTGCCTTGCCGTCGCTCATCAGTTGCGAGGCGAGCTTCGGGCCAATCAGCACAGCGAGCTGCTTGGCGTGAGCGACGTTCGGCCGGAACATCGTGAAACTGTCCCGCTTGGCCTCTTTGCCGTCAGTGTCCTTGACAGGGACCGGGACGGTGAGCGGGATTTTGACTTCGAAAACGAGCGACATGTTGAGACCTTACGAAAAGAGGATGGAGCGGCGGGTGGAATTGATGGCCTGATAGTTCCAGATGTCCCATCCGCCCTTTTTGAAGCTGAAGCGGTGCATCACGCGACCGTCCCAATATTCGGTGTAGGACCAGATCGACTTGATCTCGTGGTCGTAACCGGTGGCCTTGCCGCCAGCCATGGACTCGCCCTCGACCTTGGACAGACGGCCGGTCACGTCGATCGAATGCTCGTGCTCCGTACCGTCTTCCTCGGAAATCACCAGCTTCTTGCCGGTCCAGTTCTGACGGACACCGGCAGGCCCGCCGAACAGGGCAAGCGTTTCAGGCGTGTGGCTCTTCAGCTTGAACGGCATGGTGAGCGCCTTGATGCCGAGGCCGGTGATGTCCAGCTCCATGTCCGAGCCGCCCGGCTGGAAGGTCTCGGTGATTTCTTCCAGCGCTGGAAGCTTCAGCGTCTCGATGTCGAGCGCCAGATTGACGTTGTCGTTGACGTTGAGCGTGAAGCCCCGAATGATGCGCAGTGTCATGGTGGCCCCTTATGCGGCGGAGAGATAATCGGCGATCGTGCCGCCGAACTCGGCAGTCACACGGCGCTGGATTTCATTGGCGAGGGTGTCAAAGTACGCCTCGTTGCGGCGCGATCCGAAGATCAGGTCTTCGAGCGGCGGCGTTTCTTCGGCATCGAACTCGACGCGAAGCTTGCCGAGACGCAGGTTCGCATTGCCGTTCATTGCCCGGTCCCAATAGACGCGACCGCCAAGGATAGCGCCAACCGCCTGCATGCTGTCGAGCAGGTCCTGCAGGCTGCGCATCACGGCGATGACATGCTGTGCCGTCAGGTTCTCGTCATTGGCCCACGGCCGGAAGCCATTGATGATGGCTTTCTCGATGGTGGCGCGGGTACGGACCACGTTGACGAACTGCCAGAGGGTGTCTGTGGAGGCGGTGCGGTTACCCCAAAGAATGCGACCGTTCGTCGCGAACTGGCCGTTGGCACCCTGCGAAAGCCGGGACGGAATGAATGTGGCAATGCCGTTCTGGTTGAGGAGGTTCGCCTCGTGATCGATTTCGCCGTCGAAATAGGTGATCGGCCGTGCCGTGCCGAGGATGCCCTTGACCTCTTGGTTCGAAGGGGACCAGTACGCTCCACCCTTTTTCTTGTCGCGCTTCACGAACATTGCCGCCGCGAAGGGCGAAGCAGGCTTGGTGACGATGGTCGCGCCGGAAGCAACCCGGACGAACGGATCAACCAGATAGGTGTAGCGGGAGGAAAAATCGGCTCTGAACGCGAGACTGGTCGCGGAATTGGGGCCGCCCGTGTCAACAACTGCGATCGCCTTCAGCTTTTCCGACACCTGCTCCAGCGCATCAGCGAGCGGGTTTTTGGCATCTTCGACGCGGCCGGAAGAATAGCCGGGCGCGATCACAAGGCCCGGCTCGACACCGACATGACCGCGAGCAAAGGAAAGGGCGTGAACGCCGGTCATCGACGCGGCCGAACCCTGCAACTTGGCGCGGGTGGCTTCCGGCGTCTGGCCAGCCTCGCAACGAACAAATACGCACTGCGCCTCGATCCCCTGCGCCCGGATCGCATTAATAATGTCGATCGCGGTGCCGGTCGTGCCGAGTGCGGCCACCTTGTCGGCCTCGTGGGTGTAGAACGCCACCGGCTCGTCATATGGGAAAAGTGTGTTTGAGGCGTCCGGCGCAATGACGGCCGCGCCGATCGCAGAGCTGTCGGCCGTCTCAAGCGGCCTGCTTTCGCTGCCAGCATCTATTACGCGGACGCCGTGATTAAAATCGAGTGCCATTAGCCGTCTCCAAAGGTCGAATTGGAAACAAACTAGATTTCAAAGGGATAGGCTGAGAGCCTGACACTGTCAGTACGGCAATGAAAAAGGGCGGTTTTGAACCGCCCTTGAAGCCTATTTAATGACCTATTTCACGAAGCCTGTCTACTTGGCATCTGTGGCCAGTATTGATCCTCCGTGTAGTCGGCCGGGATGGGAGCCATGTCCTTCAGCTTTCTTGCTGCCCAGATGTGAGCCTGTTTATGTGCCATGGCGGCTTGCCCCATCGCGAACATTGTTTGAGCATCGAGCGGGTGGGTTGTGTTATCGGCGGCGATCCATTCGAAATCGGTTTCGCCGCCGTGCCACCGGAAGTCGCCCGGCTGCACGCCGTTGACCATTATAGCCGCGAGCGCCGCCGTGGCCGCGCCTGCGATGTTTTCGCGATCCTCTGGCCGCGTCTGGTAGACGTTGCCTTGAAAGCCAAAGCCGGACGCAATGCGAATATCTTTCACAGCATCCACCATGGCGGCAGTCACGACAGGTTCTTCAGTCGGTGGCGTTTCCAGATCACCGACAGGAGAGTAACCCCATACGCCGCCCACAAAGCGGCAGATGAAGCCCTCCCGTGGCTCTGGCGGCTGAAGCGTTGTCGCATTCGCAGGAACGAGAAAACGATCGTTGACGAGGGGGTCACGGTCAGGAACCGAAGCGAACAGATATTCGCCTGTCTCCGCATTGAAATTGAAGATAGCTGGTATGCTTGATGCCTCTGACATTATCGTTCCTTAGAATTTGATGCAGGCGAGGAAGGCCGTGTTCCGGGGGCGGGTTTCGACGCCGCCAGCGGCTTGAATGCTTATCCCTGTCCCGCTAGCGTTAAGCCAGATGCCCGTCACCGCACCCCAGGTGTTACCGAAAGAATATACGGCTGGAGGCTGGTCGGTGGAGGTTGAACGTCCCGTGCTTGACTGGCTATTCTGCACACCACCGTGGACGTGACCCGGATCGTTGACGCCGTGGTTATGGCCGGGATCATTGACGCCGTGCGAGTGAGAGGCGGTCATATGGGCTTGCCATGAGCCTACCGTGCGCCCGCTATCGACTCCGCGCCCGTCATCCGCCGACCGGAAGAATTCGCCCCGGAGATCAGGCACTCTGAAAGTGCCGTCACCGTTGTCGTGAAAGACAAACGGGCCAGAAGTCCACGTTCCCGAGGCAACAACCAAGCCGTTATGTCGCGCCCAGTTCCACAGGGCGACGTAAGCGGTTTTTTGGAAGGATGCCCCGTTCAACTTGAGAAAGCCGGGCCGCAACACAGCATCATGAGTAGGCTTCCCCACATCAAGACTGGCATAGCCCGTATAGGCCGCGCCGTTCGCCGCGAAACTCTGCCATGTCATCAGAGACTTGTAAGCATCGTGCCAGATCGGCCCGATGTTCTCGCTAGGCAGCGCATCCCCCGCAGCGAACCATTTGACACGGGCATCCAAAGCAGCCTTTTGCGAATCGCTAACAGGCTTGTCCTTGTCCGCCGTGTTGTCGGCGTTACTCAAACCAACGTCGGCCTTCTCCAAGGTCACATCGCCGGAAAGCGCTTTTCCGTTAACCTTGCGCTCGTTTGGCACCTTCTCGGCCAATCCACTAGATAGCGCTTCCGCCGTCGCATAATACGCAGGCAGTTGCCCGCCGAACTTGAGCGTGTCCGGTGCCTTTCCGCCGATGATGATCTGGTCGATCTGCTCTTGCGCCAGAGCAATCGCGGTTTTCAGCTCAACGAGCTGGGGCGCGACGTTCACCTGAATGTACTGAAGCGAAGCCTGAATGCCCTGCTCGATCAGGCTTTCGAATGATGCTTCCAGTTCCTCACGGGCTGTGAGCCGCTCGTGAAGGTCGGCCATCGTGGTATTCCACAATAGCCGATCAATGAGCGTCTTCGGCCACGATGGAAGCTGATAGCCGTCAGACCTCTCTGGCATATTCAAGCACCTCGTCGCCTTCCTGCGCAATGATCGCTGCAACCAGCGATCCGCGCATGTTGATTTCGTTTAGAGGATAGTAGGTGAACGGCGCGCGCTTCACGACGCGCGTCAATTTCACATCGTAGCTCTTTTCTGGATCGATCTTGAAAGCCATGGGAACCCCTTAGAGCGCGGCAATAAATGCATCCTGCACGAACGGCACGGATACAGGATTGGTGGTGGTAGCGGCCGGGCGCATGCGGGCAGCATTGGCCGCAGCGCCGAGCGTGTAGGTGGAAAGGTAGGTCCGACGCGATGGCACCTGCGGATCAACAGTGATTACCGTTGCGTCCGGGTTCACAACCGTGTTGCCGACCATGATGGCAGGGGTGAAGGTGTGTCGCGCCGGATCGAAGCTATCCAGCGTGTATTGCGTCTGGACATGCGTGGTGGAAAAACCGAACGGCAGGTTTTTGCTAACCGCTCGCATTGTACTGCGATTGCGGGCCACCCGCGAAATCGCCTTGTCGTCGAGCTGGATCATCGGCTGCAAATCGGCCGTGCCCATCATCACCATGCGCAACTCCACCGAGGCAGGAAGGCCGACAAGCGGATTTGTCGCCGGGTCGCCGTCATCCAGTTCGGTCCACACGGCCGAGCCGGAAGGGCGGATTTCCCATCCGAGCTGGCAACCGCCCGGGACCCAACCGGCAAACAGCATGTCGATTTGGGTCATGCCGTCCGCGAGGTTGAGCGCCCGCATCGGAATGACGGTGCGCGGACTGCGATACCGGGCGGCATTCAGCTTGAAGCAAATATCGGTTTCCATCGACCCCTGCGCGAAAGCGCCGTCTGTCGTCAGGAATTGCGTTCCGCCCGTGTACTTGTTCGAAGCCGAGATATGCAGTGCGTGCTGGCCAGTCGTCACGGTCACAAATGCATAGCGCTTTCCGCTTTCCAGTAGCGTGATGGGCAGCTCCACCTTGTTCCAGCCGACCTTGATATCAGCGTGTTTCAGGAGGCCTTTCGCCAGCACTGCATCAAATCGCGGAACGCCGCCAGTCGTGGTCTCCACGATCAGAACGTGGACATCACCATCATTGCCGACGCGGGCGAACGACAGTTCAAGGCTGGTCGCCTGCATGGGCTGCGCCACAAGGAAGGTCTGCCCATAAATCGAGCCGTTAAGGCCGATTTGTTCGGTGACATATTCCCAATAGACCTCGTTATAGTTCTCGTACCGGATTTGCCGGACGCCATAGGTCTGATGACCGGGACCACCATTGGCACGGATATCGACAATCTGGAATTCCTCGCCGCCGATGTTGAAAATCTGCCCGACACGCGCATCGCCGCCAAGAGCCGACCAGCCCGCCTGATTTTCGCAAGCCCACTGCGTCGGGCCGTAGGTGACACGAACGCGCGAGGCTTCCTTCCGGATGGCTGTAATCTCGGTATGCACCAACTGCGAAATCAGCAGCGTGGAATCAAGCGCGGTATTTGCGATGCGGGTTACTTCGTCAAAGGCTGGCACCATGCGACGGCCACGGAAGTAGATCTTCGGATCATCTTCCGCCTGGACTTCAAGCCGGGCTTGCGCCTCGGCGGCAAAGCCGAACCGCACGCCTTCCTCAATGCGCGCCAGCCAGTCCACATGGGTCATGTCCCAACGGTCGAGAGTGAGCGCCTGATCGAAAACGTAAGCACGCGCCTCATCCGGCAGATCAACTTTCAGGCGGGCAGCTCCGATATCGCGCTGCATCTGACGGATAATGACCGGGCGCGGGATTTCCGTCAGCTTAGCCTTGATGTTGACGATCTGCGTTTCAATCGTCTCGGTCCGCATGAACAGGCCATCAAGATCGACTTCCAGCGATGTTACCCGGCCCTCCACTTCGTAGAGGGTTTTCACGCGGTCGCCGTTAGCCGGCTCGATGGTATCGACGCCAGAGGCAGTCAACAGCACGAAAGCGATGCATGCGTCCGTTGCGTCCACAAGCGGCTTGACCGGAACCGGATTTGCTTCGCCTTGCTGCACGATCAGTTCGACAACGCGGCGGATCGTCTTTGGCGTGGTGCGGTTGACGATGACACTGGTCTCGGGATCGTCCGATGTTTCAAATGGACGGGTTTCCGTGTCGGTGACTTCTTTGCCACGCAAGAGGATGGCAACCCACCGCTGATCGGATGCAGCAACCGGGATATGAAGCTGAAGGTTCATATCCTTCGGTGCGGCCTGCGCGTAGACGATCTTGCCAGCGACATAGCGCCCGGTCGAAACCGTAATTTCCTGCGCGGATTTGCGGGCCACCGTAAAGGCGGCCCAATGGGCGGGGTAGCCGATGGCATCGAGCCAAAGATGATCGGTCGCGTCCTGCGATTGCAAACCGATCGCTTCGAAGTCCGCATGATCGGCGATTTCGGCTTCCGCGAAAGAAGTTCTCTGCATGTCTGTTTCCCTCAATCCAGCCGCTTGCGGTCCATGTAACCGCCGAAGGCATGGCTTCCGTCGATAAAGATATTGTCGTTAAAGGTGATGCCGCGCCGCCATGCGAAGGACACCGAATAGAGCGTGTCCGGCGTCTTGGCGGTGACCATGGCGCGCTTGGCACGGTGGATCGGCTCAAGACTGACACTGGTCAGAGAGGCGCGACCCAAAGAGCTGCGACCAATCTGGAAACGATTACTATGAGCGGTCAGGCTCACCTTGATGAGATAATGTGCCGTGAACGGTTGGTGCGCGATCGGCGTGCGGCCGATGACGGCGCGACCGAAGGTGAAACGGGCGGGATGGGCGATGCGGTCAATGATATCGGCATCCACGAAAGCCAGATAGCGCTTCAGGCCAACAAGCGTGCCTTTCAGGGCCGCCAATCGCGAGCCGGGATAAAGAACTGAGCGCCCGGCACATTGGGCGATCATTTCCCGCTTCCGCTCCTCGCTCCAGTCGTCGTACCAGAGGTCAACCGAATGGTGCGCGGCGAGATAGGGCAGCAGCCGCGCTTCCGTCTTGTACGGGTCCATCAGGTCGGCGAAAGGCACAGCCAGGTCATCGGACATGCCACCGGCAAGCGCGTATTCAAAAGGCTCGGAATTGGACGGAAGAAGCGCGGCAACGTCCCTCATGTCCGAACCTCCGTTACCACCGTCAGCCCGGTCATGACCGGCACGGTATATGGATGAGGCTCGATCGCTACCGGCGTGAGGTCGCGCACCTTCACGATGTTGGCGCCATAGGCAGCGCCGGACAGCAGGCCTTCAGGAATTTCGCCGCCGACGGTGGTTCGCTCGATCGCTGCGGCCGTCACACGCTTTTCCGCCTCGGCCTTCAGCAGATCAGGCGACGGGCCGGTCCCGACGATCTCCAGTACCAGAGACACCTGATATTCCCTGCGGGTCGCGGCCATGATGGAAACGCTGACAGCCTCCGGCGTTCGGTCTGGATCGAGAACAGCGGCGCGCACGGTCGTCAGTTCGGCCGAGGTCGGTTCACGGCCGAAAGGTCCAATCAACACAACATCGGTATCGCCGCGACGGCCGTGAATAGCGCGACCGTTGATCCGGGCGTCCCAAAGACCGAGTGTCCTGTCGTCAGTCTGCGGCCATGCCGTCCATGCATCATAGAGGTAACGGCCGGGCGAACCGGAGGCAGGCGCATCAAGCGACAACAGGTAGCGGCGAAGCAAGGACGCATCGCCCTCCATTACGGCGTCGGTGTTGGCGGTTGCCGGTGTCACGATCTGGCGCTCAACGTTGTTGTCGGCGGCGATCGCCTCCAGATCGGAACCCTTGGCATAGGGCGCGAGCAAGGCACGGAAAGCGTCGTTAACGCGCTGGCGATCGAGAAGCCGCAGATAGGTCCAAGCCTGACCGACGATATTGGCGCTGTCGGTTTCAAGATCGAGCGTCTCATAGGCGGGCAGCGTCGGGTCAAGCTGACGTTGGATTTCCCAGACCTGAAGGAAGCGCGCCTTGAAGGCAGCAATCATCGCCTCGGCGCTCAATGTCTCGATCGCGTCGGGAACCGGCAGGCGGGAAAGGTCGATAATCTGAAAGCTCATGCGGCCTCCGGCCAAGACGTATTGACGGTTTCGTAGACGGACCAGTCGCCGAGGTGGCCACGCGGGAACCAGACGCCCGTCAGAACGAAAATGAAGCGGCCGGTGCGCTTGTATTCGAGCAGCTCGATCTTCTGCAGGCTGAAACCGGGTTCGCCACCATCAGGATCATTGAGCGCATCGGCAATTGCCCGATAGGCTGCAAGAATGGTTGTGGCATCGGCATTGCCGTCCTGCAGCTCGCGCAGTACCGAGCCGATATGACGGCGAAGGACACGGCTTCCCAACCGTGTCGTCAGGCATTTCCTGATCGACTGGACGCAATGCTTCCAGCCGAGCAGCATCTTGCCTGTCCTCGCGTCGATACCGGCCCGCATGGGTTACTCCTTCACAGCCTTGGCTTTGGCTGCAGGCGGGGGGTCTGTTTCACCTGCAGGCGCTTCCGCCTTTTTGCCCGGCTCCTCGATCTCACCGGCGATCAGCGGATAGGCCGCCTGTTCGTCGGTCAATTCGATGGGCTTGCCGACGCCGGGCGAACGGACGCCCGCGACAAAAATTCCGGCTTTTGCGGTGACGGTGAAAGTCTTTTTAGAGGTCATTGAAGGCTCCTTTATGCGTTTGGTTCGTAGGTGTTTTCGCCACCCCTGCGGATGCCGCCATGGTTATGGGTGTCGCCGACGTTCTTGGCGTTGTGGCGCAGGTGGGCCGAAAGGGCATGGATGGTGTCTTCAGAAAGCGTGATGCTGGAGCCGCCATGCGACAGCTTCAGGCCCTCGGCCGTCATGCGGATCGCGGACCCGGCATAGGTGATTGCCAGCTCCTTCGGCGTCCCGGCCGGGTTCTGTGCATCGTCGGTGTGGCTGTCGCGGATCGCGAGCGACTGACTGCCGATCTCGCCGTTTGGTGAAAACAGCCGCATGGGATCACCGATCGCGACGGGCATGTTCGTGCCGGTGGCTCCGGCCGCTTCCTGCACCTGCACCCACGGCGACAGGAACGGCTTGCCGTTGGCACCGACTGCGGCCAGTTCCAGCCGCACGCGGCTGCCATCGATCTCGGCGACACGGCCGGTCATCTGCGATGCCACAAGGCGGCGATTGAGATCGTCAATATTCTTGTAGATGCCGCGAAACTCGCGGACGATGATATCGGCATCAGACATGACCGGCCTCCGGCATATCGATCTGCTCGCCATTCACCTCGAATTCGGAGATGACGACGCCGTCAGGACCGAACAGCCCGTCGCCGAGCTGGCGAAGCGTCTGGTTCCACTCGACGGACATCACGCCGACGCCGCGCTGTTTCACGGCTGCGGAGATGATCGGCTGGATGACGACAGAAGACGGCGCGGTGAGCTTCGTCATGCCCCAGAGCTGCGCCGGGTGAAGAAGCGTGCCGATCGCCTCGGCAATGTTCCAGCCGTCTTCCTCGCGCTTGGAGCCTTCGGTGATGACAAATGCAACCATGTTCAACGCGGCCTCGGCCTGTCCGTTCGGTTGCCATGCAAGCGGGCTGCGCAGGATCGCAAGGCGCACGCCCGGTGCACGGATCATTTCGCGCTCCAGCTCAGACAGATCGAAGCGGCCGAACTGCGCCTCGCATGATCGAAGGTTGGGCAGGATGCGCTTGATGTCGGTCAGAACCGATTCACGGAAGGTGATAAGACGGCCGCTCATCGCTGCACCAGTCTGGAAAGCCAGTCCTCTGTTGTCTCGACCAGTTCGTTCTGGTTGGCGACGGACATGCCGAGATACGGCCGGGCAGGCATTTCGACCTGTTTGACCACGGCGAAATTGACAAAGCCGCCGGAGACCCACCAGAACTTCAGCGCACTGCCGTTCTTGGGCTTGATGATGCCGCCGAGCTGGTGGATACGGGCATAGACCAGACCGGAGCCGATCATGATGGTGGTGGCGTCGGCGATATAGTCGATCGAGCGGGAAAGAGCGCCTGAAGCAAACAGGATGCTGGTTCCCTGATTATTGCGAACCCACGGCGTTCCGTCCGGCTCGGTCTTTTCGACCTCGATACGGTGACGTATCTGGCCCTGCACGAGACGGCCGATGCCTTCGTTCAATTCGCCGAGCGGCGCGTTCTCGATCCCATCAAGGGTGAGAATCGCCTCCTCGTAACCGACAAGTTCCGTGACGATACCGCTCATGGCAGGCGATCCCGGCCGAACAGACGAGGCCCGGAATAGAATGCAGCGCCACTGGATGACAGGCCGTCATCGGTCGGAACCTTCGGCTCGTCAGCGCCAAGACCCGCCTTGCCATCGGCAATGCGCTTCAGCAGCTCGACGGCCTGCTTGTAGCGGTCCTCGATCGTGGTGGTGAGACTGGTGTGGCGGATCGCCAGATAATAGACGGCGATGTTCACGCAGGGCATGACGAGCGCCTGCGGCGTGCCGGGGATCGGTGTCGCATAACGGGCAGAAAGATGGGTGTCGATTTCGCCGCTGGCCTGTTCGACGGCGCGGGCAATGGCAACCTCGGCGTCCACGTCCTCGCGAATAAGGTCCGCGATGAACTCGGAACCCCACAAATCCTCGATATTGGTGCGACTTGCATATGCCATGGAAGAAACCCGTTGAAGATGCCCCCGCAGCCGGATTGCTGCGGGAGCTGGTCGCGCCGCTTGGGAGGCGGATCAGATAGCGCCGAGCGCCCTGAAGGTGGCGAGATCGGCCTCGTCCACGTCGCCGGGCAGGTGTTCACCCGGCGCGTAGGTTTTGCCGGAAAGACGGATTTCCTGTTTGGCCTGCGGGCCGGGCTTGGCGGCGGCCGCAGCAGCTTTCGCCTCCGCCTCCGCTTTGGCCTTCTCGGCCGCTTCAGCCTTCGCCTTTTCTTCCGCTTCCGCTTCCGCCTTCGCTTTGGCAGCGGCCTCGGCTTTGGCCTTTTCCTCGGCCTCGGCTTTTTCCTTCGCTTCAGCGTCGGCCTTCGCCTTTGCGTCGGCTTCCGCCTTGGCTTTCGCAGCGGCTTCAGCCTTGGCCTTTTCCTCGGCCTCGGCCTTTTTCTTCGCTTCCGCCTCGGCCTTCGCCTTTGCGTCGGCCTCCGCCTTGGCTTTGGCAGCGGCTTCAGCTTTGGCCTTCTCTTCTTCGGGAGTTCCCATGTCACTGTCTCCGGTCGGGTTGTGCGACCGGCCCCGCAGGGCCGATGATGGTTTCAGGGGAGAAGGCCGATCAGGCGACGGCGTTCTGGATCAGGTAGCCGACGCTCTTGGCGCAGACGAGTTCGCGGACCTTTTCGCCGACACGGACGCGCTTTCCACCTTCAAGACCGATATCCTTGTCCTCGATCGAACCGGCGATGCGCTTGCCGTTGGCAGCGGTGAAGCCCCATGTGATGACAGAGCCATCCGCCTGCTTTTTCGTCGGATCGATGTAGAGCAGCGAGATCGTCTTGCCCCAGACACGGCTGAGGTTCACCTGCTGACCCTTGCGGGAAAGGTTCACCTGGGCGACACCGATCAGCAGGTTCTTGATGTCGATTTCAAAGAGATCGGCGAACTGCTGCTTGGTGATCGCGCCGTCTTCCGTCAGCCCGCCCTTGACGGCCTTGATCAGCTTCGGATGGCGCTTGATCTTCGACCATGCGGGCTGGCCCATGGTGATTGTGTTGGGACGATAGACAAGCGTCTTGTCCATGCCCTCATCAATCACGGCATAAGGATCGGAGTTGGCGAAGTCGGAAAACTGCTGGTTCCCGGCCAGAACCAGACGGCGGGCAGCATCATAGTTGTTGGGGTCCTGCACCACGGCGGCGGCACGAACCTCGCGGCCGAGCTGGAGAAGATTGGTGAGACCTTCGGTCGCCATCGCCTCGGGGTCAATTGTGGAGCGCTTCTCGCGCCGCGCCTTCTCAGCCTCCCTGATATCCGAATAAGGAATAGGATCATCAAGGCCGAAATTGCGGACGCTGCTGTCGCGCTCCTCGCCGGTGAACTCAATGCGGCCGGGCTGGCCGGTGCGGCCGACTTCCAGCTCCGGCACGGTGAAGGCTTCGCCGAGCGGGAACTCGGTCCATTTGAAGGTGTCGCCGAGGACATCGACTTCCGGCAGCACGCGGTCATAGATCAGCGTGGCGGCCGGATTGCGATATCCGATGGAAATCGCCGTCAGTGTCGGCGAGACCGGAAAGGGTCGATTGGTGGTGCTCAATTAAGCGTCCTCGAAGTTAGGCGGGCGTGGAAAGAACGCCGGGCGCGACCTGATAGGGAATGACATCGTCGGCGGAACCGTCCGACATCGCGAAGCCGATGATGCGCACCACGGACCCGGCAACCGGCACGGCCTTGACGGCCTTTGCGTTGGCATTGGAGGTCAGCGGGTCACCAAAGGAGATGTTGCCGCCGCAGCGAACCTCGGACCAACCGGCCTGATCGACATCAAGGATGCCTTCAGCCGGAGCGCCGAGCATGGTGGCTGCGCCGACCAGCGGGTCGGTTGGAGCCGCAGCTGCGGCGACCTTGCCTTCGGCCGCAGCCTTGACGATGAGATAGCCGGCGATCGCGGCGAGGCCGACGCGGAAAGACTTGATGAGAATGGGCGTCGTCATTTCGTCTTCGTCTCCTCGACATGGCGGACGGCCTCGGAGATCGAGACGCTGATGCCGAGTGCGGCCTGATCGTCCTGATACTTGCGGGCAAGCGAGGCGATCACGACCGGGTCGCGGTCATCCTCGGCGGTCCGGGTGTTGACGTTGCGGTTGTCCAGATCGGACGGCGCGCAGATGACCGGCAGGGTCGCGGCAAGAGCCGTGAACCGCTCCAGCCCACCTTTTTCGGCGCACATGGCGCGATAGCCGTCACGGGATGCCGGGGTGATTTTCCCGGCCGCGATCTCGGCATCGAGGGCGGCGTCGATCTCGCGATCGGTGTCCTTCTTCTGGAGCGCGGCAAGCGCCGTGCGGGCCTGGTCCAGATCGGTCTTAAGGGCCGCGACCTCGGCGACAGACGTGTTCGACTTGACGGACGCAAGCGCCGTTTCGGTCTCTGTCTGCAGCTTGGTGACGGCGGCGGTGATCGCCTCGGCTTGTGCGCCGGTCTCGATCTTGAGCAGGCCGCACAGGGCGGAACGCTCATCCTGACGCGCAGTCAGTGCCGCAAGGATAGCCTTTTCATCGGCATCCTCCGCAAGACCGAGCGCCTTGGCAATTGCCTTCGACATCGGTGGATTTTCCTTTTCTTCAGGGGAGACACGGCTCAAAGCCGTCATGACCAGTGCGGGCCGGTTTACGAGGCCAGCACCGTTGAGGCGCAAAATCAGGCCATCAATCGTGTGATCGAAATCGGGAGACAGGAAACGGTATTCCTTGTCGACAATTGCCGCAGATGCCTTGGGCGTCCAATCGACCTTTCCCCAGACACCGCCGTCGCGTTCCTCGACAAGCACGATCCAGCCAGCAGCCGGAGCGGCAATGCCCTGCGGTGCGAGATGGGCCTGACCATGCTCATAGTCGATCGCGAGTGGGCCATCGTTGAGCTTGAAGGCTTCAACGACGATCTGCGGCTGGAGCGTCCAGTGACGACCGTCCCGCGCATCGATATCGGGACCGGCCGGGAACAGCTCGACCCATTCCGGAGGGGTCCTTCCCTTCGAAGCGGCGATTGCGGTGAGGCTGAAAATTGCGGTTGCGGTTTTTTTCGTCATGGGCGATTAATGCCCTGACGGCGGGAGGCCTAAGAGACTGACACTGTCAGTGCCACGCCGATCTTTCCCAAAACCTGATCTGTGGTGAAGAATACCCGAACGGCATCAAAATTGAAGCCGGATTGAAAGCCGTACAGGCGATTTCTCGGCCGGGACGAGCGATTGAGCGTTTTAACCCGTGATCGCGCTCTGTGGCCGTTTATTTCAATCCGGTGCTGGAGCAAAGCCCGGCTTGATAATTTCGGGGTTCGGGCGCATATTGATGACAGGCGCGAGCAAGGTTTACTTGGACGGTTTTACCGGATCAACGAGGGAGTGCCGACCCTCCGCGCCTTTCAATCCCCCTCAATCAGATTTCCAGCCCGCTTCGCCCGCTCGATGACCTTGTATGTCTCGGCGTAGCTTTTGCGATGGAAGCTGGTCAGCCACCATTCCGAACCGTTCCCGGCCGTTTTCACGGCAAGCCGCCACCAGAAGCCATCCGATGATTTCCCAAGCAGGGAGACGGCGTTGGTCGAGGCGCTGCGGATGATCGCGGCCGGATTGATGATGACCTCGATCGCCGCCTCGATATTGTCGAGATCAAGCCCGCGCTCGGCGCGCTCCTGAAGAATATGGACGAGACTGTCCGACGACAGGCGAACAACCGAGGTGGATGCGCCAAGCGCCTCGACAGCCGGTCCCGGCATCTGCGCTACCGGCAGATAGGATTTCGGCATTTTGCCGCCTGCCATCGCCTGCAGGAGCGGAGAGCGGACTATATCGCGGATGGCGATGCGCTGCCGATCGGTGGGCATGGAGCCGAGACGCTCCTCAAGAAAGCGGGAGACATTCTGGCCGCGATACTTGCCGGGGTTGGTGTCCCAGCCCGGATCGATGCCGACCGGCACCATGCGGGTTTCGCCGGTACGCTTGTTCACCCACGGCTTTTCGACCAGCGGCATGACGGGCGTGTCCTCACGCCAGCCGAGGCGGATTGCCTCGCTGCGCGAGATCTGGCGCACGCCGCACATGCAGCCCCAACCGTTCGGCGGATAGAGGCGGTTCCATATCGGGTCGTCCACCGGTGCGACGAAGCCGACCCAGCCTTCATGCTCCAGCCGTTTCCGCTCGGCCGTGGACAGGGTGTAGACGAGGAAGGGCAGGAAATCCTTGTTCCGTTGCGTCCGCTCCCATTCGCCCGCCGCATGGGCCGACATGGTGTTTGCCCAATAGATCGTGCGCAGGCGGCGCGGCGAGCCGAGCTGCACGAGCTTCTCCTCGCCGGTCTCCGGGTCAAATGCCAGCGCCTTGCCCCACCAGCCCTTCTGCTGCAGCACCGGCATGAGGTTGCGCTGAAACTCCTCAAACGGCGTCTTGCCGGTGATCGCTTCGGAGATCGCAGAGCGGACATCGTCCAGAATATCGTAACCGGCCGACTTGGCGACGGTGAAGGAAAACGCATGTTCCTCCGGCGCAATATCCCGCCAGTCGAAGGTCGGCAGGCTGGCCTTGCCGTCAAAATACCGGGTGACTTCCTTCGGCGCGGTCTTGAAGAGATCAGCTACGCCCATCGCCGATATCCCCCAAACCTCTGGCCTTCATCTGCAGCTTGGCAAGCCGGTCGGCGAGCGGCCCGGCATCCATCTTGGCAATCAGGTCATCGAGACCGGCCTCAAGCTGCGCATAGCTTTTCGAGGTCTCAAAGAGCCTTTGAAGCGGCTTTACGAGCGGCTCAAGATCGGTTTCCCATTCCGAGAGCGCTTCGTCGGCAAGCGCCTCCAGTTCCGGCCGCTGGTCAGCCGCGACGGCATGAAAACCGCCGCAATGGGCGCACGGCTGGACGCGGGCCTGCGCGCTGTCCTTCGGCTTCAGCGGGTTGTTTTTCCCCGGCGCTGGCGGCTCCTCGGGCTTCGGCAGGGCTGTGCCAGGCACAACGGTTTTGAGAAGTTTTTCATCTTCGTCCGGCTCCTCGAAACCGATGCGCTCGCGTACCTTGGACATGGAAACTTCAAGGCCGAGCGGCACCAGCGCCGTCACCGCCTCGACAAGCGCCTTGATGTCCTCGTTTTCGGTGATGGGAATGACCATCGTCGGGTATTTGTCCCGAGGCCCGAAATTCAGGTCCACGAACGGCCGGATAAGATCGCGGTTTGCGGTCACCGCCGTCTGGCGAGCATCGGCGCGGGCAATGTCATGACGGACGTTTTCATGCACGGCCGCCTGACCAAGCGAGGAGCCGTCATCCGTGGTCATGGTCTGACCGAGGACGCCCTTGGAAATCTGCCGGTCGAGATATTCCGCCTTGGCCGAAAAGACGGCATTGCCGGTGCCACCCTTGGCCTCGATAAACTCGATCTCCATTTCCTTCGGGATAATGGCTGCTGCGTCCGAGCTGATGTTGCGCACCGCCGTCAGAAGCACGCGCTTCTCGCTATCCTTGGCATTGCGGCTATAGCGGCCGACGCGAAGCGGCATGCCGTAAACTTCCAGAAAGGCCATCCAGTCCTTGAGCGTATAGCTCTTGTAGAGGAACGCCCACGCCGCCAGCCGGGCGAGACCGGCGCGGATCGGCAGGCCGGACATCAGCTTCGGGCGATGAATTGAGAACTTGAAGGGCGGCAGGTCAACGCCTTCAATGCTGCTGTCCTTCAGGCGGAGCGTGCGACCGTCGCGCTGGTCGATCACGAAATGCCGCTGGTCGCGCCACTCATAACGCTTCGGCCACCACTCCTTGGCGCTGCGGTCCCATATGGTCTCGACAACCGAATAGCCCTTGCCCAAGGCGTCGAGCAGGTCGGTCAGATAATCGTCCACGAACTCGGGCTGGCCGATCATTTCCCGCACGGCGTCGGCGATCTTTTCATCCTCGGCCGAGCTGGACGCGGGAACGACAAGCGGCGTGATCCCGGTCAGCGCCCGCTTGCGGGTGCCAAGCACCGCCGCATAATGCAGGTCGCGTTCCTCCATGTCGGTCGCCAGCGAAAAGAAGCGGTCGGGATAACCGCGACCTGCCTGCCGCAGAACCTCGGCAAGTGCATGCGGGGTCAGGCCGCTGACAATGGTTTCCTGCCATACAGAATGAATGCCGCCCAAGGTGGGGGCGGCGAATTCATCTTCAAGGTCTGTGGTCGAGATCGGGTTTCCCCACTGGTCGATGATCCGGGGTGGCGTGGCCATCAGTGAAGACCTCCATTCAATGTCGGGATAAGAGCGTCTCCGGTCGATACCGCCTCGAAGAGCTGGACGCCGTCCATGGTGTCCAGTTCATCGACCGTGGTGTAACCGAAGTATTCAAGTTCGGATCGCGATGCGAAATAGGCCAAGGCTCCGGCGATCGCGGTGTCGCCGTGACGGTTGAAACCGTTCGCGCCCTTGAAGCGATGGCCGTCCGGCACCTTGATATAGCCGCCGCTGACATAGGCGAGCGCCTGATGGTCGGCCAGAACATCGGCATCAAGCGGCAGGACGATCGTCTGGTCGCCGAATGCCGCGACATAGGCGGTCATCTCGCGGCGATACCATTGTTCGGAGAATTTCACCTCAATGATGCTGGAGCCGTATCTCTGGGTCGCTTTTTCCGCGAGATACGAACCGTTGCCACCGGCATCAAGCGCGCCACCGGCAAGGCTTGGAATGCGATCGCAAACATAGAAAAGGATTTCGCGCTGCTGGTCGAACGGCATGTTGTGCAGCTCGACAATGAAGCGGGTGCGCCTGACGAGGTCCTGACCGATCTCCATCAACACGATCGCGGTGGCATCGCCGCTGCGGGCAAAGTCCACGCCGAACACATGCTGACGGCGATGGTCGAGCCGCTCCAGAATGGCGATCAGGTTTTCCTTGCACCACTTCAGCGCCTCGGCCGTGCGGTCCTCTTCACCCCAGTTCTTGAAATCGTCGGTCTGGGCATAGCGCAGGATCGGGATATCCTTCTCCATGCGGCTTTCGATCTGGACGCGGGTGAGCGCTGCGCCCGCCTGATCGGCCGGGATCGCGTCCAGCTCCTGCCGCATGGCGCTGAGACGAACGCCGTAGGAGCCACGGATTTTCTTTTCCCATGCGTCCTGTCCCGCTTGGGTCCACTCTTCGCCCTTGAGCATGCAGACGCGCCGGAAGAGGCCGTTCTTGACAGCGAGCGCGAACGGAATGTGATGGACCGAGAACGGGATTTTTCCGGCGTGCGCTTCCCGGATCAGTTCGTTGAACGGATTGAGGACGCCGTTGTGGGTCGAGATCACGCGGATTTTGCCGCCCCATATCAGCAGCGCGTTGACGGCATCGAGCACGCCGCGCACGTCGCGGTGATAGGCGGCCTCGTCAATGCAGACAGTTCCCTGCAGACCACGGATGTTTTCCGGGCGCGACGACAGCGCCTCGACACGATAACCCGACCGGAAGCGCACCCGGTAGGCGGCGATATACCGGGTCGAGCCGTCCTTCAGCTCGTCTTCAAACAGGAATTCCTCGATCTGGCCGAGATCGTCAGCGATCGTTTTCGCAAACTTTGCGACATAGCCGATGAATTCGCGGCCCTTGTCCTTGGTGTCGCCGATATAGAAATAGTTCTGGCCACCGGCGCTGGGTGCCGATGACGAAATCAGGGTCGCGTCGGTCGCCTCGGCAAAGGTAATGCCGGTGCGTCGGCCTTTCTCGCCGAGCTTCAGATCGGAATCGTCGGCGAGCCACTCGGACTGATGTTTCATCAGCACGCCTTCGGCGAGCGGATCAAGATCGTCCGGTACATCCGCGCCGCGGGGCAATTCGGGAGGCAAGTCAGCCAGACTGGCGAGAACGGTCGAGCCGTCCCACTTGCCACGCGGCAGGCCGGGCAGTTCACCCTCAGTCACGACGCACCTCCATGCAGGCAAGGCCGCTGCCCTTGCACGGCTTGCAGATCACCTTCAGATCATAGACGACGCTGGAGATCGTGCCGTCCCGGCGACGGTTGATGCGTTTGACAGCCTGCCCGACGCCACCGCACCGGCTGCACGGCTCTGGGCGGGCAGCTTCCATCATTCCTGCGATCCTCTGGTGGTGACGGTTTCGGGTTCCGTCTTGTGTTCCGGCCGCACGCCGAGGAAGTCACGGCGCAGCTGCGCAACGCGCTCGGACGAAAGGCCCATTTCCTTCGATACCTTGTCGATGACGTTCTCGGCCTTCTTGGAAAACTCGGCCTCGACCTTCTGACGCCGGGCCGTCGAGACGCCCTGCGCACGGGTTGCCGAAAACAGGGCGTCGGCAAGAGCCTTCGCGCCCTTGGGATCGAACCCGGCCTCGCCTCCGGCCGTCACCAGCTCGAACACCAGCGTCTTGATCGCCTCGGAGGCGATCAACGTGAGATCGTCGGAGGCGGCGGCATCGAACTTGCTGGCAAGCGTCGTGGCGATTTCCCGCGTCTGGTTGAGGCGCTGGGTCAGCGTTGCAAGGCGGATCGAATAGCGATTGAAGGCCGAGAATGAGGGAATGGTGAATTCCAGCTCGCCCCGGTATTCTTGGTCGAGCGCCTCAAGCTTGCCGACGAACTCCTCAAAGATTTCCGTCTGCGTTCGCTCACGCTTCTGAAGTTCCTCGGCGGCCCATGCGACAACATCCGCGCAGGCTTCAGGCAACAGCTCAATGCCGGATAGACGACCGCGACCCATGGTCATTCACCCGGCTCGGAGGGGCGCAGGATGCCTTCAATAGCAATGTCGCGCTGAAGATGGCGGCGGCCACGTTTATTGAGCGTGGCAATCATGACCGTTCCGGCCTTGGTGAGCGTCACCGCGTCCCGTTCCGCCAGATACTCCATCTGCTCGTGTATCCAGAGGCGTGTTTCCCGGATGGCAAAGCTCGGCATGATTTCTTCGATCATGCTGCTGTCCAAGGAACCATTCACCTGCTCGGCAAGCGCCTTCAGGATGATGAGCCGTGCACGCTCGCGGCGCATCCGCGCCCAATCCACACCGATATCAGACATTGGCCTGTCGCGCCCTTTCCAACAGCAGTTCGTTCATAGCCTCGCCGTTCGCCTTGATCGGCTTGAGGGTTTCATTGAGGGTGTCGAGACGCCCGTTCACCTTTTCGAGCGCCAGCTCCAGCCGGTGCTGGCTTTCCCGGTCGGGCAGATATTTCATGTCGCTCTCGACCGACTGGATGCGGCGGTCGTGTTCGATCAGCTTTTTCTCGTGCGACTCGTCTTCGCTTTTCAGCGCCGCAACATCGGCCGCCTGTTGTTTTTTCAGGGCAGCGACATCTTCTGTCAGTTGCTTCTCGCCCGTGTTCATCCAGCCTTTCACGTGTCCAAATATCGCAATGGCGGAGAGGGCAAGGCTGCAATAAAGGGCTATTTCTGCGGTGGTCATACTCGCGATCTCTCCAGCATGGTCTGGCAGACGATGCAGCGTGTGGCGGATGGCAATGCGAGGCGGCGTTCGCGGGCGATATCGCCGCCGCAATCCTCGCACTGCATGGTGCCGGGGCCGCGCAAGGTGCGGGAGGCGTCGGCGATCGCGGCCTCCCGTTCCTGTTCGGCGCGCAATTCGGCCTGCTCAAAAGCAGCATTTCCACCGAAATTCATGGAGTGCGCTTCCAAGTCTTGACGGCCTCGACCGCCTGCTTGCCGAATTCCTTCAGCGTGTGGCCGCCCATGTAGAGGCTGATAAACCAGCCGGTCAGCGTCATCAGCGTGGCGCTGTCGATCGGGTCGATATAGACGCCGAAGACGCGTAGAACCGGGAAAAGCAGGAACGCGCAAATCCACAGAAAGGCGAGCAGGTACATCCAGCCCCAGCGCCACGCGCTCTGCCAGAAGCCCTCGGCCTGCTCGGCCTGGAGGAGCGCGAACTGTCCCTGAAGTCCCTTTTCATAGAGGGCGATCAGCTCCGGCATATTGGCGTTGACCTCGCTGACGGCGTCGCCAAGCTCAGTCTGATCGACGGACGGCAGGGCCTCCGGCTCGACACCGAGGCGCTCGGCAACCTGATCGACAACGGTTCCGGCCAACGTGCCGGCAAGCCCGCCAACGTGCTTTTCCAGCACGCCCTTGACGATGGGAGCGCCGACTTTCGCGGCGGCCCCGATAAGAATGGAGGTTATGGCTGCGCTCATGTCAGAAGCTCCGCAGCCAGTTCGCAAGACGCGGGGCCTTGTCGGCCACGCGCACGGCGATGATGTCACGGTACTGGTACGCCTGCCATGCGAGATAGGCGACGGCGATCACGGCGATGCCGCCACCGATCCATGAAGCGAGATGATCCGGTACAACGGAAGTCGGATCGGCGGGCGCTGGCGTGGTGACAGTGCTGACGGCCTGATCGCCTGCCGCGACGGTGGTGCTGGCAGCGGTCGTTACCGCACCGCTCTTTGCCTTGCGTCGGGCATCCACTTCGCGCTGCAGGGTGGACAGGGTTGCCCTGCCGATCTTGCCGTCGACCGTGAGATTGTAGGCTTTCTGGAAGCCTTCAACCGCCGATCGGAGGATTTTGCCGGTCACGACACCAGCATCAAAACCGATACTGGTGAGACCGGTTCTGACCTCCTCGATTTCCGGCGTCGTCACCGACACCACAAAAACAGCAAACCGGGCCGTGTCGGGAATGATCACGGATGCCGCCTCGATGTCGGCGGGATATTTACCGAGCAACAGGATGTTCGCTTCTTCAGCACGGCGGCGCGTCAGGCCGCGCAGGACCTTGCCGCCTGCCTTGTTCCAGAGGCCGAGGCGCTGACGGGCCTCGTCCTTTTTCCCGGCAAGGAAGGATTTTACCCAAGAGGCCTTGTGGATTGCGCCGGTGTTCCAGTCGAAAGAGACGCCCGCGTCGATCGCGAAAGGGCTGACATTCGCACCGAGCGCTTTCACCACGCGGGGCAGATAGTTGTGTCCGACAGCGAGATCGAACAGCTCATCGCATTTTTGGGAAGTAATCGTCATGCCCGCCTTGGGCGTGATGACACCGGAGGCAGCGGTCAGGCCGGGGCCGATCGTCCACACGCCGACAACGTCACGATAGGCTTTCAGGACGACGCCTTCGTGTCCGTAGATGAATTTCCGTCCTTTCGGACTGACGTTGGGAGACATAAAAAAAGCACCTTGAACGGTTCGTTGAAATCCGTTCAAATGTGCTTCAAAGGTTGTGCCGTCGCGCCCCTGACACTGTCAGTGCCAGCCTATGTTTCTTCAGAAAAGACTGCCCTGATCGTCGTCGCTGTGCTTCATGCGCTTGCGGGCGCGAAAGGCTGAGCGCACATGCATGCCAGCGGCGGCTGCAGCATCCGGGGCCGACATGCCGTCAGCCAGTGCCTTGACCAATCTTAACCGCTTCGCGGCGTCCTTGGCAATCGGGACCAGAATACGGTAGCCGGAATCGCCTGCCTTGTAGAAATTGCATATTTTGGCGGCGGCCTCGATGCCGACCAGCTCGGTCAGCCAATGGCCCGGCACGGCCTTCGCCGGAATATAGGCCACACGGCCGCCCTGCGCCTGAACGATTGCCCATGCGGCTTCCAGACCGGCAACCTCGGCGATCTCGCGCATGACCACGGGCAGATGGGCGAAACGGTCATCTTCCATGATTGATCCTGCTCGATAATCTCAGTTGTTCTTCGGTCAAGGCTTTCAGCCGCACTTCCAGCTCTAGGCGTTTGTGTGAAAATCTCGGGAGCTTGGCGGCGCGTGCCGCCAGTTCGTCCCGCTTCGTCTGCAGAACGTCTATCTCCCGCTGCTCCGGCCAGCCGAAGAGCGGCATGACGGTCATGGGAGAGACGTCCCGGTTCATGGCGTCGGTGCCTCCGGTTGCCAGCGAATCAGGACGCCGGTGAACTTGGAGACGCCGGGATGATTGGCGATCCAGAACCGGCCCATCGTCTCTCGCGCCGTTCGGCCGTAGAGCTTGACCGGATAGCTGTTGCCGAGCAGCTCGGGCGCAAAGCCGTCACGGCGGGCGAACGCCTCGACCTCTGTCCGGTGCAGATGGACACCGCCGATGACGATGCTGGCGATCAGCTCGTTGATCAGGTCGCTCACCACGATCTCAATCGGCACCACATGGGTGCAGACCGGATCGGCGACGATCTTGCGGCAATACTTGGTGCGCATGG
Source organism: Agrobacterium sp. SUL3 (assembly GCF_001263295.1). Classification (NCBI taxonomy): domain Bacteria; kingdom Pseudomonadati; phylum Pseudomonadota; class Alphaproteobacteria; order Hyphomicrobiales; family Rhizobiaceae; genus Agrobacterium; species Agrobacterium sp. SUL3. The sequence goes on from NZ_KQ414498.1 coordinate 244,457, forward strand.
CCTCGTAGAGCTGCACGCGCTCGCCCGGCCGGGCATGACGGGCGCGGTCACCGCGTACCGTCTGCCGCTTGTGGCCGCTCTCGATCTGGCCACTGAAGAAGGATTTGAAACCGTAGGCGACCATCACGCGCTCGCCTTCGTCTTCGGTGCACGGCGGCCACGAATGAGCTTGCCGTAATAATCCATGACCGTGATCCATTCCTTGTCGGTCACGGCGCGATAGGTGATCTCCTGATCGAGAATGCCGGTCACCGAAGGCCAGAAGCCGTCGCAGAGCATGGATTTCAGCATGGCGTGCTGCGCGATCGCGATCTTGTAACCGTAGCGCATGGTGTATGCCTCGCAGGGCTTGCGATCGCCCCACACCACACCGGCCTCGCGGGCAATCCAGCTTTTCAGGGCTTCGACAACCGCTCTGGCATCGTCGGCGTTGTTGACCCACCGGCCGCTGTCGAGACCGGTCTGGCGTTTGACGAACGCCTCCAGCGCCCTGTCTTCGCGGTCCTCGACAATGCCGAGATTGTAGGCCGCGATCCACAGCGATTGCATCTTCGGCGCATAGCGGCCGTCGAGGCGACGGCGGCCATTGCGGCGCACTGCCTTCGGCTTGTAACCGAGGCGGCGCAGTTCCTTCACGACAGCGTCCTGTTGCTGCGCGTTCATCAGGGACAGGCGAGGTTGTCCTGTCACGCGAGAGTAGATGGCGCGCTGCGCGTCTTCCTCAGTGATACCGAGCTGGCGGAAACCGCCAAAAATCGCACGTTGAATGCTCATGCTGCTTCTCCAAATTTTCCGGTTTCATCACCCCATACCGTCCAGCCCTTGCGGTTGGTCCGGCTGAAAAGCTCAAGACGCCGGGCGTTCGGCATCAGTTTTTCAGCGTGCCGATAGCCTTCCTCGGGTTTGCGGGAGTGGCCACGGACCACACCGGCAAAGGAGGAACGGACGGATTTCGTGGTTTTCGGCTCGCCGCGTTTTCCGATGAGGTATGGTTCGTTAGATGTGCGTAGTACGTAGCCCGGCCCAAACGCCTGCTTCCCGTTCTTGGTGATCTTTTCCCAAGAACCTGCCGTGACGAAATCGAAGCCCCAATCGGTCAAAACCTCGTAGGCCTGAAACAGCATCGGGTTGGTGGCATAGAGCCAGAGCAGGCAGTTTTCCGACGCAAGATCGAGAACGGGCATGGCCTTGATCTTATCCAGCGGCATGCACTTGTAATGAGCCTGCGCGGATTTGCCTTCGCCCTTTTCCGATCGCACTTTGTAAAGCCACGGCGGGTCGGCCATGATGAAGTCGAAAGAGAACGGCGGCAGGTCACCAAAACACCAGACATCAGGGAACAGCCTCACTGGATCGACCCTCCGCTATACGGGCGATCGCCATTCTCGCGGGCATAGTGGACGGTCTCCCGAAGGGTATTCGCCCAGAACTCCGCATTGCCAACAGGGTCGCCCGACTGGCTGATCGCATGCGAGATGATGGACACCATCGCGGTTATGACATTGTCGGCGCTATGAGGCTGGATGACGCCGATGATCTTCAGGGCAATTGCTACCTGCTCATCAGAAAGGGCATGGTTTTCGATATCTGTCATCGGTCGGCTCCCAAGAGATCGCAAACAACAAGAAGAAGAATGAAGGCCACGAACAGCAGCGCCGTCATTGCCGCGCCCCTCCGATGACAATCGTCTCGACATGGGCCATCGGCCTCGTGGCGGCCTGCGCAAGCGCGAGAGAAACGGCGCGATCGAGCTGGTCACGGAACATCTTCCGGTGACGGCGATCGGAGATCGACGCCAGAACTTCAGCAATATTGGTGGCAAGCGCGCCACCAACTGCATTCAGGATCGGCACCTCGAACTGTTCGCCGGTCTCGATAATGGCCTTGTGGATCGCATCAGCGAGTATTTGCGACTGGCGGACCTCCTCGGCCTTCGCCTTGGCGATAGGGTCATTCATGATCGTCACCGTGATAGGTCAGTTGTTTCCGGGGAGCGGGCAGCGCCAGCAAGGGCGCATCCGTCTTCTTGGAGGGGGCCTTACGAGGCGTTTTCGCTGCCTTCTGTTCGGCCTCGATCTCATCGAGCTGGTTGAGAATGCTGGCCATCTGGTAGCGATCGGCCGTCTCGATCTCGATCTTGATCGTGGACTTTCCGCCCTTGGTGGCGGCGGAGAAGGATTTCAGGGTGGCGTCGGAGAAGTAGATGCTCGTCATGCCGCTTGGCCTTCGACCATCGAGTTATGATGTTGCCCGCTGGCGATCCCCAGAAGCGTCGGAACGATCAAGTCCAAATCATCTACGGTAAACCATCGCCATCTGAGGTGGCCCCATCCGCTGGAGAAGATTGTGGTGCCAGCCCGATATCGCCGAACGCATATCTCAGCTTTGACAATCAGCCCTTTTCGGCCGACTAGCGACCAGCGTTCCATGAGCGCGCTCGCCTGCTCCTTGCAGTCCTCGAACTTGTTCATATCGATCGCGTCGGCAAGCTCTGGATGGGCTTCAAGAATAGCGCGGACATCCGGCAAATCGGTATTGTCAACGAAATCCTGCAGCCAGTCTGGCGGGCTGTCAGGGTCGCCAAGCGCTTCGATCATGTAGATGGCGGCAACTCTGGCTTCCGCATCAAAAAGATTGTCGTACAGGTGAAGCTCGCTCATGCCGCACCGCCTTTCTTCTTGACGGCACGCAAGATGCGCCGGGCGTGGGCGGCCGACTTGCGAAGCTCATGCATGCGCTCATCCACCATGGCAATCAGCCGGGCGGCGGCAGCTGCCTCGTCTGGAAAGATGCCGAAACCGTCATCGGTCGGCGTCACGCGGAGTACGTTCGGGTCAGTCCCTACGGAGATGGCAAAGCTGGTCATGCTGCGTTCCCTTGCTCAAGAGGGACGATCGCGGCAATGGCGACATGGCCGGCAGCGTTGTTCAGCACCATGACGATGTTTGCGGCAAGCAGCGCGACGGTGTCGTCGGGCATGGCGCCAGCGGAATCGATGGTGAGAAGCTCATCACCATCTGCATCCAGCAGAACACCCATGTCCCGCTGAGAGCATGTCAACGGAAAGGAGATACCCAATTCATTCATGGCCTGAATGAAGGCCTCCGGTGTGGCGGGGTTTTCTACGCGGATATTCTTCATCGGCCCGCCCTCAGTTCAACGCAGAGGTTTCGAGTTCGGCGGGTTCGATCACGAAATCCTCGCCCTCGGATGAGATCGTCACGCCGTTGACGAGGCGGGCCTTGTCGGGATCGGCGAGCATGGCATCCTTGTTCAGTTCCTCGCGAGTGCGGATGAACGCACTCAGGCCAAGTTTCCTGAATGCCTCGATCGCGGCCTCGACGCCGCGAATGGATACCTTCGGCGGGCGGGAGCGCCAGTTGATCCGGCCGTTTCCGAAATCGTGGTATTTCACCTTGCCGTCATTGGTCAGGGCAAGGCGGTTAGCTTCGCAATAGGTCTGTACGCCGCGCTCATGTTCAGCCAGCTCTTCGAGCATCGCAGCAGTGTCGGCCTCGAACTTCTCACCGACAAGGCGGATGGCTTCGTCAGCCAGCGCCTTCTGCGCTGCGATGGAGCGGCGCAAGACACCAATCCGGCCGACTGCAAAAATGGCGTCTTCACGGTTCTGCGGTACGCGGGAGATGGCTTTCGTTTTCGTCTTCAATGCGTTTTTCAAGGTCGTTTCCTCAGTTCTAAAAGGGAATTGGAAGGGCGCTCGAACGCCCTTCGAAGGCGGTTTCAGGAGGTGTGCGGAGAGCGCGGGAACGGCACAACGTTTGTGCCAGGACGCATCATGTGCAGGACCGTGGCGCTGGCGGGCGGAACAAGCCTGTCGAGGGCTTCCCGGCTGACCATCTGGAAATCACGCACAAAGATTTCCAAATCTCTGGCTGTTTCCGCGCAGCCGTCGAGGCACTGCACGAGCAGCTCTACCTGCTCGCTGGACAGGACGACGCCTCCGTGCCGATAGTCGGCGATCAGGTTGCGGGTTTCGCGCAAACGCTCTGAAAGAAGATTAGACTGGCTCACTGTTCGTCTCCTTTATGCGGCTGTGAGGGCAATTATTCCGGCAGGCCTGATGCATGCGGACGGCGTTGGCGCTGGCGGTGCTGAAGGGGCGGCGCTGCCAGCCGAGGCAGATATCCCGGCCGATCTCCTGCAGGACCGGGCAACGCACGGTTTCGGACATCAGAGCGCCGCGCACGAGCTGCTCGATGCGGCCGACATCGCCGGGATAGCTGTTCGAAAGAAGCTGGCTGACGGTCGAACCGGCATAGCCGATGCGTTTGCCGATCGCCGTCTGGTTCTCGGCGTTGCAGGCTTCCGCCAGTGCGATGATCCATTCCGGGGGCTGCTCGCCCCATGCGGTACGGGCTTTTTCCAGATTGTCGGGCTTGGGCTTTGTCGGGGTCATGGTTCGACCTCGACAGTTTCCGGCTCGCCGAAAATCTTCTCGGCGTTCGGGTCATAGACGCATTGGGTTTTCAGGAGCTTCGGCGCGGCCGGGCCGGTATTCTGAACAAGTCGCCAGATCGTCGGCTCTGTGCGGGTACCCTTCTGCAGCACGATCAAATATCCGGCCCGCAGGAGGCAGGAAATATAGAGCCGGGCCGAACGCTGCGCGACCGGTACGGTGTCCGTCGAGGCGTGAACGGAAATGTCGATCAGCTTGAAGCCGTTCCTGAAGAACGGCGAGCGCATGGCGTTCCAGAGCGCCTGTCGCGCCGTGATCTGGTCGCCGATCGGCGTGCCGTCACGTTTGAACATCGGCGTGGCAGACTGGCGGGCAGCGACACGGTACAAGGCCATGCCACGGGGGTTCAACTCGCCGGTGCGGCGGATGATCTCCGCCTTTTCCAGCATGTCGAGAAATTCCGATATCTGCAGGCGGCTGCGGTTGTTGGACAGGCCGAAGATATCGTCCACGCTGAAGGGCTGCTTTCGCATTTCTGCGTCCATCATCAGCTTCCAGTAATGATCCCGGCCTGTCAGGACGCGCTGGCCCTTGGCAACGGCGATCTTGAGAGCGATCGGAGTGAGCCGCATTATGCTGCCTCCTTTCTGGAGGGCAGACGCGAGCGCGAGAACAGACCGTTACCGCCCTCGTAGGCCGCAAGGTCGATCGAGCTAAGGCCCATCCTCGCAGCCGCCTCGGCAATGTTATGCAGGGAGTTGCCGACGCGGCGGACACGACCTTCGCCCTCGGTTCTGGCCTTTTCGAGCAGGTCATCCGAAATCGACAGCTTCGGATAGAACGTCCGCGCCAACGTGCGGGCATCTTCCATGTCGCAGGGATGGGCATATTTCGTATCGAGGACAAGATCGCGGAAGCGGTCGCCGACATGTTCCAGTTTCTTCGGGAACAGCTCCTCGCCGATCAACATCACCGGAACGCCGCTGGCCTTGGCAATGCCGCGCACCAGCTCGATCAGGTTCTTTTTGATGAGCAGATCGCCTTCATCAATGATGAGCGGGCGGCGCGGATCGCGGCAAAGAAGGCCGATGACCTCGTCTTCCATGTCGGACAGCGTGCCGCGTGGCTGGTAGACGCCGAGTTCAAAGAGGATCGAGCGCAGCAGCTTGGCGCGGGTCCATGTATCGCGCACTTCGACATAGGCTGCGCCGGTCTTGTTCTGGCAATAGAGCGCCGCTACGCTTTTGCCATAACCGGAATAACCGGCCAGCACACCAAGGTTCGGTTGCAGGGGATGGCGGTTCTGCAGCGACCGGACAAGGGTAAGCGCCGTAGTGACGTTCTTGATCGGGGCTGTGTCGCCATTGACTTTCATCGGTTGTGTCGTCATTTTGATCCTCGTATTTATTGCAATGCAGAGGGGTCGATGGCAGTCGGCCCCTTTTTCTTGACCTAGCCGCGCAGTGCGGCGTCGATCCCGAAATCTTCAAAAATATCCCGACGCGTCTGGTAATCGGCGCTGGCCTTGTAGCGGGCGAGCTTGCCCGCCATGGCGTCATCAATGACGACACCGGAGGCGATCTGCGCCTCGATGGCCTGCGCCCACTTGAACATGCGGGCGCTGTCGGAAAGTGCCGCGTCCGGGTCCAGATGAATGACTGTGGAACTGCCCTTCAGCTCGGCCTCGCGGACGATGGCGGCATGAATTTCCGCCGCCTTCTCATTGAGCGTGGCGGGCTGCGGCACCTTCGGCGCGGTCATGGCCTCCAGTGCGGCGGCAATGGCGGGCGTGTTGAGCTGCTGTTCGCGCTTGGGCAACTGGATGACGTTGGCAGCCCCGGCTGCGCGTTCCGCCTTCTTTTTCTTGGCAAGCTCGATCGTGCGCTCGATGCCGGAAGGACCTTTTTTCAACTCTCGGAGATCGGCCTTGATCTCGCGTTCCTTCTCGCGGAGGAGGTCAGCGGCAATCTGTTTCTGCGCCTTGACGTAAGCCTGCGGATTAACCTCAGAGAGTTCCGGGCAGATAGCGACATCGAGATACCGGCCGGTTTCGCCGTCGAAGACGTACATGCGGCCCATATCGAGCGGATCGAGGCGGCAGAACACATCGGTGCCGACCATGATGGAACCGGCGAGATAGTAGAATCCATCGTTCTGAATACCGCGCTTCTGCATGACACGATGGCCATTCTTGCCAGCGACGGGCATCAGCAATGCATCCAGTGCGCGCTCATCAACACGTGTGATCTTGGCCGTTGACGCGGCGGCAACCTCGTTGGGGGAGCGGCCTTTCAGGCCACCGTGTTCACGCTCGTGATAGACATATTCCAGCCAGTCATCGATATGGCGCTGGAGCTGCTCGGCGGTCAGGGCGACTTCGAACAATTCCTTCTCGTCAGCGCCAAGGCGTTGCGCGAACGATTTGCGACCTTCGATCGCTTTCCGATCCGCAACAGAATGGCCGATATAACCGGGGAGCTGCGGGCAGACCTCATGCTGGAACGTTTTGATGACGCGCTCGACGTGGCCTTTCTGCTCTGGCGAATAGGCATCGGAAACATCCGGTTCGATATCGAGATCGGCAAAGAGACGCTTGATCGAAACGGCAACGAAATCACTGCCATTGTCCGTCTTTACGACCTTGGCGGTGCCTAATTTCAGGATTGCTTTACGCATCATCAAGCCCACGGCGGATGCACGTGGGGTTTTCGAAAGGGTGATGACCAGCCGACGCGTGGCGATGTCGATGCAGGCATACAGCGAATGACGGCCATCTAGGCAGAGGGCATCGACCGGAGAAGCGTCGATCATCCACAAGGCGTTAGGCTCATCAATATGACGGTAGGTACCGGTGCCGGACAGCTTCATGGTCGACCGGAATTGATCCGGGTTCGTGATCTTGGTGAGCACGACCTTTTCATCAGCTTTCAACTGAGCAATGAAATGCTGGAACGTGCGTGGCGGTGGAAGAGGTTTCAGCTCGCCGTTACGATCTGTCAGCTCCGAGCCAAAATGATGCTCGCAGTAACCGCGAATGACATCGGCAGACAGGGCAGGATTGGCTGCTATCCAAGCGAGAATGAAGCGGCGAACCTCACCGAAATTGGCAGTTTCGAGCAAGCCCTTACCCTTGCGCGCTTCCGACCGATCGACGGCGAGCTTGTCCTTTGCACCAGCCTGTTTGGCGGAGCGCCACCGGAAAACCGACCGCTGCGAAATCTGCGGCAGGATGTCCTTCACCCAAGCGTCTGCTTGGATCATGTTCATGTTCCACCGGTCGCAGAAGATGAACATGCTGGCCTGCACCGATATCTTAAGGCCTTTTGAGAAGGTCTCGAAGGCGGCGACAACAGCCAAGCGGGCATCACGTTCGCGCCGGGCGCGATCGGTCATCGCCGCCGAGGCTGGTGTTTCCGGCTCGGCGTCGGACACTATTGGCTCGCTGCCTACCACCATATAACGCTGCACATAGGCCACCTGTGCGAGCGTGGGAAACAGGCGATAATGATATTCCAGACCGCCGCCGACGCCGTTGCGATTGCGGCAGAGTGACGGAACTGCCTGCCAGTCCTCTCGGCGGGCAAAGCGGATGACAGCGCTTTCGCTGGTGGGCAAGCCGGGCAGCGCTTCCGCCGCAATCTCGCGGGCGGTCAGCCATTCCTTCAGGTGGCGTTTTTCGGAGGTAAAAGGAATCGTGTTCAACGTGTCGCCCTCACGATGAGGACAAGCGCCGTGGCGACCTGCGAGAAATAGATCATTCCGAGGATGAAACAGGTGACTGCCCACAAGGCGGAAACGTCTTTTACGATCTGGCTTTTCGCGACACGGCAGACGAACTGCAGGAATGGCGCGATGCTGCTGGCTATATTCATCGGCGTGCTCTCTTCCTTACGGCGCGAGCTGCTCTCAGCGCCTCCATTTCCTTGATGTGATCCTCAAGGAGCTGGTCCTCGATCATCTCGGCGTATTCGTCCTCGATGACGGTGAGACCGAACTCGCCCGGCACGAAACCGAGCAGCTCCTTGGCTTTGGTGGCGTGGACAAGCGCGATGAAGGCATCGAGCGGAATGCGGTGTTCGCCGCTGCCTTCCGAGGCCCATTTGTCGAGCATCGCGCTTGAGATCGTGCGTCCGAGATATTTGCTCATGGCGCTGGCGATCTCTGACCGCTGCCAGCCGTCATCGCGGGCATCGCGCAGGGCGCGGGCGATGAGGCGGGAAATACGATTGTCGAGCGGGCCGCGACCGGTCACGCCTTCTTCGTAGCGGATTGCCACCTGCGGCGGCGTCCACTCGAAAAGGTCCTTTGTGAGAGGGTCGCGGCGTTTGCTCATCGGCGAGCGGCCCTACGCTCGGCAACCCAACGCATGATGGAAGCCTCGTTCAGGGAGAAGAATGCGTCCTGTTCGGTGGGCTTCATCCGCGTGAAGCGGTCGTTAAGCTTTTCCCATGCCGCCAGTGGATTGGCGCGGGGAACTTGGTCGATGATCGCGATGGCATCGGCATAGTTCGTCGCCTCGCCGGAAATGAGCAATTCTACGATACGAGCGGCGCGCTCATAGGGCTGGCCAGCGATATCCAGAAGGCTCTGCTGGTTGTCGGCCAAGCCGTCATCCAGTGCGATACGCTCCCGCAGGTCGGCCGGAATACCGGCGATCTTGAGGGCGTTGAAAACATTGCGGCGGCTGATCTTGAGGAAGCGCTGTGCCGCCTCGCTGAAAGTGCCGGAGAACGCGGCGGCTGTCTCGATTGCCTCGTCATCGGAGTTTAGTGCAGAGTCTGCACTTAATTCCTGCTTTGGCTTCGGGCCGCGCCGGACCGGGTTTGCAGCCCGCCAGATCGCGCACCAGTCGGCAACGTCGACACTGTGTTCCAGCGCTGTCAGTTCGTGGCGATAGAGGGTTTCGGAAATCTCGGTCAGGCGGATTTGAGCGTCGTTCGCAAATTCGTCCGATTGGCGAACGATGGCGGATATGTCGATGCCCAGCGATGTGGCTGCGGCAAGGCGCTTGGCACCAAAGACGAGGCGATATCGCCCCTCGGCACCGGCGATAACCTCGACCGGAACGCGCTGCCCGATCTGTTGGAAGCTTTCGGCCAACGCCTGAATGGCGTCAGGGGAGACTTTTTTCGCGTCGGAGGAGACGTCGATCAGTTGGGGAGACAGAAGTTCAATCTGCATGTGGCACTCTGGATTGTCAGGAAAGGTTGCGCGGCCTGACGAAAACATCAGGCGGCGTTCTGCGCGCCGTCAGACTTCGACGACTTTTTTGCTCTGGTGTTGCCGCTCGTGTTGCTGCTAGTGTCGCCTCGGTCGTGACGACCAAGCGTGTAGCTGTCGGGAAACATCTCGCGGAAAGGCACGCCCAGCGCCTTGGCTAAAGCCTCAGCGCCGGGACGGCTTGCCCCGAGAACCGCCGCACGGCACGCACTGGAATAAAGGCCAGCATCGCGAGCTATTCCGGTCAGAGTTTTATTCTGCCGTAAGAGTTCCGCTTTGATGGCTGCCCGATCCCACTTCTTTGTGGTCGTCATGATTGCTCCCTGTTTTTCTGACCTTCGGCAAAAGGTCGGTTTGGTTGGGGGTTGGCGTTCAAACTTTGTTGCAACACATATTCGCACCATAGTGCGAAAAAGTAAAGCCGATTGCGCTTATGGTGCGCGTCAGACTTTAATTTTTCCAATTATGGTGTGAATTGAGGTCAGGCCATTGATTTCATTGCGTTTTGCTCGACAGCAAAACGAAATTTTGAAGTCTGACCCACGGTCAGAGTTACACTATAATGGGAACAACGTTCGCAGAACGGTTGGAAACGGCGATCGCAAAGTTCGAATCAGTCCATGCCTTTTCAAAAAAGGCGGACATCAGCGATTCGATGCTGCGAAAGTATCTCGATGGTTCGATGCCGGGGCTGGATAAGCTCATAAAGATTGCCGATGCCGCCGATGTCACGCTTGACTGGCTCGCGGCCAATCGCGGGCCCATGCACGGCCGATCAGGCTCGTATGAACCTGATATTGTCGTGCATGGGCCGGACGGCCCGGTGATGACACTTGAGGTGAAGTCATTCGGCGCAGAGCACAGTACCGATCTGACACTGGTTCCACGCCTAGATATTCAGGCCTCGGCGGGCCTCGGTGCTCTTGCACTGCAAGAGCAAGCTGTTGAACTAATTGCATTTCAGTCAGCGTGGCTGAGGTCGATCGGTGTTCAACCGTCATTCGCCCGCATCATTACGGCGCGAGGCGACAGCATGGAGCCGACGATCCGCGACGGCGATGTCCTTCTGATCGACACATCGGTGACGGAAGTGCGGGACAATGGCATCTATTGCGTCGTCTATGGCAATATGCTGCTGGTTAAGCGCGTTCATCCGAGAATGAATGGCTCTCTGCAGTTGATCAGTGACAATGCGGTGTATCCGCCCGAAGAAGTCACCTCGGCGGAGGTTCCTGCGCTGTCTATTGCTGGACGCGTGATGTGGTATAGTCGCTCACTGTGAGAGCTAGTGGCCGGAAGCTCTGATTTCGTTCCGGCCGCGTTGCCTGCCATTTGTTCTTGCGGCCGGATTTCCTTGGAAGGCCCTTCAAGACCTTCTTCATGATGTCGTGAGTGCCGAGAAAATAAGGCCTTTAACCGCAGGTTCCCGGATTTTCCCAGTTATTCCCGGTTAAAGCCTACTCCTGCCATCTGGTATTGCGGGTTACACTTGATCCGGCATCCAGCCACGGCGCGTCTGCGCCGTGAAGGGAGTCTTTTGCGATCAACGACTTGATCGCACTGGACCCCGGATCAAGTCCGGGGTGACGGTGTGCGGATGGTGCCGTTCTGCCTCAGAAATTGCTTTTCGAGACGCCGCAGTCACTACGATGAATCGCCTGTCTTTCCCTTGAAGTCAGCCTTTCCTGTGGAATCGTTGCCGCCTCTTGTTGTCACGCCACAATCAGACATTATGTTCGCCGCTCCAGACGCCACATCAGAGAACCTCATGACCGCAGATAATGCCCGCCTCGCCACGCTCATCGCCTCCGAAATCAACGCCCGCCCCGATCAGGTGAAGGCGGCGGTGGGCTTGCTGGACGAGGGCGCGACCGTTCCCTTCATCGCCCGTTATCGCAAGGAGGTGACCGGCGGCCTCGATGACACCCAGCTTCGAACGCTGGCGGAACGCCTTGTCTATCTGCGCGAACTCAATGCGCGTCGCGCCTCCATCGTCGAGACCATCAACGGTCAGGGCAAGATGACCGACGCGTTGATGGTCAAGATCATGCAGGCGGGCACCAAGGCGGAACTGGAAGACCTTTATCTGCCCTATAAGCCCAAGCGCCGCACCCGCGCGGAAATCGCCCGCGAACGCGGCCTTGGTCCACTTGCCGAAGCCATCTGGGATAACCGCGCTGGCGATCCGGCAAAGCTTGCAGAGGCCTATATCAAGGGCGAAGTAGCGGATGTGAAGGCAGCGCTTGAAGGCGCGCGTGATATCGTGGCCGAGACCATGACGGAAAACGCCGATCTTCTCGGCCGGCTGCGCGACTATATGCGCCAGAACGCTATTTTCCGCGCCAAGGTCGTGGACGGCAAACAGGCGACCGGCGAGAAGTTCTCCGATTACTTTGACCACTTCGAGCGCTGGGCAACCGTGCCGGGCCACCGGGCGCTCGCCATGCTGCGCGGCTGGAACGAGGAAGTGCTGACACTGACGATCGATGTCGATGCTGACGATCCGTCGCCGGTCAAGCCGGCCCAGCGCACCGTCGCTGCCGCCTTCGATATCCGCAATGCCGGCCCCGCCGATCAGTGGCTGATGGAAGTGGCGGGCTGGACCTGGCGCGTGAAGCTCTCCATGTCGCTGTCGCTCGATCTCATGCGTGAAGTGCGTGAGCGGGCCGAAGAAGAGGCGATCAACGTTTTCGCCCGCAATCTGAAAGACCTGCTGCTAGCTGCACCGGCGGGTTCCCGCGCCACCATGGGTCTCGATCCGGGCATCCGCACCGGCGTCAAGGTGGCCGTGGTGGATGGCACCGGCAAGCTCTTGGAGACCACGACGGTCTATCCTTTCCCGCCAAAGAACGATGTGCGCGGCACGCAGGCGGAACTCGCCTTGCTCATCCGCAAGCACAATGTCGAGCTGATCGCTATCGGCAACGGCACCGGCAGCCGCGAGACGGAAAAGCTGGTTGCCGATCTTCTGGCGCAGATGCCCGCTTCGGCTTCCGGCACAAAACCCACCAAGGTCATCGTTTCGGAAGCGGGCGCTTCGGTCTATTCCGCTTCGGAACGGGCGGCGGCGGAGTTCCCCAATCTCGACGTTTCGCTGCGCGGGGCCGTCTCCATCGCCCGCCGCCTTCAGGACCCATTGGCGGAACTGGTGAAGATCGAACCGAAATCCATCGGTGTTGGCCAATATCAGCACGATGTCGATCAGGGCCGCCTCAGCCGCTCGCTCGATGCTGTCGTGGAAGATGCGGTGAACGCCGTCGGCGTTGATCTCAATACGGCCTCGTCGCCGCTTCTGGCGCGGGTGTCCGGTCTTGGCAGCTCGATTGCCGACGCCATCGTCGCCCATCGCGATCAGACCGGCCCCTTTGCCAGCCGCAAGGAGCTGCTGAAAGTGCCGCGCCTTGGCCAGCGTACCTTCGAACAATGCGCCGGCTTCCTGCGTATCCCGAACGGCAAGGAGCCGCTGGATGCGTCTTCGGTGCACCCGGAAGCCTATGGTGTGGCGAAGAAGATCGTTGCCGCTTGCGGCCGCGACCTGCGCACGCTGATGGGCGACAGCGCCACGCTGAAGGGTCTCGACCCGAAGCGCTTCATCGACGAGCAATTCGGCCTGCCGACTGTCAAAGACATCATCGCTGAACTGGAAAAACCCGGCCGCGACCCGCGCCCGAGCTTCAAGACCGCGACCTTCGCAGACGGTGTGGACGAGATCACCGATCTGAAACCGGGCATGTTGCTGGAAGGCACCGTCACCAACGTTGCTGCGTTCGGCGCTTTCGTGGATATCGGCGTGCATCAGGATGGGCTGGTGCATGTCTCGCAGCTTGCCGACCGTTTCGTGAAGGATCCGCATGAGGTCGTCAAAGCGGGCGATGTCGTCAAGGTGCGAGTCGTTGAAGTGGATGTGAAACGCAAGCGCATCGGTCTCACCATGCGCAAGGATGGCGGTGAGGCAGCACCTCAGCCGATGCGCGAGAAAGGCAATGCCAGCGCCATGCGCCACGCGACATCCAAGCCGAAAGATCGCAACGAGGGGTCGCAATCCGGTGGTGCTCTTGCCGCGGCTTTGGCTGAGGCAATGAAGCGACGCTGACCTAGGGTTGAAATGATTTTTTGCCGAAAAGCCCTGCCGGATACCCCGGCGGGGCTTTTTATTTGATGAAATCGTTCAATTTTTTTGAAATAAGACTATCTTGAAACTTGTGCCGAAAGGAATACGGTCAGCAAAATTGATAAGTGAGACTTAGCAATTGGGGGTGCCATGGCGTCGTCTCTGCATGTTCTTCTCGAAAAGATAATCAAGATCGGTGATCTTGCCGTTCACAGCCCGCAGGGCAGCCGCACATTTGGTGACGGCACTGGAAAACGGGTTGTTCTGAATTTCACCGACGAAGCTGCCATGCAGGAGATCGCCGCCGATCCTGCATTGAAACTCGCCGAAATTTATATGGAAGGCCGTATGACCATCGCCGAGGGCGATATTTACGACTTTCTGGCGCTGGTCAAAGGCAATACGCTGAGCGAGGCGTTGTCCTTTGGCATGGTCTGGCGCGGCATGGCGCGCATCATCGCCGCCCGCATCAAGATGCATCTGCCGGTCAATCACAACAAGAGCAACGTCGCCCACCACTATGATCTGAGCGCCAAGCTGTTCGACCTCTTCCTCGATGAGGACTGGCAATATTCCTGTGCTTATTTCAACCCGCCTGGTATCAGCCTTTATGAGGCGCAGGTTGCCAAAAAACGGCATATTGCTGCCAAGCTGATGACCGAGCCGGGCCAGAGCGTGCTGGAGATTGGCTCCGGTTGGGGCGGCATGGCGATGTATATCGCCGAAAGCGCCGGTGCCGATGTGACGGGCATCACGCTCAGCGAAGAGCAACTGCGTGTTTCCCGCGACCGGGCGGCAAAACGCGGTATTGCCGGCAATGTCCGTTTCGAATTGCAGGATTACCGTTATCTGCCGGCCTCGAAGAAATATGATCGTATCGTCTCCGTCGGCATGTTCGAACATGTCGGGCCGACGCATTATCGTGATTATTTCGACAAGGTGGCGGAGGTGCTGGACGATAAGGGCGTGATGGTGCTGCATTCCATCGGCCAGCCCTATCCGGCACTGGCGACCAATCCCTTCATCGAAAAATATATTTTCCCCGGCGGATATATTCCCTCGCTTGCCGAGGTGCTGCCGGCGATCCAGAAGTCCGGGCTGCTGGTGAAGGATATCGAAATCCTGCCCATGCATTACGCCCATACGCTCCGGCACTGGCGTGAACGTTTCGTGGCGCGCAAGGCCGAAGCGATCGCACTTTACGACGAGCGCTTCTTCCGCATGTGGGAATTTTATCTGGCGGGGTCCGAAATGGCCTTCACCCATGAAAATTTCCATATCTTCCAGATCCAGCTCGCCAAGGATCGCGATGCCGTTCCGCATAATCGCGATTACATTGCGCAGAACGAGGCGAAGCTGCTGGAGTTTGAAAAGACCCGTTCACCGCTGGAGAAGGTGACGTTCTAAGGCCTGGGCATTCTCCACCGTCATGCCGGACTTGATCCGGCATCCAGCCAGCCCAAGTCCTTGGGCTGAAAAGAGTTTTTCCGCCGCGCCGACGCGCGTCGGCTGGATTCCGGCTCAAGGCCGGAATGACGGAAGAGGTCGTCGCCAGTTTTCATCCCGCGCTGGTTAATGGAATGGAAAGACAATCCCTCTAATTCTACGGGCACCTGTCTGTATTGCGTTTCTGGGGTTCTTTCATGTTCAAGCCATCAGCGGCAGTCGCCGCCTGTGTCCTGTCGCTTTTTGCCGTGGGCAATGCCCATGCCGAAGGCTGGTTTTCTGGCGACTGGTATCTGAAGCTCGGCGGCGCGGGTTTCACTGCGCCGAAATATCAGGGCGACAACAAGAACGAATTCGGCTTCTCGCCCATTATTTCGCTCGGACGTCAGGGGCAGGGCGCGCGTTTCACCTCGCGCAATGACAGCGCCTCGATCTCGCTTCTGGATAACGGTCCGATCAGCATGGGTCTGGCCGGCAAGCTCGTATCCCCGCGTGACGAAGGCGATTCTTCCGATCTGAAGGGCATGACCCGCATCAAGCGCGGTGGCGAGCTTGGTGGTTTCGCCGAGGCCTATCCGACCGACTGGCTGCGCGTGCGCGGCGAAGTTCGTCAGGGCATCCGCAGCCACAGCGGCGTGGTTGGTGACGTCTCCGTCGATGCCTTTACCGATATCGCCCCCGGCATCCAGATTTCCGCTGGCCCGCGCGCCACATGGGTCAGCAGCAAATACAATGAGCGCTATTACGGCGTGAGCGCGGCGCAGACAGCCGCCGGCGCGCCTTCGCCCTATAGCCCGGGTGGCGGCCTGCATTCCGCCGGTATCGGCGCCGCCATCACCTGGAAAGTCACCGAAAACGCCGAAGTCGGTTCCTTCGCGGAATATCGCCGTCTGACGGGCGACGCCGCCGACAGTTCGCTGGTGCGCGAGCGTGGTTCGAAGAACCAGTTCATCATCGGTGTTCAGGCAAGCTACAAATTCAATTTCTCGCTGCCCTGAGGCGACGCGAATAAGGTGATGCAAAGCCTCGCCGCAAAAGCTGCGGGGCTTTTTTGTGGGCGCGGCCAATGCTGAAATCCATTCCGATTCGCCCGCCAATGCTGTAGAACCATCCCATGGTTCACCACAGCGATTTGTCAGACCGCGTTTCCGACGCGCCATCCAACAACTGGGTCTATCGGATTTTGCCGAGGTCCCTCTGGCCCTATGCGCAATTGGCACGGTGGGATCGCCCCATCGGCTGGCAATTGTTGATGTGGCCGTGTTTCTGGTCCGCCGCCCTTGCGGCCAATGCCGCGACGGTGAGTGGCGGCTTTTCCTGGGGCACGCTGATCTGGCATCTGGCGCTGTTTTTCATCGGATCGGTGGCGATGCGCGGTGCCGGTTGCACCTATAATGATCTGGCCGACCACAAGATCGACATGGCCGTGGCGCGCACCCGCTCCCGTCCGTTGCCATCCGGCCGCGTAACCCGGCTGCAGGCCAAGATATTCATCGTGTTGCAGGCGCTTGCCGGATTTGTGGTGCTTTTGCAGTTCAACAGCTTCGCAATCGCGACAGGCATCTTCTCGCTGATCTTCGTAGCGATCTATCCTTTTGCCAAGCGCTTCACCAACTGGCCGCAATTTTTTCTCGGCCTTGCCTTTTCCTGGGGCGCGCTGATGGGCTGGGCCGGGCAGTTCGGCTCCATCGCCTGGCCGGCTGTCCTGCTTTATGTCGCCTCCATCGCCTGGACGATCGGTTATGATACAATCTACGCCCATCAGGACAAGGAAGACGACACGGCGGTAGGCATCGGTTCCACCGCCCTGCTGTTTGGAGAAAACACACATCGCTGGCTGGTTTTTCTTTATGGCACAGCCCTTGTCATGATTGCCCTGTCCTTCTGGGGTGCGGGTGTTAACGTCATTGCCTATAGCGGCCTTGCTGCCGCAGCCATCATGCTGTTCCGGCAGGTCTGGGTTCTGGATATCGACGACGTCGAGCAATGCCTCGTATTGTTCAAATCCAACAACCGCGTCGGTGTGATGATTTTCGCGGGCCTCATTCTGCCGCTTCTGCTGGTGTGAAGCAGCTGGAAAGCAAGATACAAAAAAGCCCGGCCGCATTACGCGCGCCGGGCTTTTGGTTTGTTTTCGCTGAAGATTATCAGCTGCGGGCGATGATTTCCTTGCCCTCGATCTTCATGCTCATGCCGAGAGAACCGGTGGAGCGGCGAACGAGGAAGCGCGGGCGGCGATCCGCGAAATAGGAATGGCGACGGCGCGGGCGGGTATTCTGGGTGCGCACCTTGCCGAGATGTTCTTCCAGCGGGCGGGCAACGCCATCGGCTTCCACCATCAGCATGGGAATGCGGTAGGCTTCGGACCAGCTGCGCCAGTCGGCGGCGATATCGCAGAGATCGTGGGCGACCAGCAGCGGAACGCAGAGGTCCGGATCATCATGGTGAAGTTCCAGCGTCACGGTCACCTGGCCGTCGCCATGGTCGATGGCGCGGGCGGCGACACCCTTGAAGGCGCGGGCTGGCAGGGCGAAAGACAAGGGCAGGCCGGAAGAGGAAAGAACCTTTCTCAGAACGGCGCCCCGTTCATCGAGCGTTACGGCGACGTCGGTCGCGCCGTTGCCTTTTCCATAGGTGACCTGTTGCGGAAAACGTGCCGGGTCGAGTCTGAGTGTGGCAACGGCCCAGTCGGGCTTCAGAACGGTCTTGGTCATGTTTAATCTACCCTTGTTTTACCTGAGAGCCGGTTTCCGGTCTTCTCATCGGGACTTTTCGTCCTCTGATGTCAGGAGATTATCCGCCGCATGTTCGAGACTGCTTAAAAATCGCGGTTAAGAAAACTTTGCATTCCCAAATGGTTAGCAAAACCCACTGTGGCATGGTTTCGTTTGCGTAAAGCGGATTGAGACAATGCGATTTTTATCACCCCCGAAAATGTGCTCTTTCAAGCTCCGGGCAAGGAGCGTCATGCATAGTCCTGCCAAGGCTTGCCGTGCGTCCGGATGGGGCGTGTTGGGTGGATTTAATAACCGGAACCTCGATGCTCCCGAAGGGATGCGCGATGTTTCAGAGGGCATTCAGATGGTATCGACGTATCTCAGCTACGACCTCATCAACCGCGATATGAAGACGAGCATTTCGCGCGTGGCGCAGCAGGGTCTCATCGAGCGACAGACGAAATATTACAAGGAAAACATCGGCAATGTGAAAAGTGTCGATGAGTTCCTGAATAATTATCAGCTCTATTCCTACGCCATGGATGCCTTCGGTCTCGGTGAGATGACCTATGCCAAGGCCTTTATGAAGAAAGTTCTGGAAAGCGATCTGAACGACCAGAACAGCTTTGCCAACAAGCTGACGGATGAGCGCTACCGCGAATTCGCCGCATCCTTCAACTTCACGGCGTCAACGAAGACCGTCCAGACGGAGGCCCAGCTCGACAAGATGATCGGGCTTTACGGTACGTCGATATCCGATCTTGATAACAGCCTTTCTGAAGAAACGCGTTATTACAAGGCGATCATCGGCTCGGTCACCAATGTGGATCAGCTGCTGCAGAATGACAGGACCCGCGCCTATATTTTCCAGGTCTTCAGCATCGATGAGAAGACCTATACCTATGCCCATATCCGCGGATTGATGACGAGCGATATCGCCGATCCCGATAGCTACCTCAACCAGAAATTTGGTGCCGCCTATAATGACGCGGTCGAAAAGCTGGCGATGAAGGGCAATATCGAACTTCACGGGCAGGTCACGGCCCGCATCACCGCCATCGACACCTCGCTTGCGGGGACGGACCTGACGGCCGAGCAGCGCACGGCACTCGAGGCGGAAAAGGTGACGAGGCAGGATCAGCTGACGCAGCTTGAAGCCGTGTTGCCGCCGAAGAGCGAGTGGGAAGCAAAGCTCGCCGCAATCACGGCGGAGCAGACGACGCTGTCCAACACCGTCACGCAATATAACAAGATGGCACAGCTTGCGGCTGCCTTCGAGTTCAAGAACGACGGCACGGTGGCCGCCGGCGGAGCGCAGAAGGCTGACAATGTCAAAGTGATGACGGATGCCTATATCGCCAGCGCGCCGCGCGTGACGCCGACGGTCGCCACCCTGAACAGGGATTATTTCGAATCGAAGATCGGCTCGATCAAGACCGTGGACGAACTGACCTCGGATGCGCGCCTTCTCAACTATATAAAGGTTGCTTTCGACCTGAACGACGTGACGATCGTGACGGCGACAATCGAGAATATTCTGACCAGCGATCTGAGCGACCCGAACAACTACATCGCGACCTTCGGCAAGAACGACAAGCGCTACATCGCCATGAGAAATGCGTTCAACTTCCAGGCGGACGGAACGCTTGCCGCCGGCACGACGCCACAGACGACGTTGCAGACCGCGACCACCACCAACGGCTACATGACCCATTATAACGACAAGGATGACGCGGCCGACGCGAATGCGCTCAAACTGTTCAAGAGCGACATAAGAAGCGTCACATCCGTCAAGGATTTTCTCGACAGCAGCGCGGTCTATAACTACGCACTGAAGGCGGTCGGTCTCGATCCGGCTAAGGTGAATGTTGCCGATATCCGCAAGGTCCTTACCAGCGACCTGCAGGACAAGAAGAGTTACGTCTATACGCTGAAGGACGAGCGCTACGTCAAGCTGGCGGATCTTTTCAACTTCAAGTCCGACGGAAGTCTGGGGTCTCCCGTTCTGGCTCAGTCGGAAATCGAAATGCAGACCATGTCGGCCGATTATATCAAGAAGAAGTCTGCTTTCGGCACGGAGAAGGACAAGGAAGCGGCCAAGAAAGAGGCGGAGTATTTCACCGCCGAGATGCAGAAGATCAAAACGTTCAAGGAATTCCTGGCCAATGATCGCCTGACGAAATTTGCGATGGAATCGCTGGGCATCGATCCGAAAAGCGTGACAAAGGAACAGTTGGAAAAGATATTCTCTTCCAAGCTGGATGATAACGAAAGCTACGTCAACAAGGAGATGGACCCGGTCTTCCGTCGTCTCGTCACAGCCTTCAACTTCGATACGGACGGCAATATCCTTCGCGAAGACCGCAGTTTGATCCAGACGCGGCGTGGTCTTTACGAGACGCTGGACAATTACCTGACGCAGACGCTGGAAACGCAGGCGGGTGAAGAGAATGCCGGCGTGCGCCTGGCGCTCTATTTCAAGCGCATGGCGGCAGGAACGACGTCCTATTATTCCATCCTTGCCGACACCGCGATCCAGAATTTCATCAACACTACCTTTGGTATTCCCGATGAACTCGGCAACGCCCCGGTCGATACACAGGTGGCGATGATGAAGAAATATTTCGACATCGAGGATTTTCAGGACCCGGAAAAGGTCAAGAAACTCGTCTCCCGCTTCACCATCATGTACGACAATGCACAGAACACCACCGATCCGATCATGATGCTGTTTAATGGCAGCGGCTCGGCGGGTATCAGCGGCGAGACGCTGCTGGCGGTCGCATCGCTGCGGGCGCGGTAAACGGCAGCGCGCAAACGCGTAACAGAAAGGCCGGAGCTTACCCCGGCCTTCGTATTTGTACTATCCGCTCACCACCCCGGCAGCATATGCCCGGCCCGCAGGCGCGGCATCTTCGGGTAGGTCTTCACGTCACTGTCCATCTCGTCGGCAACGTTCATCGGCGAGATGTTGTCGAGGCAGGCGGTGATATGGTCGGTAATCGCATTCACCAGCGAGGGGGAGAGGCCCGGCCGCTTCATCAGGCCGATCTGCACCGGTGGCAGCGGTGGGAAACCGTCGGCAGCGCTCAGAACCTTCATACCGGTACGCAGCGCCGATTCCGGCAGCACCGAGACGGCCATGCCGGCCAGCACGGCGGCGGCCACCACCGTGGAAGACCAGCTGGTGAACAGAACCTGATAATCCCGCCCGTCGGCATCGAGCGCCGAACAGGCAAGCTGCCGCCAGTGGCAGTCGCGCCGGCCGACGGCGAGCGGCACCGGCGCATCATCCTTCAGCGGATGGTTGGCGGAAGCGACCCAGCAGAGCGGTTCGGTGCGAACCACATCCGAAGAGCGGGCGCGGGGATTGTGGGTGACGAGCGCAATATCCAGCTCGCCGCGCGCCATTTTTTCGGCAAGGCTGACCGAAGGTTCGCAGACGATGTAAAGCTCGACATTCGGATGGGTCTTGGCGAAACGGCCGATGATTTCAGGCATATAGCGGTCGGCATAGTCATCAGGCGTGCCGATGCGCAATGTACCTTCGAGCCGGTTGTCGTCGAAGGCGGCGATCGCCTCATTGTTGAGGCGGATGATACGGCGGGCGTAATTCATCAGCTTTTCGCCCTCCGCCGTCAGGCGGTTGCCACGCCCGTCCTTGGCGAAAAGCTGTTTGCCGATCCGCTCCTCAAGCCGCCGCATCTGCATGGAGACGGCGGATTGCGTCTTGAAAACGCGGTCGGCGGCTTTGGTGAAGCTGCCCGTATCGATGATGGCGATGAAGGTGTGCAGCTGATCTATATCGAGAGGTGCGGACATGGATGGTCATCCATCAGAATGATTGATGTCTTACATTAGAAACATTCGTTGGACTGATCAATAGTCTTGCGACATTTTGACATCCAACAAATCAACCTCAACCACGGGCCGGCGAAACGTCAGGCCCCCAACCCAAGGCAGCTTCTCGCGCGTGGTGCGTCGGGGGCGGTGCCGCATCGTGCCGTTACGGAAGGATAAGTGTCATGCGCACGGCAGAACGGAGAATGGAACTGGAACTCGCAACCACAAGGCAGAGCGACACCCTGCGTCGCATCGTCTTCGGTGGTGCTTCGGCCGTGAAAACGTTTTTGCAGCGCATCTACAACCGTATCGTCGCCAATGGGCTGACCGAGCTTGACGACCGACTTCTTGCCGATATCGGGCTGGCACACTCGGATGTGCGGGACGCGCTTAATACCGGCCTGTTCGAAGATCCGACCGCTCATCTGACCCGCGCCGCGCGCAAGCGGGCAGTAACACGGTTCAAGACGCTGTAAGCATTGCAAAAAGCGGCTTCGTTCGCGCAGTTCCAGCGGGCCTCCAGCGGCTGGAACTGCTTCGAACCTAAAAGTTTTCCCCGCAGGGTGATTTGCCAATAGCCCTGCCTTTGCCCGGTGTCAGGCCCCTCGGCCGCGCCGGGCTTTTTTATGGCTTTTCTTCGCCTGCTGTTACGCGGGCTCCTGACCCCACAGCGGGGTTCGGCGGGATATCTTAATACTGATATTCCTCGAACACCGGCAGCACCGAGCCGCCCCAGCGTCCGTTATAGAGCGCCAGCAGGTCGTCGGCGAGCGTGGTCTTCTTGGCCAGCACCTCGTCCAGCGATGACAGGAACACGGTCTCGTCCTGGCCTTCACCGTTCAGCCTGTTACGGTTTTTAAGGCCGGTGCGGGAAATATCGACAACCTCGCGGGCGATACCCAGAAGCGGCTTGCCGGCTATCTCGGCACCCAGTCCCTTGACCGGCACGGCGTCGCGAAGTGCGATCACCTCGTCGAAGCTCCAGCCGGCCGTCAGTGCATCGGCAGCGTCAAGCGCTTCCTGATTATACAGAAGACCAACCCAGAAAGCCGGCAGGGCGCAGATGCGCCTCCATGGGCCGCCATCGGCGCCGCGCATTTCAAGGAAACGCTTCAGGCGCACATCCGGGAAAAGGGTAGAGAGATGGTTTGTCCAGTCACCCATGGTCGGCTGCCAATCGGCGATTTCGCCCTTCAGCGCGCCGTTCATGAACTGCCGGAAGGTGACATGGGTGCAATCGTGATATTTGCTGTCACGCACGATGAAATACATCGGCACATCCAGCGCCCATTCGACATAGTCCTTGAAGCCGAAATCGTCGTTGAAGGTGAAGGGCAGCACGCCGGACCGCTGATTGTCGGTGTCGCGCCAGATATCGCCACGCCAGGAAAGAAGGCCGTTCGGCTTGCCTTCGGTGAAGGGCGAAGAGGCAAACAGTGCGGTTGCCAGCGATTGCAGCTTCATGGAAACGCGCATCTTCTGGCGCATATCCGCTTCGGAGGAAAAGTCGAGGTTCACCTGGATCGTACAGGTACGGTACATCATGTCGAGACCCTTGGTCCCGACCTTCGGCATATAACGCGTCATGATCGCATAGCGTGATTTCGGCATATGCGGTGTTTCGTCGTAACTCCACAGCGGGCTGCCGCCGATGCCGAGGAACCGGATGCCCATCGGCTCCGCCACTTCGCGAAGGGTCGCCAGATGCTGGTTGGATTCCTTGCAGGTCTGGTGCAGGTTTTCGAGCGGCGCGCCAGAAAGTTCGAACTGGCCGCCCGGCTCGATGGAGATGGCCCCCATGCCGTGCTGTTCACCAAGCCCGATGATGTTCTCACCGTCCATGATCGGTTCCCAGCCGAGCTTTGCCTGCATGCCCTTCAGGAGGGCGGAAATGCTGGCCTCGCCGAAATAGGGAACGGGGCTATTATCCTCACGGAAGAATGCAAATTTCTCGTGCTCGGTGCCGATGCGGAAATCGGCTTCAGCTTTGCAACCGCCCGCCAGATAGTCTGTAAGCTCCGTGACGGAGGAGAGGGGTGTCTGGTCGGTCGTGTCGCGTGCCATGGCTTACCTTGTTATGACGTCTCTGTTGCGGCGAGGCATATGATTGGCAGATAGAGCCGGATCGCATCCGGAGGCAAATGAATTTCTTTTAAAGATGCATCAAGCGTAATATTCCACCTCAGTTCCAGTCGCCGATTGTCGCCTGAATGACCGCCAATGCTGCGACGGCGGCCGTATCGGCCCTCAGGATACGCGGCCCGA
Organism: Agrobacterium sp. SUL3; assembly: GCF_001263295.1. Taxonomy (NCBI): domain Bacteria; kingdom Pseudomonadati; phylum Pseudomonadota; class Alphaproteobacteria; order Hyphomicrobiales; family Rhizobiaceae; genus Agrobacterium; species Agrobacterium sp. SUL3. Next base: position 268,476 of record NZ_KQ414498.1, read on the forward strand.
GCGGAATGGGGGTAACGAAAGCAAGACTGCGCAGAAGGTCCCTTTCGTCCTCGGAAAACCCGCCTTCCGGGCCAACCAGCAGGGCGATTTTGCGTTCCTTGACGGATTGCAGAACCGGCAGCGGATTTTGCCCCGCATCGCCTTCGTCGCAATAGATGATGCGCCGGTCCTGTGGCCAGCTCTCCAGCATGTCTTTCAACTTCACCGGCTCGGCGACCTCAGGCAGAGACAGTATGCCGCATTGTTCGGCGGCCTCGACGGCGTTGGCGCGCAGCTTGTCGGTGTTGTGTATTTTGCCCTGAACATGCTGCGTCATCACCGGCTGCAAGAGGCCGGCACCCATCTCAACCGCCTTCTGCACCAGATAATCCATGCGGCCGACCTTCAGCGGCGCAAAGAGATAATGCAGATCCGGCGCGTCCGGCTGCGGCCGCGTCTGTTCCAGAGGGATGAGAACGATCTTCTTGCGGCTCGGAAAGGAAAGTTTCGCCTTCCATTCGCCGTCGCGGCCGTTGAACAGCAGGATTTCCGCGCCATCCGTCATGCGCAGCACGTTGGCGAGGTAGTTGAATTGTTCGCCCGTCGCCTCCAGTGCGATGTCCGCAGCAAGCGGGGCTTCGATAAACAGGCGTTGCATCCGGAAATTTGCGCGCATGGGATTTGGTTTCAGGTTTACAGAAAGAGGAAAGACATCAGCCAGTAGAGCAGCGCCGCAAGCGTAGCACTTGCGGGAACGGTGACCAGCCAGGCAGCGATGATCGTCATGAAGTGGGAACGCCGGACAAGGTAGCGGCGGCGCACCTCGGAAGGATTGTCGGCAAATCGTGCAGCCCGGCGGATATCCCCGGTGCCCGCATTGACGAGTTCCTGCCGCCGGCGCGATGACTGCGTGTACCATTCACGGAAGAAACCGACGCCGAATACCGCGCCGATTGCCGTATGGGTGGTGCTGACCGGCAGGCCGAAGCGTGAGGCGACAAGAACGGTGAGCGCGGTCGCCACGGAAACGCAAAACGCGCGCATTGGATTGAGCTTGGTGATCTGTTCACCGACCAGGCGGATGAGGCGCGGGCCATAAAGCAGAATACCGCAGGAAAGGCCGAACGCGCCGACCAGCATTACCCAGAGCGGTGCGCGGGCGGACGTCTCCACGGCTTCGTTGTGCAATGCCCGCACGATGGCCACCACCGGGCCGATGGCGTTGGACACGTCATTTGCGCCGTGCGCGAAGGACATCAATCCGGCGGCGAGCACGAGCGGCCATTGGAACAGCGTTCGCAGCGACTGGTTACGGTTCTCCAGCCCTTCGGATTGTTTGCGGATGATCGGCACGCAGAGACGCCAGGCAACTAGGCCGGTCATAAGCCCGATGAGGCTGGCGTGGCCCAATGACACATGCATGAGCTGCCGCAACCCGACCCAGATGAGATAGGCGGTAAAAACCCCCGCCATCAGGCCGATGAGAACAGGCACCCACAGCCGCGCGGATTCGATCTTGTCCTCGCGATAGATGATGCATTCCTTGATGAAGGCAAGAATGAGGACGGCGATAACCGCACTGATGAAGGGCGCAAGCACCCATGCAAAGGCAATGCTGCCGAGCGACAGCCAGTCGACTGCGCCGATGCCGTAGGCCGCCATGCCGGCACCCGCAACGCCACCGACCACCGTATGGGTGGTGGAAATCGGCGCTTTGGTCCAGGTCGAGAGATTGACGAGAAGGCCGGCAGCGAGAAGCGCCGACAGCATCGCCCAGGAAAATGCGGTCCTGTCCGGAATGGTCTGGACGTTGATGATGCCGCTGGAAATGGTTTCGACCACATTGCCGCCGGTGATCAGTGCACCGGCGATCTCGCAGATGGCGGCAATGATGAGTGCTGCGGCAAGTGGCAAGGCCTTGGCGCCAACCGCGGGGCCCACATTGTTCGTTACGTCGTTCGCGCCGATATTGATCGCCATATAGGCGCCGATGGCGACGGCGGCGATGATGATGACCGAGCCGTCGGTGCCTGTGACGAAGGCACCGGCAAATATCGCCGCCAGAACAACGAACATGAACCCCGCGCCAAGGCCTGCAAGCTGCTGCGTGACGTGCAGCGTCGCCTCTTCGACACGGGTGATCTTGTCGAGATCCTTGTCGAGCGTCGGTTTCATGTTCGATGGTGGCTTTATTGCCAATTCAGACCTCGTTTGCCAGCATTCCCTCTCGTCCGGCAGTGTCGCAGGTTGAAGGCAATTTTACAGAAAGACTGTTACATCTCGCACATCTTTCCAAAATGAAAGACGATAAAAGCCATGTTGGAAAAACAAACTGCACATTGCCACGCTTCGGGCGGCGGCGCTATTTCGAATGCGCCATCCGCTTGTCGAAAGCCAGCATCAGCGCCTTCAGCTCCGGCTCATTGACCCGCCTGTTCGCTTCCTTGGGGGTGACCCATTCCAGCCTTCTGGAGTCTCTTTCGGGAAAGCTCTCCTGCATTTCCGAGACTTCGAGCAGATGCACCTGAACCCTGCAAGGCACGTTGATGCCGCTGTTCAGTTTTTTCTCATATTCATAAAAGCCGAAGGGAGCCTTCTCCACCGTGCCTTTGACGCCAGCTTCCTCATAGGCTTCCTGCTCGGCCACCGCATGGGCCTTCTTGCCGCCCATCGGCCAGCCTTTGGGAATGACCCATCGCCCCGTATCCCGGCTGGTCAGCAGCAGGACTTCCGGCTCCGGATTTTTTTTGGACAATCGATAGCACAGCGCCGCATATTGCTGTCGCGGCGGTCTGCGCAACATCAAGCCAACGTCTGTCGCCAATCGATTCAAAATCTTCAATCCGTATAAATCCTTGTTTGCCGGGTAGTGATAATTGCTAATATAGATATGCTGGATGTTCCGCCAATCCCCCTTCATCCATAACCCACTATTGTCTTCACGCTGATGAAGATCAGGGGGCAGATGGAGGCGAACGGAAGCTCGCCGGGGTGTTCCCGGTTCAACAGCCGATTGCGGAATTCCGTATCTGTCTGCTTTCAGGTCATTCGGAACGCAAACCGTTCAAGGGCTACGGCCGAAATTGCGCTGGCCCCATATCCAGTCCCCAATGTCGGAGACCTTCAATCACACCATCCGCTTCAGTCGCGCCCGAGAGGTAAAACCGGCCATTGCTGTTTGCCATGGAAACAAGTTCCGGCAAGGCATTGCCAACGATCACGCCGCGAACGTCATTTAACTCGAACATCGCCCGATCATTGCCAGTATCGCCCGCGACGACCGATTCGTCGAGGCCGATATGCAGTTGTCCACATAACCATGCCAATGCGGCGCCCTTGTCGGCGGCCTTTGGCAATATGTCGAGGTCACGACCGCTGGAATAGACGATGCGGGCATCGATCTTAGCCGCCAGCAGCGCTGCTTCGATATCGGCAAGCGCCTTTTCATCGGCATCATGCAGGAACCAGCTGGATTTGAGGCCGTGCTGATATTGCTCCGCCTGCATCGTCACATCAGGCAGGCGTCCCATGACATCGGCAATCCTCCTCGGGTCGAAGCCGGTGCCGAGTGAGTGCCTGTAGGCGCTTTCCAGCTCGCCGCGCTCCTTCGCGTGCAGCATGGTTCCGACACCGCCGATGATATAATCGGGCCGCGGCAGTGGCACCTCTTCCAACAGCGCAAGCTGGTCATCGACCAGCCTGCCGCTATTAAAGACCAGAACCGGACGATGCTCGTCCGGCAATGATTGCCAGAAATCGCGGAACCGACGCGTGGCATCGTTGTTGCCGACGACAGTTCCGTCGAGATCGGTGGAAAAAAGGCGAAGCGGTCTCAATCGCCGTCATTCCACGGTTCGGCCCAGTCCGCTTCTTCCAGAACCGGCATCATGGTCCTGCCTTCTACAAGCGCCAGCAATTGCTGCGCGATGCCCGTCCATGTGAACAGGCTGCGCGCCTTGTGCGCGCCCATACGCGAAAGCCGCCCGTAAAGCCGCTCATGCTTGAACGGTTTCATCATGGTTATGCCGAGGTCTTCCTTGTCGAAAGGATCGGCAAACAGCGCATGGCGGCCATAACTGACGGCCCGGAACAACCCGCCATGGATGGTAACGACGGTGGGTGTGCCGCTTGCCATCGCTTCAATCGCCGTCATGCCGAAAGGTTCGTAGCGGCTGGAAAGCACGAAGAGATCGGCGGCGCGATATATATCCGGCAGATCCTCATCCGCGACGTAACCGGAAAATGCGACCTTGTCTTCCAGACCGAGCGTTTTTACCCGGTCCTTCAGCTGGTTGAGAATGGTGGTCTCCTGCTCGTCCATATTCTCGCCGCCGACGGCCAGATGCAGGCGGGCTTCCGGCTCGCGCTCCGCCAAAACGGAAAAGCCATCGATCAGCAGATCGTAACCCTTGTTGGTGGCAAGCCGCCCCAGCGCCAGCACCACCTTGCCTTCGAAACCGAAACGCTGACGGATCATCTGCCGCGTTGCATCCGAAACCGGGAAGAAGCGATTATCGTCATAACCCGGCGGGATCATGTGGATGTGTTTGCGCTTTTGCCCGTAATCTTCGATCAGCACGTCAAGCTGCACCGGCGTCGTGGCAATCACCATGTCGCAGCTGCGATAGATGATCAGCTCGTGCTGGATACGCTCCTTGAAATTGAATTCCAGTTCGAACGTATCGGCCTTTTCCGGATAGTCGGTCTCCATCTGGCGTTTTTTCCAGATGCCGAGCGAATGCGGCGTGTGCAGATGCGGGATTTTCAACGCTTCGGACAGCCGCTGTCCGGCCACGCCAGCATCCCAGTAATGGCTGTTGATGAAAGAATAATTCAGGTCGTTCTTCTTGATGAACCGCAGCGCATTTTCGCACCATTCCATCAGGTGGCGATGCAGATATTCCTTGGGAATGAAATCGCGCCCGCCACAGGGAATGCGCACCACACGCACGCGCTCGTCAACTTCGTCAAATTCCGGCTGGTCTTCGAAGCGGCGGGGATAGAGATCGACAGTATAGCCGAGCTGGCCGAGTTTGCGTGCAAGCTCAAGCACATAAACCACCTGTCCACCCGTGTCGGCAGCACCCAGTGGCGGATGCGCGGCGACATAGCCATGCGTCGATATGAGAGCTATCCGCGGATAGCGTTCAGTTTCGCTCGTGGTCGTCATGGGTCCCATCTTGGTAAATTTTTCCAATTAACCCGATTAAAAGACCAAAGAGCACAAAAGGTTCCATAAAAACCTGAATAAAATAGGTGCCGTATTTCGCCGGATGGCGTTTTCAGGTGCTGCGCTGCTGTTGTCTCAGGCGGGAAATCCGGTCCCATTCGCGCGCCTGATGCGCCCTAGACGTCGTTTCCACGATGAAGTCGATATGAGCCTCCGCCGCAGCCCTTGCCGCCGCCGGATCGCCGCTCGCGATGGCGTCATGGATCGCGATATGCTGTCTCAGCACCTCGTCATGGGCGCCCGCGACGGTGAAGATGAGATGGCGGTTATAAAAGATGTCATCGCTCAAAAGCCGGTAACATGACCGCAATGTGTGCATCAGCACGATATTATGCGCCGCTTCGCCAATGGCATTGTGAAATTCCACATCGCCGGAAAGCTCGTCATCGAAGCGGCCGGCCTCATGGGCTTCCCTCATCCTGTCGACGATAGCTGTCAGATTGCGCCTGTCCGGTTCCGTCGCCCGCTGCGCCGCAAGTTCGGCGGTCATGCCTTCGATATAACGGCGATATTCGAGAAAATCCCGCGTCGCCCGGCTGTGGCGGGTAATCAGCGCGCTCAAGGGGTCGGAAAATACCGGCCCGACAATATCCGCGACATAGGTGCCGCCGCCATGCCGGCTGATGAGAAGGCCACGGGTCTCAAGCTCCTTCAGCGCTTCCCGAAGGATCGGCCGCGAGACATCCAGCTTTTGCGCCAGTTCGCGCTCGCCGGGCAGCCGGTCGCCATCCCGCAATATGCCGTCGAGGATCAATTCCTCGAAGCGTAAGATCACCTCCTGTGATGTGCGGCTGTGCTCGATGCGCGCAAAAAGCGTTTCGTCCATCGCAGAAGTCTCCGGCGAAATCCCGCCCCGTATTTGATGTGGGGCAAACTATCAGCGAAGCGTCGCACTGGTCAAATATTCTATCCAGTTCTCCGCCAGGCTGTGCCATGCCTGCGGCAACACGACATCTGCCTTTTGAAACTGGCTTTTGTTAAAGCAGCAGCAGGACAGGGTGACGATGGTGGATTTTTCCGCCGGTTGGATCAAAACAATGACAGCGGCTTCGATTGTGGTGTTTTCATCGCCATTGATGCTTTAGAAAACCGGCGGAAACAGGCGGGGACGGTATCGCATGGCCAAGGGTAGATTTGCTTTCGCAAGCGCGCCGGAAAGGTCGCTGGCGCTCGGGGAGGTTCATGCGCGGCCGACGGTGCTTCTCGCCCCGTCGCGCATCATCGTCCAGCTTGCCTTTATGATGGATGGCGGCTCGGCGGTACATCACTCGGTCATCGCGGAAATGTCGCGCGGTCGCGGTGTTGCGCCGCCGGAACGCGACGCCCGCCACCACGCCATGCCCTGGGGGCAGGGGACCTTGCGCTGGGAGCGGCACACGGAATTCTCGACCTGGTTCTGGGATGGCCCCGCGCCGGAAAAATTCGGCGGTGAGATTGCCGGCGACCCCTTCGGCGACGGCTTTTCGCCACCCGGCTCGCTGATCTCGGGTGTGCGGCTGGAAATCCGCCCGGAGAATGGTGTGGCGTCTCAGGCGGAGGCGATCTTCGAACCGACCAGCCTCTGTCACAGCGACGTGCGCGACGGGCAGGCGGCGATCCTCACCGATTTCCGGCAGGATCGCGACGGGCTGACGCAGATATTGGTAATTGATCGGGGCTTGAGCGATTACAGCCGCGGCGCGCTGGTGCAGCGGCTTCTCGATATCGAGACCTATCGCACCCTTGCCATGCTCGGCCTGCCGATGGCGCAGACGCTCTCGCCGGAAATCCGCCGCATCGAAGATGGTTTGACGGGTATCACCCAGCGCATGAAAAACGGCGCACGCGACGAGGCCGATGCGCTTCTGGCCGAGATGACCCGGCTTGCGGCGGAGCTGGAAGCCAATGCCGCGCTCAGCCTCTATCGCTTCGGCGCCAGCCGCGCCTATGACGGCATCGTGCGCGAACGCATCCGGGCGCTTGCGGAAACCCCGGTGCAGGGCCATGAGACCATGGGCAGCTTTCTGGAGCGGCGCATGGCGCCCGCCATGCGCACCTGCCAGTCGGTTGAGGAGCGGCAGGCCAACCTCTCGCGCAAGCTCTACCGCGCCACGGCGCTCGTCAGAAGCTGGATCGATGTGGAACTGGAACGGCAGAATACGGTGCTGCTCAATACCATGAACAAGCGCGCCGCCATGCAGCTTCGCCTGCAGCAGACCGTGGAAGGCCTGTCGGTTGCTGCCATCTCCTATTATGTCGTTGGGTTGATCGGTTATCTGACCAAGGCGATCAGCCACGACGTTCTGCCGGTCGATCCCGCCGTCGTTACCGGTCTCTCCGTTCCGCTCGCCGTGCTCGGCGTCTGGTGGGTCGTGCGCCGCGTCCGCCGCTCCCATGTGGAAGGTGGGCACTGAGGGCCAAGTTTCCCTCATTCCTGTGCTTGTCACAGGAATCCAGCCGACGCGCGTCTGCGCGGCGAAAAGAGTCCTTTCAGCCCAAGGACTTGGGCTGGCTGGATCCCTGTGACAAGCACAGGGATGAGGGAGGCGGCGGCCCCTTCAGCCCTGCTCCCAATAGGGTGAGGGGCCATAGAGCCCGGCCAGATAATCGATGAACAGCCGCACTTTCGCGGGCAGGAACTGCCGGCTCGGATAAATCGCTGATAGCGTGACGTTGCGCGACCCCTCGTAGCCGGGCAGAACCTGCACCAGTTTGCCGGCGCGCAATTCATGGCCGATATCCCAGGTGGAGCGCAGCGCAATGCCAAGCCCTGAAATCACCGCCTCGCGGATCACCTCACTGGAATTGGTGATGAGCATGCCTTCCGGGCGGATGCTCATCGCACCGCCCGGTCCTTCCAGCCGCCAGACATCGTTATTATGGGCCGGCAGGCAGCGGTGCTTTTTCAGATCCTCGATTGTATCAGGCATACCATGGGCCGCGACATATTCCGCCGAAGCGCAAAGCACGCGGCGCACCGGCGCCAGCCTTCGGGCCACGAGGCTGGAGGAATTCAGATCGGCAATGCGGATGGCCAGATCGTAACCGCCCTCAATGATATCGATGAATTCGTCGCTCAGCACCAGATTGACTGAAAGGTCCGGGTGTCGCTCCATGAAGGTCTTCAAGTGCGGCGCGATATGCATGCGCCCGAAGGAGGTGGGGGCGGAAATCTTCAGCGTACCGTTGACGGTGTTGGCGCGGCCGGACACGAAATCCTCGGCCTCTTCCAGCCCTTCCAGCACAGCAAGCACCCGCTCGTAAAATCCCTGTCCGGCCTCGGTCAGTGAAATTTGCCGCGTGGTGCGCTGGAAAAGCCGCGCGCCGAGCTTTTCTTCCAGCCGCTTGATGCGCTTGGAAATGACGGCGGGCGAATAACCAAGCTCCTTGGCCGCCATCGACATGCTGCCGGAGGCGACAACGCTTGCAAAGACTTCCAGATCACCCAGATTTGTCACAGTTGCCCTCGATTATTTCCGGAATGGAAAAAATCCATAACATTTGATTGCGCTGTTTCAAAGTGGTAAAGAAAGAATACCAGTTGGCAGGACATGCATGGAGGAGGGGGCGGTGACGCAGCCGATCAAGTTTCTGGAGCCGCGTGCGAAGGTCGTCGCAAGCCGTGACCGCATCATATCCGATCTGAAGGATATCTTGCCGGAAGACTGTCTTGTGCACGAACCGCGCGAACTCGTGCCTTTCGAAACCGATGCATTCGTTTCCTATCGCCGTCTGCCGTTGGCCGTCGCACTGCCGAAGACGACGGAGCAGGTGGCGGCGGTGATGAAATATTGTCATCGCTACGGCATTCCGGTCGTACCGCGCGGCGCCGGCACCTCGCTGTCTGGTGGCGCGATCCCGCAGGAGGATGCGGTGGTGATCGGCCTTTCGAAAATGGCCTCGATCCTCGAACTCGATTTTTACAATCGCACCGCACGGGTGCAGGCGGGCGTCACCAATCTCTCCATCTCGGATGCGGCCGGTGCGGAAGGCTTCTTTTATGCGCCGGACCCAAGCTCGCAGCTTGCCTGCACAATCGGCGGCAATATCGGCATGAATTCCGGCGGCGCGCATTGCCTGAAATATGGCGTAACCACCAATAATCTGCTCGGCGTGAAAATGGTGCTGGTGGATGGCACGGTGCTCGAACTGGGCGGCAAGCACCTCGACGCCGCCGGTTATGATCTGCTCGCTCTCGTCTGCGGCTCGGAAGGTCAGCTCGGCATCGTCACCGAAGCGACGGTGCGGTTGATCGCCAAGCCGGAAGGCGCGCGACCGGTGCTGTTCGGCTTCGAGACATCCGAGGAGGCTGGCTCCTGCGTCGCCGATATCATCGGCGCGGGCATTATCCCTGTTGCCATCGAATTCATGGACAAGCCTGCCATCGAGATCTGCGAGGCCTTCGCCAAGGCGGGATATCCGCTGGATGTCGGCGCGCTTTTGATTGTCGAGGTCGAAGGCTCCGAGGCGGAAATGGACGCCATGCTGGCTGATATCGTCACCATCGCCAAAAAACATGGCGTGAAGACCGTGAAGGAATGCCAGTCGGCCATGGAGGCGGCGGCGATCTGGAAAGGCCGCAAATCCGCCTTCGGCGCGACGGGACGTATTGCGGATTATATCTGTATGGATGGCACGGTGCCGCTTTCGCAGCTTTCTTACGTGCTGAAAAAGACGAGCGAGATTACCGACCGGCTCGGCCTGCGCGTCGCCAATGTCTTCCATGCCGGCGATGGCAACATGCACCCGCTCATCCTGTTCAACGCCAACGACCCTGATGACGCGGCCCGCGCCGAAGAGGCGGGCAATGAAATCCTGAAGCTCTGCGTCGATGCCGGCGGCTGTTTAACCGGCGAGCACGGTGTCGGCATCGAAAAACGGGATTTGATGCGCCACCAGTATGGTGAGGCCGATCTTGCCCAGCAGATGGCGGTGCGGGCGGCTTTTGATGAGGGGTGGTTGATGAACCCGTCGAAGGTATTTCCGTTGGAGGGGAGGGGATGATGGGTTTGAGGTTTGTGATCTCTGTGGATGTGGCTTACCCCCCTCTGCCCTGCCGGGCATCTCCCCCTCAGGTGGGGAGATTGGCAAGACGCACCTGCGTCGCTCCATCTCTACCGAAGAAAAATGCGGGGCCTTGCCGCGAGTCGATCTCCCCCCTTGTGGGGGAGATGCCCGGCAGGGCAGAGGGGGGTATCCCTCGCGCAAAGGTCGCTATCCCATGCCCGGAGTTCGCCGCCCCATGCTGACCCCATACGCAGAAACACAGGCCGCCGATATCATCCGCGACCACGCAACCCGAAAAACCCCACTGAAAATCATCGGCGGCAACACCCGCTCCGGTTTCGGCAACGTGGTGGCGGCAGACGCCACGCTCTCTTCCCGTGCGATGAACGGTATCGTCTCTTACGTTCCCGCCGAAATGGTCATGACCGTAAAGGCCGGCACCCCGCTCGCCACCGTCGAAGCCGCCCTTGCCGAAAACCGCCAGATGATGGCCTTCGAGCCGATGGACCATCGCCCGATCATGGGTACCAAAGGCGAGCCGACCATCGGCGGCGTCTTTGCCGCCAGTGTTTCCGGGCCGCGGCGGTATGTAGCGGGCGCGGCGCGCGACAGCCTGCTCGGCATCCGTTTCGTCAACGGCAATGGCGAGATCATCAAGGCTGGCGGCCGGGTGATGAAGAATGTCACCGGTCTCGATCTGTCGAAGTTTCTCGCGGGTTCTTTCGGCACGCTCGGTTTCCTCACCGAAGTGACCTTCCGCGTGCTGCCGAAACCGCCGGCTGAAAAAACCGTGGTCGTGTCCGGTCTGGATGACGAGGCGGCGACACGCATCATGGCGGCGGCGATGGCGATGAGCGTCGAAGTATCCGGCGCGGCGCATCTGCCGGAAAGCGTTCGCTCGCGCTTTATCGAAGATAGCCTGCCGGAAGGCCCAGCGACGATCCTGCGACTGGAAGGGCTTGCCGCATCGGTGGAAGCGCGCGTCCGCAAGCTTCTCTCGGTAATGGACCGGGTCGGGCCATGGGCGCTGCTGGAGAAAGAAGAGAGCGGCCTTCTATGGCGACAGGTGCGTGATGTCGCGCCCTATGTGGGGCAGAATACCAAGCCGCTCTGGAAAGTTTCCGTCGCGCCCGCCGCGGGCCACCGGCTTGTCGCGGCGCTGCGCATGGAAGCAGGCATTGACGCCTTTTACGACTGGCAGGGCGGCCTTGTCTGGATGCAGATGGAGGCCGACCCCGAGGCGGATTTGCTGCGCGGCGCAATCCGGGCACTCGGCGGCGGCCACGCAACTTTGGTGAGGGCAAGTGATGCGGCGCGCGCCACTGTCGCTGCCTTCGAACCGCGCCCGGCGGCGGAAGCGCTGCTTTCTGCGCGTATCAGGGAGAAGCTCGATCCGGCGGGCATCTTCAATCCCGGCAAGATGGCCGCAGCGATGGAAAGGGCCGTCTGAACCATGCAAACATCCTTCACGCCCGAGCAGCTGACCGATCCGCATGTGGCGGAATCCGAAAAAATCCTGCGCAAATGTGTGCATTGCGGTTTCTGCACCGCCACCTGTCCCACCTATGTCACGCTTGGCAACGAGCTGGACAGCCCGCGCGGCCGCATCTACCTCATCAAGGATATGCTGGAAAACAGTCGCCCGGCCGACCGTGAGGTCGTCACCCATATCGACCGCTGTCTCTCCTGCCTTGCCTGCACCACCACCTGTCCCTCCGGCGTGGATTACATGCATCTGGTCGATCATGCCCGCGCCCATATAGAACAGACATATAAACGCCCCTTCATGGATCGGCTGTTCCGCAATCTTCTGGTTGCCGTCCTGCCCCATCCCGCCCGTTTCCGGCTGGCCCTGCAACTGGCACGGCTGGCGCGGCCCTTCTCCGGCCTGCTTGCCAGGGTTCCGGCGCTGAAACCGCTGCAATCCATGCTCGCTCTTGCGCCCGCCGCCGTGCCTGCAGCCTCCGCTTCCGCCCGTCCGGGTGACCGGCCTGCCGAAGGCGAAAAACGCGGGCGTGTCGCCATTCTCACCGGCTGCGCCCAGCCAGTGCTCGACCCTGGTATCAACGAGGCGACGCTGCGCCTGCTTGCGCGGCTCGGCATCGAGGTCGTGGTGCCAAAGGGGGAGGGTTGCTGCGGGTCTCTGGTGCATCACATGGGGCGGGAGGAAGAGGCGCTCGCCTCGGCCCGGCGCAATGTCGATGTCTGGACACGGGAGATGGAGAATGACGGCCTCGACGCCATCATCATCACCGCTTCCGGCTGCGGCACCACCATCAAGGATTATGGTCATATGCTGCGGCTTGATCCGGCCTATGCGGAAAAAGCCGCGCGGGTCTCGGCGCTTGCAAAGGATATCACCGAATATCTCGCCACCCTCGATCTGCCGCAAAAGCCAAGCCAGGGCCTGACGGTCGCTTATCATTCCGCCTGCTCCATGCAGCACGGCCAGAAAATCACGCTCGCCCCGAAACAGCTGCTGAAGGCGGCGGGTTTTACCGTGCGCGATCCGGCGGAAGGGCACCTCTGCTGTGGCTCGGCCGGAACCTACAATATTCTGCAGCCGGAAATTTCCGCCAAGCTCAAGGCGCGCAAGGTCAAGAATATCGAAGCCACAAGGGCGGATGTCATCGCCACCGGCAATATTGGCTGCATCACGCAGATCGGAACCGGCACTGATATGCCGATCCTGCACACCGTGGAGCTCTTGGACTGGGCCTATGGTGGGCCGAAACCGGCGCGGCTCTCGGTTTAAAGTCTGCCAGGGAAAAGTGGAACCCGGTTTTCCCGAAAAGATAAACGAATCTAGAGTCTGGAGGTATTCCGATTTCGCACGACACGAGACAGCTCTCCCGCTCGCGTCTCTCCGTCACGGCGGCCATGACCACTATTGTCCGGTTCAGATTTTCATGCACGCGTCCGCCGTCGGAAAGTCGGTGGTGACGGGCATAGACCTCTCTGCGTCATCCTCGGGCTTGTCCCGAGGATCTAATCACGTCGAATAAAATCAACACGTTGGCAGATCCTCGGGACAAGCCCGAGGATGACGTAAGTGCGATTGGCTCGGTTAGCGTTCCTATTTAACGTCACGGCCGAAATGACGGAAAAAGAGAGCGTCTTCCACCCGGCAGGCTTTGCACCACATGTTTTAGAACTTATACGCCACGCCGAAATTCACCGCATTGGTGATGATATCGGTCTTTAACGATGCGCCATTGTCGATATCGACGTCGATAAAGGAATAGGTGCCCTTATATTCCACGAAGGTCGACCAGTTGTCCGTGATGCGGTAGCTGAGGCCGGCCTGTGCCTGCAGGGTGGCGCCACCGAACTGGTATTCGAAGGTTTTACCCGACGGACGGTTCACCTCCACATGCGGCACGTTGATGCCGACGCCGGCGCCCACATAAGGGGTGATCGGCAGGGATTCGAGCGGAAAGCGGTAGAGCGCGTTCAGCGTCAGAAGGTTCAGGCCGTCGGTGAATTCGAAATGCGACCAGCCGGAGCGTGCAAGCGTCTGGTCGTCGGCATAGACCTTGTCATGGGTGAAATCGAGCGAGATACCAAAATTGTTGAGCCGGCCCTCTTCGAACCAGTAGGTGCCGCGCACGCCCCAATAGGGAGGGCTGGAAAATGATTTGCCTTCCCATCCGGCCCGGAAGTCCGGTCCGTCGGAAACCGTCACATCGCTATGAGGGGCGCTTTGCCAGCCGCCATAACCGGAAATTTCAAATTCACCTGCAATCGCGGCAGAGAAGGAAACGCCGCTGAGGAGCAGGGCGCAGACAAAAGAAGCATGGCGCGGCATGGAGAGAATCCAAGTTGATATCAGAAATCCACCAAACCGTTTTTTGATAACATTTGAATGACAGAAACGAAAAACGGGCGGTCAGTTGACCACCCGTTTTAAGGCCGTTCCGTCATCCCCCTGAGAGAGGTCCGGCGCCTGGCGTCCCCCGCCAAGTCTCGTGGAATGCTTCGTTCGATTGAATTGGGCTGGAGTGTACCGCTGAAAGGCGGCAATTCAAGCGGATACGCCGCCACGCCGGCCCTGCAGAGGCCGGAATGGCGCAACCGTTGCCGTCATATCACAATGACCCGCGTTCCAACGTTTACGCGCTCATAAAGATCGGTGACATCCTCGTTGCGCATGCGGATGCAGCCGGAGGAATTGTTGCTGCCGATCGTCCATGGCTGGTTGGTGCCGTGGATGCGGTAAAGCGTGGAACCGAGATACATGGCGCGCGCGCCCATCGGGTTGGCCGGCCCGCCTTCCATGAAGGCCGGCAGGTAATGTCCCTTCGCCGCCTCGCGGCTGATCATTTCCTTCGGCGGGGTCCAGCTCGGCCATTCGGCCTTGCGGGTCACCTTGTGTGTCCCGGCCCATTCGAAGCCGGGTTTGCCGACACCGACGCCATAACGCCGTGCCTTGCCATCGGCGAGCACGAGAAAGAGAAAGCGGTTCGGCGTATCGATGACGATGGTGCCGGGTTTTTCATTGGTCTGATAGGTGACGATCTGCGGCAGGAATTGCGGCGCGATCTGCGTGCGCACCGGCGCGTTGGGTCGCACGGCGGCATTCTGCACCCGTGCCGGGCGCTGCGATGTGACGCCGGAGCTGGGGCGCTGCGGCATGGCGGCCTGACGCTGCTGGAAGAATGGCTGGCGTGCGGCAGGCGCGCGCGGATAAACCACCGGGCGCACATTGCCACGGCCACCCAGCTGCGTGACCCATGGGGCGGAAAGGTCCGGGCTGACGACGATCGGCGGGCGCTCGCGATAACGCTCATTGGCCATGGCGGCCGGGACAGTGAGGGTGGAAACGAGGCTCAGCGCCAGAAAAACGGACTTCATCGTCATCGAGTGGACTCTCTCTGCGGTATGCCGCAACAATGGAAATGGCGGGGAATATTGTCCCGCATTGCCGGACACGTTCGCACCTCGACGCCAGCGAATCGTAAATGGCTGTTCATTAAAAAGCCCTTGATTAGGGAAAGCTGGATTTAAGGTTAGCGCCCGGTTTTGAAACGTGGTGAATGAGTGGTAAGTGCGCAGCTTCCAACGGTTACGCGCGGGAGCGGAAAAGGGTTGTTGCGGAATGAGCGAGGCGGGACTTGAAACCGGTGCGGATGGCCGTGTGCGGTGTTTCTGGCAGCAGGGGCTGGAGGATTACAGCCGTTATCACGATGAGGAATGGGGTTATCCCGTCACCGACGATCGCCGGCTGTTCGAGAAGATCTGCCTGGAAGGGTTCCAGTCCGGCCTTTCCTGGCTGACGGTTCTGCGCAAGCGCGAAGCTTTCCGGCTTGCCTTCGCCAACTTCGAATTCGAAAAGGTGGCGGAGTTCGGCGATGCCGATATTGAGCGCTGCGTTGTGGACAAGGGCATCATCCGTCATCGCGGCAAGATTGTTTCGACCATCAACAATGCCCGCCGCGCTTTGGAACTGCGAGACGAATTCGGCTCGCTCGCCCGATATTTCTGGGGTTTCGAACCCGCTGCCGCAGAAAGGCCGCAAAGGCTGGACTATGCGACGTTAAGGGCCAACCCCACCAGCGCCGCCTCCATCCGTCTTTCGAAGGATCTGAAGAAGCGGGGCTGGAGTTTCGTCGGCCCGACGACCGTCTATGCATTCATGCAGGCCATGGGTATGGTCAATGACCATATCGAAGGCTGCCATTGCCGCCAGCCGATCGAGGTCATGCGGCGGGAGTTCATACGTCCATGAAGGCAACTTCCCTTCTTCTGGCTTTCACTATGACTGTGGCCGCCGTGCCGCATCCGTCATTCGCGGAAAGCCGCAATGTCGATGGCATCTGGCTCGATGACGGCGAAACGCTGAAGCAAGTGGCCCTGCCGCCTGCCGGACCGCTGAAGCTGGATGGCTGGACCCGGCGCGGGCGTGGTGATGTCTACCGCCTGAAAGTGAAGGCCGGGCAGACGGTGAAGATCGAACTTGCCGCCTCCAGCGAATTCGTCCTGATGGCGGTCTTCGATTTTTCGACGCCGGATGAGGATGCGATCTTCTTCAGCGATTCCGGCGGCAAGGTCGCGACGCTGACGCCGAAGGCGGATACCGAATGGCTGATCCGCCCGACACTCATTCTGGGGTCGCCACGCCGTGGCCTCGGCGCGCATTACACGTTGACGGTCAGCACAGGGACATAACGGCGCGCCTTCAGGCCGCCTGTGTCAGCACGATCAGGCCGAAACTCAGAACACCCAGCAGCACCAGCGACAGGCTGGCGGCGAGAATGACCTTGCCACCGGCATGGCGTAGGCTGCGAATATCGACCGAAAGCCCCAGCGCCGCCATCGACATGATGGTGAGGATATTGGACAGCGAGGCGACGGGGGAAAGTAGAACTTCGGGGATGAGGTCGAATGAGCGGGCCATGATCATCAGCACAAAGCCGATGATGAACCACGGAACCATCTGCTGCAACTTCAGACGTCCCTTGCCGGACTGGCCATGGATGACGGAAAGCGTGGCGATCACAGGCCCCAGCATCAGCACACGGATGAGCTTGACGATGGTGCCGGTCTGTACGGCCACGGCTCCAAGCGGCGCGGTGGCGGCCAGAACCTGCGGCACGGCATAGACAGTGAGACCAGCGAAGATGCCATATTGAGTGGCGTCGAGGCCGAGGAGCTGCGGCAGGAACGGCATCAAAAGCACGGCGGCGACGCCGAGAACCGCGGTGAAGGCAATCGAGGCGGCAACATCTTCCGGCTTGGCGCCAATGGCGGGCGCAGCGGCCGCAATGGCGGAGTTGCCGCAGATGGAATTGCCGCAGGCAATCAGCGTTGCAAGCTTGGGCGGCAGCCCCAGCATCCGCCCGGCGGCATAGCTGACGATTAGCGACAATGCGACGATCAGTGCGATGCCGCCGATCAGCAGCCCGCCGGCACCCTTGAGAATGGCAAGGCTGAGGGACGCACCGAGAAGCGCCACGGCGATTTCGAGCAGGGTCTTGGCGCTGAATTTGATGCCGGCCGAAGCGACAGCCGGCAGCGACACCAGCGACCGTAGGATCGTGCCGATCAGAATGGCAAGCACGAGGTCGCCAAGCCATGCATGGCCGGCAAGCCGCACCTGAAAGCGCTCGGCCAGAATGGCGGCGCAGCTGACGGCGGCGCAGAGCAGGATGCCCGGCAGAAGCGGGGTGAGCCAGCGAAGGGAAAACTGAAAGGGATAGGTGAGGGTGCGATGCTGTGCCATGGCCAGACAATGCCGTAGCCGCCTGTTTTATTCTATCAAATAATATGGCATATATCATTCGATAAAATCGAATGAAGCATCATGACCTTTGAACAACTCCGCATCTTCATCGCCGTCGCCGAACGGGAGCATCTGACGAGGGCCGCCGAAGCCATCGGTCTGACAGCTTCCGCCGTCAGCTCCGCCATCAAGAATCTCGAGGCCTTTTATAATGTCGAGCTGTTTCATCGTGTCGGCCGCAACATCGAACTGACCGAAAGCGGCCGGGTATTTCTGGGCGAAGCAAAGGCGACCTTGGCGCGTGTGCGCAATGCCGAATTGATTCTTTCTGAAATGGGTGGGCTGACGCGCGGCGAAATCACCGTCTGCGCCAGCCAGACCATTGCAAGCTACTGGCTGCCGCCGATCCTGATGCAATTCAAAAAGCTTTATCCCGGCGTGACCGTCCGGCTCGATATCGGCAATACCAAGACTGTCACGCAGGCAGTGCTGGACGGTCTGGCGGAGGTCGGTTTCATCGAAGGCAGGATCGATGAGCCGGCATTGATGGTGCAGCCCGTCGTGTCGGACAAGCTGCTGGTCGTCACCGGTTCGGCCCACCCATTCGCCGATGGCCGTTATCTCACCGCGCTCGATATGCTCTATGGCACCTCATGGGTCCTGCGCGAGCAGGGCTCCGGCACCCGTTCCGCCTTCGAGGCGGCGGTGCGGCAGATGGGAGTGGATCCCGGCGAGCTTTCCGTCATGCTGGAACTGCCGTCCAACGAGGCGGTGGTGATGGCGGCACGCTCCGGCGGCGCTGCGACGGCAGTTTCAGCCTCGGTGGCATCCCTCTTTCTGCGGCAAGGGTTGCTCGTCCGCGCCGGCATTGATCTGCCCGCCCGCAACTTCGCCCTTTTGCGCCACAAGGAACGCCACACCAGCCGGGCGGCCATGGAGCTGGAACGCCTTAGCCGTGCGGCATCGGAGGACTACAAGGCCGGTCTTGCGGGGGTGTAGGATGTTTGGCGCTGGTGAGGCGCCAGACAAGTCCAGGCATCCGACATTGTCTCACCCTTGCGCCATAGCGTCGCCGATGAAGCGATAGGCTTCCGCTTGCTTCTTCTCCCCGCCGGGGAGAAGGTCGCGGCAGCGGGATGAGGGGGCGAGCTCTCCGAAATCCGGCAACGTTGCCCCCTCATCCGACCCTTCGGGCAACCTTCTCCCCGGCGTGGAGAAGAAACATGCCGCAAAGTCGCCGGAAGAGCGCCGCAGCCGGCGCTCCCCTTCCACAAAAGCAATCACTTGCCCTTGGATTTCAGCCAGGCCTCCATCATGGCGATTTCGCCTTCCTGCGCCTTGATGACCTCTTCTGCCAGCTTGCGGATTTCCGGGTCTTTGCCATATTCGAGTTGGACCTTGGCCATATCGATCGCGCCCTGATGATGCGGGATCATGCCGCGCACGAAATCGACATCGGCATCGCCGCTATAATCGATGGCCATATCGCCATGCATCTTTTTGCTGGCTTCCATGAAAGCCTTGGTGGAATCGGTTTCGCTTGCGGCACCCTTGGACATGGTGTGCCCGGAATGGCCGCCCGCTTCCTGGGCGAAAAGGGGCATGGCGAAAGCGGTTACGAAAACGGCGGCGAGTGTGATGGTCTTGATAGACATGGATTATCCTTCCTGTGTCTGACGGATTTTTCGATGGATTGAGTGGAAAAATCTGGCGTCAGGCGCGGGGAGGCGGCAGCGGCGGGGCGAAAGCCTTGCCGTTGAAGAGAATGCCACGCTGCGGCTTGGGGTAGGCGAAGATCATCCGGCCGGCATCGGCGAAGATCGTTTGGGGAACCACGATCAGGCAGGCAGCGCAGGATCCGGGATGCGCGGCGTCATCGCCATGTGGGCAACAATCGCCCATGCCCGATTTATGGGCTTTGGCTGTATCTTGCAAATGGGTCTCGGCACCGGTGTCCCGATCTCCGGCATGGTTTGAATGGCCATTTTCATGGCTCATCGCGGATTGCGGCGAAACAGCCATGCCCGCGTCCATCGGCATGCTCATCGCCATCTGCGCCGGCATTGCACCGTAAAGCAGGCAGGCAAGGAACATCAAAGTGCGGATCATCAGGCGCATGACGCGAATTTACCGCGAAAATTGTGGAATAAGCATGACGCTCAGGTCAGTTCACGCGCGATGACGTGATGTACGATACGATAATCCCTGCTTTCCTCTCCAAGGGGGGCAAGCGGCCATTCCCACGCGGCGGTGGGCGAGGAAATCTGGATGCCGTGCAGTAAATCCTCGTGCTGCTGCTGGCTGCCATCCTTGCCGATGACATCGAAGGACGTGTCCGTTACCAGGCAGGCTTTGCAGGGAAGCCCGGCCAGCGCATCGACATGCGTCTGAATGAGTTTCGGCAGCAGATCATCCGGCGCATTCGTGATCTTCTCCCGCTCCAGGCGGTGGTACGCGCCGGTACCGATCTGCGACAGGAGATTGGCCGAAACGACGAGATCGAGATAGGGCACCCGCCGCAGGAAATCGAGCGGTTCTGCTTCTTTCCCGGCAAGGATTTCGTCAAAGCCGGAAAGATCGCGGTTGGCGATGCGGACATTCTTTTTGGCATTGAGGCGCAGCTTCGCCTGCAGGCTGGCAAGATGCACCAGATCAACCAGAACGACGGTATCGAACATAGCCACCAGCGCATCATAGGGCACATCGCGCAACAGGCCCGATCCCAGCACCACTGCCGTCCGCCGCTGCTTCAGCTTTCTGGCCGATTGCAGCACGAATTGCCGGCTGTTGTTTTCATGCTCCGCCCATGCCTTGGCGCAGCGGTTGGCGCGTGCCCACAGGTTGACGGAATAGCGGATATGCGGGCGGAATTCTTTCGGCGTCACCGTGCGGGTGGCGGCATATTGCAGGGCTTCGAGGATCATGAATGCCTAACGGTAGATTTCACGGCGATGGCCGATTTCGACCACCAGCACGACCAGCTTGTGGTCCTGTATATCGCAGATAATGCGGTAGTCGCCCACCCGGTAGCGCCAGAAACTTCCGAGTTCCGAGCCTTGCAGGGCGGTGCCGGTCCTGCGAGGATTTTCGTCTTGGACCACTCGATCTGCGAGAAACGAAACGATGCGGTTCGCATCTTGCTTGGACAGCTTTGCAAGCTGCTTGACGGCGCGGTGCTGAAACTCAATTTTCCAGGTCAAGATTGCGCATCACTTCTTCCAGAGTATAGGTGCGCTCATTGTTTGCGATCCGCCGCCGCGTCGCCTCTTCGGCAAGATAGAGATCTTCCATATCCTCGATATGCTTCTCGATCGCCTCGCGGATATAATAGGCGGAGGTGCGGCCGGTGCGCTCGGAAAGCGCTTTCAGCCGCTCATAGGTCTCATCCGGCAGTCGAATGGCCGTCTGTTTGCTCATGGCTTGCGTCCTTTCCGACTAAAATGGGATACATGCATCCCATATAGCACCGCTTGCCCCGTGCTGCCAGTAAAACCGGAGCCTTTGCGGCTTGCCGCACAGGGCTTCATCCTCTAATACACCGGCATAATTTCAGGAAAATATCGGATCGGCATCATGAGCGAAAAAGCAAAAAAGCCTCAGAAACTGAAAGCCCGCCTGCCGCGTGGCTTCGTGGACCGCTCGGCTGCCGATATCCATGCCACCAACGAGATGATCGACAAGATCCGCAAGGTATACGAGCTTTACGGTTTCGATCCGATCGAAACGCCGCAGTTCGAATATACCGATGCGCTCGGCAAGTTCCTGCCGGACAGCGACCGTCCGAACGAAGGCGTGTTTTCGCTTCAGGATGACGACGACCAGTGGATGAGCCTGCGCTACGATCTCACCGCGCCGCTCGCCCGTCATGTGGCGGAAAACTTCAATGAAATCCAGCTGCCATACCGCACCTATCGCGCCGGTTATGTGTTCCGCAATGAAAAGCCCGGCCCCGGCCGTTTCCGGCAGTTCATGCAGTTCGATGCCGATACGGTGGGCGCTGCCGGCGTGCAGGCGGATGCCGAAATGTGCATGATGATGGCCGATACGCTGGAAGCGCTCGGTATTGCGCGTGGCGACTATGTCATTCGCGTCAACAATCGCAAGGTGCTCGATGGCGTCATGGAAGCCATCGGTCTCGGCGGCGAGGAGAATGCCGGCCGCCGCCTCAACGTGCTGCGCGCCATCGACAAGCTCGACAAGTTCGGCCCGGAAGGCGTGAAGATGCTGCTCGGCCCCGGCCGCAAGGATGAGTCCGGTGATTTCACCAAGGGCGCTGGTCTTGGCGAGGAGCAGATTGAAAAGGTGCTGTTTTTCGTCGGCATCAAGGATTATGCGGCAAGTGCCGATGATCTCGCCAAACTGGTAGCGGGCACCTCGAAAGGCGAGGAAGGCGTTGATGAGCTGAACATCATCGGCGCTCTGGTCTCCAGTGCCGGCTACGATTCGACACGTATCAAGATCGACCCCTCGGTTGTTCGCGGTCTCGAATATTATACCGGCCCGGTCTATGAGGCCGAGCTGACCTTCGATGTCACCAATGAAAAGGGCGAAAAGGTCGTATTCGGCTCTGTCGGTGGCGGCGGGCGTTATGATGGCCTCGTTTCGCGCTTCATGGGCCAGCCGGTTCCGGCCACCGGCTTCTCCATCGGCGTCTCGCGCCTGATGACGGCACTGAAGAACCTCGGCAAGCTCGGTCAGATGAAGCCGCTTGCCCCCGTTCTCATCACCGTCATGGACGGTGATGTGCAAAGCATGGGCCGTTACCAGACATTCACGCAGGCGTTGCGCGCCGAGGGCATCCGCGCCGAAATGTATCAGGGTAACTGGAAGAAATTCGGCAATCAGCTGAAATATGCCGACCGCCTCGGCTCCCCCATCGCCATCATCCAGGGCGGTGACGAGCGTGTCGAAGGTGTGGTGCAGATCAAGGATCTGATCGAAGGCAAGCGCCTGTCCGGCGAGATCGAGGACAATGCCAGCTGGCGCGAGGCGCGTGTGGCGCAGGTCACCGTACTGGAAGCGGATCTGGTGGCGAAGGTTCGCGAGATTCTGGAGCACCAGGCAGAGGACGTTCGCCGCGCCGCCGAAGATACGCTGCAGGCGCAAGGAAAGTAACGTGGTGCGCGTCGCTTACCCCCCTCTGCCCTGCCGGGCATCTCCCCCACAAGGAGGGAGATCGATCTGCGGCGACGTTTCGGCCATCTCGATGCTTGAGAATAGAGCGGCGGTTATCCGCCTTGCTGATCTCCCCCCTTGTGGGGGAGATGCCCGGCAGGGCAGAGGGGGGTATCGCGCCGCCTGTACAGGAAATGTTCCATGCCCCTGATCGACATGCCGGAATTTTCCGGAGAGCTACTGGAAGAATTCGCCGCACGCCGCACGAGCCGTGTGAACACGCCGGTCATCCAGCCCGCCGAACCGTTTCTGGATATGGCCGGCGAGGATTTGCGCCGCCGTATCTTCATGACGGAAAGCGAAACGGGGACAAGCCTCTGCCTGCGCCCCGAATTCACCATTCCCGTCTGCCTTCGCCATATCGAAACGGCGACCGGCACGCCGAAGCGTTATTCCTATCTCGGCGAAGTGTTCCGCCAGCGCCGTGAGGGCGCGAACGAGTTTTATCAGGCCGGTATCGAGGACCTAGGCGATACCGATATCGCCGCCGCCGATGCCCGCGCTGTCATTGACGCCACCGGAATTTTGCAGCGCCTGCTGCCCGGCCGTTCGCTCGCCGTCACGCTGGGGGATCAGCAGGTGTTCGAAGCGGTGGTTGCCGCCCTCGGCCTGCCGCTTGGCTGGCAGAAGCGGCTGGTGCAGGCCTTCGGCGATATGGCGCAGCTCGAAGCGTTGTTGGAAAGCCTTGTGCATCCCAAGCCGATGACCGGGCTTGACGCCCGGGTCGCCGGTCTTCTGGCGACGGGCGATGAGGCGGTGCTGGTCGATTATCTCGATACGGTGATGCAGGAAACCGGCTATTCCACCAATGCCAGCCGCTCGCCGCAGGAAATCGCCCGCCGCCTGCGGGAAAAACTGGCGCTTGCCGCCACGCGCCTGCCGGATGAAAGCTTCGCGCTGCTCAAGCAGTTCCTGGCCCTGAAGGCGCCTTTGCCCCAGGCCTCGCAGGTTCTGGCGGATTTTGCCGCAAAGGCGAAGCTGAAACTGGATGGCGCGCTTTCGGCCTTCGACAAACGTGTCGCGGCGCTTGCCAATGCCGGTGTCGATCTCGAAACCGTCACCTATGGCGCGGCTTTCGGTCGCCCGCTCGATTATTATACCGGCCTTGTCTTCGAGGTGGTGGAAGCGGGCGGAGACAGCGTTCTGGCCGGTGGTGGCCGTTTCGACCGGTTGCTGACCCTGCTCGGCGCACAGGAAAAAATCCCGGCCGTGGGCTTCTCGCTCTGGCTGGATCGCATCGAAGCGGTGCGCGGGAGCGACAAGCCATGATCACCATCGCATTGCCCTCCAAGGGCCGGATGAAGGAAGACGCCTCCGCCGTTCTGGAGCGCGCCGGGCTGAAAGTCGCGGCTGTCGGCAATGACCGCTCCTATCGCGGCCGCATCGAAGGGCGTGACGATATCGAGATCGCCTATCTCTCGGCCTCCGAAATCGCCCGCGAGATCGGCGCTGGCACCGTGGATTTCGGCGTGACGGGAGAGGACCTCGTGCGCGAGGGACTGACCAATGCCGATGCGCAGGTGGAATTCTGCGCCCGCCTCGGTTTCGGCCACGCCGACGTCGTCGTCGCCGTGCCGGAAATCTGGCTGGATGTGGACAGTATGGCCGATCTCGGCGATGTTGCCTCGGAGTTCCGCGCCCGTCATGGCCGCAGGCTCGCCATCGCCACCAAATATTGGCGGCTGACACAGCAGTTCTTTTCGCGCCAGCACGGCATTCAGCTTTATCGCATCGTCGAAAGCCTTGGCGCGACCGAGGGTGCGCCGGCGGCAGGGCAGGCGGATATCATCGTCGATATCACCTCGACCGGCTCGACGCTGAAGGCCAACCACCTGAAAATCCTCTCCGACGGCATCATCGTCCGTTCGGAAGCCTGCTTCGTGCGTGCCCGCAAGCCGGAGCATGAAGGCGATGCGGCGGTTCAGGAAATCGCCTCGCGCATAAGGGCTGCGGTCTGACCACGTAAAATAAAAAAGCCGCCGGAGCGATCCGGCGGCTTTTTTTTCTGGTGGGCCTATTTGGCTTATGCGTGGGCCACAGCCGTGCCGCGCCTGGCGTCGGCGGAATAGGCGCCGGGGCCGAAGGCGGCTAGCAGGATGTATGCGCCGGCAAGGGTGATGTTCTTCACCATCATGATGCCGTTCAGCGTGTTGATCCAGCCAAGAGCCGGCTCAGGCCAGCCGGGAACGGCAACGGTGCCGCTGTGGAACACCAGACCGGTGAAGACGCAGAAGACGGCAAGCGCCCAGGCAGCGATTTTGGTCTGGAAACCAGCGAGAATGGCAAGACCGGCAACGAGTTCGAACAGGCCTGCGAGATAGGCAAGCGCGGTTGCGGCGGGCAGGCCGGCGCCCGTGATCATGCCGGCCGTGCCGGCCGGATCGACGAGCTTGCCGAAGCCCGACGAGATGAAGATGAAGGAAAGCAGAATGCGGGCGATGAGAACGAGAACGTTCTGGCTGCTGGACATGGATATCTCCGGTAGATGATCGGCGTTTCGCCGGTTAGCTGCAAGGCAATGTCTGGAAATATCAATGGCCGAAATTCATCCGCCAATAAAGATGAACAATAGGAGACAAATTGTCTTCATTTTGTGAACGAAGCTCCTTCAATTGACGTTGATGCTTAGGCGGCGAAGCGAATATCTTCGAAACGCGGAAACAGAAACAGCCCGGAAATATGACCCTGCTGGCCCTCGTCGAAACCGGAGGATTCACCCATGCAGATGACCGGTTGCCGCATTGCCGGCAAGATGGAGACGCCGGTCGAAAAACAGAAACGCGAGGCTGCGGTGGAGGCCTGTTCGAAGAGTTCCAGCACACGGGCATGGTCGCCGCGATCATAGCAGCGGATCAGGCTGAGCAGCCCGCATTCACCTGGCGGCAGGCCGTGCATGAAAGAGGCGTGTTCGCCAAGCCGAATGACCCCGCTCGAAAGATCGCTGTTCCATTCTTCCGAAATAAAGAAATGCGACAGGGTTCGCGGATCGGGCATGGTTGATGCAGCCATAGGCAGAGCATCGTTGCGTCTTGATATTTCGAACAAATCGCGCCCCCGCATGAACATCGTGCCAGCGCCGCTCTTTCAAGCTTCGCCGCCAGGTCGAATTTTCACCGCCATCCGCAGTCGGACGTATTTGCCAGGCATTGAAACCCCTTCAATGCTTGCGTCCAGTCGCGGCACCCTTATGGGGGGTGACTTATAGTTTATTTTCTTCCGCCTACAACAACCACTCAGTGAGAAAATCAAAAATATTATGTATTCCTTCATCGTAATCGCGAAATATATGAAAAAAGACAACTAAATGTCGCACTTATAAGCTTGATAAGGCGGAAATCCCGCCCGTCGGCAGTGGTGATTCGCCTGTCTTGATGTCCGATTATTGCATAGGTCATCGAAAACAAGCCGGCTAAATTTGCCGCTGTCTCAAAAAGAGACAATATCTTGAGCCTGTGCCCGGTTTCCCGCGCGAGAAGATGTCCTGCCATCTTGCATTGCAGTCTTTCCTGCGAAATTTCAACAGAAGAGAGCGATCCGAAGACCGCCCTTTCTTAATTCCGGTGACAGGAGTGATTGGAAGTCCATGCCGCCCGTCCGGCGCGCTTGTGACGCCGGACCAGCAAAAAGGCATGGGCGGCAACGAAAAAGGGCGATCCGAAGACCGCCCTTTCTTAATTCCGGTGACAGGAGTGATTGGAAGTCCATGCCGCCCGTCCGGCGCGCTTGTGACGCCGGACCAGCAAAAAGGCATGGGCGGCAACGAAAAAGGGCGATCCGAAGACCGCCCTTTCTTAATTCCGGTGGCAGGACTGATTGGAAGTCCATGCCGCCCGTCCGGCGCGCTTGTGACGCCGGACCAGCAAAAAGGCATGGGCGGCAACGAAAAAGGGCGATCCGAAGACCGCCCTTTCTTAATTCCGGTGACAGGACTGATTGGAAGTCCATGCCGCCCGTCCGGCGCGCTTGTGACGCCGGACCAGAAAAAGGCATGGGCGGCAACGAAAAAGGGCGATCCGAAGACCGCCCTTTCTTAATTCCGGTGACAGGACTGATTAGAAGTCCATGCCGCCCATGCCGCCGCCCGGCATTGCCGGCATCGCAGCTTCCTTCTTCGGAAGTTCGGCGATCATGGCTTCGGTGGTGATCAGCAGGGAAGCAACCGAAGCTGCGTTCTGCAGAGCCGTGCGAACAACCTTGACCGGGTCGACGATGCCGAGCTGGATCAGGTCGCCATATTCGCCGGTCTGGGCGTTGTAGCCGTAGTTGTCTTCGTTCTTGTCGAGGATCTTGCCGACAACGATGGAAGCTTCGTCACCTGCGTTTTCTGCGATCTGGCGAACCAGAGCCTGCAGAGCCTTGCGCACGATGTTGATGCCGGCTTCCTGGTCGTCGTTCTCGCCCTTGGCGGAGATCTTCGTGGAAGAACGCAACAGGGCAACGCCGCCGCCCGGTACGATGCCTTCCTGAACGGCAGCGCGCGTCGCGTTGAGAGCGTCGTCGATGCGGTCCTTCTTTTCCTTCACTTCGACTTCCGTCGAACCGCCAACGCGGATAACGGCAACGCCGCCAGCGAGCTTTGCAAGACGTTCCTGCAGCTTCTCGCGGTCGTAGTCGGAAGTGGTTTCTTCGATCTGGGCCTTGATCTGGGCAACACGGCCTTCGATGTCGGACTTCTGGCCGGCGCCGTCAACGATCGTGGTGTTTTCCTTGGAGATCGAAACCTTCTTCGACTTGCCGAGCATGTCGAGGGTAACGTTTTCGAGCTTGATGCCGAGGTCTTCAGAAATAACGGTACCACCGGTCAGGATGGCGATGTCTTCCAGCATGGCCTTGCGGCGGTCGCCGAAGCCCGGAGCCTTGACGGCAGCGATCTTGAGGCCGCCACGCAGCTTGTTGACGACGAGCGTTGCAAGAGCTTCGCCTTCGACGTCTTCAGCGATGATGACGAGCGGCTTCCCGGTCTGAACGACAGCTTCGAGAACCGGCAGCATGGCCTGGAGGTTCGAAAGCTTCTTTTCGTGCAGGAGGATGTATGCGTCTTCGAGGTCCGCAACCATCTTTTCCGGGTTGGTCACGAAGTAGGGCGACAGGTAGCCGCGGTCGAACTGCATGCCTTCGACGACTTCGAGTTCGGTTTCAGCGGTCTTGGCTTCTTCGACGGTGATAACGCCTTCGTTGCCAACCTTCTGCATTGCTTCAGCAATGTCGAGGCCGATCTGACGCTCGCCGTTTGCAGAGATCGTGCCGACCTGTGCAACTTCTTCCGAAGTGTTGATCTTCTTGGCCTTGGCCTGAAGGTCCTTGACGACTTCTGCAACAGCAAGATCGATGCCGCGCTTCAGGTCCATCGGGTTCATGCCGGCAGCAACTGCCTTGGCGCCTTCGCGAACGATGGCCTGGGCCAGAACCGTTGCGGTGGTGGTGCCGTCACCGGCGATGTCGTTGGTCTTGGAGGCAACTTCGCGAACGAGCTGTGCGCCCATGTTCTCGAACTTGTCTTCCAGTTCGATTTCCTTGGCGACGGAAACGCCGTCCTTGGTGATGCGCGGAGCGCCGAAGGACTTGTCGATAACGACGTTACGACCCTTCGGGCCGAGGGTTACCTTCACTGCATCAGCAAGAACGTCGACGCCCTTGAGCATCTTTTCGCGCGCTGTGCGGCCGAATTTTACTTCTTTGGCTGCCATGTTCAAAACTCCTGGTTTCGAATGGCCGGAAACGGGTCCGGCTTGAAATTTAAGGAAGGACGGGTTCGGCTAAATCAGCCGATGATGCCCATGATGTCGGCTTCCTTCATGATCAGAAGGTCTTCGCCGTTGAGCTTGACTTCGGTGCCCGACCACTTGCCGAACAGAACGCGGTCGCCAGCCTTGACGTCGAGAGCGACGACCTTGCCGGACTCATCGCGTGCGCCGGAACCGACGGCGACGATTTCGCCTTCCTGCGGCTTTTCCTTGGCGGTATCGGGAATGATGATGCCGCCCTTGGTCTTGGCTTCGGATTCAACGCGACGAACGACGACGCGATCGTGAAGCGGGCGGAAATTGGTGCTTGTCATTGCCTAATCCCTCGATCAAATGACTTCACGAACCTTCAGAGGCTCGCGTGATGGGTGTTAGCACTCTTCTTGTTTGAGTGCCAGCGAAGCCGAGATAAGGAGGCCTTCTGCCTGAGTCAAGAACGGCCTGTCGGAAAAATTTCATGGCTTATGGTTATCAGCGTTCCATGACAGAAATTTCCCATGCGCTGACCGACGGGTGAAAACCAACCCTTTTGGCAACTCCTCATCGTTTCGGGCCTAGCGGGGTTTTATGTCCGCACAGTGGCGGGTGGATCGCAGGCAGGCTCGGCGCCGCTTTTTTCCTTGCCATCGGCGTTACGCTTTGCGATGTCACGCACACCCTTTTCTCGCATCCGGAAAGCATTCTCATGGCCCATCGCATTCTCACCCTCGGCGAAATCACTGATGGGTTCGACGTTATTCTCTCGGATGTCTGGGGCGTGCTGCACAACGGGGTCAACGCCTTCCCTGATGCAGCGGTTGCGCTGCAGGAAGCGCGCAAGGCCGGCAAGACCGTGGTGCTTATCACCAACTCGCCGCGCCCCGCTCCCGGCGTCATCGACCAGCTTCGTGTTCTCGGCGTTCCGGACGAAGCCTATGACCGCATCATCACCTCTGGCGACGTCACCCGCGGGCTGATTGCAGAAGGCCCGAAAAAAGTATTCCTGCTCGGCCCGGAGCGCGACCTGCCGCTGCTGGAAGGCCTCGATGTCGAACGGGTCGGCGAGGCGGAGGCGCAATCCGTCGTCTGCACCGGCTTCTTCGATGACGAGACGGAAACGCCGGAGGATTATACCGAGATGCTCAAGGGCTTCATCGTCCGCAAGGCGCCGATGATCTGCGCCAACCCCGATCTGGTGGTGGAACGCGGCGAGCGCATCATTCCCTGCGCCGGCGCCATGGCCGCTTATTATGAGCAGTTGGGCGGCGAGGTCCGCATTGCCGGCAAGCCGCACATGCCGATCTATGAAGCCTGCCTTGCTGCGGCGAAAGACGTGCGCGGCGCATTCCCCAGGGATCGCGTGCTCGCCATCGGCGACGGCATGCCGACGGATGTGAAAGGCGCGATTGCGAGCGGCCTCAACCTTCTTTATATCAGCGGCGGCATTCACGCCGCCGAATATACGCTGAATGGCCAGACGGACGAGGCACTTCTCAACGCCTATCTCAAGGGGCAGGGCGCGGCTCCCGGCTGGTGGATGCCCCGCCTTGCCTAAGAACGTCTGGCTTAAGCCGGCGTAAAATATGGATCGACTGCCATGACCGTCTTTCATCGCAATGAAAAAAAGGAACCGCTGCCGGACAATCTTCGCGGCGGTGTCATCGCGATCGGCAATTTCGACGGCGTGCATCGCGGCCACCGCGCGGTGCTGGACCGGGCACTGGAGCTGGCGGAAGCCCGTGGCGTTCCCGCGCTGGTACTGACCTTCGAACCACACCCCCGTTCCGTCTTCCGCCCTGATACGCCGGTCTTCCGCCTCACGCCCGCGCCGTTGAAGGCGCGCATTCTCGAGGCCATCGGCTTCCGCTCCGTCATCGAATATCCTTTCGACCGGGAATTCTCGCAGCGCTCGGCGGAAGAATTCGTCCAGTCCATTCTGGTCGACTGGCTGGGCGCCAGCGCCGTCGTCACCGGTTTCGATTTCCATTTCGGCAAGGGCCGCGAAGGTGGTCCGGCATTTCTGATGGCCGCCGGCAAGCGCCACGATTTCGACGTGACGCTGGTGGACGCCTTCCGCGACGAAGGGGCTGATGTTGTGTCCTCCAGCCGTATCCGCTCGCTTCTGTGCGAGGGCGATGTGGCGGGGGCTGCCGGGCTGCTTGGCTATCGTTTCACCGTTGAAAGCGAAGTCATAGACGGCAAGAAGCTCGGCCGCACGCTGGGTTACCCCACCGCCAACATGGCGCTGGCACCCGAGACGGAACTGAAGGCGGGCATTTATGCCGTGCGGTTCCGCCGTCCCGATGGTTCGATCCGCGATGGCGTCGCAAGCTTCGGTTACCGCCCGACCGTCACGGAAAACGGCGCGGCACTGCTTGAAACATTCGTCTTCGATTTTTCGGGTGATCTCTACGGCGAAATCTGTTCGGTATCCTTCTTCGGGCATCTGCGCGACGAGCTGAAATTTGACGGTCTCGAACCGCTGGTGGCGCAGATCAGGCGCGACGAGGAAGAGGCAAGGGCGATGCTGTCGGGCGTGCGGCCGCTGAGCGAACTGGACGCCAAGATCGCCTTTTGAGCTGAAAGGGCCGACCGCCCCTTATTCCTGCCCCGATTGCTGTCGCTTTTCTCTTCCTTTTTACTGGAAAACCGCATAAACAATCCGCCATGTCCCAATACCGGTTGATGTTTAAAACTCAGATTGGCCGAATTATTGGCCCGGCTTTCCGCCCGCTCTGACGAGCCGGAAGGTCCGGGATTTTGGCGCTTGTCATGACATTTGTCATGGCGCTTTCCGTATTTGCCCTGTTTTTAAATTGAGACGGCGCGACCGACACGGCGCGCAACAACGGTACGATTATGAGCGACACCGCAGAAAAACTCGACTATTCCGCCACCCTCTATCTGCCGCAGACGGATTTTCCGATGCGCGCCGGCCTGCCGCAAAAAGAACCGGAAACGGTGAAGCGCTGGCAGGAGATGGGCCTTTACAAGCGCCTGCGCGCCTCCGCCGCCGGCCGCGAAAAATTCGTGCTGCATGACGGCCCGCCCTATGCCAACGGCAACATCCACATCGGCCACGCGCTGAACAAGATCCTGAAAGACGTCATCACCCGCTCGTTCCAGATGCGCGGTTACGACGCCAATTACGTGCCCGGCTGGGATTGCCATGGCCTGCCGATCGAATGGAAGATCGAGGAAGCCTATCGCGCCAAGGGCAAGAACAAGGACGAGGTTCCGGTCAACGAATTCCGCAAGGAATGCCGTGACTTCGCGGCCGGCTGGATCAAGGTTCAGTCGGAAGAGTTCAAGCGCCTCGGCATCGAGGGCGACTTCGAAAACCCCTATACGACGATGAACTTCCACGCCGAAGCGCGCATCGCCGGCGAGTTGCTGAAAATCGCCCGCACCGGCCAGCTTTATCGCGGCTCCAAGCCGATCATGTGGTCGGTCGTCGAGCGCACGGCGCTGGCGGAAGCCGAAGTCGAATATGCCGATGTCGAGAGCGACATGATCTGGGTGAAGTTCCCGGTGAAATTTGTACTGCGTGATGGTCCCACTATGACGGACCTGCTCGGTACCTCCGTCGTCATCTGGACGACGACGCCGTGGACCATCCCCGGCAACCGCGCCATCGCGTTCTCTTCGCGGGTCGAATACGGCCTGTTCGAAGTCGAAAGCGCGCAGAATGATTTCGGCCCGCAGCCGGGTGAAAAGCTGATCTTCGCCAAGAAGCTTGCCGATGAGGCCGCGGCCAAGGCGAAGCTGACCTTCAAGCTCGTTCGCGATGTCAAAACCGAAGAACTGGCCGCCATCACCTGTGCCCATCCTTTGGCGTCGCTCGGCTATGATTTCCCGGTTCCGCTTCTCGATGGCGACCACGTCACCGACGATGCCGGTACGGGTTTCGTGCACACCGCGCCAAGCCATGGGCGCGAGGACTTTGATGTCTGGACCGCGCATCAGCGCGAGCTGGAAGCGCGTGGCGTTTCGTCGGCCATCCCGTTCCCGGTTGGCGATGACGGTTTCTACACCGAAGACGCTCCCGGTTTCGGGCCATCTGCCGAAGGTGGTGCTGCCCGCGTCATGGACGATAACGGCAAGAAGGGCGATGCCAATGATCGTGTCATCAAGGCGCTGATCGCTGCCAATAACCTGTTTGCCCGTGGCCGTCTGAAGCACAGCTATCCGCATAGCTGGCGCTCCAAGAAGCCGGTCATCTTCCGCAACACGCCGCAATGGTTCGTCTATATGGACAAGGAACTGGGCGACGGCACGACGCTGCGTTCGCGCTCCTTGAGTGCCATCGACCAGACCCGCTTCGTTCCGGCCTCCGGGCAGAACCGCCTGCGCGCCATGATCGAAGGCCGGCCCGACTGGGTCCTGTCGCGCCAGCGCAGCTGGGGCGTGCCGATCGCCGTCTTCGCCGATGAGAAGGGCGAGGTTCTGGTCGATGAGGCCGTCAACGCCCGCATCCTCGAGGCTTTCGAGGCCGAAGGTGCTGACGCCTGGTTCGCCGAAGGCGCCAAACAGCGCTTCCTCGGCAATGACCACGACCACGACAAGTGGCTGCAGGTCATGGATATCCTCGACGTGTGGTTCGATAGCGGCTGCACCCATACCTTCACGCTGGAAGACCGCCCGGACATGAAGTGGCCGGCGGACGTCTATCTCGAAGGTTCCGACCAGCATCGCGGCTGGTTCCATTCGTCGCTGCTCGAAAGCTGCGCGACGCGCGGCCGTGCGCCTTACAACGCCGTTGTCACCCATGGTTTCACCATGGATGAGAAGGGCGAGAAGATGTCCAAGTCCAAGGGCAACGTGGTCTCGCCACAGGAAGTCATGAAGGACGCCGGTGCCGATATCCTGCGCCTGTGGGTCATGACCACCGATTATTGGGATGACCAACGCCTCGGCAAGGCCATCATCCAGACCAATGTCGATGCCTATCGCAAGCTGCGCAACACCATCCGCTGGATGCTCGGCACGCTCGCCCATTATAAGGGCGAGGAGATCGCCTATGACGATCTGCCCGAGCTGGAAAAGCTGGTGCTGCACCGTCTGGCCGATCTGGATAAGGTTGTGCGCGAAGGTTATGACGGTTTCGAGTTCAAGAAAATCGCCCGCGCGCTGGTGGATTTCTCGAATGTCGAGCTTTCCGCCTTCTATTTCGACATCCGCAAGGACACGCTTTATTGCGACGCGCCGTCGTCGCTGAAGCGCCGGGCATCGCTGTCGGTCATCGCGAAACTGTTCGACTGCCTCGTTTCGTGGCTGGCGCCGATGCTGCCCTTCACGACGGAAGAAGCGTGGCTGTCGCGTTATCCGGATGCGGAATCGGTGCATCTTGTCCAGTTCCCGGCAATCCCGGCGGAATGGAAGAACGATGCTCTTGAAGCCAAGTGGGACAAGATCCGCAAGGTCCGCACGGTCGTGACAGGTGCCCTGGAAGTCGAGCGCCGTGAAAAGCGCATCGGCTCCTCGCTTGAGGCGGCCCCCGTCGTGCACATCGCCGATGCCGATCTTCTGGCGGCGCTGAACGGGCAGGATTTCGCCGAAATCTGCATCACCTCGGCCATCTCGGTGGTGGGTGATGAAGGCCCGGCCGATGGCTTCCGTCTGCCGGAAGTGGCGAAGGTCGTGGTCGAACAGAAGCTGGCGGAAGGTGCAAAATGCGCCCGCTCCTGGCGCATCACCACCGATGTCGGCTCCGATCCGCAATATCCTGACGTATCGGCCCGCGATGCGGCGGCACTGCGCGAGCTTGCCACCCTGGCATGATTTCAAGCTGCGCATCGTTCCTTGCGAAACCGCTTCCGGTTTGGGGCCGATGCGCGAGGAAAATAACCGGATGAATTGCGCTTTGCCTCTTCATCCGGTACACCTGCCTGAAAATGGCCGGATTTGCACGGCAATGCGGGCTGCTGCCTGCCGAAAGACGATGTCTGGCAAAGTGGGACGGACGGCTGGAAGGGTTCAATGAATATGATGCAGGGTAATGCGCAGGGTTTGGGCATGTTTCGCACGGTTGTTGGCATCACCGCTATAGGCGTGTTGCTCGGCGCCTGCACCAGCCCGACCTATGGTACAGGCAAGACGGCGGCGGAACAGCTGGTCGACGATCTCGGCAACGCGACCTCGATCACCGGCGACCAGACCAAGCGCAACCTGAAATACGGCCCGCGCCCCGGCCTCGTCGTTCCGGCCCAGTCCCGCGCCGAACAGCTGGCCGCGCCGCAGCAGAACATGGCGAACCGCGAATCCAACCCGCAATGGGTCGAATCGCCGGAAGAAACCCGTGAACGCCTGCGCGACGAGGCGGATGCCAACAAGAACAACCCGCATTACCGCTCGCCGCTGCTTGCCGGCAACGGCACGGCTGGCCAGATGACCGAAAGCCAGAAGTGGGAAGCCTTCCGCAAGGCCAAGGCCGATGCCCAGGGCGGCTCTGTCGTCAACGCCCAGCGCCGGTTCCTCACCGACCCGCCGGCTGAATATCGCAGCGTTCCGCAGGATCAGCTGACCGATCTTGGCGAGCCGGAACAGAAGAAGGAAAAGCGCCGCAAGAAAGAAGCGGCCGTGGCAAACACCGGCAAGAGCTGGTGGAACCCTTTCCAGTAAGAACTGGCCAGTAAAAAACGGCTGATGGCTGGCGGGGAGTTTTGTCTTTCCCGCTCGCCGCTCAATCCTCGAGACGTTTGTCGCGAAAGAACTGCCGCAGAATGTCAGCACTTTCGCTTTCCGCCAGTCCCGAATAGACATCCGGCGCATGGTGGCATGTCGGCTGGCTGAAGAAGCGCACGCCACTCTCCACCGCGCCGCCCTTCGGGTCCTGCGCGCCGTAATAGAGACGGCGAATGCGAGCAAATGAGATCGCCGCCGCGCACATGGTGCAGGGCTCCAGCGTTACGTAGAGATCGGCACCGGGCAGGCGTTCCTGTCCCAGCGCCTCGCATGCCATGCGGATCACGGCGATTTCGGCGTGCGCCGTCACATCGTTCAATTCACGGGTGCGATTGCCGGAACTGGCAATGACCCGGCCGTCCAGAACCAGCACGGCGCCGATCGGAACCTCCTGCCGCTCAGCCGCGGCACGGGCTTCCGAAAGCGCCAGTTCCATGAAATGCGTCCTTTCGGCCATTGCGTTTCAATTTCCTCTTAACCCTTGTGCTTGGACCTGATAGGACAGCCCAAACAACAGGCAAACAGCAAATGACTTTTAAAGACAAGCCGAAGCGTGACGGCGGCAAGACATTTAGCCGCGACAACAAGCCGAAAGGCCCCGGCAAACCCGCCGCAGAGCGCGAAAAGAAACCGGTGGAAGCCAAGGCGGCGCCGGCACAGGAAGCCGTCATCGGGACCAAGCCCGAGCGTATTTCCAAGATCATGGCGCGCGCTGGCGTCGCTTCGCGCCGCGATGTCGAGCGCATGATCATGGAAGGCCGGGTCTCCCTGAACGGCGTCAAGCTGGATAGCCCGGTGGTCAACGCCACGCTTTCCGACAAGATCGAAGTGGACGGCATGCCGATTCGCGGCGCCGAGCGCACGCGCCTGTGGCTTTACCACAAGCCCGCCGGCCTGGTGACGACCAACTCCGACCCGGAAGGTCGCCCGACTGTTTTCGACAATCTGCCGGGTGAATTGCCGCGTGTGCTCTCCATCGGCCGTCTCGATATCAACACCGAAGGCCTGCTGCTGCTGACCAATGACGGCGGCCTTTCCCGGGTGCTGGAACTGCCGACCACCGGCTGGCTGCGCCGTTACCGCGTGCGCGCCCATGGTGAGGTCGATCAGGCCGCACTCGACAAGCTGAAGGAGGGCATCGCCGTCGACGGTGTGCTTTACGGCGCGATCGACGCGACGCTCGACCGTACCCAGGGCCACAATGTCTGGATCACCATGGGTCTGCGCGAAGGCAAGAATCGCGAAATCAAGAACGTGCTCGGCGCGCTTGGTCTCGAGGTCAACCGCCTGATCCGTATCTCCTATGGTCCGTTCCAGCTTGGCGATCTGCCCGAGGGCAAGGTGCTTGAAGTGCGCGGCCGCATGCTGCGCGATCAGCTTGGCCCGCGCCTGATCGAAGAGGCCGGCGCCAATTTCGACGCGCCGATCTACAATACATCCGTCGATGACGAGGACGAAGCGCCAGCCAAGCGCGCCAAGTCCGAATGGGCAAAGAGCGACGCGCCGGAAGGCAGGCCACGTTTCGACAAGGCAGCCGGAAAGCCGGAAGACCGCCGCGAAAAGGCGCTCGGACGTCTGGACACCAAACGTGGCGACAAGCCTGCCGGCAAGTTTGGCGCAAAGCCCGCCGGGAAATTCGGTGGCAAGGGCCGCAGCGAGGATGATGGCGAAGAGCGCCGCAGCCCCCGCCAGCCGGCGGGCACGAACCGGACGGCCAATGTCTGGATGGCGCCCGGCGCAAAGCCAACGCGTGACGGCAAGGAGCGCAAGTCGTCCGCCCGCGCTGAGGCCGAAAACCTGTTCAAGAAGCCTTCCGCTCAGGAAGAGGCGCGCCGCAGCGTCGTGCGCCATGCCGATGAAGAGGGTGAATGGATCCGCTCTGAACCCGCCCGCGAGGATGATCGTGGCCACGGCCGCGGCGAGCGCCCGGCGCGCGGTGAAAAGAGCTTTGGCGATCGCGGTGGACGCGGCGGCAAATCTTTTGGCGACCGGCCCTCTGGCGGCAAATCCTTTGGCGACAGGCCTTTCAGGGATCGCCCCCGCGAAGACGGCGACCGCCCGCGTGGCGAGCGCCCGGCACGCAGCGGCGCAAAGAGCTTCGGTGATCGTCCCGCGCGCGGCGACAAACCCTTCGGTGACCGTCCGTTCAGGGACCGGCCTCGCGAAGATGGTGATCGCCCGCGCAGCGACCGTCCGCGTGGCGAGAAGAGTTTTGGCGATCGTACCGCGCGTGGTGAAAAGCCATTCAGCGAACGTCCGTTCCGTGACAAGCCCCGCGAAGAGGGGGATCGTCCACGCGGCGAGCGGCCTTTCGGCGACAAACCGCGTGGCGGCAAGCCGGCCGGAAAGCCGGGCGGCAGGCCCGCATCAGGCAAGCCGTCCTTTGGCAAATCGGGCGAGCGTGGCGAACGTTCGGGTTTTTCGGGTAAAGGTAAAGGCCCCGGTGGCAATAGCCCCGGCGGCGGCAAGCCGGGTGGCAAAGGCCCGGGTGGCAAACCTTCTGGTGGCAGGGGAATGACACGTAATGCGGATCGTAGGCGGTGAGTTCCGCGGCCGGAATCTGGCCGCGCCGAAAACAAATTCCATTCGTCCGACCATCGACAGGACGCGGGAAAGCCTCTTCAACATTCTGAGCCATGCCTATCCGGAAAGTCTTGACGGTACGCGCGTTCTGGATGTTTTCGCCGGAACCGGGGCGGTGGGGCTGGAAGCTCTGTCGCGCGGCTGTCGTGTGGCGCTCTTCGTCGAAAATGGCGTCGAGGGCAGGGGGCTGCTCTGGGAAAATATCGATGCGCTGGGGCTGCACGGCCGTGCCCGCATCCTGCGGCGTGACGCCACCAAGCTGGGCGGCGTCAACAATATCGAGCCCTTCGATCTTCTCTTCGCCGATCCGCCCTATGGGCAGGGCCATGGCGAGAAGGCTTTTGCCGCAGCCCATGGCGGCGGCTGGCTGACGCCCGGCGCGCTTGCCATTCTGGAGGAGCGCGGCGATGTTGCGGTAACCGTCGATGCGGCGTTCAAACCGCTCGAAAGCCGTATCTTCGGCGACACGAAAATGCATTTCTACCGCTATGAGCCCTGACGGGAACACCTTCCCGTCACGCCACGGTCTTGTCTTGTTTGCGCAATAGGCAGGATTTTTTCTGCGGAAAGAATTTGGGTATTCGCATGGACCAGGGTGTAAACGAGAGTTTCACGATCGTGCGTGCCGGGGAAGATGTCCTCGAAGGCGACGGCGCGGGCGGCCATGAGCCGACATTCGGACTGGCGCTCGGCGGTGGTGGCGCGCGCGGCATCTGCCACATCAACGTCGTCGAGGCCTTCGACGAACTCGGCATTCGGCCGGTGGCGTTGTCCGGCTCCTCCATCGGCTCCATAATCGGCGCGGGCATGGCGGCCGGCATGAGCGGCCGGGAAATCCGCGAATACACTCTTGAGCTCATGGGACGGAAGGGCTCGGTGGCAAACCGGCTCTGGAGCCTTGGGCCCGCATCCATGCGCCATGCGGTCGATGGTTTTCGCCTCGGGCAGTTCAATCTCGAACTCATCCTGCACGCCCTGATGCCGCAGGCGCTGCCGAAGGATTTTTCGGAGCTTGCGATCCCGCTGAAGGTAATAACGACAGATTATTACGCTCAGACCGAAGTGGTGGTGGAAAGCGGCGAGATCATTCAGGCGCTGGCGGCGTCCGCTGCCATTCCGGCGCTGTTCATGCCGGTGCGTATCGATGGCCGCATCATGATCGATGGCGGCATTTTTAATCCCGTTCCTTACGAACATCTGCTGGATCATGCCGATATCGTCATCGGCGTCGATGTGGTCGGCGGCCCGGAAGGTGACGGCACCACCATGCCTAACCGTCTGGACAGCCTGTTCGGCGCCAGCCAGCTGATGATGCAGGCGGCGATTGCCCTGAAACTCAGATTACGCCCGCCACACATCTTCCTGCGTCCGCCGGTGCACCGTTTCGGCGTGCTGGATTTCCTCAAATCCGAGGAGGTTCTGAATGCCTCCGCCAGCATCAAGGACGATCTGAAACGGCAAATAGAGATGCAGGTGGAGCTGTTTCATCGCGGGCAGGGCGTGGAGGCCTGAGCGCTACCCCTGAGTATTCGCCAGAAACGAGCGGGTGCCACTGATTTCTTCTCCCCGAGGGGGAGAAGGTGGCCCGAAGGGTCGGATGAGGGGGCAACGGCCCCGCATCTCACGACCTTTGCCCCCTCATCCCGCTGCCGCGGACTTCTCCCCGGCGGGGAGAAGAAACAAGCGGCGCTCTCCTGGTTCGAACGCGCGCCTTGCCGCCTATAGCGAAACTTCCGTCTCACTGTCCTCCATATCCTCTTCTTCCTCCTCCCGCTTCTCCGCCTTGTTCTTCGGCTTCATCAGCGGCTCCGGTTTCACCTCGCGCACCGGCTTGTTGTGCAGCATCTGCCGGCCGGCGGCGAGGCCTTCCACGGCCTGCAGCTGGAGCCGCTCCTCGTCACGTTCGCGAATATCGTCGGAGATCGCCAGCGCCCGCTCGCCATCCATATCCAGCCCCTCCAGAATGCGCCGGCCGAATAGCAGGCCGGATTCCAGCGTCTCGCGCAGTTCGTATTCCACGCCCTTTTTCCTGAGATCGAGGGAATGCACGCGATCATAAGAGCGGGCATAGATGCGCACGCTTGGAAATTCCGACTGGATCATGTCGATGATGCGGTCGGTGACTTCCTTTTTATGGGTGCAGACCGCCACCAGATCGGCCCGTTTGATGCCGGCGGCGATCAGCACATCCTTGCGGGTGCCGTCGCCGAAAAAGATGCGGAAACCGAAACGTGCGGCCTGACGCACGCGATCGGCGGAACTGTCGATGACGGTGACGTCACGTCCGCCTGCGAGAAGGATCTGTGAGGCGATCTGGCCGAAGCGCGAAAAGCCGATCATCAGCACATCCGCGCCAGCCCCGTCGAAATCTTCGTCCAGCGTGTCTTCGGCGGCATCCTCCGCCGTCAACCGGCGCGATATCACCGCCAGAAGCGGCGTCAGCGCCATGGAAAGCGTGACGACGGCGACGAGGATCGAGGCGGTCGCCTGTGGAAACAGCCCGGAGGCGGCTGCCGTGGTGAAGAGCACGAAACCGAATTCACCGCCCTGCGCCAGAAGGAGTGCGATACGGCTCGACGCATATCGTGACGAGCCGGCAATGCGGCAAAGGCTGTAGATCAGTGCGGCCTTGACCGCCATCATTGCCGGCACGGCGATCAGGATGAGGAGGATGTGCTCATAGACGATTTTGACATGCAGCGACATGCCGACAGCCATGAAGAACAGCGCCAGTAACAGCCCGCGAAACGGTTCGATGTCGGCTTCCAGCTCATGCCGGTAGGAAGATTCCGACAGCATCAGTCCCGCCAGCAGCGCCCCCATGCCCATGGAAAGCCCGACAGCCTCCATGATGGCGGCAGCGCCGATGACGACGAAGAGTGCCGCCGCGATCATGACTTCGCGTGCACCCGTGCGGGCGATGATCTGGAACATCGGGGTCAGCAGGAAGCGTCCGGCCAGCACCATGCCCGCCACCGCAACGACCGAGGCGACGAGGTCGTAGACCATCGAATCCGACGCCACATCCGGCCGGTTGGAAAGAATGGTGACGAGCGCAAGAAGCGGTACGATGGCGAGATCCTGAAACAGCAGGATCGAAAAGGAGCGGTTGCCGTGCCGCGTGTTCATGTCGCCGTCGTCTTCAAGAATTTGCAGCGCAAAGGCAGTGGAGGAAAGCGCAAGGCCGAAACCGGCGACAAGGCTGCCGCGCGCGTCGATCAGCCCCGCCCACCAGGCAATCGCGGCGAGCACGCTGCCGGTCACCAGCACCTGCGCCAGCCCGAGACCTAGAATATCGCGGCGCATCTGCCAGATGCGCGAAGGCTTGAGTTCCAGACCGATGATGAAGAGCAGGAAAACCACGCCCAGTTCCGAGACATTGAAAATGTCCTTCGCATCCGTGACGAGATGCAGGAACGGCCCGATGATGATACCGGCGACCAGATAACCGAGCACGGTGCCAAGCCCGAGCTTGCGGAAAACCGAGGCCGCGACGACCGCTCCGGCCAGAAGCAGCAAGGGTTCGGAAAAGAGAGCGTCGTGCTCGGTCATGCGGGCGGACTTTCGAATATGGTGGCGACAGAAGCCTTGCCGATTGAGAAAGCGGCGTTTCGCCCTTGATGCGGGGTTGCTGGCACAATAAATGGAACAGGAATGAAAGGCCAACTCATGTCCTCAGAAATAGATTCTTCCAAACTTCTCGATCGCGCCAGCGAACTTGTCGATCTTGCCCGTGCCGCCGGCGCGGATGAGGCGGATGCCGTTGTCGTCCGCTCCCGCTCGCAATCGGTCGGTGTGCGGCTTGGCAAGGTGGAGAGCACCGAATCGTCGGAAAGCGACGATTTTTCCCTGCGCGTCTTCGTCGGCCGCCGGGTGGCAAGCGTTTCGGCCAATCCGGGCTTTGATCTGAAGACGCTGGCTGAGCGGGCGGTGGCGATGGCGAAGGTCTCGCCGGAAGACCCCTTTGCCTGCCTTGCGGACAAAGAACGGTTGGCGAACTCCTATGACGATCTCGAACTTTTTGACGCCACCGAGGTGTCGTCCGATCAGCTGCGCGAGGCCGCCCTTGCTTCGGAAGAGGCAGCACTTGCCATCAAGGGTGTCAGCAATTCCTCCGGCGCCGGCGCATCGAGCGGCATGGGCGGCCTCGTCCTTGCCACATCGCACGGTTTTTCCGGCAGCTATATGGGCAGCCGCTTCAGCCGCTCCGTCAGCGTCATCGCCGGTGAAGGCACCAAGATGGAGCGCGACTACGATTTCGACAGCCGCCTTTATTATGCCGACCTGGATGCCGCCGAAGAAATCGGCCGCCGTGCCGGTGAAAAAGTCGTGCGGCGCGTCGGCCCCCGTCAGGTCGATACCGGCAGCAACATCACGGTGGTTTTCGATCCCCGCATCGCTCGCGGTTTCGTCGGCGCCATCGCCGGCGCCATCAACGGCGCCTCGGTTGCCCGCAAGACCAGCTTCCTGCGCGATAAGATGGGCCAGCAGGTTCTGAAAAAGGGTCTTTATCTGACCGATGATCCGCAGATCGTCCGCGGCCCGTCCTCCCGTCCCTTCGATGGCGAGGGCGTGCGCGGCGAGAAGATGACGATGATTGAGGACGGCGTGCTGAAACACTGGTTCCTGTCCACATCGGCAGCGCGGGAGCTTGGCCTTGAAACCAACGGCCGCGGCGTGCGCGGCGGCACCTCTGTTTCGCCGGCCTCCACCAATCTGGCGCTGGAACCGGGTGATATTTCGCCGGAGGATTTGCTGAAACAGGTCGGGTCAGGCTTTTACGTCACCGAACTGATTGGCCACGGTGCCAACATGATAACGGGTGAATATAGCTGCGGCGCGAGCGGTTTCTGGATCGAGAATGGCGAAAAGACCTTTGCGGTTTCCGAGGTGACCATCGCCTCGAACCTGAAGGACATGTTCATGCGGGTCACGCCGGCCAATGATATCGACCGCAAATATGGCGTTGCCGCATCGACGCTTGCGATAGAAGGCATGACGATCGCAGGCAAGTAACCAGCCTGCGGGTTGTTTTCGCCGGCACTTTATGTGCAAGTGCGAAGAGAAAAACAGGCGCGCCGTTTGAGGCGCGCGGAAAAGACGGCAAAATGAACGATATGGCTGAGGCCCGCTGGGCCTCCGATTTGCGGCTGGTCCTAGAGGCCGCGCGCAAGGCTGGCGAGACGGCTCTCGGTTTCTTCCGCAAGGACCCCGAGGTCTGGTGGAAGAATGGCGGGCTTTCGCCGGTCAGTGCCGCCGACTACGCCGCCAACGAAATTCTCGAAACCATCCTGCGTTCCGCCCGGCCGGATTATGGCTGGCTTTCGGAAGAGACGGACGACGATGCCGACAGGCTTTCCCGCTCCACCGTTTTCGTCGTTGATCCCATCGACGGGACCCGCGCCTTCATTGGCGGCCGGGATACCTGGTGTGTCAGCGTCGCGGTGGTGCATGAGGGGCGGCCGGTCGTTGCGGTCCTTGTTGCTCCGGCGCTTGCCGAGGAATTCACGGCGCTTGAAGGCGGCGAGGCGCTGAAGAACGGGCAGGCCATTTCCGTCGCGCGCGAAAATGCCGGCATCTTCCATCTGGCGGCCCCCGAAGACGTGATCGCTTATCTGCCGGAGGAGGTGCGCGCCGGTGTCAAGCGCATTCCGCACGTGCCTTCGCTCGCCTACCGGCTGGCCATGGTGGCGGATGGCCGCATCGACGGAACGCTGGTCAAGGCCAATTCCCACGAGTGGGATCTGGCCGCTGCCGACCTCATTCTGGAAAGAGCAGGTGGGCAGCTTGTCGGCCTCGATGGAAAACCTCTGATGTATAATCGCCGTGAGGTGAACCACCCCGCATTGTGCGCCGCAGCAGATTATGCGCTGCCCGCACTTTTGAAAGCGTTTTCACACGTTTCCGACGGTTGACGTTTGCCCGGAAATCCCGCAGATGAAGGCCTCTCTCAGCGTTTAAGAAAGAGATAATGACATGACGGAATCCGGCAAACCGAAACAGCTGCTGCACCTCGTCTTCGGCGGCGAACTTGAAAACCTTCAGGATGTTCAGTTCCGGGATTTGAATGCGCTCGATATCGTCGGCATCTATCCGGACTATGCTTCTGCCCTCACGGCATGGAAGTCCAAGGCGCAGATGACGGTCGATAATGCCCATATGCGTTATTTTATCGTGCATATGCACCGTCTTCTCAATCCCGACGACAAAAATTGAGTCCTTTTGCCCTTGCGTTGTAATACTATTGGGTGAAGGCGAGCTTTCCGTGATTCCTGCCGTTCAGCGCAGGCCGGGAGTTCCGGCACGAGAAAATGTGATCGCGCTTTCGTTTCCGATGATAAAAAATGACGCAATTTAAGAAGAAGTAGGCGGCGACAACAACAAGAACAGGGGCAGGCTTTGCGCGGAATGATCAAGGGCAGAAT
The DNA here is from genome assembly GCF_001263295.1 of Agrobacterium sp. SUL3. Taxonomy (NCBI): domain Bacteria; kingdom Pseudomonadati; phylum Pseudomonadota; class Alphaproteobacteria; order Hyphomicrobiales; family Rhizobiaceae; genus Agrobacterium; species Agrobacterium sp. SUL3. The sequence goes on from NZ_KQ414498.1 coordinate 312,483, forward strand.
GTCATGAGCAGCCGTATCGCACGTTTCGCTCTTTCGGGTTACCGGATTGCCGGTATCGCCGCCTATCCCTTTGCCCGACCCTATCTTTCCTATCGGGCTGCAAAGGGCAAGGAAGACAAGCGCCGCCGCTTCGAACGTTTCGGTTATGCCAGCGCCGAGCGCCCGCGTGGGCCGCTCGTCTGGTTCCATGCCGCAAGCGTGGGCGAAACGCTTGCCCTCATTCCGCTGATCCGCGAAATCCGCAAACGCGACATTTTCGTGCTCCTGACCACCGGCACCGTCACGTCAGCTGAACTGACCCGTACGCGGCTTGGTGACGATGTGATCCACCAATATGTGCCGCTCGATATCAAGATCGCGGTCAACCGCTTCCTCACCTATTGGGCGCCGGATGCCGCCATCACGGCTGAATCGGAAATCTGGCCGGTGACGATGATGGAGCTGGAGCGCCGGCACATCCCGCAGATCCGGGTCAATGCCCGTCTGTCCGACCGGTCCTTCGACCGCTGGAAAAGCCGTCACGATATTGCGGAATCGCTGTTTTCCAAGCTGGCGCTGGTGGTTGCGCAATCCGATCTCGATGCCGAACGCTTCCGTGATCTCGGTTCCTGGCCGGTGGTGATTTCAGGCAACCTCAAGGGCGACACCGACCCGCCGCCCTGTGACGAGGCGCTGCTGGAGACCTATCGCAAGCAGGTCGGCAATCGCAAGACATGGGCGGCGATCTCCACCTTCGACGGCGAAGAAAAGGCTGCCGCCACCGTGCATGCGGCGATCAAGTCGCGCAACGGGCAACTGACCATCATCGTGCCGCGCCATCCCGAGCGTGGCGACGACGTGGAAGCCATGCTGAAGGGCATGGGACTGACGGTGGCGCGCCGTAGCCGCAACGACGTGAACCGATATTTTCCTCGGCGATTCCATCGGCGAAATGGGGCTTTACCTGCGGCTGACCGAACTTGCCTTCGTCGGCCGTTCGCTGACGGCGGAAGGCGGGCAGAACCCGCTGGAGCCGGCCATGCTGGGCTGCGCCGTATTATCGGGCGCGCATGTGCAGAATTTTCGCGAGGCCTATCAGAAGCTGATCCGCGCCGGCGGCGGTCGCATCATCCGCGATGTGGAGATGCTGGCCAAGGCGGTGCATTATCTGCTGGTCAACGACAATGAGCGTTACAAGATGATCGATGCCGGCAACCGGGTCATTCAGGACATGCGCGGCGCGTTGTCCTCCACCGTCAAGGCGCTGGAACCCTATATCAACCCGCTTACCGTTTCGGCCAAGCTGCAACCGCGGAGCGCCATCGGTTCATGGTAGCGGATATCGAAGTTGATGCGGCGCAGTCGATCGCCGCCGTGCTTTTCGACAAGGACGGTACGCTTTTAGGTTATGACGCGAGCTGGGGACCGGTAAACCGCGAACTTGCGGCGATCGCGGCCAAAGGTGACGCGGCGCTTGCCGACCGCCTGCTGGCCGCCTGCGGCATGGACCCGATCACCGGCCACGTGTTGCCGGACAGCCTGCTCGCCGCCGGCAATACGGCGGAAATCGCCGCTGGTCTGGTCGCTGCAGGCTCGCCCTGCGATGTTGTCGAACTGACGCAGCGCCTCGACCGGCTCTTCACCGAAGCCGCGGATAAATCCGTGCCCGTCACCGATCTCAAGGCGTTCTTTGCACGGCTGAAGGCGCGCGGCTACAAGCTCGGCATCGCCTCCAGCGACAATGAAAATTCCATCCGCCAGACGGCAATCCGCTTCGGTTTCGAGAGCGATGTCGATTTCGTCGCGGGTTATGACAGCGGTTACGGCACCAAGCCGCAGCCCGGCATGGTTCTCGGTTTCTGCGAAGCAATCGGATTTCCGCCGGAACGTGTGGCTGTTGTCGGCGACAATAATCACGATCTGCATATGGCAAAAAATGCGGGTGCGGGTTTACGCATCGCCGTTCTGACGGGAACCGGCTCACGCGAAAGCCTCGGTGCGGATGCGCATTATTGTTTCGATGATATTACCGCGCTGGAAGCGCTGTTGCCGGAACGGGTTGTTTAAAAAGGAACCACCCATCTCTTCCGTCATTCCGGCCTCGAGCCGGAATCCAGCCAGCCCAAGTCCTTGGGCTGAAACAGACTCTTCTCGCCGCGCAGACGCGCGCCGGATGGATTCCGGCTCGAGGCCGGAATGACGGAGAGCTTTTTTGCAATTTATGGTTTTTTCTGGCAAACAACCCCTGACGTATAACATCCGAACGAATGCCGTGGGCGACGCGGCCGGGAGCGGGCATAGATGGTTTCTGAAGCGCCGCCATTCTGGTGGCAGAAAGCGGGCTGGCAGGCATGGCTCCTGTCGCCTTTCTCGCTTCTCTACGGCAAGGTTGCCGGACGGCGAATGCGGACGGCAAAGCGGGCAAGCGTATCCGTCCCGGTGATCTGCATCGGCAATTTCACTGTCGGCGGAGCGGGCAAGACACCGACGGCGATGGCAATCGCCCGGGCTGCTACCGCTAAAGGCCTGAAACCCGGTTTCCTCAGCCGCGGTTATGGCGGCACGCTTGATGTCACCACCCTTGTTGATCCGCACCATCACCGCTCCGCCGATGTCGGCGATGAGCCGCTGCTGCTGGCGCGTGAGGCGGTGACGGTGATTTCGCGCAGGCGCGTCGAGGGCGCGCATCGGCTGGTGAAAGAGGGCGTCGATCTCATCATCATGGATGACGGCTTCCAGAGCGCGCGCCTGACGCTGGATTATGCGCTTGTTGTCATCGATACGGTGCGTGGCATCGGCAATGGCCACCTCGTGCCGGGTGGGCCTGTGAGAGCGCCGCTGGCCGATCAGATGCGGCAGATGAGCGGCCTTTTGAAGGTCGGCAACGGCCATGCGGCCGATCCGCTGGTGAGACAGGCGGCAAAGGCCGCCAAACCCGTCTTCGTTGCAGCGATCACGCCGCAGGAACCGCAGGAGTTCAGGGGAAAGCGCGTGCTGGCCTATGCCGGCATCGCCGATCCGGCCAAGTTTTATCGAACCGTTGAGGCGCTTGGCGGTGACATCGTGCAGCAGCGCTCCTTTCCGGACCATCATCACTTCAGCGACGACGAGGTCGCCGATCTCCTGCAGGATGCGGGCAAGGAGAACTTGCAGCTGGTGACGACGGCCAAGGACGCGGTGCGTCTCAATGGGCATCACGGTCGGGCAGAGGAACTGCTGTGGAACAGCCAGGTTATCGAGATCGACATGGTGTTTGATGACCCCAATGCGGCCTCAACGATCATCGATGCCGCGATCCAGCATTGCCGCACCCGCCTGCTGCGGGAAAATGCGCGGTCGTAATTGTGGAGGTTGTCGGCAAGGTCCGGAAACCTCTCCTCCGTCATGCTCGGGCCTGTCCCGAGCATCTGCAACCTATCGATTTATGAGACATCAGCAGATCCTCGGCACAAGGCCGAGGATGACGTCGAGTGAGGGTGTCAGCCGCCTCTGCAACTGCTCCCGAGAAAGCCGCTTAACACACGTAAACGCTTCAGCACGACGTTTCCGGCTCATGCCGGCAAACTACCAGCCTTCCGTTCAGCCTCAAGCGAAGCGGCCCCGTCCACATAGGCTTCCTGCCGCGCCACGCTCCAGTAACGCAATTCATCGAGCGGAATGGTCTTTCCGGTGATGGCGCAGACGACATGTGAGCCGGTTTGCACGATCCGGAAGTCTCCGTCGAGATATTCGATGACGGCGAGACGGTTGCCGCCTCCCTCAAATCTGTTCATCCGTTTTCGTCTCCTGCTCTGTCCTGTCAGGGCACCCAGTCCGAAACGGCGTAGCGTTTTCCTGAACAATCCGGATGCTCCAATGTCCTGGATTTATATCGTTCGGCGCGGCACAAGGCCAGCCCCGGCCGCTTGCGGCTGGGTGAAGACGTCAGCTTCGGCCGAAGAGCCGTTCTATATCGGAAAGTTTCAGTTCGATATAGGTCGGGCGGCCGTGATTGCATTGTCCTGAGCCCGGCGTGTTTTCCATCTGCCGCAGAAGCGCGTTCATCTCCTCCGGCCGCATGCGCCGGCCGGAGCGCACCGAACCATGGCAGGCCATGGTGGCCGCGACATATTCCAGCTTGTTGGCAAGCGTGGAGGCGGCGTCCCATTCGGCGATCTCGTCGGCAAGCTGGCGCACCAGCCCCTGCACATTGACCTCGCCGAGCATGGCCGGTGTTTCCCGAACAGCAACCGCTCCCGGCCCGAAACGCTCGATGACGAGGCCCAGCCCATCGAAACCGGCGGCATGATCCATCAGCCGGTCGCAGTCTTCCTCGGGCAGATCGATGATCTCGGGGATCAGCAGAACCTGTGACGGCGGACGCCGGGAATGCAGTGCATTGCGCATTTCCTCGAACACCAGCCGCTCATGTGCGGCATGTTGATCGACGATGACGAGACCATTTTCCGTCTGCGCGATGATGTAGTTCTCATGCAGCTGCGCCCGTGCGGCTCCGAGGGGGTAAAGCACCGGTTCGGACGAGGAATTTGCGGCGGCTTCGTAAGCCTCCCGTGGTTCCGCCCGCGCCGTCGGCATGGTGATGTCGGAAAAGCGCGATTGCACCGCCTCCGCAAACTGTGACCCGCCGGAAACGGCGAGCGGCCGTGAGGGCGAGGTGGCGGCGGACCATGTCACGGAGGGAGAAGGCCGCAGACCGGACGGGCTGTATCCGGGGCGGAAGGCGTTCATCATCTGACTCGCGCCCGTCGTCGCCGCCCTGTCGCCGTCGCGCGTCAGCGCCTGCCGGATCGCGCCGACGATCAGCCCGCGAATGAGGCCGGGATCGCGGAAACGCACATCGGATTTCGCCGGATGCACGTTCACATCCACAAAAGCGGGGTCGAGCGTGATGGACAGCACCGCCACCGGGTATCGCCCATGCGGCACGGTTTCGGCATAGGCGCCGCGAATGGCGGATAAAAGCAGCTTGTCCTGCACCGGGCGGCCGTTGACGAAAACATATTGATGCGCCGAGTTGCCGCGGTTGAAGGTCGGCACGCCGGCAAAACCGGTCAGCATCACGTCCTCGCGCCCGGCATCGATCTCTATGGCGTTGTCCTTGAATTCCGCGCCGAGGATTTGCGCCATGCGGGCAAGGTGGTCATCGCCGGTCGAGGGGATTTCGAGCGTCGAACGGTCGGTGCCTGACAGCACGAAGCGGATATGCGGAAAGGCGATCGCCATCCGCTTGACGACTTCGGTAATGGCGGCCGCCTCCGCCCGTTCCGTCTTCAGGAATTTCAGCCGCGCGGGTGTGGCGAAGAACAGGTCGCGCACCTCAACGATGGTCCCGGCATTCGAGGCGGCGGGCCGCACGTCCGAAACCTTGCCGCCGGTAACCGAAATCACCGAACCCTGTTCCGCGCCCTGTTGGCGGCTGGTGATCGAAAGCTTGGCGACCGAACCGATGGAGGGCAGCGCCTCGCCGCGAAAACCAAGCGTGCGGATGTCATCCAGCGTCGTGGATATTTTTGACGTGCAGTGGCGCCTCACCGCAAGCTCCAGATCGGCGGGTGACATGCCGGAACCGTTATCGGTGATCCGCACCAGCCCCTTGCCACCGCCCGCCGTGGCGATCTCGATCCGGGTTGCGCCCGCGTCGATGGCATTTTCCACCAGTTCCTTCGTGGCGCTGGACGGTCTTTCTATGACCTCGCCGGCGGCGATCTGGTTGATGAGGGTTTCTGAAAGCTGCTTGATGGCCATGATCGTCATTTTCGCGGATTCGTCATGGCTTCGAAAGCAAAAAACGCCAATTGCGGCAATTTGCACATGTTTTGTGGACTTCCGGGCATTTGATCATTTCCGTCAACGCCGGGTTAAGCGTTAATCCGCTTTTAATCGGCCTTGATTATGGTGGGGCGGCTTGAAATGACCGCAGGCAAGAGGCCCCCGTTCCGGGTGGTGTGTGACGTCGATTATGGGTGAACGTCATCTTCTCCTCAAGACTGCTTCAAGTGGCGAACCCTGATGTCTCTTTTTCGGAATTTGTCGTTTCATCCCGGCATCTGCCCTGAACGATTCCAATAGAAACATAAGCCTGACCCATTAACAGGCGGGAGTTTGCAGTTGAGTGATTTGGCGTCCTCTGGCGCGGGCGTTCATACGGTGATGCTTGATGCCCTTTGCGACGCGCTTGGCGCGGCGATCGTCGTTTACGACCGTAACGATCACATTATTTTCGCAAGCCGGAAACTGTTGAATTTTTTCCCGCTGGAAGAGGCCGTTGTCGGCCCCGGTGCGCGGCTGCGCGACTATCTGAGTGCGCTTTACGATTGTTATCTGCTGGAGACGGAAAATCTCGCCGCAAATGCCCGCCAGCTCGGGCGGGACGAATGGATCGGCGAGCGGCTGGCGCTGCACTGGAAGGAAAGATCGGAAAAGACCGAACGGCTGAAGGGCGAGCGCTTTCTGCGTTTCGTCATGAACCGCCTGCCTTCCGGGCTCGGCATCAGTGTCGTCGCCGATATTTCCGAACAGAAGAAAAGGGAAGAACAGTGGCGCATCGACCTAGAGCGGGTGCAGCTGATCGAGGACATCCTCGACAATCTGCCATTCCCCGTTTTGGTCAAGGACCGCAACATGGCCTATGCGGCCGTGAACAAATCCGCCTGCACCATGGTTGAAACCAGCGCGGAGAGCATTCTCGGCAAGACGGTTTTCGATCTGCATTCACGCAAGGTCGCAGCACAGATCGATGCGGCTGACCGCGCGGTGATGGACAGCGGCACGCCGAGCCTCATTCCCGAAAGAGTGAGACGCATAAACGGCGAGGAAGTGCTGACGATTACCCGCAAGCAGCGCGTGGGTCGCCCGGGGCGGCATTTTCTGGTGACGACGATGGAGGATGTCACCGCGCTTGCCACCATCGATGCGAGCGGCAGGCCCGTCATCCCCTCGCTCGAACATGTCGCTTTCGTCGCCTCCACTTATGGAAAGGACGAGGGGGACGCACCGGCTAAAGACCTGCTGAAAAGCAAGGCGGTGCTGGTCGTCTCCGAAAGCGGGCGTTTTGCCGAAGCCGCCGGCCGCCGGTTGACCGCGGGCGGCATGGACCATGCGGCGGTGACGAGCGAGGAAGAACAGCAGGCATTCATCGATATCGCTATCTCCGCCGGCGTGGGCATTGATGTCGTCGTCGTCGATGCCCAGATGAGCGTCACATGTCTCGATATCGCCGCTGCGCATGACCTGCCAGTCGTCACCATCGAGGAAGAGGAAATCGACGCATCCCTGCTGCATCACGTCGCCCTCGGTCTCAAATCGTCTCCTAGCGAGAAATCGCCGGAGGAAGACTGGGAAATCATGACCGAAGACCTGCCCAGGATCCTCAAGACGGATGGTGTCTGCGAGATACTTCTCGTTGAAGACAACCGGGTCAACCAGATCGTCTTTTCGCAGATACTCGAAGGTCTCGGGCTTTCCTGGCGGCTCGCCGCCTCGGGCGAGGAAGCCTTGCAGCTTTTTGCGGAGCAGGCGCCTTCCGTCGTCCTCCTCGATACGACACTCGCCGATATCGACGGTTTCGAGGTCGCCCGCCGCATGCGTGAACTGGCGGGGGACCAGAACATTCCCATCGTCGGGGTCATCACCCACGCCTTCGAGGGCGATCTCGACAAATGCCTGGCGTCCGGAATGAACGACATGCTGCTGAAACCCGTCAGCCCTGACATGGTCGAGGCGGTTTTCCTGCGTGTTTTCGGCGCGGATGCGATGCGGCTGCAGGCCTGAACGCCCACCGACCCGGCCGTTTTTCCCGAGCGGCAGACTTTCCGAAAATGCCGCCGCATTTTTGGTTCGCAGCTCTATGGTTTTTTTAATACTTGCCCTGCATTGTGAGCGCGTTCACACAGGATTAACGAGATGCAGGAATGAAACGGGCAGAACCGCAATCGTTGCAGGTCAGCCAGAACGAGCTGCAGGCGATGGCTTACAGCGACCCTCTGACGGGGCTCGGCAACCGTTACCGTCTGCGGGACAAGATCCGCATGCTCGCAAGCGAACGCTCCAGCGACCCCGCGCCCTTCACGGTCGGCATCGCCAATATAGACGGCTTCAAACCCATCAATGATCTTTTCGGTGTTCAGGCGGGTGATGAAATCCTGTGTCAGGTCGCGCACCGCCTGAAGGCCTGCATTCCCGATGGCGCGGTCGTGACGCGCCATGATGGCGACGAATTCGCCTTCGTGCTGCCGCTCGTGTTCGAACGCACCGGCGCGGAGCGCATCGGCAACATGATCAAGGACGTGCTCTCGGCCCCTTACGATCTCGGTGATCGTAACGTTCGGCTTTCCTCCTCCTTCGGTTTTGCCATCTATCCCTTTGCCGGCGATGATTTTGAGGACCTGCTCAAAAGCGCCGAGACGGCGCTTTATCGCTCCAAGCGGCGCGGACGTGGCCAGATAACGGTCTATTCGCGTGAGATCGCGCAGGAAATGAAGCGCGCCACCCAGCTGGAACAGGCCTTGCGAAACGCCATCATCACCGATGCGATCGATGTGCATTTCCAGCCCATCGTCCGGCTGGAAGAGGCGAAGGTCATCGGCTTCGAGGCGCTGGCCCGCTGGAACGACCCTGATCTCGGCTTTGTTTCGCCCGCCGTCTTCGTGCCGCTTGCCGAAGAACGGGGTTTTATCGACGCTCTGTCGGAAGCACTGCTGCGAAAGGCGGCGGAAGCCGCCCTGTTCTGGCCGCGTGAGCTGTTTTTGTCCTTCAACCTGTCTTCCGCGCAATTGATGGACCCGAGCACGGCAGACAACATTCTTTCGATCCTTGCCCGCGTTGGTCTCGATCCGCACCGCCTGGAGCTTGAAATCACCGAAACGGCTGTCATGACGTCAGCCGATACCGCGCAACGCATCATCAGCGAATTGCAGAGTGCCGGCGTTCGCATTTCGCTTGATGATTTCGGCACCGGCCAGTCCAGCCTCGGCCGCCTGCGTGATTTCACCTTCGACAAGGTGAAGATCGACCGCGCCTTCGTTTCCCGCATCAGCAGCGACCGCCCCTCGGAACACATCATCAAGGCCATCGTCGCCATGTGTGACGGACTTGATCTTGAAGTGGTGGCCGAAGGGATCGAGGAGCGGGTGGAAGAGGAAAAGCTGCGCGCGCTCGGCTGCGCCATGGGGCAGGGCTATTTCTACGGCCGCCCCGCCGATGCCGCCGCGACCCAGCGGTATCTGCATGAGAATTATCGCGAGATATTGTCGGATATTTCCTGAAAACCGGGTGACCATAGGTCGGAGTCGAACTCACCAGCCCTCATTCCTGTGCTTGTCACAAGAATCCAGCCGACGCGCGTCTGCGCGGCGAAACGACTCCTTCCAGCTCAAGGACTTGGGCTGACTGGATTCCTGTGACAAGCACAGGAATGAGGGAGGTCGTTTCGGGAACAACCCTTGCCAGAAGGCGCTCCGCGTTTTGTTGCGGGCGGCCTACGCCGCGCTTCACAACCGGTAAAGCGGCTCGTACCGACCCTTCACCTCAACCCCCAGCTCGAACGTCAACCCATGCTGCGGATTGGCGGCAATGGCGTCATCATCGAGATGTTCGCGCGCCGAGGTGACGAGAAGGCGCGACGCGTCGGGTCCGATGAAGGCCGGGCAGGTTGTCTGTCCCGCCGGCACCTCATATCGGGCGATGTGATTGCCGTCCGTATCGTAGTGATCGACCGCGCCAATACCCCAGCGGGCATTCCAGATATGCCCTTCGGCATCGCAGACCGACCCGTCAATGCCGCCTTCGACGCCAGCGGAATCGATGAATACCTCGGCCTTGCCAGTGGGAAGGCCGGTCTCCGCGTCGAGCGACACCCGCATCAGCTTGTTCACCTTGGTATCGACGTAATATCCCGTCGCGCCATCGGGGGAGAAGCAGATCGAATTGGGGATGCTGACTTCGGCAAACAGTTTCGTCACGGTTCCCCGGGCGACGTGATAGATGCTGCCGGCGCCTGTCTCCGCCTTCCGGCCCATGGTGCCGATCCAGAGCGCGCCGGAGGGGTGCATGCGCCCGTCATTGGAGCGGTTGCCCGGCAAGTCCTTTTCCAGCTCCGCATGCAATGTCAGCACGCCGGTCGCCGTGTCGCGCAGGAAAAGCCCGTCATCGGAGGCGATCAATTGCTTGTGGTCGCTGATCTTGGCCAGCGCGCTGCCCATGAAGGGCAGGGCGTACACCGTCTTGCGGCCGGAAGCGAAATGCAACTCGTGCAACTCGCGCTCGATGATGTTGAACCACCAGGCGGTGCCTGTCGCAGGGTCGAAGGTCGGGCCTTCGCCAAGCATCATCGGCGTTTCGTCAAGCACATGTCCGGCAAAGGGAAAAACAGTCGCCAAGCTCTTATCCTCCGATGGCTGCGTCATAGGCCGAAAGTGTGACGGTAGCACGCTCGCGCACCTCGGCCGCCGTCATGCCCGGCTTGTAGAGGCTGGTTCCAAGCCCGAAAGCGGTAATGCCGGCAGAGGTATATTCGGCGAAATTCCTGTCCGAAACGCCACCGACTGCGGCAATGATGAGGTCCTTCGGCAGGATCGTCCTGATAGCATTTATGCCGGCCGGGCCGATGATGCTGGCGGGAAAGAATTTCAGCCCCGTCGCACCGGCCTTTGCAGCCACCAGCGCTTCGGTAGGCGTGAGAACGCCGGGCATCGTTACCATGCCCTTGACGCGCGCGGCGATGATCACCTCGGCATCGGCATTGGGGCTTACCATCAGCTTGCCGCCGGCGGCATCCAGTGCCTCCACGTCTTCTACGCTCAGCACCGTGCCGGCACCGATCAGGCAATCGGCAGGCGCCATCTTCGCGGCAATTTCGATCGAGCGGAACGGATCGGGCGAATTGAGCGGGATTTCGATGGCACGGAAGCCGGTTTCGATCAATGCACCGACGACGCCTTCGGTTTCCTCGGGTTTCAGACCACGCAGGATGGCGATCAGCGGATATTTCATGGCAGGGAAGGGGATACGCATGGTGGGTCTTTCTTTTATGACCAGATGGTATTGGCGGCGGCCAGCAATCCGCGCCGCACGGCCTCGTCTGCATCGATGACCGTATATTGGATATCAAGGGCCGTGAAGGCGCCTTCGTAAAGCGCACCGAGCGCGCCGGAGCCGATCAGCACGACAGGCGTGTCCCGCCGTGCATTGGCATGCGCGCCGGCAATTTCCAGCCCGATCATGATGCCGGAAAGCTTGGCCTTGGCATCGGTCGCGGTCAGACCATGCAGCAATTGCCCGGAGCGCAGGGTAAACAGCCGGTTGGTCGCCAATTGGGGATTGGCGTAGATGTCGCGCACGGCGGCCCTGAAGGCCTCGTGTTCGCCGGTAAAAGCGTCCGCTTCGGCCACCGCATGGGAAAGGATCGTCTGCTTGGAGATGACCTCGAACAGTTCGCCGGTCATGAAGGTGGCAAAGCCGGTCACGTCACCGCCCTTGACCGTCACCCATTTGGAATGTGTGCCCGGCATGCAGACCAGCTTTTCGCTGGCATCAGTGGAGGCGAGCGCACCGAGCAATTGCGTTTCTTCACCGCGCATCACGTCGGGCGCATTTTTATCCCGCTGCGCCAGCCCCGGCAGAATGCGGACATCCCGCGCCTGACCCGGCACCCGAACCGCGCCGTCGAGAACCGCTGAAAGCGCTGCCGGCACGTCGATATAACCGGCCTCAACCCAGCCCTGCCGCGCACCCGCCATGCCGCAGACGAGAACCGGCAGATTGTCAGGTGCGCCGATGGCATCAAGATGCGATTGCAGCACCTCGGCAAAACCGGTGCGCGCGGCGGTCGTCATGCCTTCCGCGCTTCTGCGCTCAGCCAGCACCGCGCCAGAACGGCTCAGAAGCCAGAGCCGGAAACTGGTTGTGCCCCAGTCGACGGCGATAAAAGCGGGTTCGGACATTATAGGAGGCCTCCGTCTACGATTATGGATTGCGCCGTGATGGCGCTTGATGCTGAGGATGCGAGGAACAGGCTCGGCCCGGCGAGATCGGCGGCGATGAGCGTGCGCTTGAGACATTGCCGCGACGTGGTGGCAGTGATGCCCTCGTCGGTCAGCCACAATTCCTTCTGTCGCTCCGTGACGATCATGCCCGGCAGGAGCGTGTTGACGCGGATATTGTCAGGCCCCAGCCTGCCGGCAAGGCTCTTCGTCAGTCCGATAATGCCGGCCTTGGCCGCCGCATAGGAGGGCAGTTCGCCCATGTTCAGCAGAAATGAGATGGATGAAAAATTGACGATGGATGCATTCTTTGCCTGTCTGAGATAGGGCAGCGCGGCTTGAACGGTAAAGAACATCTGCTTGAGATTGACGGCCTGATTGGCGTCCCAATAGGCCTCCGTCACGGTGTCTATGTCGTGGCGGTCATCCCACGCGGCATTGTTGACCAGCACCTTGATGCCGCCGGTGGCGGAGGCCGCCGCATCCACCGTCCGCCCGATGGCGGGAATGTCGCTCAAGTCTGTCTTGAAAAAATGCACAGGATGGGGAGCCACTCCTGCGAGCCGCTGGACGAGGGCGGCGCTCGGCTCCTCGGCGATGTCGATGAAGGCGACCTTCGCCCTCTGCATTGCGAAGGCTTCCACCAGCGATGCCCCGATGCCGGAGCCGCCACCGGTAATGAGCACGCCCGCATCCTTGAGGTCGGGAAATTGGGCTTGCATCATCGACATCGTCTCATCCATGAGGGCTTGATTGTTCCAATATATGGAACTAGATTTTATTAAATGGAATTATTCTCTTGGCGTCACACTTATGTCAAGGCAGATGACGGTGGATGTTGCCATGCCCGATAATAAAACGCCCAATGCTCAACTGCATGACCCCGTTCCCGGTCGCGCAGGAAAACCGCAAAGTGAGACCGGCACGCTGGGAAAGGCGGTCTCACTTCTGGAACTTATCGCCTTTGCGGAAAAACCGATGCGTTTTACCGATGTGGTCGAGGCTTGCGGCCAGCCGCGCGGCACGGTCCACCGCCAGCTCGCCCACCTCCTTGCCGAAGGCCTGATCGACCATGCCCCCGACCAGACCTATGCTGTCGGCCTGAGGTTGTTGCAATTTGCGGCGAAAGCCTGGAGCGGCAATGATCTGCGCAGTGTCGCTGCCCCGCATCTGGCGGCGTTGCAGGAAATGACGCAGGAATCTGTACATCTGGCCGTTCTGAACGGCGGACAAGTCACCTATCTCGACAAGATCGAGGGCAGGCACACCCTGCGCATGCATTCGCAGGTCGGCAAGACCTCGCCGGCCTATTGCACGGGCGTGGGCAAGGCGGCGCTGTCCCTGCTGTCTGTTGATGCGCTGGCACACCTGGCTGCCGGGCTGGAGTTCCAACGCTTTACGGAAAACACGATCGCAACGCCGGAAGCGCTGATAAGGGATGTGTCGGCCATTCGCGTGCAAGGTTACGGTTTCGACCTTCAGGAACACGAGATCGGCATTCATTGCGCCGCTGCGCCGGTCCACGCGCCGGGACGCAATTTCCATGCGGCGATTTCCGTCACCGGCCCCGCCTATCGGGTGGATGTGGAACAGCTTTACAAATGGGCGCCGCTGGTGCGCGAAACCGCTGATAAAATTTCAGCGGAGCTTGCCTGCCGACTGTCGCCGGTTGCGGATGGTTGAGGAAAAACAGGCGCTGCCCCGTCGATTTTCGCGACCGGGGAGACGGGTTTGACGTCGAATTGCGCGAGTTAAATCTTATTTTCGACTATTCTGAATTAAGTTTTCAACTTTTGTTTGCATGAATCATTTTGGTGAGTAACATCCCCGGCAATTTCCGGGCAAAGGTGGCCTTTGCGGCGGTATTTCTCATTCTCGAAGAACAGCTTTCATGCAGAAAACAGAGACGGCCGCCGTTCAGGCGATTGGTGTTGATTGCGTTCGCGAGATCGCCGGTCTGAACACGCAATTCGACATATTCCGGTTCTTGAAACGGTTGACGGAGGCCTGGGAGTTCAGGGCCTTTATGGTGCTTGACCTGTCATCCGAAATGGCGAGCGAGCTGTCGCAATATACCATCATCACCAGCTGGCCGGCCGAGCTTCTGCAGCGTTACGACGAGGAGGGCATGCTGCAGAACAGCAAGGTGATGGCGCAGTTGAAAAAATCGACGGTGCCCTTTTCCGTCTCCGCGGATTTCCTGGCCGGAGGCAACGAACAGATCGCCAAAAAAAACGTGATCGGCCTGTTCGAGCGATTTGAGATGATCAACTCCGTATGGTTTCCCGTTCACGACATCACCACAACCAGGGGCGCGGTGTCGTTCTCCGGCAACAAGACGATTTTGCCGGCAAGCCGGCTGGCGGAACTGTTTTACATTTCAAGCCATGTGTTTGCCCGGCTATCGGAAATCCGTCGTCTCGATCTCCGGGTTCCCGAAACATTGAGCGAGCGGGAGATCGATTGTCTGAACTGGACGGCGGCCGGCAAGACCAGCGCTGAAATCGCTGAAATCATGGTGTTGTCGGAACATACGATCAATCATTACCTCAACCGCGCGACGAAAAAACTCGACACGGTCAACCGCACCCAGGCCGTGGCCAAGGCGCTGCGGGTCGGTTTGATAAAATAGCGAAATCGTAATTTTATCATTGTGATAAAGCCTTTCCTGGGCGATCCTTCTTTCGAATCACCGGAAAGGAGAAATCGTTTGCCGGAGCGGCATAAGGTAAAAGCGGGATTTTCTCCGACTGTCGATTGCGCCGTGCTGATAGTCGCTGCCGAAAAAGGCTTTGCTGCCGATGAAGGCATAGAACTGCAACTCGTCCGAAAACAATCCGCACGCGCTGTTTTAACTGCGCTTGCCGAGGATGAGGTTCGCATCGCCCATCTGCCCGCTCCGGTGCCGGTCGGTTCCGCAGTCGGCCTCGATGAGCTGCCGGCCGATATTATCGGCGTTTTCACACTTTCCCTGGGCGGATCGGCAACCACTGTTTCGCACGCATTTTACGACGAGCTTTACCGTGAAGGTCTGAAGCTTCCGGACCCTGCGGCCTTCGGGCGAGCCATGGCCCGTGTCTGCGCGGCGCGCCGCGCGGCAGGTAAAAACCCGCCGGTCTTTGCGGTCGAGGATATCGTTTCCACGCCGTTTTATATGTTGCGTTATCTGCTCGGAAGCTGCGGTGTGCTGCTCGGCCGGGACATGGAAATTGTCGAGGCCCTGCCGAAAGCCATGCCCGGCCTGCTGGAAAACGGCAAGGTCGATGCGCTCTGTGCCGTCGAACCGGCGGGCAGCGCCGTGGTGTTGGGCGGCGCCGGGCGGATCGTCACCACCGGGGCGCTGATCTGGCAAAATGCGCCGGAAAAGATACTGTCTGTGAAGCGGCAGTGGGCTGAGGAGAACGCCACCCTGCTGGAAGGGCTGTTGCGCGCGCTCTACCGCGCCGGCGAATGGTGCGCCAATTCCGCCAATATCGAGGAACTGACGGGCATCCTCGCCGCCCCTCATTATATGGACGAGAACGGCGAATTCCTGTTGCCGGCGCTGACGGGCTATATCTCCACCTCGCAGAGGGATATGCGGCGTTATCCGGAGTTTTTCGTGACCAGCGCCAAGGCCGCAAATTTTCCGTGGCAGAGCCAGGCGCTTTGGTTCTTCAGCCAGATGTTGCGTTGGGGCGAGGTTCCCGCCGAATGTCGATTCGACGCGGCCGTGGTGGAGGCCGCGCGCAACGGCTATCGGCCGGATATTTTCCGTAAGGCGATGAAGCCCCTTTTTGTGCCGGTGCCAGGCGCCAACCTGAAACTCGAAGGCACGCTCAGGGAACCGGTGCATGTCGGCGCGTCGCGCACGGGCCTCGTCCTCGGCCCGGACTGTTTTTTTGACGGCCGGGTCTTTGACCCTGAAACGCTCGATATGGACGACGAAATCTGAAATGGCGGTGTCGAATCGCCGCTAATCTCTCCTGTTTGCGCTTTGGCATTGGCGAAGCGCTCCCGCTTGTCTATGGATGGCGCGGAAGAGTGCCCATATCCGGCCGGACCACGTATACGGAGTAAGACAATGGCAGACGTCAGCAAGAACCAGGTGGAAAAGGCTCTGGAAGCCGTCATCTATCCCGGCAGCGGCAAAAGCATCGTGGCGCTCGGTATGGTCTCGGAAATCTTCATCGCCGACGCGAAGGCCTATTTTTCGATTACTGTTCCCTCCGACAAGGCCGCCGAGATGGAGCCGCTGCGGCTTGCCGCTGAAAAGGCGGCCAGGGGCGTTGCGGGCATTGCTGGCGCCGTGGTCGCGCTGACGGCGGATCGCAAGCCCGGCCAGCAGCAACCGCCGCCGCGCCCCGCCGCAGCAACCGGCCGCCCGGCTGCACAGCCGCGCTCCTCCAAGGTGGGCGTGCCGGGTGTCGGCGCCATCATCGCCGTCGCCTCGGGCAAGGGCGGGGTCGGCAAGTCCACGACCGCTGTCAATCTGGCGCTCGGTCTTCAGGCGCTCGGCCTCAGGGTCGGCATGCTCGATGCCGATATTTACGGCCCTTCGCTTCCCAAACTCCTGAAGATTTCCGGCCGCCCGCAGCAGCAGGAAGACCGCATCATCCTTCCCATGGAAAATTACGGGCTGAAGGTCATGTCCATGGGCTTTCTGGTGGATGAGGAAGCGGCAATGATCTGGCGCGGGCCGATGGTGCAGTCCGCCCTGATGCAGATGCTGCGCGAAGTTGCCTGGGGCGAACTCGACGTGCTGGTGCTGGACATGCCGCCCGGCACGGGTGACGCGCAGCTGACCATCGCCCAGCAGGTGCCGCTTGCCGGCGCCGTCATCGTCTCCACGCCGCAGGATCTGGCGCTGATCGATGCGCGCAAGGGCATCACCATGTTCCGCAAGGTGGAAGTGCCGTTGCTCGGCGTCATCGAGAATATGAGCTATTTTATCGCGCCGGATACCGGTGCGCGTTACGATATCTTCGGCCATGGCGGGGCAAAGGCCGAAGCCGAGCGGATCGGCGTGCCGTTCCTCGGCGAAGTGCCGCTCACCATTTCCATCCGCGAAATGTCGGATGCCGGGACCCCGGTTGTTGCCGCCGAGCCGGATGGACCGCAGGCAGAGATCTATCGCGATATCGCCGAAAAAGTCTGGGCGCGCATCGGTGCAGGCGAGAGAAAGGCCGCGCCGAAGATCGTTTTCGAATAATGCAACGGCTTCCGGCATAAACCGAAAAGGCGTCTGTCGGTATTAAATAATCTTTTTAAAACAGAAGATTGATCGTCAGTATCAGGCAATATTTCTGGATGTGAATATCGAGAAATGCTTCGCCTGCAATGCTGTCGAGAAAAAATATTGCTTGATTGCATCTCGCTTTGGGCGCATACGCCTGCGCCGTTTGGCTCTTGGTCCATCGGGCTGGCGAGATATGAAATCCCGCTCGTTCCGGCGTGCCCTGAAGTGTCGTCCAAAGGTTTGCCGACCGCAAACAGGATATGTTAAGCAGCATTGCGGCTGAAGCTTGCGATGTGGACCGGAGAAGCGGATTGATAAAAGCCTATCGCGCCAATTGCGAGGCGATCAGCCTGTCGCCAGACGACGGCTCCGGACAGATTCCCGACGACATCGTCTGGATCGACATCGTCAATCCCGACAGGGCGGAAGAGCAGCATGTGGAAAAACTGCTGGGGCTCGATCTGCCCACCCGTGAGGATTTGAAGGATATCGAACCCTCCAGCCGCCTGTATATGGAGGACGGCAACGTCTTTATGACTGCCTCTCTGGTGTGGAAGGCGGAATCGGACGATCCGCGCCTCACGGATGTCGCCTTCATTCTCGCCGGCAAGCGCCTTGTGACGATCCGTTATGCCGAGCCGAAATCCTTCCACCTCTTCATCGCCGCCATCACCCGCGTGCCGCACGAAATGCGCAGCGGCACGGCCCTGCTTCTGAAGCTGCTGGAAACCATCGTCGACCGCACGGCTGAAATTCTCGAAAATTCGGTTGCCGGCATCGACAATCTCGCCGCCGACATTCTCGGCAGCCAGGCACGTTCAAAACGCAAGGCGCCGCGTTATCTCGAAGACCGTCTGACCAACATCGCCGCGTATCACCGGCTGATCTCCAAGGTCCGCGTCAGCCTCGCATCGCTGGCGCGCCTGCAGACCTTCCTGTCCACCAGCGATCAGGCTCGCGGAGACAAGGAAGCGCGGGAACAGGGCAAGTCGATCGGCCGCGATATCCAGTCGCTGAACGAACATGCCGCCTTCGTTTCCGGCAATCTGACATTTCTGCTGGATGCCTCTCTCGGCATCATCAATATCGAACAGAACGGCATCATCAAGATTTTCTCCATCGCTTCGGTGGTGTTCCTGCCGCCAACGCTGGTGGCCTCGGTTTATGGAATGAACTTTCAGCTCATGCCGGAGTTGAACTGGACATTTGGTTATCCACTCGCGCTCGTCATCATGCTGATGTCCGCAATCATTCCGTTTCTCTTTTTTCGTTGGAAGGGCTGGCTCTAAGGAGCCAGGATCATCATGTCTCAAATCGTCGATAAGGACGTTGCCGAGAAACCGGATGCGGATGACAAGCATCAGAACAAGGGGCTTTACGCCGCCATCCTTGGTTCGATCGGCGTTGTTTACGGCGATATCGGCACCAGCCCGCTTTATGCCTTCCGCGAAGCCCTGCGGCCGATCGCCTATGACGGCGTGACGCGGGAGGAGGTCATCGGCCTCACATCGCTGATGATCTGGGCTTTGACGATCATCGTGACTTTCAAATACATCACGCTGCTTTTGCGCGCCGACAATGACGGCGAGGGCGGCACGCTCTCGCTGCTGGCGCTGCTGATGAAGACGGCGGGTACCCACCGCGGCGTGCTCATCGTGCTCGGCCTCATCGGCGCGGCGCTGTTTCTGGGCGATGCGATGATCACGCCAGCGCTGTCGGTGCTGTCGGCGGTGGAGGGCCTGAAACTCGTTACGCCCGCCATGGACGACTTTATTATTCCGATATCCGTCTGCATTCTCATTGGTCTTTTCGCCATCCAGTCGCATGGCACGGGAACGGTGGCGAAATTCTTCGGGCCGATCACGGCGGTCTGGTTCCTTGTGATGGGTCTCGCCGGCCTCATTCATATCGCGGATGATTTCGGCATTCTCTTTGCCTTCAATCCGTGGCACGCGGTGGAGTTTCTGGCCAATGAAGGCTTTTACGGCATCGTCGTGCTGGGCGCGGTGTTCCTGACGATCACCGGTGCCGAAGCGCTTTATGCCGATCTCGGCCATTTCGGCCGCCGCCCCATCCAGTGGGCATGGTTCTGTCTGGTGTTCCCGGCGCTGACGCTGAATTATCTCGGGCAGGGCGCGCTGGTGCTCAAAGACCCGGCGGCGATGTCCAATCCGTTTTACCTGATGTTCCCGCAATGGGCGATCCTGCCTGCCGTCATTCTCGCCACCGCCGCCACCATCATCGCCAGCCAGGCGGTGATAACAGGCGCGTTTTCGCTGGTGCGTCAGGCCATCCATCTCGGCTACCTGCCGCGCATGGAAATCCTCTTCACCTCGGAAACCAATACCGGGCAGATCTACCTGCCGGCCGTCAACACCATCCTGCTGTTCGGCGTCGTCGCTCTGGTGCTCACCTTCAAGAGTTCCGATGCGCTGGCCACCGCCTACGGTATTTCCGTCACGGGTGCGATGGTCGTCACCAGCTTGATGTTCTTTGAATTCGTGCGCAAACGCTGGCAGTGGTCTGTCTGGCTGGCGCTTGCCGTGTTGGCGCCGCTTCTGCTGCTGGAGCTGATCTTCCTCGGTGCGAACTTGCTGAAGATTCACGACGGCGGCTACGTGCCGGTTCTGCTGGCGATCGCCTTCACCATCATCATGACCACCTGGCAGCGCGGCTCGCGAATCCTCTTTGCCAAGACCCGCCGCAGCGACGTTCCGCTGAAGGCTTTCGTCGCCTCGGTGGAAAAGGAAAGCGCCCATGCGCCGGTGCGTGTGCCCGGCACTGCGATTTTCCTGACTGGCGATCCAGAGGCAGCACCAGCGGCCCTACTGCATAATCTCAAACACAACCACGTCCTGCATGACAAGAACGTCATCCTGACAATCCGCACCGAGGACCAGCCGCGCGTCCGCCCGGAAAACAGGTACACGCTGACGAAACTCAGTGACCGTTTCGCGGTGGTGGAACTGCATTTCGGCTTCATGGAAACCCAGAATGTCACCCAGGCGCTGGGTTATCTGAGGCGCACCGGCTACAAGTTCGACATCATGTCGACCTCATTTTACCTGGGTCGCCGCAAGCTGGTGCCGGATCCGAAATCGGGCATGCCAGGCTGGCAGAACCGTCTGTTCATCGCCCTTGCCGAAACCGCGGCCGATCCGTCGGACTATTTCCGCCTTCCGGCCAACCGTGTGGTGGAACTGGGTTCTCACGTCGTCGTGTGATGACGTGAGCATGCCCTCCATGTAGCTGGACGGCCTCCTTCTTTCCGTCATGCCGGCCTTGAGCCGGCATCCAGCCAGCCCAAGTCCTTGGGCTGAAAGGATTCTTTACGCCACGCCGACGCGTGTCGGCTGCATTCCGGCTCAAGGCCGGAATGACGGATGTGGAGATGCCCTGCGGGACAGTTATGATCGGCAAATGCGAACTCGACTCCACGCCACGCGCTTTAGAAGATGCTTACACATTAACGTGAAGCCGCGTTCCCTCGCGGCGTTAACCAAGCATCAAGGTTAATAAGAGATTCTTCAACACCTGTAGCAAATATGGTTGTCGGTGTTCGGAGTGCTGGTTTTGCGTTCGAAAAGTGTAATGCGTCGTCGGTCCTCCGCGTCCCTTCAGGCATGGACCTCCAGATGGGCCTCGCCCGTCGTCTTCGGCCTTGCCGCCTGGCTCGTCTTTCCTTCCCTCGCTGCGCGTGCAGATCTGGCCTCGCTCTTGGCCGGGTTGGACAATGGCGGCGAGCAATGGCGTATGGTGCTGACTGCCTCTCCGGCGGGTTCGGTGCACAATGCCTCGCTCACTTTTAATGATGCGGCAGGCGAGGTGGCGCTGCATGGCAGCGGCATGACCCTGCCGAATGGCAGCAAGGTCGCCTTCGTCACCAACAAGAAGGGCGAGGCGACGACGCCGGATAGCGAGCGTGTCAACCGCGCCGCCAAGAAAGGCCGCATCGTCGCCACCGAAATCATGCAGCCGCCAAAGGCCTTCACCGCCGGCTCCGTCCTTCAACGCACCAGCATGCTGGATATCGAGCCGCTGAAGCGCAAGGACCGCACGGCTTTCGTGAAGCCCAAACGCGGCAAGGATGTTGAACTCGCCTCCTTCTATTTCCGCCGCGATGAAAAGAAGGTGGTGGACAAGAGCGTGTCGCCGATGCTGGCGGAACTCATCACCAACCGTACTCCCGACATTCTCGCCACGGCCTACGCGCCGGCCACCCCCGATTTTGCCCGCGAATCGCCCTTCGACGCCATTCTCAAAAAGCCCGAGGCCGGCCGTTTCGTGCCGCAGATCAGCCCGGAAGACCACGCCTGGGCGGCGACCCCGCTGCCGGCCGAGGTGTTTTCCGCAGCTGAACAGCAGTGCCTGGCATCCGGCATCTATTTCGAGGCGCGCGGAGAATCGGTCAAGGGACAGGCGGCGGTGGCGCAGGTCATCCTCAACCGTGTGCGTAACCCCACCTATCCGAAAACCATCTGCGGTGTGGTCTATCAGAACAAGGACTGGCGCAACCGCTGCCAGTTTTCCTTCGCCTGCGACAATATAAAGGACCGCGTGAATTCCGAACGCCATTGGAAAATGGCGCGCGAAGTGGCCATGGCCACCACCGCCGGCAAGATCTGGCTGAACGAAGTGGGCTCCGCCACTCATTATCATGCCGTTTATGTTCGCCCGGCCTGGGGCAAGTCCATGAAAAAGGTCGGCCGGATCGGTCTGCACGTGTTTTACCGTACCTATGGTGGCGGCTGGAGCTGATACCACCGCCAATTTGTCGCATTTTGCGTGTCAAAAATGCCGATTCCCTCGCGAAACATCGCCGCCAAACAGTGATTTGGCATCAAGCTATTGTTTTTCAATGATTAATTTGTGCTGAAACAAGCGCCCTCAGTGCCTTGACTAGAGAAGCCCCTAAAACTATGTTGCGCGCGACTTCAGAGCGGGCTGGAACAGGCTTAATCCGTCACCGTTTACAACTCCAAAGGGTTCTGGCATGGCTGGAACGGAGAAAATGGGTGGGATTTTAAGATGACTGGCAACCGTGACGATAGTCTGGACGAGCGTCGCAAACGCCTTGCTGATGAGTTGGCAAAGGTGAAAGCGGAGGATGAGGCGGAAGTGAGGGCGGAGACCAACGCTGCGGAAACCCGGAAGGGTTTTGCGATGGCGGTCAAACTCTCATCGGAGTTCATTTCGGCCATCGTGGTCGGCGCTATGCTGGGTTATCTTCTGGACTATTTTGTCGGCACGACGCCGTGGGGGATGATCGTTCTTCTTCTTCTCGGTTTCTGCGCAGGCGTATTGAATGTGTTGCGCTCGACGGGCGCGGTGGCCAAGCCGCCGTTGCTGGAGAAGGCGGACAAGCGAGACGAGGGTGGAAAAGGCGGCGTTTAAGCTGTTTTTTCTTGGCAGTTGAGATGCCGCGATGCGCGGCGACAGGTAAAGAGGGCAGCCGGTGGCAAACGATCCGACCCATCAGTTCTTGGTGCAGCCGATCATTCCGATCGAAATTGGCGGCGTCGATTTTTCCTTCACCAATGCGTCGCTTTTCATGGTTGCGACCGTGGCCGCCGCTTCCGGTTTCCTTTATTTCGCAACGTCGAACCGCGGTCTGATCCCGACCCGCATGCAGTCCGTTGCTGAAATGTCCTATGAATTCATCGCCTCCATGCTGCGCGAAGGCGCCGGCAAAAAGGGCATGGTGTTCTTCCCCTTCGTCTTTTCGCTGTTCATGTTCGTGCTGACGGCAAACCTTCTCGGCATGTTCCCGTATTTCTTCACGGTCACCAGCCAGATCATCGTTACCTTCGCGCTCGCCTGCCTCGTCATCGGCACGGTCATCGTTTACGGTTTCTACAAGCACGGCCTGCATTTCTTCGGTATCTTTGCCCCCTCGGGTGTGCCGAAAGCGCTTTTGCCGCTTGTCGCGTCGATTGAAATGATCTCGTTCCTGTCGCGCCCGATCAGCCTTTCCGTTCGTCTCTTCGCGAACATGCTGGCCGGCCACATCACGCTCAAGGTTTTCGCGGGCTTCGTCGCCTCCATGGGTGCGCTCGGCGCGCTTGGCGTCGGCGGCGCTGTCCTGCCTCTCATCATGACGGTCGCAATGACCGCTCTCGAATTTCTCGTTGCCTTCCTGCAGGCTTATGTGTTCGCGGTACTGACTTGCATGTACCTGAACGACGCCGTGCATGGTGGTCACTGAGAAGTAAAGTCGCTGGCCCCGGTAACGGGTGTCAAGAATAGCCGCAACAACCAATATCTCAAGGAGTCTCACATGGAAGCGGAAGCAGCAAAGTACATCGGCGCAGGTCTCGCATGCCTCGGCATGGCTGGTACGTCCCTCGCACTCGGCCGTATCTTCGGTGATTACCTGTCCGGCGCACTGCGCAACCCCTCTGCTGCCGACAGCCAGTTCGGCCGTCTGGTATTCGGCTTCGCCGTTACGGAAGCTCTGGGCATCTTCTCGCTGCTCGTTGCTCTCCTTCTCCTGTTCGCTGTCTGATAACGGCATCAGGTCTGGATCACGGCTCGCGCTGATGGCGTGCCGTGATCCTTCGCATTTGCAGTCCCCCTGGAGGTGAGCATGTTCGTGACCGAGGCTTATGCCCAGTCAGCACCGACCGTAGGTGAAACGCATACGGAAACTCCGGCTGTCGGCCAGCCGCAACCGGAAGCCACGCACACGGAAACCGGTGTAGCGCATGGTTCCGAAGGTGCTTCCGGCGTATTCCCGCCGTTCGACCAGTCTACTTATGCATCGCAGGTCCTTTGGCTGGCGATCACGTTTGGCCTTTTCTATCTGCTGATGCAGAAGGTCATCGTTCCGCGCGTCGGCGGCATTCTCGAAAACCGTCATGGACGCATCGCACAGGATCTCGACGAAGCGGCACGGCTGAAAACCGAAGCCGACGCAGCCGTCGAAACCTATGAAAAAGAACTCGCGGCAGCCCGCGCCAAGGCAAGCTCGATCGGCTCCGCGGCACGTGACGCCGCCAAGGCCAAGGCCGATGCCGACCGCGCCGCTATCGAGGCAGGACTTGCTGAAAAGCTTGCTGCCGCCGAAAAGCGCATTGCGGGCATCAGGGACCAGGCTTTCGCCGATGTCGGCGCCATTGCCGAGGAAACCGCGACCGCGATCGTCGACCAGCTGGTTGGCGCCAAGGTCAAGGATACCGACGTCAAGGCTGCCATTGCCGCCGCTTCGAACGTGAAGGGAGCCTGACATGGCATTTGATGCATCATTTTTCGCTCTTGTCGGTCTCGTCCTTTTCTTCGTCCTGATCGCCTATCTCAAGGTTCCGGGCATGCTCTCCAAGTCTCTGGACGAGCGCGCCCAGAACATTCAGGACGAGCTGGCCGAAGCCAAGCGCCTGCGTGAAGAGGCCCAGCACCTGCTGGCCGAATATCAGCGCAAGCGCAAGGAAGCCGAAGCCGAAGCCGCCGGCATCGTCGCCGCCGCCGAACGCGAAGCCGCTGCCCTGACGGAAGAAGCCAAGCAGAAGACGGAAGAATTCGTCGCTCGCCGCACGGCCCTTTCGGAACAGAAGATCAAGCAGGCCGAAGAAGACGCCATCGGCGCCGTCCGCGCCGCCGCCGTTGATATCGCCATTGCCGCTTCCGAGAAGCTCATTGCCGAAAAGACGACTGCCGCCGCAAAGGCCAAGCTTTTCTCCGCCACGATCGGCGAAGTGAAGTCGAAGCTGAACTAAGTTCATCATCGGACTATCAAAAACCCCTCTGGCGTGAGCCGTGAGGGGTTTTTGTTTGAGGTGGTGAAGCCGCTTCGAGACATGACATTGTCTGTTCATCGGGAATGCGGCAGTTTTCCGAGGGGTATTCTTCGACCGCAGCGGCTGGGTTGGGTTCGATTGCGCTTCCGCTTTTCGCCAAGAAGGGGACATTCGGACAAACGGCGGACTAGATGAAGCGGTCGATGAGCAGTTTGATCCGCGCGCGGAGTGTGGGTACATCCGGCTCGTCGCCAATCTGGCCATCCAAGGCGAAAAGGAAGACCTCCGCCGATGTCGCGTCACCTATCAGCGCCTCGAAGCTTTCCAAGGCGACCATGCGATGGAGGGCGTCAATTTCGGGATCGAGGCGTTCGCAAACCGCGTAGAACTCCCCAGCCATAGGTGCGCCGATCATGTCGGCCCACGGCTCTATCATCATAATCCGGCAGACTTCGAACAGACGCTCCCGGGGCGTCCCCACACCCTCTACTGCCTGGCGTGCGGCAGGGTGCCGGGATATTAGCCAGTGCCGGAACACGGCGGTGTAGATGTCTTCTTTGTCGGTGAACGTTTTGTAAAGCAGTGTCCGCGAGATGTTGGCGCGCTTTGCGATGTCATCGAGTGAGGTTTTCGCATAGCCGAAATTCAGGAAGCACCAACGTGCCGCCAACAGGATGTTGTCGCGGCGCTGTGCCGCTTCTTCTGGGGTGATCTTCGATGCCATAACGTCTCGTGACAAAATTTGTGTTTTTTGTCAATCAAGCCGAGTAACGAGCTTGCGTTGTTTAAGTTATCAATCTATTTTGACAAAAAATACAAAAAACGTCATAATGTTAATTCGTACAGGTTGCGAATGGCGATAACTCAAGAGAAATGAAGGCTATCAATCATGACCTCGAAATGGACACCTGCGGAAATCCCATCGCAGAAAGGCAAAAGAATTATTGTGACTGGCGCAAACAGCGGTATCGGTTGGTACACCGCCTTGGAACTGGCACGTGCCGGCAGCCAGGTCACTATTGCCTCCCGCAGTGCCGACAAAGGCGAAGATGCTGCTGGTCGTATCAGGGTGATTTTACCGCATGCGGACATTCGTACAGGAATCTTAAATCTGTCTGATCCCGCGTCCGTGACGGCGTTTGCCAACACTTGGCTCG
This sequence comes from Agrobacterium sp. SUL3, assembly GCF_001263295.1. Classification (NCBI taxonomy): domain Bacteria; kingdom Pseudomonadati; phylum Pseudomonadota; class Alphaproteobacteria; order Hyphomicrobiales; family Rhizobiaceae; genus Agrobacterium; species Agrobacterium sp. SUL3. Next base: position 338,548 of record NZ_KQ414498.1, read on the forward strand.
CCGATGGGGATGCGCTGGATATGCTGATTAATAATGCGGGTGTAATGGGTTTGCCGAAGCGGGAGATGAGCGTTGATGGCCATGAACTTCAGGTCGCAACTAATGTGTTGGGGCCCTATAGACTGACTGGCCTGCTCCTACCTTCCCTATTGCAGGCATCCGACCCCCGCGTGGTTACAGTCGCGTCGAACACGCACAAGATGTTCAAGCCCGGTCCGATCACCGACTTTGAGGCCAAGGCAAAATATGCTCCGATGCAGGTCTATGCCAGAACCAAGCTCGCTAACATCTTGTTTGCCCGTGAACTGCAGAAACGTGCTGGCAACCGCCTGCTTTCCACAATAGCCCATCCGGGCGGCGCCCGGACGAATCTTTTCGCCGCCACGACTCTAAGTACGAAGATCGCAGGCATTCTCACCTATCCATTGCTGCAAGATGCAGCGCATGGCGCCTGGCCGACCCTAATGGCTGCAACGCTGCCGAATGCTCGCCCCGGCGGCTACTATGGCCCAAGTGCACTGTTTGAGTTACGTGGAAGTCCCAAGGAAACGACGACGGCACCTTACGCCGATGATCCGGTCGCAGCACGAGAGCTGTTCAATGATCTGGAGCGTATTACTGGCTTCCGCTACGATCTCTGAAAGAACTTGCGATATCCCCAGTGCGGTCATCTAGTCTGCATGCTCGCCGAAAGTCTTGGCGTTGAGCTATCACGGGGCGTCACCCGCAAGGTATTGGAGCGCCATGGGGCTAAAAATCGTCCGATTACGACGAGTGGGCGGCGCAATCAATCCCGCTTCAGTGGCCGGAAACTCATCCTGTGCAGCGGGCAGGGCCCATGGCTTTCAATGGCGCGAAGATGGGCCGGTGTGCCGTAACCGGCATGGCCTTCGAAGCCATAGGACGAATGCACTGCACCGGCGCGTTCCATCATCCGGTCGCGGGTCACCTTGGCGACGATCGAGGCGGCGGCGATGGAGAGGGAGCGGGAATCGCCCTTGATGACGGCCCTGGCTTCGCAGGTGATGCCGGGCGGCCTGTCGCGACCGTCGGCGAGCACAAGGGCGGGGGAGGTTTCGAGGCCGAGCACGGCGCGGCGCATGGCGTCGAGGCTGGCGCGCAGGATATTCATGCTGTCGATCAGGCCGGGGCCGGAGGAAGCGACCGATACGATCGATGTTTCCATGATCTGTACGAAGAGGCTTTCCCGCTTCAGCCTCGTCAGCTTTTTGGAATCGTCCATACCCTTGGGAATATTGTCCGGATCGAGAATGACGGCTGCCGCAACGACTGGGCCGGCAAGCGGCCCGCGGCCTGCTTCATCCGTGCCTGCCACGGGCCAGAGACCATTCTTTTTTGCCTCAAGCTCGAAGGAAAAATCCGGGCCGGTATCGGCAAGATCGAAGAGGGCAGGAGAATCGGGTGGTGTACGGCGTTTCATGCGGCGAAACTTGCACACACACCCGATCTCCTGCAAGCCCCCGGAGGCGGGCGATGACAGGCAGGGTGAGCCGGGTCGAGGGGGCGTGGCTCACTATGCCCTTGAGGTCATCATGACCTTCGATCCTCCAGCGGGGCGGCGGAGGAAAAGCGATCGCACGCGAGGCGGCGGTTCCGGGGGGCAATGACCGGCGGACCAGGGAAAACCCGCCGGGCATTTCGTCGAGAGCAACGAGACGAGGTGGTTGCTCCTTATCGTTTTGGATTCAATCTATTATCAGCTCGCAGAGCCTCAAATTATTGACGACCTATCCTTCAAACTCGACGTCATCCTCGGGCTTGACCCGAGGATCCACAACCCGTCGAACGATGGATCCTCGGGTCGAGCCCGAGGATGACGTTGAGTGTATTTCGGACATTCATCACCCCAAGCCACTTCCTGCCCTTGCTTCTCAAAGCAGCGACAACTGCACCCCCGTACCGCCCGGCGGCACGAAGAGATCGTCGCGCAGATGAATGCCGCGGCGGATGAGGCCAAGCCGCTTCGTCGCCATCTCGAAACGCCTGCCGATCTGCCAGGCGTAAGGACCGGCGCCCTTCATGCGTTTTCCGAACTCCGCATCATAATCCTTGCCGTCGCGCATGGAGCGCACCAGTGACATGACGTGACGGTAGCGGTCCGGATAGTTGCGCAGCAGCCAGTCGCGGAAGAGCGGGCTCACCTCCAGCGGCAGGCGCAGCAGCACGTAAGACGCTTCGGTCGCACCGGCTGCCTTGCCGGCTTCCAGAATCCGTTCGATTTCATGATCGTTGAGTGCCGGGATGACAGGCGCCATCATCACGGCAACCGGAATACCCGCCTCCGTCAGCGCCTTGACCGCTTCCAGACGCTTCTCCGGCGTGGCGGCGCGTGGCTCCATGTTGCGCGAGAGCTTGCGATCCAGCGTCGTCACGGAAATGCCGACCTTGGCGAGACCCTTTTTGGCCATGGGCGCCAGAATGTCGATATCCCGCTTGATCAGCGCCGATTTGGTGACGATGGCGACGGGATGGTCGGCCTTGGCCAGCACTTCCAGTATCTGCCGCATGATGCGCCATTCACGCTCGATTGGCTGATAAGGGTCGGTATTGGTGCCGATGGCGATCACCCGCGGCTTGTAACCCGGTTTTGCCAGCTCGCGTTCCAGAAGCTTCGCCGCATCCGGCTTGGCAAACAGCTTTGATTCGAAATCCAGCCCGGCCGAAAGACCCATATAGCTGTGCGTAGGCCTTGCGAAACAATAGATGCAGCCATGTTCGCAGCCGCGATAGGGGTTGATGGAGCGGTCGAACGGGATATCGGGCGATTCGTTGCGGGTGATGATGCTGCGCGGCTTTTCCACCTGCACCTCGGTGCGGAATTCCGGCATGTCTTCGAGCGTCTGCCAGCCATCGTCGAAAACCTCGCGCTGCAGGGCCTCGAAGCGTCCATCCGGATTGATCCCGGCGCCACGGCCGCGACGACGGTCGATCTCGATCCGCAGGCCCGATGCATCGGCCAGCTCGTTGGCAATATCTGGCATATGGCTCGGCTGGAAGGCAGCCTGCCCCGAAAGCGTATGGTTTCTCATCTGGATGCTCCCGAGCGCCGCGCGCCTGAAGGCCCGCCAAACACCCTAAACCGTTTCCGTTCAAACAGGCTTTCATCACCTCTTTGATGATTAAATTCCTAACGCAAAAATGAGAACAATACAAGAACAAAAAACGCAGAACTGATGTTTGTCCACATCCAGGCAGGGAAAGGTTGGGGGAGTGATTTCGCCGCGAAGCGGGGTGCCGATCCGCACTGCGAATGGCAGATTTTACCGTGAAGGGCATAGTGGCAATTTATTGTGCGATGCGTTAGAGCTATGCATATGTTGACAGTCATAATGGAATGCCGGGATCAGGAACCGGAGCTGGCGCATACCTTGTCTGCGCTTGTAACCGGTGCCGTGGAAGGGCTTGTAAGCGATGTGGTGATCCTTGATCACGGTTCGCGCGATGGATCGTCGCGTGTCGCCGATGCCGCCGGCTGCCGCTTTTATGGGCAATGGGACATTGAAGACGTCATGCGCTCTGCGCGCGGACAGTGGATATTGCTGGTGGAGCCAGGTGCGCGGCCGCAAAGCGGCTGGATTGAGGAAATATTGGAATATGTGACGATATGTGCGGAGCCGGCGCGGTTTTCGCCGTCCCGTTACCACAAGCGTCCATTCTTCAGCCGAATCATTCGCCGTCCGCCGCCGCTGGAATATGGTTACCTGATGCCGAAGAAACATGCGGTGGAGATTGCGAAATCCGGCATGGGCCTGACGCAGTTCGTCCATGCGCAAAAGCCGCGCCGCCTGAATGCGGAGCTGCTTCCCGCCTGGACCGCCCGGCCGTCGGGCTAACCCGCAATCCTGAAGCTTCCGGAAGAGTAATTCTGAAGAATTGAAGATTTAAGCGGGCTGAAATGCCGGGGAGACACCCGATTCTGTCCCTGAATAAGACTGGACTCGACTTCTGCATGAATAAATGCAACCTATACATGTTTTGTAGGGGAGGGTTGCATGTCATACGGATTTTTCAGGTCGAATTCTTCCAGGATGCACGCTGTCTTTTGCGCTGCCACACTATTGGCGCTGCCAACGACAGCCTTGTCTCAGGCCATGTGTGGAACGGGAGGTGTCGTTTTTTCCACAAAGGAACTCAAGGTTGATGCCGATGGGGCGCCCAACTCTTATCTCGTGAATGGGGAGGGGCTGTCTTATACCTGCGACGGGCTGACTGCCGTCGGTTCAACACCCGATACGGACCCCAAGGGATGGCAAAAAAAATGCCAGAATGCCTGGAAGAAAGCCGTTGCCACGGGTGATTATTCGAAGGTCAGGATTTTCGGCTTTTCGAAAGATGAGAACAATAAGCCGATAATTCAAAAAGCTGGCGATCCCTTGCCCGGCAAGGCTTTTATCACCGAAACATCTGTTTCGGTTCCGGATGGACCGGCGGGGACACAAAGGCATTGGGTCGATGCCACCGAAATTCCCTATGTTGTTTTGTCCAGCAGCTTCGTGAGGAAATATGGCGTGAAGGACGGCGATATCGCCGTGGTCTATCGCCCGGCGACCAAGCGCTTCGCGTACGGGGTTTATGGTGACGGCGGCAAGCTCGGTGAGGCCTCCGTGCGCTTCCACCAGGATATCGGCAACAATCCTTTGGTGAACAAGGGTGGCGTTCTGAGAGCGAAATCGGGCATTGCCGACGAACGCAAAAATAAAGATCCAATCCCGGTTATTACGGTGGTATTTCCCGGAAAGACGTCTCATCCGACCGTTGACGCTAAAAAATGGCGGGCTGAAATTGCGGCAATGGGAAAAACGCATTTCGACAATTGGGGCGGTCTTCAGAAATTGATCGAATGCGCCCGTTAGTTTGAGCCGGTCCTGTCGTCACGAAAAGCGGGCGGCCAAAACCGCCCGCATCAGTCTTCCTGAAAGCCCAGCCTAGCCAGCGGCAAGCACCTTGCCGGGGTTCATGATGCCGGCCGGGTCAAAGGCGTGCTTGATGCGCCGCATCAGGTCCATTTCGATGCCGGGCCGAATGGCGGCCAGTTCGTCGCGTTTCAGCTGGCCAATGCCATGTTCGGCGGAAATGGAGCCGCCGAGCGTCAGCACGATACCATGGACGATCTCGTTCATGTCTCGCCAGCGACCAAGAAATTCGGCCTTGTCGGCACCAACAGGCTGGGAAATATTGTAGTGGATGTTGCCATCGCCAAGATGGCCGAAGGCGCAGACGCGGGCGCCTGGAATAGCGGCAATCACCGCCTTTTCCGCGGTCGCCATGAACTCCGGAATTTTCGAGACCGGAACGGAAACGTCATGCTTGATCGAGCCACCTTCCGGCTTTTGCGCATCCGACATGCTTTCGCGCATGTGCCACAGTGCCTGTCGCTGGGCTTCTGACGCCGCGATCACCGCATCCTGAACGAACCCTGCCTCAAAACCGCGCTCCAGCAGCGATTGCATCATCGTCTCGGCTGTCTCCGCCGAATCGGAGGTGGAGATATCGATGAGCGCGTACCAGTCATGCGGCGTTTGCAGCGGGTCGCGCACACCGGGAATATGTTTCGTAGTGAATTCGACGCCGATGTGCGGCATGAGTTCGAAACCGGTCAGGGCCGTACCGCAGAGGTTCGAGGCCATTTCGAACAGCTTCAATGCGTCTTCGGTGGAGCCGAGCCCGGCAAAAGCCACCTGATGGCCGAGCGGCTTTGGGAACAGCTTCAGCACCGCGCCGGTGATGACGCCGAGCGTGCCTTCCGAACCGATGAAGAGATCGCGCAGATCGTAACCCGTATTGTCTTTTTTCAGCCGGCGCAGCCCGTTCCAGATTTCGCCGGTTGGCAGGACGACCTCAAGCCCGAGGCAGAGCTGGCGCATATTGCCATAGGCGAGAACAGCCGTGCCGCCGGCATTGGTGGCGAGATTGCCACCGATGCGGCAGGAGCCTTGCGAGCCGAGCGACAGCGGGAACATCCGTTCCACCGTCTCCGCTGCCTTGTGGATGTCATCGAGAATGCAGCCGGCATCGGCGACGATGACATTGGCGACCGGATCAATATCGCGGATGCGGTTCATGCGCTCCAGCGACAGGATGATGTCGGTGCCTTCCGCCCGGGGTGTCTGGCCGCCGACAAGGCCGGTATTGCCGGTCTGCGGCACGATGGGTGTGCCGGTCTCGCTGGCGAGCTTCAGGATGGCGGCAACTTCTTCGACCGAACCGGGTTTGATGAGCAGCGGCGAGGCACCGCGATAAAGCCCGCGATTTTCCACCAGACGCAGCGCCATTTCCGCCGGGTCGCGCACCGCATTTTGCTCGCCGACAATGGCGGTGAAGCGGTCGAGGATGTCGGAGGAGGGGATGGCGGTCATGGGTGTCTCGCTGTCTTTTGAAGCATGGGCGAAAAAGGGTTAAGTGCCGTCAGCCTCTCGGTGCGGCGGCGCGGGAAAGGCGGTCGTTGATCGCCTCTCCGAGACCATGTGTGGGAATGGCGGTGATGGCGATGGTGTTCGCGCCGGTCGCATCGGCGGCTTTGAGATAATCGAACAGATTGGCGGCGGCCTCGGCAAGATTGCCGGCGGGGCTGAGATCGAAAACAGCGCGGGCGGCTTCTTCACCCTTAATGGTGACGCTGCCGAAACGGATCAGCGCTTCGTTCGGCAAAACAGATGTGGCGCCGAGGCGCACGGATGCACCGGGCGCATAGTGCGACGCCAGCATTCCGGGCGCTTCAATGGCGGCAGAGGCTTTTTCGGGCCGTTCCAGCCGCAGGCCGGCAATGGTCTCTATGTCCTCGGTGACGATGCCGCCGGGGCGAAGCAGCCGTACGCGACCATCCTCTTCCACCTTGACGATGGTGGATTCGACGCCGACCGAGGCGGCCCCGCCATCGAGAATGAGAGTGATCTTCCGGCCGAGATCGGCCTCCACATGGGCGGCACTTGTCGGGCTGATCTTGCCGGAACTATTGGCGCTCGGGGCGGCCAGCGGCCTGTCGAACCGGCGGATCAGATCACCGGCAAAACCCTGCGGCACGCGGATGCCGACCGTATCAAGCCCGGCCGTCGCAAGCGAATGAATGCCGCTTTCCGGTTTCAGCGGCAGAACCAGCGTCAGCGGGCCGGGCCAGAAGGCCTGCGCAAGCTTCAGCGAAATGGGGTCCAAAACCGCATAACGTTCGGCCATGGCAATATCGGCCACATGGCAGATCAACGGATTGAACTGCGGCCGGCCTTTCGTCTCGTAAATGCGGGTGATGGCCGCCGGATTGGTCGCATCGGCGGCAAGGCCATAGACGGTTTCCGTCGGCAGGGCGATGGGCTGGCCGTCCGCAAGCTCCGCTACGGCGGCCTGCAACGCGGTTTCCCGCTCATTTTCGATGTTGATATGACGCGCCATGATGCTGCCTTTCAGCGCGCTCAATAGCGTATTTCTGGCCGGGATGGAAAGCGCTATCGTTTATATCGCCTTGATGATCCTGCGCATCTCCTCCGAGCGCGCGCCGAGCAGCAGCACATTTTTCAGCGCCACGCGCGGGTCATGGGTCTGGAACAGCAGGCCGCCGCGATGGAAGGAGGTATCGACTGCGAATTCCTTGTCGGGAAGCGCATTGATGGCGACGGCAAAATACATCCGGGAATAACGCGCATCGATATTTTCGAAGAAGTTCTCTTCACCGCTCAGTTCGGCGAAAAAATTCGCGAAATAGAAGGACCACAGCACGTGGCGTTCAGCGTCGAAACTGGTTTTCGCCGCCGTGACATGACAATAGCCGAGATGCGGCCGGTCGTTGAGCAGATGGTGGGAGACCATCTTGGGAAAACGGATGGACTGGTGAAAGGTGTTGAGGCGGCTATGGGTGGCATCGGCGGCGGCCTCGAGCTTGCGCCCGGTCATCGCCGCCACCTCCTCATGGCTGTAATAGACACGCTCCCGCGGCAACCAGCGTTCTTCATAACGGCTGATCCGGCCGGTGCGCAGAAAATCCGAATGCGCGGTCTTTGACCGTATCGGCATGATCGAATGTCTGGCCGCATCGAAATAACGTATGCGTGTCGCCTTCTCCACCAGGAACGCCCTCGTTGCTGTCGATGCGGCAAGATAATTTAGTTCGCGTTAATACTCCGTTGCGTCGCACCCCCTGTTTTCTGATGGGTGGAGAGGCAATCGCGCAATATCATGCGTCATATTGCGACGTGGTTTTGTTCACCAAGTAGCTGCCGGATTTCGCAGCAGAATGGGCTATGGCAGGCATTTGCTGATGTCGCAATTTGTCGCCAATGCGGAAGCCGATGTCGCTGTCTGTGCTGCTGCAAATGACCGCCGGTGTTTAGATGTGATCATGCTTCCGCAGCCCGGTAAATGGTGCCGGGCAGGGCGGTTTGATCGAGGATTTGGCCATGGAATTGCGTGATACCGTATTGCGCCAGCTGAAGAACCGCCGCGAGGGCTTCAGCCTGGAACAGCCCTTCTACACGGACCAGGATTATTTCAAGCTGGATATGGAAACCATCTGGTATCGCGACTGGCTGTTTGTCGGCCATGATTGCGAAGTGCCCAAATCCGGCAATTATTTCACCGTGCAGGTCGGTTCCTATTCCGTCGTCATCGTCCGTGGACGCGACGGCGAGATCCGCGCCCTTCACAATTCCTGTCGCCATCGTGGTTCCCGCGTCTGCTCCGCCCATAAGGGCCAGTCCGCCCGTCTCGTCTGTCCCTATCACCAGTGGACCTACGATCTGGATGGCAAGCTCCTGTTCGCGCGTCATATGGGCGAGGAGTTCGACAAGGCGGAATTCGGCCTGAAGCCGGTCGCCTGCCAGACAGTTGCCGGTTACGTCTTCATCTGCCTTGCCGACCAGCCGGCGGATTTTGCGCCCATGCGGGCCGAAGTCGAAAGCTACATGGCCCCGCACCGCATCTGGGAGGCCAAGGTCGCGCATGAAAGCACGATCATCGAAAAGGGCAACTGGAAGCTGGTCTGGGAAAACAACCGCGAGTGCTACCATTGCGCCGCCAACCACCCGGAACTTTGCCGCACTTACCCCGAAAACCCGAGTGTGACGGGAACGGATGGCGGCGCCAGCGATCCCGAGATCGGCGGTCACTGGGCGCGCTGCGAGGCCGCCGGCCTGCCGAGCCGTTTCAAGATCGATCCGCAGGGCCAGTTCCGCGTCGCCCGCATGCCGCTGATCGGCGAGGCGGAAAGCTATACCATGTCGGGCAAACGCGCCGTGCGCCGGCCGCTGTCCGAGGATGTCAGCATCAGCCATATCGGCGCGTTGCTGCTGTTCCATTATCCGACGACCTGGAACCACTTCCTCGGCGACCACACCATTTCCTTCCGGGTGCTGCCGCTCAATGCCAATGAGACCATGGTCACCACCAAATGGCTGGTGCACAAGGACGCGGTGGAAGGCGTGGACTACGATCTGGAAGACCTGACCCACGTCTGGAACGAAACCAACGATCAGGACCGCCGCATCGTCGAAGAAAATGCCTTCGGCATCCGGTCGCCTGCTTACCAGCCCGGCCCTTATTCCATGGAAGACGAGGGCGGTGTGATGCAGTTCGTCAACTGGTATTCCGATTTCATGATCGACCGGCTTTCCGGCGACAAGGCCCGGCTTTCGGCAGTAGCGTAACGCGAAGATGAATATGGTTGTGACCTACAAGCACATAGACGAGATGAAGCCGTGGAGCGACAAGCTCCAGCTGCTGGAGTGCATTTCGGTGACGCCCGAAACACAGGATGTCATGACATTCCTGTTCCGCTCCGAAGATCAGAACTGGTTCCGGTATCTGCCGGGTCAGTTCGTCACGCTGGAACTGCCGGTGGGCAAGGAGCCGCTCTATCGCACCTACACACTGTCCTCCAGCCCGTCACGGCCCTATGCGCTTTCGGTCACGGTCAAGGCGCAGGCCAACAGCATCGGCACGCGCTGGATGTTCGATAATCTGAGGCCCGGCATGAAAATCCGGGCGCTCGGCCCGCTCGGTGATTTCTCCTATGTGCGCCACCCCGGTGACAAATATCTGTTCATCTCGGCAGGCTCCGGCGTCACGCCGATGATGTCGATGGTGCGCGACATGAGCGACCGTGCTCCGCAGAGCGACATCGCCTTCATCAACTGCTCGCGCTCGCCGTCCGATATCGTCTTCCGCCACGAGCTTGAATATCTCGCCCGCTTCATGCCGAAGCTGTCGCTCGGTTTCATCGTCGAGAACTGCGGCCGCACCGATCTCTGGTCCGGCCTGAAGGGCATGGTCGACAAGGCCAAGATCGCGCTTCTATCTCCTGACTTCATGGAGCGCACCGTATTCTGCTGCGGGCCGGAGCCGTTCATGGCCGCCGTCCGCTCCATGCTCGACGCGTCCGGCTTCGACATGAGCCGTTACCATCAGGAAAGCTTCTCACCCGCAGCCCCGGTCACGGTCGGCGAGAGCGTTCTCACCGATGTGGACGGTGAGGCGCTGTCGATGGTGGGCTTCACGCTTTCCGGAAAAGAGATGGCCTGCCAGCCCGGCCAGACGGTTCTGATGACGGCGCGCGCCGCCGGCGTACGCATCGGCGCGGCCTGCGAATCGGGTATCTGCGGCACCTGCCGGGTGCTGAAACTGTCCGGCGAGGTGGAGATGAACCACAATGGCGGCATTCTCGATGACGAGATCGAGGAAGGTTATATTCTCGCCTGCTGTTCACGGCCCTTGACCGATGTGAAGGTGGAAGCCTGACGCCAATAGCGTGTCATCTTCCCTATCCTTCACCGGATGGTTGTCATGGAACCAAATTTCCCTAAACTCGTTTGCACGTCATCGAATTCTTTTCGGGTGTTCCATGGGGCTGACCCTTACCTCCGATGAGAGCGGTTAAAGGGCGCGGTTTAACGCGCCAGAGCAACGGAGGAAGACCATGATGAATTTCCGGACAACGAGCGTCGCCACGGCGATTGTCGTTTTCCTCACCAGCTTCACGCCGTCGCAGGCCTTCGCCTTACAGCTGATAGAATGCCAGGCTAAAATTGACAGAGCCGTCCGGTCATCACCGGGCGGCTTTTTTATTACAGGATCCGTGCCCGTTTGAGCACGAACCAGGCAAGCACGACGGAAATCACGATAAAGACGCCGGCCGACAACGTGCCGCCGGTGCCAACTGTAAACGGCAACTCATCCGTATTCATGCCGAAAAAGCCTGTCACCAGCGATGGCGGCAGCAGGAAGGCCGTCATCAGCGACAGGATGTAAAGGTGCCGGTTGGTTTCGGACGAAAGTTTGGAATCGATTTCTTCGTGCAGCAGCCTTGCGCGTTCCTGCAGGGCATAGACGTCGTGATCCACAGCTTCGAGGCGACCCATCAGGCGTGAGGCGACATCTTCGAAACCGTCAGGCATTTCGTCCTCATCGGCGGCCGAAGCGCGTCGCATCAGGGTCAGCACGGTGCGCAGATGCCGGTGCAGGCGAACCACCGTGCGGCGCAGCGGGGCGAGCCGCCGTCGCTCGTCGCGGTTCTCGCTGTCATAGACCATGTCCTCGATGGCGTTCAGTTCTTCCGTCGTCTCCATCACCAGATTGATGAGCGAGCGCTGGAATTCCGCCACCAGCCCCTCGAAGACATGCGATGGGGTGAGGTAGCGGCTGGAATTCTTGTCGACCGCCGCTTTCAATCGGTCCACCGAATGCAGCGGCTGCAGGCGGGTGGTGATGATGAAACGATCGCTCACCGCAAAATGCAGCCAGCCGAAATCGCGCGTTTCCTTGTCGAATTCCCGCTGGAAATCGACCAATGTGCCATAGAGCGATTTTTCATCGACCACGATGGAAGGGTGCGTCTCATGGGTGGTGAGGCTTGCCCGCGCCGCTGGATCGAGACCGTCGATGGTTTCGAGAAAAGCCGCCACCCGCTGGTCGGCAAGATTGAGATGCAGCCAGAAGAAACCTTCGCACTCGGCCACTTCGTGAAAGCGCGCATCGGGCGCCAGCCGGCGGCACGGCGCTGTGCCGGGGTGGAACTGATAGGCCCAGACAAGGCCGGGAATATTGGGCGTTACGAGATCCATCGTGGCAGTCCTGACCGGCTGGATGGGAGGAGGGAAGGCGTCCGTCGTTCTGGTGTGGGAGCGGCAGTGGCGGCACGGCGCCTTTCAGCGCATGCTGAGCAAATTCATATGACAGTTTTATAACAATCCCGCTGAAATGACGGGAATTTTCAAATTGACGTTTACGTAAAAATCATTTAGCCCGAAGGCAGTAGCAGGATACAAAAGCTTCGGGAGGAGGCAGCATGTATAGCGCGCCGGTGGATGATATCGCCTTTACACTCAAACATGTAGCGGGTCTTGAAGATGCGCTGGCAAAGGGTGTGCTGGGTGATCTCGGGGAAGATCTGGTGGATGCCATTCTCCAGGAAGCCGGCCGGTTCGCCACCGCCGAGGTCGCGCCGCTTGCCGAAATCGGCGACCGCCAGGGTGCGAAGCTTGCCGATGGCAAGGTGACGACGCCGGATGGCTGGGCCGATCTTTACCGCCGCTGGGCCGAGGCCGGCTGGAACAGCCTGACAGCGCCTGAGGAATTTGGCGGCCAGAACCTGCCGCATATGCTGAATGTCGCAGCACTCGAAATGTGGAACTCCGGCTCCATGGCCTTTGCGCTGGCGCCCACGCTCACCATGGGCGCGGTGGAAGCCATCGTCACCCACGGCAGCAATGATCTGAAACGCGCCTATCTTCCCAAGCTCGTCTCCGGCGAATGGACCGGCACGATGAACCTCACCGAACCGCATGCGGGTTCGGACCTTGGCGTGTTGAAGACTAAGGCCGAGCGCAATGGCGACGGCACCTATCGCATCTTCGGGCAGAAGATTTTCATCACCTGGGGCGAACATGACGCGGCTGATAATATCATCCACCTCGTTCTTGCCCGCCTGCCGGATGCGCCGGCCGGAACACGCGGCATCTCACTGTTCCTCGTGCCCAAATTCCTGCCGGACGAAAACGGCGCACCGGGCAACCGCAACGACCTTTTCTGCCATTCGCTGGAACACAAGCTCGGCATTCACGGCTCGCCCACCTGCACGATGATCTTCGGCGACGGCAAATTCGGGGAAGAGAAGGGCGCTCTCGGCTGGCTGATCGGTGAGGAGAACAAGGGCCTCGCCTGCATGTTCACGATGATGAACAATGCCCGCCTTGCCGTCGGCATGCAGGGCGTGGCGATCTGCGAGGCGGCGACCCAGAAGGCAATCGAATACGCGAAGGAGCGCACGCAGGGCAAGGCGCCCGGCTGGCAGGGCTCCGGCATGAGCCCGATCATCGAACATCCTGACATTGCCAGAACGCTGCTGACGATGAAGGCGCTGACGCAGGGGTCGCGGGCGATTTCCTTCAGCTGCGCCCATGCCATAGACATGGCGCATGCGAGCGAAGACGGGCCGCAGCGTTCCCACTGGCAGGAGCGCGCTGCTCTGCTCACCCCGATCGCCAAGTCCTTCTCCACCGATGCCGGTGTGGATGTCGCCTCCATGGGCATTCAAGTGCATGGCGGCATGGGCTTCATCGAGGAGACGGGGGCTGCGCGTTATCTGCGTGATGCCCGCATCGCCCCGATCTACGAAGGCACCAACGGCATTCAGGCCATCGATCTGGTGTTGCGCAAGCTGCCGCTTTCCGATGGCGCGCAGGTGCGCGGTTTCATCGCCGAACTGCGTGAGATCGCCGCCCGGACAGCCGCTTCGAACCGTGACGATCTCGGCGAGACGGGCCGTTATCTCGAAGCCAGCCTCAACGATCTGGAAACGACGACCGAGTGGCTGCTGGACCGCATCAAGGCGGGCGAAACCGAAACCGCACTCGCCGGCGCGACGCCCTATCAGCGTCTCTTCGGTCTGGCGCTTACCGGCGCCTATCTCGCCAAGGGCGTATTGGCCACCGTCGATGATGGCAGGGGCGCACATCGCGCCGCACTTTGCCGTTTTGCGGCGGAAAACCTGCTGGCGGAAACGGCGGCGCTGAAGGATCGCGTTATCGGTGGCGCGGCAAGCCTTGCCGCCGCCCGCACCGTATTGGCTTGAGGAGCTGCAGATGTCGGACGAACATATTCTTGTCGAACGGATCGGCCATGCGCCTGAGGTGCTGACCATCCGTTTCAACCGGCCGGAAAAGAAAAACGCCATCACCGATGCCATGTATCTGCGCATGGCCGAAGCTCTGCACGCCGCCAATGCCGACCCGGACATCCGCGTCGTTGCCTTTCTCGGCACGGAAGGCTGCTTCTCCGCCGGCAACGACATGGCCGATTTCCTTGCCTTCGCCATGTCGGGCGCAAAGGGTAAGCTTGCGGTGCTCGATCTTCTGAAGGCGCTGGCGACGTTCGAAAAACCGCTGGTTTCGGGCGTTGATGGGCTGGCCATCGGCATCGGCACGACGCTGAACCTGCATTGTGATCTGACCGTTGCTTCCAATCGCAGCCTGTTCAAGACGCCATTCGTGGATCTGGCGCTGGTGCCGGAGGCCGCTTCCAGCCTGCTTGCGCCAAAACTCATCGGCCACCAGCGCGCCTTTGCGCTGCTTGCCATGGGCGAGGGCTTTTCCGCCGAACAGGCGTTGCAGGCCGGGATGATCTGGAAAGTCGTTTCCCCTGAACATGTGGAAACTGAAACGCTGGCGCTCGCGACGCGGCTCGCCTCCAAGCCGCAACAGGCGTTGAAGATCGCCCGCGATCTGGTTCGTGGCAAGCCGGAAGATGTGCTGGCCCGCATCGACGAAGAAGCCCGCTATTTCATCGCGCAATTGCAAAGTGCCGAAGCCCGCGCCGCCTTCGAGGCATTCATGCGCCGCTGAGTGCGGGAATCGGGAAGCCCGCCGCTTGTTTCTTCTCCCCGCCGGGGAGAAGTCCTCGGCAGCGGGATGAGGGAGCAAGCTCCCCGTAAATCTCTACCGTCGCCCCTTCATCCGACCCTTCGGGCCACCTTCTCCCGGCGGGGAGAAGAAACGAGCGGCATCGTGGAATTTGGAAGCCTCTGTGCTTTTAAATACGGATTATATATCGTCCACCAAACCGGTCCGGCAGAAACGGATCTCACAAACTCTCCGTCCGAAGGCCACCCGCATGCGTTACCTCGTTTTCGCCCTGTCCGTCTTTCTCTCCGCCGCAACTGTTGCGGAGGCAGCAGCGATCACACGCTTGCCGGTTTCGAGCAGCAACGTCATTCTGGCGCAGTCAAGCGATGACGATAGCCCGGACTATAATTCCGGCAACAGCCGCAGTCACCAGCGCCGCGCGCGTTTCGTCTGCGTCATCACCCCGCCGGAAAGCGCCAATCGCCGCCGCCCCTATATCTGCCCGCTGGAACGGGGCCGCGTCGGTGGTTCGTGCCGCTGCTCGGGCGTGGTGGGCAACGGCACGGTCGATACGGCCTGGTAAGAGTCACCCTCGGCCCTCATTCCTGTGCTTGTCACAGGAATCCAGCCAGCCCAAGTCTTTGGGCTGAAAGGACTTCTCTCGCCGCGCAGACGCGCGTCGGCTGGATTCCTGTGACAAGCACAGGATGAGGGCAGTGGTGATTGCGGGCATATGGGATCGTTGCGTCAGCTTCGTGTGAGCGGCTCTCCGCCCCGATTGCTTATTTCTCCAGAACCGCCACCGCTTCCACATGCGGCGACCACAGGAACTGGTCGACCGGTGTGACGCGGGTGACGCGATAGCCGCCCTCAACCAGAAGCGCGAGATCGCGCGCCAGCGTCAGCGGATTGCAGCTGACAGCAACGATTTTTTTCACCGTGCTGCGGGCCAGTTCCTTGCACTGGACTTCCGCCCCGGCGCGCGGCGGATCGAACACGACGGCATCGTAATTCTTCAATTCGCTGGTCATCAACGGCCGGCGGAAAAGATCGCGTTTTTCGACGCTGACCGGTTTCAGGCCCTGCGTATTGCGGGCAGCGAAATCCAAGGCCTTCAACGCCTTGTCTTCGGCCTCCACCGCATGCACCTTGCCAATGCGCGCCAGTCTGAGCGCAAATGTGCCGGAACCGCAGAACAGGTCGGCAATGCGCTTGGATTTGCCGATATGGGCAAGCACCAGTTCCGCCATGGCGTCCTCGGCCTGTTTCGTCGCCTGCGTGAAACCGCCGGCGGGCGGTGAGACCGGAACGCCGCCGAATTCGATGATCGGTTTTTGCGGTTCGATCAGGATTTCACCTGAAAGCGAGACACGGGCGATGCCACGCATGGCAAGCACTGTTTCCGTCAGCATCCGCCGCTGCTTGTCGTTGACCGACTTGATACCCTCGACGGAAATATCCAGACCGGAAAGCGTTTCGAGAACGGTCATGCGGAACGGCTCGGCATTCGCCGTCATCGAAAGCCCGATGGCGCGGATGGCGTCGAGGCGCGAGACAATGCCGGGCGAGGTGACGGGACATTCCTCGATGGCGACGATGTGATGGCTGCTCGCCTGGCTGAAGCCCAGCAGCAGGCCCTTTTCCGTCCTGCGGGCGGCAAACACCGCGCGGCGGCGCTCGCCGGGGCGACAGATGACGAGATCGTCCACATCAGGCGTCAGGCCCTTCGATTTCAGCGCCGAAACCACCAGCTCCCGCTTGAAGGCGTGGTAGGGCTGGTCGGCCAGATGCTGCAGCGAACAGCCGCCGCAGGTGCCGTTGATGCCTTCAGGACCGAAGTGGCGGCAGGCGGGTTCGCGGCGGTCCGCCGAAGCTTCCGCAATCGACATGACCGTGCCGTGATCCTTCACTTTGGCAATGGCCACCGTCTCGCCGGGCAGGGCGAAGGGCACATAGACCGGGCCGTCGGGACAGTGCGCGATGCCGTCGCCCTGTGCACCGAGGCTCTTGATGGTGACGGTCTGTGTGCTCATGGCTTTTCGCCTCCGAGGAGAAATTCGATATTGCCGTCGCCGCCGGAAATCGGCGAGGGAATAAGCCCGAGGCTTTTCCAGCCCATGTCTTCGACGAGCCAGCGTTCCAGCTCGGCGGCAACTGCGGGTGCGGTTTCCGGCTCCTTCAGAAGCCCGGCCTTGCTGATGGCATCGCGCCCCGCCTCGAATTGCGGTTTGACCAGCAGAACCGCCAGAGCACCCGGCGCAGCAAGCTCAAGGGCCGGGGCAAGCGCAAGCTTCAGCGAAATGAAGGACACGTCGGAAACGATGAAGCCAATGGGCCGGTCATCGATATCTTCGGTGGTGAGGAAACGCGCATTCAGCCCCTCCAGGCTGGTCACGCGCGGATCGTTCTCGATCCTTGGATGAATCTGCCCGTGGCCGACATCAATGGCGACGACATGTTTTGCGCCGCGATGAAGCAGAACCTCGGTGAAACCGCCAGTGGATGCGCCGACATCAAGACACTCAAGGCCTTTCGGATCGAGCTTGAAATAATCAAGCGCGGCCGCAAGTTTGAGTGCAGCGCGCGAGACGTAAGCCTGCGCCGGATCGGTGATCGTGATCTTGACGTTTGCAGCGACGGTCTGGCTCGGTTTGGTGACGATTTTACCGTTCACGCTCACGGTGCCGCGTGAAACCGCGTCGCGCGCACGCGAGCGGCTGGCAAAGTGGCCGAGCGACACAAGAAGCTGGTCAAGCCGTTCATTTTCAGATGTTTTGGACATGGTCCCGTTCAATGACCGCCAAACCCCGCCGATGCAAGCGATTTATCGCTGAAACGGCCCTGAATGCCGCTGCTCCCGACCATGTTTGTGTTGCACCGCAAAGTCAGAATGTTCGATTAATCCAATATAAAGGCTTGTATTGCACTTTGTGCCCAAGGCCCGTGCGGCCACCGGAACCTGCCATGACGGCATCTCCTCCTATCCACAAAATTGCGACCGTTGCAGCGCAGACGCTGGCTTCGAGGCATCGGGTCGCCGAGAGAGTTTGCGATGTCGCTGAAAAATCTCCCTATCAACCTGAAGCTCATAGCTACCTTCTGTGCCTTGATGAGCGTGTGCCTGCTCGCCTCCGCGGTCGTATTCTGGCAGACGCTGGGGAGCGAGCGTGTCACAATCGACAACAACCGGACCAAGGATATCATCCAGGCGGTGGACGGCGCGACGGCCGCCATGCTGGAACAGGCCGTCAACCAGCGCGGCTTCCTGCTGTTTCGCAGCGACAGCACCTATAATGACGTTTTCGCCCAGCGCGACATCATGCTGAAGAAGCTGGACGAAGCCCGCACACTTGCAGCCGGCCAGCCGGATGTCCTGAATTCCATCGATGACATGCAGAAATCCGCCACCGTATTCTTCAAGGAACTGGCGGAACCGCAGATCGCTGCCCGCAAGACCACGGAAGCGCCGATTTCCGAAATCATCGAGATCGGCCGCAATCAGGCCAAGGGCCAGCTTGACGGCTTCCGCGCCTCTGCCGCCAAGATCAAGGAACAGCTGAACGGCCTGTCCACCGCCTATGCGGCTGAACAGCAGGCAGCAGCGCTGAACCTGAAATATGCGCTTCTGGGCGGCGGTGCTGTTGCCGGTCTTCTGGCCGTTGCCCTCATCTGGGCGCTGTCGCGCTCGATCGTCACGCCGATCGTCGGCATGACGGCGGCAATGAGCCGGCTTGCCGATGGCGATCTGGAGACGGAAGTTCCGGCCACGGATCGTGGAGACGAAGTCGGCAAGATGGCGAAGGCCGTTCTGGTCTTCAAGGAAGCCGGGCTGGAAAAATCCCGCCTTGCCGGTGAGACCGATCGCATGCGTTCCGCGACGGAGACTGAACGCCGCCGCAACGAGGAAGAAAGGGCCAAGGACGAAGCCGCCAGCGCTTTTGCCAGCGCCGAGCTTGGCAAGGGCCTTGCCGCTCTCGCGGATGGCGATCTTTCCTATCGCATTGAAACGCCTTTTGCGCCCGCCATTGATCCGGTTCGTGTGAATTTCAACAGCGCCGTCGAAAAGCTCCAGCAGGCCCTGCGCACGGTCGGCGAGAACGCCGCCGCGATCAATGCCGGCGCTTCGGAAATGCTCTCGGCTGCCGACGACCTGTCGCGCCGCACCGAACAGCAGGCTGCCTCCATCGAAGAAACCGCTGCCGCACTGGAAGAAGTCACCACCACCGTGCGTGACAGTGCGCGCGGCGCGGAAGACGCCGGCAATCTGGTCCAGCGTGCCCGCACCGGCGCGGAAAAATCAGGCACCGTGGTCCGCAAGGCGGTCGCCGCCATGCGCGAGATCGAAAAATCCTCGGGTGAAATCGGCAACATCATCGGCGTCATCGATGATATTGCCTTCCAGACCAACCTTTTGGCGCTGAATGCCGGCGTGGAGGCCGCTCGCGCCGGTGATGCCGGCAAGGGCTTTGCGGTCGTCGCGCAGGAAGTCCGCGAACTCGCCCAGCGTTCTGCAAATGCCGCCAAGGAAATCAAGACGCTGATCAGCGCTTCCAGCCGGCAGGTGGAAAATGGTGTAAGCCTCGTCGACGAGACCGGCAAGGCGCTGGAACTCATCGTTTCGGAAGTCGAAGAGATCAACGCCCATGTCAGCGCCATCGTCGTCGCGTCGCGCGAACAGGCGACCGGCCTGCAGGAGATCAACACGGCCGTAAACACCATGGACCAGGGCACGCAGCAGAATGCCGCCATGGTGGAACAGCAGACCGCCGCCAGCCATTCGCTCGCCCGCGAAGCGGAAGCGCTGAACAGCCTGCTCGGCCAGTTCCGGGTGGGCGGCGCACGCGCTGCCGTTGCGAGTGCCGGTGGATATTCTGCACCGCGCCAGTCTTCGGCCAAGCCTGCCTTCCAGCCGGCACCTGCCGCACCGGTCCGCAAGGCTCCGGTAAAATCGGCCTCCGCAACGGCAAGGCCTGTGGCCTCACCGGCCCGGGCGCTGGGCCAGAGCCTCGCCCGCGCCTTCGGCGGCGCTGCCGAAGCACCTGCCGCGAAGGACCAGGACTGGACAGAGTTCTGAGCCGGATTTTTCGAATTGGATGCAAAAATCGGGGGCCGTGAGGCCCCCTTTTTGCATTTGCTTTTCAGATGAGATCGGCAGTGTGCAATCGGTAAAGCCAGACGTTGATCCGCCCACGTGCCCTGTAGCCTGAACATCCGCTGGAAAAATACCTCGTCGGACAGGCGGTGAAGCAGGGCGGCAATAGCGGCGGTTGCTGCGATGGCGAAAACAAGCCGCCCGACCAGAACGCCGTAAACATCGGCCCCGAGCGACATCACCACAAGGGTGTCTTCGATCACGCTGTGAGCAAAACCCATGAATACGCAGGACAGGAAGACCTGACGCGGCGAGATCGCCCCGGATTGCGCTTCGCGAATGAGAAAACCGGCGCCGTAGGAAATCCCCAGAAACAACCCGATGGCGGTGAGATGTTCGGCCTCGCCGCGAATGCCGGCAAGCCGCAGCAGGGGCGAAAGCGCCTTCATCATCAGTGCCAGAAGCCCGGTCAGTCTGAGGATTTCGAGGCCGAGTGACAGCACAAGAAGGATGACAAACATCCAGATCATGGTTTTACCGAGACCCAGGAAATACTCCGCCCACTCCGGCGTGGCGCTCATGGCAATCCAGGCGGGGTTCACCGGCGCAGACAACCACCCCGTCGCTTCCAGAACCTGATGCAGAACAAAGGCGTAGAGCAATCCTCCCCCGATACGCAGCGCCGTGGTGACGAGCATGCCGGGCCCTGCCTTTTCGATGATCTTCTGCTCGATGGGCAGGCCGTGCGCGAAAAGGATAAGCGCCGAAAAGACCGTGATATCCGCGACACTGAGCGAAGATGCGGGAACAAGCGTGAAGATAAGCGGAACGGCGCCCCAAATGCCGACGAGCATCGCTGTCAACCAGGCGAGACCGAGCTCCGGCGGCAGTCCTACGAGGTTCATGACAGGCGCGAAGGCCGGCGCCACAGCCTCGATCGCACCCATTCTCGACAAAAGCTCGGTGAGGATGGCAATCGGAACGGTGATCCGCACCAGTACCCAGTAGATATCAAGCGTTTCCCGGGTTTTCTGCCAGATGGTGACGAAAATGGGCATGTGAGGCTCCTCGAAGGTTGTCCCCATCCACTAGGCTGAACCCATTCGCATTTGTGGTCAAAGATTGCATCTTTGTGCAATTTTATTGCAAATATGTTTGCGGGAGATATGCTGCCGGCATGGATCGGATCGACCGGAAACTTCTGAACCTTTTGCAGGGCGATGCGTCGCGCACCAATGTAGATATGGCCGATGAGGTTGGGCTGTCTCCTTCCAGCTGCCTGCGCCGCCTGCAAAGATTACGCAAATCGGGCGTGATCGACCGCATCGTCGCGATCCTCAATCCCGCAAAGGCCGGGCGTGTGATCAAGGCTCTTGTGACGGTGGAGCTGAAACTGCATGGCGAGCAGCATATGCGCCGCTTTCTGGATGTTGCCAGTGCCGAAGAGGCCGTGTCGCACGCCTATGCCGTGACAGGCGCAAGCGATGTCGTGCTGATGCTGCGCCTGCGCGACATGGAAGAATTCGACGCCCTGTGCGACAGGCTGTTCCGTGACCAGCACAATGTCGCACGCTTTTTCACCATGGTCGTCATCAAGACGGCGAAAGAGGAGACGGCCATTCGGCTTTGACAAGAGGTCACTGCTTTTTTGGGAAGGTAACAACTGCATGGCAGCGCGCGTAACGTTAAAACTATTGGATGGGGCCTACGGCGTGGCCAGGCTTCACGCGGATGCAGCCATTCCTGCATGGGCCGATGGCGGCGGGTTTGTCAGCATCAGCCGGACTGATGACGAACTTTCTGTCGTCTGCCGACAGGAGCGTATCCCGCAGGATGCGCAGGTTGATGCCGGTTGGGCCTGTTTCAAGTTTCAGGGTCCATTTGCCTTTGATGAGACGGGTATCGTCCTGTCAGTGATTGAACCCTTATCGGCCAATGAAATAGGAATATTCGTGGTCTCGACGTTTGACGGAGACCACCTGCTGGTGAAGTCGAAAGATATTGGGAAAGCATCCCATCTTCTGACAAATGCGGGGCATTCGCTCGTTTAGGCGGTGTCGAGATCTTCGAAAGGACCTCGCCTCTCATCCCGTCAGATGTGATCCACCCGTATGGGATGCCAGACGGAGATATCCCGTGGGGCCTCCAGAAGCTCGGGCAGGGCATCGTGCCATGCCTGACGATAGGGGCGGTGAATCTGGACATCGATGACGTCCTGATGGTCGCTCCAGGTCTCGTGCAGCAGGAAGCGGTTGTCGTTTTCGCCATCCCGATGCAGGGTGGCGTTCACGAAGGTCTTTTCGTGCCGCATGGCGTCGAGCAGCGCATTCAGCAATTCGAGAAAGCGCTCGCGCTGGCCGTCACGGACCTGAAAGCCGATGAGATAGGTGGTGTGCACGGGTCTTACTCCTTTGTGCCTGGCATTAGGGCGGCGCGGGTTGCCGCATCGGCGGGGTAGAAACATTCCAGCACCAGTTCGGACAGCGTGACATCGGTCGCGGTTCCGAAAACCGTGGTGGTGGAAATGAAGCTCAGAACGGCGCCCGATGCCGGATCGCGCAGTTGCAATGGTATGGCCAGCGGGTCGGCTCCGGCAGCATGGGGCGAAGCCTTCGGTGCGGGATAGGCCGAAAGCTCGGCATGCAAGCGGCGAAGCGCCTCGTCTCCCGTTTCCTCGACCTGACGGCGCAGACGCTCCAGCAGGTGATGCCGCCATTCGGCGAGGTTGACGATGCGGGAACTCAAGCCCTCCGGATGCAGGCTCAGCCTCAAGGCGTTAAGCGGCGGGCGAAGCAGCTCTTCGGAAACACCGGCCAGAAGCGATGTAATCGCATCATTGGCGAGAATGACGTTCCAGTGCCGGTCGACGGCAAGCGCGGGGAAGGGCATGTGGCCCTGCACCACGGTTTCGACGGCCTGCCGGGCCGCGGCCATGTCGGGTGCGTCGAGCGACCGTTCGGAATGAACAGGCGCATAACCCGCCGCCAGCATCAGCCGGTTGGTGGCACGGGCGGGCATGGAAAGCTGCTCCGCCAGCCTCGCCAGCATTTCGCGGCTGGGCGAGGATCGCCCGCTTTCCACGAAGCTCAAATGACGTGCCGATATCTCGGCATCGGATGCCAGATCAAGCTGGCTCAATCTGCGGCGCGCGCGCCATTCCTTCAGCACCTGGCCGACATGGTCTCGATGATGTGTCATGCCCGTAGCCTAGCAGAAGATATCGGCAATGCGATTACCTCTGAGGTAATTGTCCCGCGTCACAGCCCCCGGCATGCTCTGGCCGTCAACCAGAAGGAGCACAATCATGACGCAGCATCTCGCAATCGCCGAAACCTATCTCACGCTCTGGAACGAAGAGGACGATGAACGCCGCAAGCACCTTATAGGCAAGGCTTGGGCGGAAACGGCACGCTACATCGATCCTTTGATGCAGGGCGAAGGGCGACAGGGGATCGCCGCAATGATCGAGGCGGCGCGGCAGAAATTTCCAGGATATCGCTTCGTTCTTGCCGGCACCCCGGATGGCCACGGCAACTTCACCCGTTTTTCATGGCGTCTCGTTTCGCCTGATGGAGACGATGTCGCGGGCGGAACCGATGTCGTCAGCCTGAATGCTGAGGGACGGATCGAAAATGTCGTCGGTTTTCTCGACGGCGCTGCATCCTGAGAAAGAGGCGGGATCGTCCCGCCTCCTGTCCCGGCAATCGTGTCAGCCGGCGAAACCGACGCCGGCCTGACGCTGGCCAAGCGCATGGAACACGGTGGACACGATGCCGGCCCGGTCGAGGCCGGCATTGGCATACATGGTCTCGGGCTTCGCCTGCTCCACCCACTGGTCGGGCAGGGTCAGCGTCCGGACCTTCGGGCCGTGGTCGAGCAGGCCGGCGCTCGCCATGAAATGGAGAACATGCGCGCCAAAGCCGCCGACGGAGCCTTCTTCAATCGTCACCAGAACCTCGTGGTGCGCCGCAAGCTGGCGGATGAGATCGAGATCGAGCGGCTTGGCGAAGCGCGCATCGGCAACCGTGGTGGAAAGGCCGGCCGCATCGAGGTCTTCGGCGGCCGCAAGGCATTCCGCCAGCCGCGTGCCGAAGGAGAGCAGCGCAACCTTGGTGCCTTCCTTGATGATGCGGCCCTTGCCGATCTGAAGAATCTCACCACGTGCCGGCATCTCGACGCCCACGCCTTCGCCGCGCGGGTAACGGAAGGAAATCGGGCCTTCATCATAGGCCGCTGCCGTGCGCACCATATGTTTCAGCTCAGCTTCATCCGAGGCCGCCATCACCACCATGCCGGGCAGGGTGGCGAGGAACGTCGTATCGAAGGAGCCGGCATGGGTCGGTCCATCAGCACCGACAAACCCGGCGCGGTCGATGGGGAAACGCACGGGCAGGCTCTGGATCGCCACATCATGCACCAGCTGGTCGTAACCACGTTGCAGGAAGGTGGAGTAAAGCGCGCAGAACGGCTTGTAACCATCAGCCGCAAGCCCGGCCGCGAAGGTGACGGCGTGCTGTTCGGCAATGCCGACATCGAAGGTGCGGGATGGGAAAAGCTCGGCCATCTTGTCTAGGCCCGTGCCGTTCGGCATGGCGGCCGTCACACCGATGATCTTTTCGTCGAGCGTCGCTTCCTGGATCAGGGCTTCGGCAAAGACGCTGGTATAGCTCGGCGCATTCGGCTTGGCTTTCGCCTGCGCGCCGGTGATGACGTCGAACTTGTTGACGCCGTGATATTTGTCGGCTGCGGCTTCTGCCGGCGCATAACCCTTGCCCTTCTGCGTCACCACATGGATGAGGACAGGGCCTTTCTGGTTGTCGCGCACATTGCGCAGCACCGGCAAGAGGTGATCGAAGGAATGGCCGTCGATCGGGCCGATGTGATAAAAGCCAAGCTCCTCGAACAGCGTGCCGCCGGTCACGTAACCGCGCGCATGGGTCACGGCGCGGGTAATGGCGCGGTCGATGGTCTTGCCGAGATAGGCCGTCAGCTTCTTGCCGAAATCGCGGAAACCCATATAGGTGCGGCCGGAGGCAAGGCGGGCGAGATAGGCGCTCATCGCGCCCGTCGGCGGCGCAATCGACATGTCGTTGTCATTGAGGATGACGATCAGCCGCGCATCGAGCGCGCCGGCATTGTTCAGCGCCTCAAACGCCATGCCGGCAGACATCGAGCCGTCGCCGATGACGGCGATAACCTTGCGGTCGCTGCCATCCAGACCCGCTGCCACCGCCATGCCGAGGCCGGCGGAAATGGAGGTGGAGGAATGGCCGGCGCCGAAATCGTCATAGTCGCTTTCGGCCCGCCGGGTAAAACCGGAAAGCCCGCCTTCCTGGCGCAGCGTGCGAATGCGCTCGCGCCGGCCGGTGAGGATCTTGTGCGGATAACATTGGTGGCCGACATCGAAGATCAGCCGGTCTTCAGGCGTGTTGAAGACCTTGTGAATGGCAATCGTCAATTCCACCACGCCAAGGCCGGCACCCAGATGGCCACCGGTCTTCGACACCGCGTCAATCATCTCGTCGCGCAGTTCCCGTGCCAGTTCCGGCAGGTCGCGATCGTCGATCTCCTTGAGATCGGAAGGGAAATTCACCCGGTCGAGCAGTGGTGTCTGTGGCATTCCGGTCAATCGTTCGGCCTTTTCTTGTCGTCAGCAGGGCGCGCCAGAGCGGCTTTCATGGTGAAAGCCGACGGTTCAGCCCTGCATGTCGTACACTTCTATAGAATTTCAACCTTCCGGCAAAGGGACAAACTCTTCTTCGTCGCCGGGAACGATGTCGAAGCGTCCGGTTCTCCACTCCTGTTTGGCCTGCTCTATGCGTTCTTTTGATGACGAAACGAAGTTCCACCAGATGTAGCGGCGCTGATTGAGCGCCGCCCCGCCAAAGATCATGATGTGACAGCCATTGCTGCCGGCCTGCAACGTGATGTCGTCGCCGGGCCGGAAGACGAGCAACTGGTCGGCGGCGAAGATATCACCCGCCACATCCAGCGAACCGGACAGAATATAGATCGCCCGCTCTTCATGATCGGCGGAGAAGGGGAATTTTACTCCCGGCTCCAGCGTCAGGTCGACATAAAGCGTATCGGTAAAGGCCGAAACCGGGGAGGTGAGGCCTTCGAATTCGCCGATCACCACCCGGCCGGTAGCGCCCTTGATATCGATCAGCGGCATATCTTCCTTTGCAGTATGGGCAAAGGCGGGGTCGATTTCTTCCATATGGTCCGGCAGGGCAAGCCATGTCTGCAGGCCGGACATGGAAAGCGGATGGCCGCGCAGGTTTTCCGGCGTGCGTTCCGAATGCACGATGCCGCGCCCGGCCGTCATCAGGTTGATATCGCCGGGGCGGATGACAAGCTCTGTGCCGAGACTGTCGCGATGCTTGATTTCGCCGTCGAACAGATAGGTGACGGTGGAAAGCCCGATATGCGGATGCGGTTTGACGTCCAGCGCCTCACCGGCCTTCAGGATTGCCGGGCCCATACGGTCGAAAAAGATGAAGGGGCCGACGAGACGCCGCTGCCGGGTCGGCAGCGCGCGGCGCACCGCAAAGCCGCCAATATCGCTGGTGCGGGGAATGATAAGGTTCTCGATGGCGTCGCAGGCAAAAGCATCACCCGCGACGGGATCGTTACCGGGAAAAAAGGACATGGCAAGCTCCTCGTATCGTCTGGCGGGAGTTTAGCATAACCGAGGGGGAGGGGAGCATCGCGATATCGAACGCAGCGTCAACGATCCTTGTTAACACGACATTGTGAGAACACCTTACTGCCGGGGAAAGTTTTCAAACCTCTCCTCCGTCATCCTCGGGCTTGTCCCGAGGATCTAAACACGTCAATAAAATCAATGCATTGCAGATCCTCGGGACAAGCCCGAGGATGACGTCGAGTATTTGAATCGGGAGGTGGCTACTTTATCGAATCACGTCCAAACGCTCCCGCTAAACGCAGTCACTCCCCGTCGAGCGGCTCCACGCCCTGCGGCTTGCCCGCACGATCGAGGCGAATCTTCTCGATTCGCTTTTCAGCGGCACTCAGCAGCGTCTCGCAGTGCTTTTTCAGGGCCTCGCCGCGCTCATAGATGGCGATTGATTCGTCCAGCGCCACGTCTCCGCGTTCCAGGCGTGCGACAATGCTTTCCAGCTCGGCGACGGCTTTTTCGAAGGAATAACCGCTGACATCGGCTGTGTTGGCATTTTCCGTCATGTTCAACCCTTCATCATTCTCAAAATATGCATGGCTGCCGATTCTGCCAGCCCTTCCAGATCATAACCGCCTTCAAGCAGGCTGACGACCCGGTTCGAGGCGTATTTGTCGGCCATTTCCAGAAGCCGGCCCGTTGCCCAGTCGAAATCCTCACCCACCAGATTGATCTGCGCCAGCGGATCGCGGTGATGCGCGTCGAAACCGGCGGAGATGAGGATGAGATCGGGCGAAAAATCGGCGATCGCCGACAGCACGCGCGACTTGAAGGCCTCGCGGAAATACTCGCTGCCGGTGTTGGGCGAAAGCGGCGCGTTGACGATATTGTTCTTCACGCCGGTTTCGTTTTTATCGCCGCTCCACGGGTAAAGCGGCATCTGGTGGGTGGAACAGAACAGCACTGACGTGTCGTTCCAGAAGATGTCCTGCGTGCCGTTGCCGTGATGCACATCCCAGTCGATGATGGCGATGCGCTCTGCGCCATGTTTTTTCTGAGCATGGCGGGCGGCGATGGCCACATTGTTGAAAAGACAGAAGCCCATGGCCTTTGCGGTTTCCGCATGGTGGCCTGGCGGGCGGGCGGCGACGAAGACATTGTCGGCCGCACCGGTAAACACGTCGTCCACCGCCGCCATGGCTGCGCCGATGCCGGTCAGCGCCGCCTGCAGGCTTTTCGGTGAGGCATAGGTATCCGCCTCGATGCGATTGATCTCGCCATCCTCTTGCGGGATCTGGCGCATGACGGCAAGCAGATGTTCTTCCGGATGCGCCAGCAGCACCGCATCCTCATTCGCCTGCGGGGCTTCCTTCCGTTCCAGCCGCTCGAAATTCGGGTGTTCGAGCGCGATGTTCAGCGACCGTAGACGATCCGGCCGCTCGGGGTGGCCTTCGGGCGTGATATGCTCCAGGAAGATCGGATGTTCGTATAAACGCGTCGCCATTCTTTTCCTCCTGGAGAAAGCTAACTCAGGCGCGCTGCGGCAGAAGCGGATAACCGGCCATCACGGCGCGGCCGGCAAGTGCGGCAAGCACGGCCTTCAGCGCATCGCCCGGAATGAAGGCGAGCGAACCCATGAAGGCCTTTTCGAAACCAAGCCCGACGACCAGCGCCAGATAGGTGATACCGAAAGCATAAAGCACGACCACGCCGCCGATCAGGCTGGCGACGAAGAAACCGATGCCCTGTGTCAGAGCGGACTGGCCGCGATTGACGAATTTTTCCGAGAGATAACCGGTGACGAAAACCGCTGCGATCCAGCCGATCAGGAAGCCCGTGGTCGGTGTGGTGAAGATCGAAAGGCCGCCGCGTCCGCCTGACAGGACCGGCAGGCCGATGGCGGCAATCAGGATCGTCAGCAGAACCGCGAGTGTGCCGCGTTTCGCGCCC
Organism: Agrobacterium sp. SUL3; assembly: GCF_001263295.1. NCBI lineage: Bacteria > Pseudomonadati > Pseudomonadota > Alphaproteobacteria > Hyphomicrobiales > Rhizobiaceae > Agrobacterium > Agrobacterium sp. SUL3. The sequence goes on from NZ_KQ414498.1 coordinate 367,070, forward strand.
AGCACGACACCGGCCAGCATGACGCCGAGCGACTGCGCGGTGATCGGCACGGGGATGAAGCCGAGCGTGATCGGCGGCAGAAGCCCGAGTGCGATGATAATGGCGGAAAACAGCGAAATCAGCACGAGGTCGCGGGTCGTCATGGCGCTCAAAACTCCGGATGGTTGTCTGGCGCCAAGCTTTGGCCTCTGAAACCGCGCGCGTCAATGGCGTCGGCAATGGCATCGGCATCCTTCAACGTCATAATCACGAGCGGCACGATGATGGTTGTCATGCGCACCGGCAGGCCGCGCGCCCGGTGCGCATCACGCACCGCATGGTAACGGTTGACGATCTCGGGCACGAACCGCACCACCAGCCCGACTGCGAGCCCTATATCGGCAGCCTTCACCAGCCCCAGCCTTTCAAGCGGGGCGGCGGCAAGCCTGATCTCATCCATGAATTGCGAGATGCTGACGGTGATGGTGACGGCGGTGGCGAGAAGCGCGAGCGCCGTCAGCCGCAAAAGATTGACGGTCGCATCATGCGCCGGAAGCAGCAGGTAGCTGAAGGCGGCGACGAGGAGAATGGTCAGCATCACCGGCCGCAGCCGCAGGCCGATCTCCTTGAAGGGCAGTCGCGTCTCGCGCAGGATGACGGCGGCGAGAACCACGGCGCATCCCAGAACCAGCAGATCGCGCGTGAGGAACAATGCGATGCTGAAACCCATGAGCGCCAGAAGCTTGATGCGCGGCGAGACGCGGTAGAGCCAGCCGGTGCCTTCGACATGCAGCGATTTCATCGCGATGCCACCTCCAGATAGCGCGCCACCGCTTCTTCGGGGGCGGCATCGGCAATCAACGCGCCGCCGTGGAAAACCAGCACCCGGTCGAAGGCTTCAAGCAACGGCAGATCATGGGTAATGACGATGAGCGACTGCGAAAGCGCCGCCATGGTCTTTTCCACGACAGCCCGGTTTTTGAGATCAAGCTGGTTGGTCGGCTCGTCGAGGATGAGGATTTGCGGATCGGTGACGAGAAGGGCGGCCAGCGCCGCAAGCTGCAGCTCCCCGCCGGAAAGCTCATGCGCGCGTCTCTCTTCAAGATGGGAAATGCCGAGCCGGGCAAGAACGGCCTTCACCCGGTTTTCAGTTTCAGCCTTGGCGAGACCCAGTCGCTTGAGACCGAAGGCGACATCGTCGCGTATGATCGGCAGGATGATCTGGTTCTGCGGATTCTGGAAGATGAAGCCGACCGCCTGCAAGACCGCCTTGGCGTCGCTCACGGTGTCGAGGCCGTTCACCGAAACCTTGCCTTCGCTTGGCTTGTTCAGCCCGTTGATCAGCCGCGCAAAGGTGGTCTTGCCAGAACCATTGAGGCCGATCACGCCGATACGCCGTTCCGTCAATGTCACAGACAGCGGCTGCAGGGCCTGCCGACCCTCGAAAGCGACACCGGCGGCGTCGAAACGGATTTCCAAACTTACATCCTCGCGCTCGTTTTCCGGTTCTATACCCCGTCATCAACAGAAGTGAAACAAGGAACAAAAAAAGAACATTGCAATCCTGAAAAAGCCGTCATACCTTCTGCGCCATGGTGATCAAGGTTTCAAACGAAGCGGCAAGACGAATTTTTCTGGCGCGGCAAGGGCTTTCCTCGCCGCCCGGCAAGGCGCTTTCCAAGGATGGGCTGCTGCAGCTCATCACCGATATCGGGTTTGTGCAGGTGGACAGCATCGGCACGGTGGAGCGCGCCCACCACCAGATCATCTTCTCCCGCAACCAGACCTACAGGCGTGACCATCTGACGACGCTGCTGGAAAAGGACCGCGCGCTTTTCGAGCACTGGACACATGATGCTTCCATCGTGCCGACGGAATTTTATCCCTATTGGAAACACCGCTTCCGCCGCCGCGAGCCGATCATTCAGGAGCGCTGGCGCAAATGGCACGGTGAAGGCTTCGATGCCGCTTTCGGTGAAACGCTGGAGCGCATCGCCGCAACCGGCCCGGTTCTGGCGCGGGAGCTGAAGGAGGAGGGGCACCAGTCCGGCGGCTGGTGGAACTGGCATCCCTCCAAGACCGCGCTCGAATATCTCTGGCACACCGGCAAGCTCGCTATTGCCGGTCGGGTGAATTTCCAGAAGGTCTATGACCTCGCCGAACGGGTCATTCCCGGTGAACACCACGAAACCGAGGTGGAGCATGCGGAATTCGTCGACTGGGCCTGTCGGCAGGCGCTGAAGCGGCTGGGTTTCGCCACCCATGGCGAAATCGCCGCCTTTTTCGATCTCGTCACCCCGCAGGAGGCGAGGGACTGGGTCAAAAGCCATCGCGAAGAACTCTGCGAGGTTTCGCTTCTTGCAAGCGATGGCGACACTGCCCGCCCGTCCTATGCCTTTGCCGATTTCACCGCCGACCTGACCGACGTGCCGGAACCCTCATCCCGCGTCCGCGTCCTCAGCCCCTTCGATCCGCTGTTGCGTGACCGAAACCGCACGGAGCGGCTGTTCGGCTTTTATTACCGCATCGAGGTCTTCGTGCCCGAGCCGAAACGGCAATATGGCTATTATGTCTTCCCGCTTCTGGAGGGCGACCGCGTGATTGGACGCATCGACATGAAGGCGGATCGCAAGCGCAGCACGCTGGATGTTCGGCGCCTGTGGCTGGAACCCGGCGTGCGCGCCTCAGCCGGACGGCTGGAGAAGCTTGATGCGGAACTGGTGAGGCTGGCGAAGTTTACCGGGGTGGAGAGCGTGAACTACCTGGAGGGATGGCGGGAGGAAAACTGAGGTTTTTCGCACGGATGATTCAGGATAGGTCACCGGGCGCAACGTTACCGATCCGTGATGCCGCTTTTTCACACGGCGTCGCCGCTTGTTTCTTCTCCCCGCCGGGGAGAAGGTGGCCCGAAGGGTCGGATGAGGGGGCAAGCTCTCCGCAATCCGGCGAGGGCGCCCCCCTCATCCCGCTGCCGCGGACTTCTCCCCCTCGGGGAGAAGAAACAAGGGGCACCCGCTCGCTTCACAATTGCCCTGAAAAACCAAGGCAAACCCCGAAATCAGCAGATATCCGTCGCCGAAATCTGGATGCCGAAGCCTTCAAGCCCGACATAATGCCGTTCGCGGGTGGTCAGCAGCTTGATGGAGCTGATGCCGAGATCTTTCAGGATCTGCGCGCCGAGACCGATTTCCAGCCATTCGTTTTCGCGCGAACGGGCCTGCGCATGCGCCTCGTCCGGGTCGCGCGCCTTGCGACGTCCGGCTACCTGGCCGACGCCGACCGAGCCTTCACGCAGATAGACGATGACGCCGCGGCCTTCTTCGGCGATTTTCTGCATGTAATGCCGCACCGGCTGGCGGTCGCCGAACACGTCGTCGGCGACGTTTTCCGGGTGAAGGCGGACAGGAATGTCGACGCCGTCCCTGATGTCACCGAAAATCACCGCCATGTGCTGCATTGGATCCCAGGGCAGGGAATAGGTCTGCGCCTTGGCCGGCCCGAAGGGCGTCTCGATGGTGAAGGAGGATTCCATTTCCACCAGCGTTTCCTTGCGCTGGCGATAGGCGATGAGATCGGCGACGGAAACGTGTTTCATGCCGTGCGTGTCGGCGAAATCCAGAACCTGCGGGCCGCGCATCACGCTGCCGTCGTCATTCACCAGCTCGCTGATGACGCCGATGGGCGGCAGGCCGGCGAGCCGGCAGAGATCGACCGCCGCTTCGGTATGGCCGGAGCGCATCAAGACGCCGCCCTCGCGGGAAATCAGCGGGAAGATATGGCCCGGCCGGGTGAAATCGGCAGCGCCGACATTGGGGTTGGCAAGGTTGCGCACCGTCAGGGTGCGGTCGTCGGCGGAAATGCCCGTCGTGGTGCCGTGCTTGAAATCGACGCTGACGGTGAAGGCCGTCGTATGGGCGCTGTCATTTTCCGCCACCATGGCGTTGAGGTTCAGCCGTTTGGCCTCCTCGCGCGGCATGGGCGCGCAGACGATGCCGGAGGTATGGCGCACGATCAGCGCCATTTTCTCGGGCGTGCAGTGAACCGCCGAAATGATCAGATCGCCTTCGTTCTCACGGTCGTCATCATCGGTCACGACAACGATTTCCCCGGCTTCGAAAGCGCGGATGGCGTCGACAACGCGTTTCTGGTCATAGGCCATGGCGATATCCCCTCACTTCAGAGCAACGGTTCGTTGCTCTTTTTGTTTCTTTAGCGGATTGTCCGAAAACCGCTTCACACTTTTCGGTCCGCTAAAGCCGGCCGGTCTGGCCGCGGTCCCTCAGATAATGGTCGGCAACGGTGCAGGCCACCATCGCCTCGCCGATCGGCACGGCGCGGATGCCGACGCAGGGATCGTGACGGCCCTTGGTGCGCACATCGACATTGTTGCCGTCGGTATCGATGGACAGGCGCTCCGTCAGAATGGAGGAGGTCGGCTTGATGGCGAAGCGGGCGATGACTGGCTCACCGGTCGCGATGCCGCCGAGAATGCCGCCGGCATGGTTGGAGAGGAAGATCGGCTTGCCATCATTGCCCATGCGCATCTGGTCGGCATTTTCCTCGCCAGAAAGCTCGGCGGAGGCGAAACCTTCGCCGATCTCCACGCCCTTGACGGCGTTGATCGACATCAGGCTGGAGGCGATATCCTGATCGAGCTTGGCGTAGATCGGCGCGCCGATGCCGGCCGGAACGCCTTCCGCCACCACTTCGACGACGGCCCCGATGGAGGAGCCGGCCTTGCGGATGCCATCGAGATACTCTTCCCACACCGGTACCATGGCGGCATCGGGGCAGAAGAACGGGTTCTGGTCGACCTGATCCCAATCCCAGTTGTCGCGATTGATCCTGTGTTTGCCGATCTGCACCAGCGCACCGCGCACATTGAGATCAGGCACCACCTTGCGGGCAATCGCACCGGCGGCGACACGCGCCGCCGTCTCACGCGCGGAGGAGCGTCCGCCGCCGCGATAGTCGCGAATGCCGTATTTCAGGTCATAGGTGAAATCCGCATGGCCGGGACGGAACCGTTTGGCGATCTCGCCGTAATCCTTGGAGCGCTGGTCGGTGTTTTCGATCAGCATGGAAATCGGCGTGCCCGTCGTTATCATTGTCTCGCCGTCGTCATCCAGCATCACGCCGGAGAGAACCTTGACGAGGTCGTCTTCGCGACGCTGGGTGACGAAACGGCTCTGGCCGGGTTTGCGCTTGTCCATCCAGTGCTGCACCTCGGCAAGCGTGAAGCGAAGGCCGGGCGGGCAGCCATCCACCACGCAGCCAAGTGACGGCCCATGGCTTTCTCCCCAGGTGGTAACGCGAAATAGATGACCGAAGCTGTTATGCGACATAGTTCTCAAGACCGGAATGCAGGGCGCCTGCGGGTAGCGCCGTTTAAAACAAGCGGATTTGTCTTAGTGTAAATCCGGACAAGGCAAAAGCCTTTCTTTCTCAGCGGCCGGATAAGTGCGGTGCGCGCTACGGCAGCCCTCTGCCTTCAACCCTATGGTAGGCATGTCAATGAGGGTGGCGGCGGCGATTCGCACCGGGCGGAGATGTTTTTCGAAATGACGCAAATGTAAAAGCGCCGTCGTTTTCCACGTTAATCCGCAGTTTTCCAATATTGCCGCGAAATGCGGTGTAAAAATCACTAACGGCTTGAACACGATCCCAAATCCGTTCATCAATTGGGCCGAAAATGTCATGGTTGCGGGCAATTTCCGCCACATTCGAAAGGCAATTCTTCATGCATGTAAGGTTTTCACGCAAATCCACGAAAGCTAGATCGATGCGTATGATGATTGCCGCCCTTCTGGCCACCGCCAACCTGCTGATGCCCATCAACAGCTTCGCCCAGAGCGTCGATGTGGAAGGCACGATCAGCAAGATCGATGCGAATGGGCTGAGCATTACGCTCAACGACGGCAAGACCTATCGCGTGCCGGAAGAATTCAACTTTGAAGGCCTGAAGGCGGGCGTGAAGGTCGTGGTTTTCTACACGGAAGTGGATGGGAAACGCGTGGTCGACGATCTTCAGGTCGTTGAGTAAGCAGTCGCCTCTTACTCAGCCCCTTACGCCAAAACCTCCGTTGTGAAACAAGCGGGTGCCTCTTGTTTCTTCTCCCCGAGGGGGAGAAGTCCGCGGCAGCGGGATGAGGGGGCGAGGGTGCGGTTTATCGCCGGCGTTGCCCCCTCATCCGACCCTTCGGGCCACACTTCTCCCCGGTGGGGAGAAGAAACAAACCGCAATGCCGCGCATATACGACAGCCTCAAGGCGAGGAAGGCAACGAACAGGTTTGTGCGCTGTCGGCACTTTTTGCGCTTTCCTTACGAAATCCACTCCGCACTATTCCCGTCGATCTCGACCTTCAAGATCTGGTCCTGCGGGATCTGCGTCCGCGACGCCTCGTCCTTATCCATGCCTGATACCAGCCGGAAAATCGAGCGGATGACGCCACCATGGCAGACGCATATCGTCGGCACCTCGACGGAGGAAAGCCATGCGCCGATGCGCCAGGAGAGGATTTCATAGCTTTCGGCGTCCTGGCCGGGGGGAATGAAATCCCACTTGTTGGCCTTGCGCGCCTTCACCCGGTCGGGAAACTCCTTTTTGAGTTCCGGCAGGGTCTGCCCCTCCCAGTCGCCGAAGGAGACTTCGATCAGGCGGTCATCGGTGCGGTAGGCAAGGGGGTCTAGACCCATCGCGCCGCGCATCAGTTCCATGGTCTCGCGCGTGCGCCCGAGCGGGCTTGCCACGTAATCGAAATCCGTGGCCTGTTCTCCCAGCAGGCGCGCCAGAAGCCTGCCATTGCCGACCGCCTGCTGGCGGCCGAAATCGTTGAGCGGAATGTCTTTCTGGCCCTGAAGCCGGCGTATCGCATTCCAGTCCGTTTGTCCGTGACGGATCACATAAACGAGCAAGACGATACCCCTGTTTCAAGCATTGCCGGAGCGGGATGGCGAAAAACATGCGTGGTTTTCGCCAGAAATCCCGCTCTAATTCCAGTGGCGATCAGTCCTTCACCACCGAAATATCAGGCGCATCCACCGCCTTCATGCCGATGGTGTGGTAACCGGAATCGACATGGTGGATTTCACCTGTCACGGCGGTCGAAAGGTCCGATAGCAGGTAAAGCGCCGACTTGCCGACTTCCTCGATGGAAACGGTGCGCTTCAGCGGCGCATTATATTCGTTCCACTTCAGGATGTAGCGGAAATCGCCGATGCCGGAAGCGGCAAGCGTCTTGATCGGGCCGGCGGAAACGGCGTTGACGCGGATGCCGCGATTGCCGAGATCGACGGCGAGATAACGCACGCTGGCCTCAAGAGCGGCCTTGGCCACACCCATGACGTTATAGTTCGGCATGACCTTCTCGGCACCGTAATAGGTGAGTGTGATGATCGAGCCGCCATCATTCATGATAGGCTCCGCACGCTTGGCGACAGCGGCCAGCGAAAAGACGGAAATATCCATGGTGCGGTTGAAATTGTCGCGGCTGGTGTCGAGGTAACGACCCGTCAGCTCGTCCTTGTCGGAAAACGCAATGGCGTGCACAACGAAGTCGATCTTGCCCCAGTGTTTTTCCAGCGAAGCAAAAACGGCATCGATCGTCTCGAGGTCCGTCACGTCACAGTGGCCAGCCATGAAGGCGCCGAGTTCCTGCGCGAGCGGCTCGACGCGCTTCTTCAGCGCATCGCCCTGCCAGGTGAGTGCGAGTTCCGCGCCTGCGTCCGCGCAAGCCTTGGCAATGCCCCAAGCGATTGAACGATTATTGGCGACGCCCATGATGAGGCCGCGTTTGCCAGCCATGAGGCCGGATGCCTGAGCCATTTTATGCTCCCTGATACTTTCGATTGATCCTGCCTATGGCATAGGCTGCAATCCTGTTCAAGATTGTCAAAGATCATCAACTGTTAGGGAGCGTAACAAAGGGTGCGTTGTCCCGGCTATTCGCAAAACTTTCACAAATAGAGGCCTTCGCGCATGTGGCGCATGAGGTCAGTCACCTTTTCATCCGGCTTTTCGAGCAGAACGATACGCAATTCGATGACGAGATCGCCATATTCACCCTTGCCATCGGCAAGGCCCTTGCCGGCAAGCCGCAGCACGCGGTCCGAGCCGGACCATGCCGGGATGCTGAGATTTTCCTCGCCAAGCGGGGTGCGGACTTTCGTTTCGCAGCCCAGAACCGCATCACCAAGCGAGATCGGCAAAGTCGTGTGAATATCGAAGCCGCGCACTGAAAAGGCGTCGTCGCGTGCGGCAAGCAAGGTCACGGCAAGATCGCCGCGTGCCATGCCGGGAAGTTTCAGCCCCTGTCCCTTTAACCTCACCACATGGCCGTCGGTCATGCCGGGTTCCAGCTGGAAACGGGCTTCCCGCTCTTCGGCAAGCCCGATGGTCACCCATTTGCGCTCCAGAAGATCGGCAACGGTGATGGTGGCTTCGGCCGTAATATCAGGTGCCTTTTCCGGAACCGGCTGCGGCGTGCGGAACCGGCGCACGAGGGCGCTGAAAAGATTGCCGGCAAGCGAGGAGGGTGCGGATTTGTCGTCAACGGTGGCCGATTGTGCCGTTTCACCCGTTCCCGGAATGTCGCTTTTCGTGCCGCTGGCCGCAGCCTTGGCCGCTTCCGCCGCCTGTTGCACCTTGGGGTCGTTCTGCGCATCGGCCCCGAAAATACGCTCGACGATATCCTCGGCCGTTTCAGTTTTCCCGTCGGTTTTCTGGCCGGTCTGCGCCCGGTTGCGGGCATCGGCGCGGGCCAGTTCCTCCATCAGCTTCTCAGCTGCCCTGGCACGTTCGGCAGCCTCACGCGCCGCCTCCCGCTGTTGCATGATGGTTTCGCCACGCTTCTTCTTCTCAGCCGCCTGCCGGGCCTGATCGTAAAGATCGCGCTTTTTGGGGTCTTTCAAAAGGTCGTAAGCCTGCCCGATTTCGGCGAATCGCGCCGAAGCATCGGGATCGTCGCGATTGGCGTCCGGATGGACGGTTTTCGCCTTCGTGCGCCAGGCAGCCTTGATTTCCTCATGGCGGGCGTCACGTTTCACGCCGAGGATCGAATATGGATCGCGCATGCGAAACACCAGTTACGTTGGCTCAGTCTGCCGCCGTTCATGGCGCAATCCTGAAACTAACCCCTCCGAAAAGGGATGCCCGCGATCATTCGCGTACACGCCCTCGGTTTAATCAACGTCGACTGTTGCAATAAGTTGCTAATCACTCCTTTACGCAGGACGCGCGGCGCGTGGTGGCCGGCCTTATTCCATGCGCCAAGGTAAATAGATTATTTCTGCTCGAAGCGGGTCATCAACCACTCGCCGGTTTCCGACAGGCAGGCCTGTCCGGAGTAAGCGGCCACGCCTTCGAAGGAGTGGCGCGTCGTCCTGAAATCGCGGCAGACGAAACCGCTGGATTTGTCTTCGTGAATGGCGGTAACCACGCCGGCGCTGCCGGTTGCGGCATTGGCCCAGGGCAGCGGCTGGTCGGCAAGTTTGGCAAGATCGGCCGATGTTACCGCATTGCGGATGGTCGCATCATCGGTCTGCTGGCCGTTATTCTGCTGGTTGGGAACCGAGGCCGTGGAGAGCGAGCGGTCGACCTTGTCGCCGCCGAACAGATCGAGGCTGACACAACCGCTCAGCACCACGAGCATTGACACGACGGCGGAAACTTCCGCGATCGACGAAAGGAGGCCCTTTGTTCGACTGTTCGACTTTGCTATGACGGTCACCATCTTTCGCCAGAAATCATCTCTGGGGTCCAAATCAGCTCGGGAGCATTTTAGTCAATATGTCGGAAATGGGGTTAACATCCAGTGACTTCACGGAAGAAAATGAACCGTTCACGCTTTTTGCCGAATGGCTGAAGGATGCGACGGCTTCCGAAGTCAACGATCCGAACGCGGTTGCACTCGCCACCGTCGATGAAAACGGCCTGCCGAACGTGCGCATGGTGCTGTTGAAAGACGTCGATGATCGCGGTTTCGTTTTCTACACGAATTTCGAAAGCCAGAAGGGCCGCGAAATCCTCGGCCAGAAAAAAGCGGCCATGTGTTTCCACTGGAAAAGCTTGCGACGGCAGGTGCGCCTGCGCGGCGAGGTGGAGATCGTGACGGACGCTGAGGCGGATGCTTATTACGCCTCCCGCCCGCGCGGCAGCCGCATCGGCGCCTGGGCGTCCAAACAGTCACGGCCTCTGGAAGGCCGTTTCGCGCTGGAGAAGGCGGTGGCCGAATATACCGCGAAATATGCCATCGGCGATATTCCGCGCCCGGCCCACTGGTCCGGTTTCCGCATTCGCCCGGTCAGCATCGAATTCTGGCACGACCGCAAATTCCGCCTGCACGACCGCGTCGAATTCCGCCGCGAGACGCCGGATGCGCCGTGGTCCAAGGTTCGTATGTATCCTTGAAGACGGCAAAGGCAGGCCGGTGCGGCCTGCCTATTTCAACAGCGAATCGAACAGCGGCAGGCCGATGACGGCGGAAATGGCGATAAGGCCGTAGCAGATGCGCCGGAACGCCGCTTCATCGGCAAATCCGTGCAGGCGCGCGCCGACGTAAAGGCCCGCCCCGTAAAACGGCAGGGCCAGCAGGAAAAAGACGAAGACATCGGCGGTGAAAAGACCACCGAAAAAATAGCTTGCCGTGGAAATCACGGTCGAAACCGCGAAATAAAGAATGACATTGGCGCGCACGAAGGCACCTTTAAGCGCCCCGCCAAGCCAATAGGCGACCACGGGCGGCCCGCCCAATTGCGCAGCGCCGGAAAACAGCCCGGCCAGAAACCCGGTAAACAGGGTCAGAGGCGTCTTTGGCCGTCCGCTGTAACGCCAGCCGGAAAGCAGAAACAATAACAGCACGACGACCACGGTGGAGATGATCCAGCGCAGGGTCAGCGGATCGCCATGGGAAAGCAGCAGGGTTCCAAGCGGGACGCCGACAAGTGCGCCTGCCGCCATGGTGAAGACCTCGCGCCGGTCCGCCATGCGAAAGGCAGGCGGTATCATGCCGAGCGTCAAGACGCCGTCCACCACCAGCAGAACCGCTGACGCGATGCGTGGCCCGACGATGGCGCTGGCAAGCGGAATGAAGATGAGTGCCGCGCCGAAGCCGGAAAAGCCACGGGCAAGACCGGCAAGAAAAGCCGCGCCCGCAAACATCGCCAGCAGCGTCGGGCTATGGGCGGTGATGAGCGATGAGAAAAAATCGAGATAAGGCATGGGTGACGGCACTGTTTCGAATGACTGTTCCTATCGCGATGGCGGGCATCTGTCGCGGATATTTCCGTTCAAGGTCGCGAAACATCCTTTCGGATCGACGCGGCCGGAGAATCGTGGTTAGAGTTGTAACGCACGAACAAAGGATGAACAAATGCTTGCTGACATGATGCGCCGGTTTGAAGAGGCCTCGCAAAAATATGCCGCTGAAAACGGAATATTCCGCGACCCGGACTGGTACATGCTGAAGCTTCAGGAAGAGGTTGGCGAGGTGACGCAGGCCTGGAACCGGCTGACAGGGCGGGCGCGCATCAAGGGCAGGAGCAAAGAGGAGATGAAGGGGGATCTGGCCGACGAAACAGCCGATCTCCTCGGCCATGTGCTGTTGCTGGCCCATTATAACGGTCTCGATATTGAAGGAGCGATCGAGCGTAAGTGGCGTTTCAGGTCGATGGGCTGACTGCTGCGTGAGGTCACTGCGATTACGACAGCGCGACGATCAAAAACAGAATTGTAAGAATGGTAGTCGCTGGCGTCATCACCAGCTGTTCGGGACGGCTGCGGGACATGGCGTTTAGCGGTATGCCAAGCGCTAGATATCCCGTCATGATCCAGATGCCGATGCCAATCCATGATTCAGGCCAAAAGGAGAAAAGAGCCGCCTTTTGCAGCAAAATCGACGCGATAAGCGCATACATCAAGATGGCGAACAAGCTGGATATCCGCAGGATGACCGGCAACACCCTCTGCTGGCCGCCCCACGCGAAATGCCCGAGAGGTACACCAGCCACAAGCGCCAACTGAAACCCTGCGAGAGCGAGTAATATGACCGTTGCGAGGATGGCAGCCGAGGCGAGCATGATTGGGTTTTTCTCTCCAGCGCTGCTTGCTCTATAAAACGCGTACATGAAAATCATGTATCAAAAAAACAATGGCCAATTTCATCTGATGGATGAAGTAGTACGGGGAAATGCCGATGTTCGATTTTAACCGTCTAGAGCAGCGTGCAAAAGAGTTGTTCGGTTCCGGTAACATCGCAGACGCCATAAAAATATATTTATTTATGGCCGATGGAGATCCGTCTCTGGATGCTGGTTATTTGGGAGAAAAGCTCGGCGAGTGCTACGAAAAGCTTGGGGATCTGCACGCCGCCAAATATTGGTACGGACGAGCGGTGGAGGAGAATCCGGAAGTAAGGCTGGTGTCGACGGAGAGTCGTAAGCGGCTTCAGCGGGTCGGCATAGACGATATCATATAGTGGCGTGACAGGGAGCGTTTTACCGGGTTCTCCCTGCGTTTCCTTGCCTTACGCGACCTGCAGCAACAGACTAGCCACCGCATGCAAATCACCCATGACGGCAACGCACTTCTCCCGCATTTCCTCGGTCGGCGGCGCGACATCCGGTACCATGATTGTCATCATGCCAGCCGAAGAGGCCGAGCGGACGCCGGAATAGGAATCTTCCAGTGCAAGGCAGCGGCCAGGATCGAGGCCGAGGCGCTTTGCGGCAGTGAGATAGGGCATGGGCGCGGGTTTCGGTTCGGTATAATCGCCGCGCGCCACGATGGTGTCGAAGCGCCTGAGAAGGTCGTAAGGGCCGAGGTGGCGGGTGACCGATGTGTGCTGCGAAGATGTCGCGATGGCGCGGCGGATATCCAGCCGGTCGAGGAGATCGAGGATTTCGGCGACGCCGGGTTTCAGCGCCACACCCTCCGCCATCATCACACCGAGATGCCGGAGCCATGCGTCGCGAAAAGCGTCTATGGGAAAATCCGCGCCATAGTCGGCAAAGATGGTGCCGGTTATGACATCCCACGGACTGCCGCAGACCTTCTGATAGGTCTCGACCTGCATTCCATGGCCGCCTTCCGCAGAAGCCGCCAGAAATGAATCGCGATAAAGCACCTCGCTTTCAATCAGCAATCCGTCCATGTCGAAAACAACAGCATGCGGGCGAAAGGGCAGCATGGGCTCAACCGAACCGGAAGGGGCGCTCGCCCAAGCTCTCGAATGGGCGGATCAGATAACCGTCCGGATCGGCGACGATGAATTGCCGGTTGCCAACCTCGACCGTCCCGCGCCTGTACCACTTCTCTTCCGGCGCCAGAACGAGGTCGATCGAAGAGCGTTCCAGCCGCGTGAGAATGGGTTGCAGGGAAGGGACGGCGAGTTGCAGGTTCATGCCGCGGCCCAGCGGAAACTCAAGCGCGGCATTGTCAGCCACGAAGGTCCGGGTCGCGCCGATCTGGTCGATCATGACCTGTGCCTCATCGAGCGCAAGATAGGCGAAGCCCTCTTCGGGGCGCTCATAAACCACATGAAAACCGATCAGGTCGCAATAAAAGGCGCGGCTTTTCAGCCAATCCGTGACGGCAAGTTCCGGGACGAGGGCATTGCGTATGATGGTCATGGTCTCCTTATGCCGCGCAGGCCCGGCGTTTGGAGGAGGGCCTGCCGTGAGGGTGATCTTATCGTCTTCTCGGCGAGGTGCCAGAGGAAACCTCATCATGGCAGCCATGTGCGATGTTATGGGCTGGGATTGATGCGGCAGGCTCAACGTTTCGCGTGACCGCAACTCTCTCTGCCGTCATGCCAGACTGGATCCGGCATCCAGCTAGCCCAAGTCCCTGGGCTGACAAGACTCTTCTCGCCGCGCAGACGCGCGTTGGCTGGATACCGGCTCAGGGCCGGTATGACGGAATTTGGGACAGACCGTAGTGATCCAAACTCCGAATTCCTTACGCTTTCGTACCGCCCACGGTGATCTGGTCCATGCGCAGATGCGGCTGCCCAACACCGACCGGCACCCATTGCCCGGCCTTGCCGCAATTACCGATGCCCGTATCGAGTTTGGAATCATTGCCGATCATCGATACGCGCTTCATCGCGTCCGGTCCGTTGCCGATCAGCATGGCGCCCTTTACCGGCGCGCCGATCCTGCCGTTTTCGATGAGGTAGGCCTCGGTGCAGCCGAACACGAATTTGCCTGAGGTGATATCCACCTGTCCGCCACCGAAGGAAACGGCATAGATGCCTTGTCTGACGGAGGAGATGATCTCCTCGGGCGTCTTGTCGCCTGATAGCATGTAGGTATTGGTCATGCGTGGCATCGGCACATGCGAATAACCCTGCCGGCGACCATTACCGGTGGCCTTTGCGCCCATCAGCCGGGCATTCTGGCGGTCCTGCATATAGCCCACCAGCCTGCCGTTCTCGATCAGCACATTATAAGCGGAAGGCGTACCCTCGTCGTCGATGGTGAGTGAGCCGCGACGGCTGTCGATGGTGCCGTCATCCACGACAGTCACGCCGGGGGCGGCCACCATCTCGCCCATCAGGCCGGCAAAGGCCGATGTCTTCTTGCGGTTGAAATCGCCTTCCAGACCGTGACCGACCGCCTCATGCAGCATCACGCCCGGCCAGCCGGAGCCGAGCACCACATCCATGGTGCCGGCCGGTGCATCGATGGCGGTCAGGTTGACGAGCGCCTGGCGCAACGCTTCATCCGCACCGCGCTGCCAGCTTTCCGTGGTAATGAAATCGCCAAAACCGACGCGGCCGCCGATGCCGTAGGAGCCGCTTTCCTGCCGGTCGCCGTCACCCGCCACCACGGAAATGTTGATGCGGGTCATGGGCCTGATGTCGCTGACGCGATGACCATCGGCGCGCAGTATGTCCACCACCTGCCAGCTGGCGGAAATCGTCGCCGTCACCTGCCGGACGTTTTCGTCCTTGTCGCGCAGATAGGCGTCGATATCGGTGAGAAGTTTCACCTTCTCTTCAAAGCTCGGGCTGCCGATCGGGTTTTCGTCGCCGTAAAGTTTCTTGTTGGTGCGCTGGGGCGCGGCGGCATAGGAGCCGGAATAACCGCGGGTGACAGCGCCGACTGCATCCGAAGCGCGCTTCAGCGCACCTTGCGAAAGCTCGCCGGCATGGGCGTAACCCACCGTCTCGCCGGCAACGGCGCGCAGGCCAAAACCCTGATCGGTGTTGAAGGAGCCGCCCTTGAGCCGGCCATTGTCGAAGGTTAGCGATTCGGCCTGGGCATGTTCGATGAACAGCTCGCCATCGTCAGCGCCGGCAAGCGCCTCTCCGACGAGCTTGCGCAATTGCGTTTCATCGCAATCGAAGAGTTTTACAAGATCGTCGGTCATGGGAGGCTCCAGTCATTATCGTTCAATGACCGATTTAGGCACTGGAGCGGGCAGACGCAAGGCTGCCCGTTGACGACGAGGCGTTACGGCAGCGCGTCGTAGCCTTCGGCAAAGCCGGTCAGCTCGATCGGAATGCCGACACGGTCCTGATCGACGGATTCACGCAGCGCAAAAACGGCGGCCTTGCCGGCGCGCAGAACCTTCAGCAGCTCATCGTCAATATCCACTTCCACATAGCAGCCTTCGGAGAAGCAGCGGGTGAAATAGGCGCGGCCGATATTATTGTTGTCGATATAAAGCTCCATGCCGTCCTTCAGGAGAACGCCGAGCGGCGCGAGGATACGCAGGATGCGCGACTTGCGGTCGGCGGTCTTCAGCACCACCACCGAAAGCCCCACTTCCGGGCGGTCGTCGGCAATCACGTTCTGCATCAGGGCGCATTGTTCTTCCGACGCACCCGCCGGTTTGTCGCAGATGACAGACCATGCGCCATGCGTCGACTTCGGCGTGCCGGGCGGCTGCTGTTGCGCCAGCGCCGCAGCGGCGGGGGCGATGATGGCAAGACCGGCGGCGGCAAGAAAAGTGCGCGCGAGCGGGGAAAGACGCATGGATACCTCTGGGATTCGAATCAGTGCGGCTATTTTGACGCCATAATCCGGAAAAAAAAGCCTTGGAACCTCAATTCCAGCGGAGTTGGGCGGAAATAGGACCTTTCTGCTTTGTTTATGTCCGTAATTTCTCCGTCCGCCACGCCGCGTCCGGCCCGCGCTGGCAGGCCGCAAAACCCTCTGAAAGAAGGGCCTGTGCCGCATTTTGACTGTTTGAAAGCGGTCGCGGCCTATCCATTCGGGTGCGGAGTGCGGGAAAGTCGACCGCCAATTGACCAATGGCAAAATTGGCTGACATCCGTGTCCCGACGCATATTGCGGCAGAGGACAAACTGTGGTTTGAAGTTAGTACCATTAGCATGGATTCTGCGTCTGTGATTGATCTAGATCAGACGCGTGAGGGAGAGGGTACCGTGAGGAATAGGATTTACGCAGCATTGGCGGGGATGACCTGTCTGCTCACGGCTGTCGGCGCCCACGCCGATCAGCCGGTGCATTGGCAAATGGGCATGCAGGAGGCCGCCACGCCGATCATGCACGAAATACGCTGGTTCGAACAATATACGCTTTGGTTCATTGTTCCGGTTACGCTTTTCGTTCTTGCGCTGCTCATCATCGTTGCCCTGAAATTCCGCGCCGCGAAAAATCCGGTAGCGTCCAAGACCAGCCATAACACGGCGATCGAGGTGGTTTGGACGCTGGCGCCGGTGCTCATTCTCCTGTTCCTTGCTTTCCCTTCGTTCAATCTTCTGAACGCGCAGCTGACCCAGCCGGAAAACCCGGACCTGACGCTGAAGGCGACCGCCACGCAATGGCTGTGGAGCTATGAATATGCCGCCGCCGAGGGCGCCGAGCCGCTCTCCTTCGACAGCTATCTGCTGAAGGAGCAGGATCGCGCTGCTGCGGGCAAGGAGGACAAGGCCCGCTATCCGCGTCTTCTCGCGGTAGACAATGAAATGGTCGTTCCGGTCGGCAAGACCGTTCGCCTTCTGGTGACGGCGGCTCCGACCGATGTCATCCACGCCTTCGCCATGCCCGCTTTCGGCGTCAAGATCGATGCCGTTCCGGGTCGCCTCAACGAAACATGGTTCAAGCCGGAGAAGGAAGGCCTTTATTACGGCCAGTGTTCCGAGCTTTGCGGCAAGGACCACGCCTTCATGCCCATCGCCATTCGGGTGGTTTCCGAACAGCAGTACAACGCCTGGCACGCCGCCGCCGCTTCAGATCTGAACGGCGCGAACCGGGCGCTGATGGCCTCCGTCGACGGCGCTCCGCGCACGGTCGACGTTGCCGCCAACGAAACCAACTGACGACTGGAGTGACGACAATGGCTGGACCTTCCGCACACGACGATCATCACTCGCATGGTCAAGACGCGCATGCGCATGACGATCATTCGCATGATCATTCCCATAAGCCGGGCTTTTTCGCCCGCTGGTTCCTGTCCACCAACCATAAGGACATCGGCACGCTCTACCTGATCTTCGCGATCATGGCTGGTATCATCGGCGGCGGGCTTTCGGTCGTCATGCGCATGGAGCTGCAGGAGCCGGGCATCCAGATCTTCCACGGTCTGGCTTCCATGGTTTACGGCTTCGAGGGCGACGCCGCCATCGACGGCGGCAAGCACATGTTCAACGTGTTCACCACGGCGCATGCGCTCATCATGATCTTCTTCATGGTCATGCCTGCGATGATCGGCGGTTTTGCCAACTGGATGATCCCGATCATGATCGGCGCTCCTGACATGGCTTTCCCGCGCCTCAACAATATTTCCTTCTGGCTGATCGTTCCGGCCTTCATCCTGCTGCTCCTGTCGCTCTTCGTCGAAGGTCCGGCGGGTGCTTATGGTGTGGGCGGCGGCTGGACCATGTATCCGCCGCTATCGACCAGCGGCATGCCGGGACCGGCGGTGGATCTGGCGATCTTCTCGCTGCACGTCGCCGGCGCGTCCTCCATCCTTGGCGCCATCAACTTCATCACCACCATTCTCAACATGCGCGCCCCGGGCATGACGCTGCACAAGATGCCGCTGTTTGCCTGGTCGGTTCTCGTCACCGCATTCCTGCTCCTGCTGTCGCTGCCGGTTCTGGCGGGTGGCATCACCATGCTTCTGACCGACCGTAACTTCGGCACGGCGTTCTTCTCGCCGGAAGGCGGCGGTGATCCGATCCTCTACCAGCACCTGTTCTGGTTCTTCGGCCATCCGGAAGTGTACATCCTGATCCTGCCCGGCTTCGGCATCATCAGCCACATCATTTCCACCTTCTCCAAGAAGCCGGTCTTCGGTTATCTCGGCATGGCCTATGCCATGGTCGCCATCGGCGCGGTCGGCTTCATCGTCTGGGCGCACCACATGTATACGGTCGGCCTGTCGCTCGAAGCACAGCGTTATTTCGTGTTCGCCACCATGGTCATCGCGGTGCCGACAGGTATCAAGATCTTCTCGTGGATCGCGACCATGTGGGGCGGTTCGCTGACCTTCTCGACACCGATGATCTGGGCGATCGGCTTCATCTTCCTGTTCACGGTCGGTGGCGTTACCGGCGTGCAGCTCGCCAATGCCGGTCTCGACCGCTCGCTGCATGACACCTATTACGTGGTGGCCCACTTCCACTACGTGCTGTCGCTCGGCGCGGTCTTCGCGATCTTTGCCGGCTGGTATTACTGGTTCCCGAAGATCACCGGCTACATGTATAGCGAGTTCATCGGCAAGCTGCATTTCTGGGTCATGTTCGTCGGCGTGAACCTGATTTTCTTCCCGCAGCACTTCCTCGGCCTCGCCGGCATGCCGCGCCGCTACATCGATTATCCCGATGCCTATGCCGGCTGGAACCTGGTGTCTTCTTACGGCTCCTATATCTCGGCCGTTGCTGTTGGCATCTTCCTCTTCGGCGTCTGGGAAGCCTTCGCCAAGAAGCGGATCGCCGGCAACAATCCCTGGGGTGAGGGTGCAACGACGCTCGAATGGCAGCTGTCTTCACCGCCGCCTTACCACCAGTGGGAACAGCTTCCGCGCATTCGCTGAATGCCGGACCGGAAAGCGCGGGCGCTGCTCGCGCATTCCGGTTGCTGAAAAAAGGGGACGGCGTGGTTGCGCCCGTGCCGTTTCCAAAGGCGGGAGGTCCGCCGCTGCGTGACATTTTGTCCAAGCGAAGCTTGTCGTCCGACATGATACATGCCCGGATGTGATAAATGCCAAGTTTGGCCTTTATGAATGAGCAGGCGCAGACGAGTGGCGGGGGGGGCGCGGCGACAGGCCGGGCGAATGACATCGGTTTTGGCCGATGCGGCCCATGCCGAAACGTTCGGACCCAATGAATTGACGCATCGCGCATGCCGGAAATCACATTCGTTTTCGGGCCGGTGCAAGGGATGTCGCGGCAAGTGGCATCTGAAGGAAAACAGGACAGGAAATGACCGTTATCGACAATCGCGACATGCTGGGTGTTGAAAGCTCCGAACTCTCGGAAGCCGGCGCGCGCGATTATTTCGAATTGCTGAAACCGCGCGTCATGTCGCTCGTCGTCTTCACGGCCTTTGCGGGCCTCGTGCTGGCGCCGGGTGAAATCAACCCGGTGCTTGGGCTCATCGCCATTCTCTGCATCGCCGTCGGCGCCGGCGCGTCCGGCGCGCTCAACATGTGGTACGATGCCGATATCGACGCCGTGATGAGCCGCACCGCAAAGCGGCCGATCCCTTCGGGCCGTATCGCACCGCGTGAGGCCTTGGCCTTCGGGCTGACGCTGTCGGCCTTTTCGGTGGTCATCCTCGGCCTTGCGGTCAACTGGTTCTCCGCCGGTCTGCTCGCCTTCACCATCTTTTTTTACGCCGTCGTTTATACGATGTGGCTGAAGCGCTCGACGCCGCAGAACATCGTCATCGGCGGTGCTGCCGGCGCTTTCCCGCCCATGCTCGGCTGGGCCTGTGTCACCGGCGGCGTTTCGCTTGATAGTATCATCCTGTTCCTCATCATCTTTTTATGGACGCCGGCGC
This sequence comes from Agrobacterium sp. SUL3, assembly GCF_001263295.1. Classification (NCBI taxonomy): domain Bacteria; kingdom Pseudomonadati; phylum Pseudomonadota; class Alphaproteobacteria; order Hyphomicrobiales; family Rhizobiaceae; genus Agrobacterium; species Agrobacterium sp. SUL3. Next base: position 387,024 of record NZ_KQ414498.1, read on the forward strand.
ATTTCTGGGCGCTGGCGCTGTTCAAGATGCGTGATTACGGCTCCGTCGGCATTCCGATGATGCCGAATGTGGCCGGCGAACGCTCCACCAAGAACCAGATGATCGTTTACGCCGTGCTGACGGCGGCCGCGGCCGTCGCGCCGTATTTCACGGGTCTGGCGAGCGGCGGTTACGGCATTTTCGCGGCCGTGCTGAGTGCGATCTTCATCTACTGTTCGCTCGATGTCCGGCGCATGCCTGAGGGTGACGAGAAGATGCTGCCCGCCAAGAAGATGTTCGCCTATTCGGTGCTTTACCTCTTCGCCATCTTTTCCGGCCTTCTGGCCGATCATTTCGCTCCGGCCCTGAAGGCCGTGATTTCGGGAGTTCTGTGATGGAAACGGTGGAACTGAGCGCGGCGCAGAAAAAATCGAGACGTGGGCGCAATATCGCGCTCGGCGTCCTGCTCGCCGGTCTGGTGGTGCTGTTCTACATCATCACCATCATCAAGATCGGCTCACATTGACGATCTGACTGGAGGAGAGGAGGAGGAGAACATGGCAAATATGGAAGCGCAGACGGCGGAGACCGGTAAGCAGCGTGTGAGCAACCGCTCCATTCTCGTACTCTGTCTCGTGTTTTTCTGCGGCATGATCGGCATGGCCTATGCCGCCGTGCCCCTTTATACGCTGTTCTGCCGCGTCACCGGCTATAACGGCACGACCCAGCGCGTCGAGCAATATTCCGACGTCATCCTCGACAAGACCATCAACGTCACCTTCGACGCCAACACGTCGAACGGCCTTAATTGGGATTTCCAGCCGGTCGACAGGAAGGTCACGCCGAAGATCGGCGAAACGGTGCAGGTCACCTTCAAGGCGACGAACCGCTCACCCGTGGCGACCACGGGAACGGCGGTCTTCAATGTCACGCCGATGGAGGCGGGCGCCTATTTCAACAAGGTGGAGTGTTTCTGCTTCACCGAAACGACGCTGCAGCCGGGCGAAACACTGGAAATGCCGGTGGTCTTTTTCGTCGATCCTGACATCGCCACGGCGCGCGAAACCAAGAGCATTCATACTTTGACGCTGTCCTATACGTTTTATCCGGCCAAAACCGAAAAACCGGTTGCGTCCTTGCCGGTAAAGACTGAATCTGGCGAAAGCAAATTGTGAGAGGTGATCTGGCCTTCTTGAGGCCGGATCAGGGAAGAGATACCAGGGGATTGTCGCAATGGCAGATACGCATCAGAAGAACCACGATTACCACATCATAGACCCAAGCCCCTGGCCGCTTCTGGCCTCGATCGGCGCCTTCATCCTGACCTTTGGTGGCGTCTGTTACATGCGCTACCTGTCGGGTGGCTCCTTCAAGCTGTTCGGTGCGGAACTCGCCAACCCCTGGCTTTTCTATATCGGCCTCGTCATCGTGCTTTACACCATGTATGCGTGGTGGGCGGATACGATCAAGGAAGCCAATGAGGGCAGCCATACCCGCGTCGTGTCGCTGCATCTGCGTTACGGCATGATCATGTTCATCGCTTCGGAAGTGATGTTCTTCGTCGCGTGGTTCTGGGCCTATTTCGATGCGAGCCTGTTCCCGCACGAAGCCATTCAGGCGTCCCGCCTTGAATATACCGGCGGTCAATGGCCGCCCAAGGGCATCGAGGTCATCGATCCCTGGCATCTGCCGCTCTACAACACCGTCATCCTGCTTCTGTCGGGCACATGCGTCACCTGGGCGCACCATGCGCTGCTGCATAATGACCGCAAGGGCCTGATCAGCGGCCTCGCGCTCACCGTGGCGCTCGGCGTGTTGTTCTCCACCGTGCAGGTTTACGAATACATTCACGCGCCGTTCGATTTCAAGAACTCGATCTATGGCGCGACCTTCTTCATGGCCACCGGTTTCCACGGTTTCCACGTCTTTGTCGGCACGGTCTTCCTTCTGGTCTGCCTGTTCCGCGCCATTGCCGGCGGTTTCACGCCCAAGCAGCATTTCGGCTTCGAGGCGGCTGCCTGGTACTGGCACTTCGTTGACGTCGTCTGGCTGTTCCTGTTCTTCGCCATCTACATCTGGGGTGGCTGGGGCGCGCCGGTTCACGGGTAAACGACGCCGGATAGGGCCTCGCCCGGAGCAAGGCATTGCGTGTGAGGGGATGGGTCCCACTTGTTTCTTCTCCCCGCCGGGGAGAAGTCCGCGGCAGCGGGATGAGGGGGCGGGGGTGGAGATATCCGGAGAGCTTGCCCCCTCATCCGACCCTTCGGGCCACCTTCTCCCCGGCGGGGAGAAGAAAGTCGCGGCGCCGTCGAGCAACAAACAAGTGCCCGGGTTTTGAGGCAAGCTTCCAAGAGATTTGACGTCATCCTCGGGCTTGACCCGAGGATCCATAGCCCGCTGAAATCGTGGGTCCCCGGGTCAAGCCCGAGGATGACGGAGGAGGGGTTAGGCAACTTCGCGGGAGGTCATCATGTCCGAACCATCAAACGGCAATTTCGCGCCTGTTGATCCCATCAAGGTGGGCTTGAAAGGCTGCTGCCCGCGTTGCGGTAACGGCCGGCTGTTTGACGGTTTCCTGACGCCGAAACCGGCCTGCAGCGCCTGCGGGCTGGACTATGGTTTTGCCGATGCGGGTGATGGTCCGGCGGTCTTCGTCATGCTGATCGTCGGTTTTCTGGTTGTCGGGCTGGCGCTCTGGTTCGACCAGCGTTTTGCGCCACCCGTCTGGGTGCATGTCATGCTCTGGTTGCCGTTTACGGTGATTGTCTCGCTCGTGCTGCTGCGCAAGCTGAAGGGGATCATGATTGCGCTGCAATATCGCAACAATGCGAGCGAAGGCAGGCTTGATCGTGAATGAGGTTTCCCACATGAAGGCGGCGGAAAGACGGGTCTGGTTCGCCGCGCCGCTGGTGCTGCTGGCGCTAGCCATTCTTCTCGGTCTCGGTACCTGGCAGGTGAAGCGGCTTTACTGGAAAGAGGCGCTGATGGCCGATATCGAGGAGCGGCTGAGCGCGAGCCCGGTTCCGCTTGCCGATATCGAAGCAATGGCGAAAAGCGGCGGCGATATCGAATATCGCAAGGTCAGGCTGTCAGGCACTTTCGATCACGCCCGCGAGCGCCATTTCTTCGCCACGCATCAGGGCCGAACCGGTTATTACATCTATACGCCGCTCACGCTTGCCGATGGCCGCATCCTTTTCGTCAATCGCGGCTTCGCGCCCTTCGAGATGAAGGAACAGGCCAAACGGACCGAAGGACAGGTAACCGGCGAGATCGCAATAACAGGGCTGGCACGCGCACCGCTTGTCGCAAAGCCCTCTTCACTGCTGCCGGATAATGACATCGCCAAGAACATCTTCTACTGGAAGGATCTGGCGGTGATGGCCTCGAGCGTCGATATCCCCTCCAATCGGCTGGTCAACCTTTTCGTGGATGCCGACAATACACCGAACCCCGGCGGCTGGCCGCAGGGCGGAGTGACGCTGATAGATTTGCCCAACAATCACCTGCAATATGCGATAACGTGGTATGGCTTGGCGCTGGCCCTTGTCATCGTCGTTGGTTTTGCCTATTTCCGGAACCATAAGGCGCGCGACGAATAACGCGCGCCCCGCCCGGCAAGGGGCAGGCTATCGGGCAAGGCATGGAGCACGCCAAGAAGCAGGCCAAGGAGCACGAATGAACATCGCCGTTTCCAAACCCCCTTTGACGATAAGGCTGTGCGGACCGCGCGGCTTTTGCGCGGGCGTGGACAGGGCGATCCAGATCGTCGTGCTGGCGCTGAAGGCCTATGGTGCGCCGGTCTATGTCCGCCACGAAATCGTGCATAACCGTTATGTGGTGGAAGGGCTGGAAGCCAAGGGTGCGGTTTTCGTCGAGGAACTGCATGAAATCCCTGCCGAACATCGCGAACAGCCGGTGGTGTTTTCCGCCCATGGGGTGCCGAAATCCGTGCCTGAAGATGCGCAGGCGCGCAACCTGTTTTATCTCGACGCCACATGCCCGCTGGTCTCCAAGGTTCACAAGCAGGCCATGCGCCACCAGCGCCTTGGCCGCCATGTGGTGCTGATCGGCCATGCGGGTCACCCCGAGGTCATCGGCACCATGGGCCAGCTTCCCGAAGGTACGGTCTCGCTGGTCGAAACGGTGGAAGACGCTGGCACATATGAACCCGTGGACCGCGAAAATCTTGGTTTCGTCACCCAGACGACGTTGTCGGTGGATGATACCGCCGGCGTCATTGCCCGTTTGCAGGAACGTTTCCCTGCCATTCAGGCGCCCGCCGCCGATAGCATCTGTTACGCAACCACCAACCGCCAGGATGCAGTGAAACAGGCGGCACCCGGCTGCGACCTGTTCATCGTTGTCGGTGCACCCAATTCCTCCAACTCCAAGCGGCTGGTGGAAGTGGCGCTGCGGGCCGGGGCAAAGCACTCCGTGCTGGTGCAGCGGGCGGCGGAAATCGACTGGGACACGATCGGCGATATCCGCACTGTTGGTCTTTCGGCTGGCGCATCCGCACCTGAGGTTATCGTCGATGAAATCATCGAGGCCTTCAAGGCGCGCTTCGACACCACGCTCGATCTTGCCGTGACGGTTGAGGAAACGGAACATTTCCTCGTCAACCGCGAGCTGCGCAGCATCGAGCTGACGACTGACGACATGGCTTTCGTTAATGGCAATGCCAGCAATGCGCTGCCGCCGAAGACCGCCGCCGGTGCCTAGAACAGGGTGACGACGAGGTGAGCGGTTCTCACCTTGCATCTGCCATTCCCCCAGATTCTTATTCCATCCTTCATCAAGAGATTTTAAATTGGCAGTTTATACTGATATCACCGAAGATGATCTGAGGAATTTCCTCACGCAATACGACACCGGCAGCCTCACCTCCTACAAGGGCATTGCCGAAGGTGTCGAAAACTCCAATTTCCTGCTGCACACCACCAAGGAACCACTGATTCTGACGCTTTATGAAAAGCGGGTGGAAAAAAACGATCTGCCGTTCTTCCTCGGCCTCATGCAGCATCTGGCTGCCAAGGGCCTGTCCTGCCCCTTGCCCCTGCCGCGCAGGGATGGCGAATTGCTGGGCGAATTGTCGGGCCGGCCGGCGGCGCTGATTTCCTTCCTTGAAGGCATGTGGCTGCGAAAGCCGGAAGCCAAACATTGCCGCGAAGTCGGCAAGGCGCTGGCCGCGATGCATCTGGCGGGTGAGGGGTTCGAAATCACGCGTCCCAACGCACTGTCCGTTGAAGGCTGGAAGGTGCTGTGGGACAAGTCGGAAGACCGCGCCGACGAGGTGGAGAAGGGCTTGAGGGACGAAATCCGTCCCGAGATCGATTATCTCGCTGCCCATTGGCCGAAGGATCTGCCCGCCGGTGTCATTCATGCCGATCTGTTTCAGGACAATGTATTTTTCCTCGGTGACGAGCTGTCCGGCCTGATCGATTTTTATTTCGCCTGCAATGACCTGCTCGCCTATGACGTGTCGATCTGCCTCAATGCCTGGTGCTTCGAAAAGGATGGCGCCTATAACGTCACCAAGGGCAAGGCGCTCTTGGAAGGTTACCAGTCGGTGCGCCCGATGAGCGAGGCGGAACTGGAAGCGCTGCCGCTCTTGGCTCGCGGTTCGGCGCTGCGTTTCTTCCTGACGCGGCTTTACGACTGGCTGACGACGCCGGAAGGCGCGCTGGTGGTGAAGAAAGACCCGCTGGAATATCTGCGCAAGCTGCGGTTCCACCGCGCGATCGCCAATGTCGCTGAATATGGGCTGACGGGCGAATGAAACATGTCGATATTTTCACCGATGGCGCCTGCTCCGGCAATCCCGGTCCCGGCGGCTGGGGCGCTGTGTTGCGTTATGGCGAGGTGGAGAAGGAACTGTCCGGCGGCGAGGCCGAGACCACCAATAACCGCATGGAGCTGCTGGCGGCGATTTCCGCACTCAACGCATTAAAGAGCCCCTGCGAGGTCGATCTTTATACCGACAGCGCCTATGTCAAGGACGGCATTACCAAGTGGATTTTCGGCTGGAAAAAGAAGGGCTGGAAGACCGCCGATAACAAGCCGGTCAAAAATGTCGAGCTCTGGCAGGCGCTTGAGGCGGCACAGGAGCGCCACAAGGTTACCCTGCACTGGGTCAAGGGCCATGCCGGCCACCCGGAAAACGAGCGCGCCGACGAATTGGCGCGCAAGGGCATGGAGCCCTTCAAACGCCGGTAACGCAAGCCTGCTTTATTTCCGCTCGGCCCAGTCAGGGGCGATTTGACCCGCGCCGATTTGAACCGGGCCGCATTTATCGGGGTTGTGAAAACCGAAACCCGACTTATCTTGTCGTCAAGGACGCCTGCGTTGCGTCCAACGGAGGAGAGGAATCCGGATGATCCTGCATTGTGTATTTCTACGGTTCAAGGCTGCGACGGCATCCTCTGAAAAACATGCGATATTCGAGGCGATTGCCGCCCTGAAGGACGTGATACCCGGTATCATCGATGTGAAATACGGCCAGAATGTCTCGCCCGAAGGCCTGAACGGCGGTTTTGTCGACGGCTTCATCGTGACGCTGGAAAGCCCCGAGGCCCGCGACGGCTATCTGGCCCACCCCCAGCATGTGGAAGTGGGGGAGCGTCTGGTCTCGCTCACCGATGGCGGTCTCGCCGGGCTTCTGGTGTTTGATATGAACGTGTGAGAGGGCGGCGTGGCCGCTCTCTTCCGTCATGCTCGGGCTTGTCCCGAGCATCTGCAACGTCTCGATTGAGTTGAACGTGGTTAGATCCTCGGCACAGGGCCGAGGATGACGTCTTACCCAGGGCCAAGAGGCCGCTTCTTAATGTCAAAGCTGCTCGATCATCGCCGCAGCAGCCGAGACCGTCGCCTGGCCGGGGTTTTCCTCGACATTCAGCGACTTCACCACGCCGTCTTCAACCAGCATCGAATAACGCTTGGAGCGCACGCCAAGCCCGCCGCCGGAAAGATCGGCATCGAGGCCAAGCGCCTTGGTGAAGGCCGCGTCCCAGTCGGCGAGGAAGTGGATCTTGCCCTGACCGCCGGAGGATTGTGCCCATGCGCCCATGACGTGCCAGTCATTGACGGCGATCACGGCAATGTCATCCACGCCCTTGGCGAGAATGGCGTCCCGGTTTTCGAGGTAACCCGGCAGATGGTTCAGCGAGCAGGTGGGGGTGAAAGCGCCGGGTACGGCGAAAAGAACGACCTTCTTGCCGCCGAAAAGCTGATCCGTGGTGGTTTCCACCGGGCCGTCGGCCGTCTTTTCCTTGAAGGTTGCGGAAGGCAGTTTTTCGCCGATCTTGATGGTCATGTCCATGCTCCTGTGGTCGTTCGGTTGGCGCGACTATAGAGCATTTCCAGTAAAATTGCGTAGCGGTTTTACGTCCGGATGATGCGATAAAACAAAGAAATGGAGCACTTCCCGATGGTTCCGTTCAGACGTGCTCCAGAGCACGGAAATGAAATCTGTCATGCGGTTTTCGAGTTAAATTGCTTAACCTGAAAGGGCCGCTCGGCTCCTTGCGAAAACCGCTCAGGGCTTCGGAAAATTCAGCATCGTTTCCATGGCCCGGTCGCCGGATTTGACCAGGATAGGCCAGCTATTGCCCGGCACCTGATAGGTTTTCGGCAGGCCCTTGATGTTCATGTAAAAGGACAGCTTGCGCTTGTCGCGCACCATGTTCTGCGGCTCGTAATAGGCAAAGCCAGAGGGACCGGCGATGAAGATCTCGGTTTCCTTCGGCGCGTTTTCCGGCAATTGCAGTTGCACGCCGAGCATGGTCTTGTCGGGCGTGATGTGGAAATCGGTGACCTTGAAATCGTCGGAGGCGGCTTCGGGCAGCGTTTCGCGGGCTTCCTCCAGCAGACGCCGTTCCTCGCCATCGTCATCACCCGCATTGCCGCGGTCGATGGAGAATGTCGCCTCGAAGGGAATGCAGATATTCTGGCACACGCCGATAAAGGCGGTGAGGTCGATCTTTCCGCTGGCCGCCGGGTCGGCGGCTTTCAGCTGAAAAGGCAGACTGACGGCATGGTCGTAGCCGATATCGGTAATGTCGCCATTTTCGATGAGCTTGGGAACGGGATAGGCCATGGTGGCAAGCGTAACACCGCTTGCCGGATCAAGCGTGATCTTCGGCGGTATGCCGGCTTCTCCCGGCTCGCGCCAATAGGTGATCCAGCCGTCTTTCGGCTCAATCTGCAATACGCCGCGCACCACGCCGTCCGCATCCATGGCAAGGCTTGCCACCCGCATCTGGCCGCCTTCGCTTCTGGCCCAATCGGTAATTTCGGCCCGGGCGGCTTGCGTGCCGCCGAGGAGAGCGGCAAACAGGGCCGCGAAACGAAGATGTGAAAATCGGAAGAATGTCCTGACGCTCATGCTTCCCGTCTAACCCAACATTGCCCGGCCGACCAGTTACGAATTCGTGGGGTTCATCATTTTCGGTTGATTGATGGCACGCTATGCCGCATCCTGTCCCTTGTCGAAGTGCGAACGCCGTTTTCCGTTCAATCACGGAATTCGGTCTGCTGGAGGCGCCGGTGAGCTTTTCAACCCTGATGGACAAACGCGAACGTGGCTTTCTCGACGGTCAGTTCCTCATGGCGATGCCGGGGCTGGACGACGGTAATTTTGCCCGTGCGGTGATCTATATCTGTGCCCATTCGGATGCCGGCGCCATGGGCTTCATCATCAACCGGCCGCAGCAGATCACGTTTACGGACATTCTGCTGCATCTGAAACTGGTGGATAGCAATGACGCCATCATGCTACCCAACCGTACCCGCGAATTTCCCATCCAGTGCGGCGGACCGGTCGAATCCGGCCGTGGCTTCGTGCTGCATTCCGATGATTACTTGAGCGAATCCAGCATACCCGTCAGCGACGATATTTCGCTGACGGCGACACTGGATATCGTCCGCGCCATTTCCAACGGCCGTGGCCCGCAAAGGGCCACCATGCTGCTCGGTTATGCCGGCTGGGGACCCGGCCAGCTGGAAAACGAGATCGCCAATAATGGCTGGCTCAACTGCCCGGCGGCGGAAGATCTGATTTTCGATCGCGGGCTGGACAATAAATATGAGCGGGCGCTGGCCCTGATGGGCGTTGATGCGCGCATGCTCTCCACCGATGCCGGCCACGCGTAAATTTGGCGGGCGTATATTTTCTGCCGCCCGCATATCATTATAGGTGGGAACCAAATCCTGCCCCCTCACGTTAGTCACCCGGAAAGCCGGACAGACAGTACGGCTCAACTAGGGAGCAGTAAGATGGGTAGCACATCAGACAAGATTTCCGGTACGGCAAACGAAGTTGCTGGCAAGGTCAAGAAGAGCGTCGGCGAAGCCACCGGCAATAACGAGCTGCGCGCCAAGGGTGCCGCCCAGGAAACCAAGGGCAAGGTACAGAAGAGTGTTGGCAAGGCCAAGGATGCCGTCAAGGGCGCTGTCGACCGGATGTAATGCCGTCTGACAGTCTTCCGCCTCTCTAACGATGCGGCGCTTGGAGCGCATGTGTTATCGCACATGCGCTCTTGTCGTATGCGATGCCGGAACGACGGGTTTGTTACGCCGTTCATGGTGACATCGTATGTTTGCCTTCTCCCAACTGATCCATCGCAAGGGTTTCATCAATGAGACTTTTTTCCTGCGCATCCTGCGGCCAGCCGGCCCATTTTGACAATCGTTTCTGCGTCTCCTGCGGTCATCGCCTTGCCTTCGTGCCGGAGCGCCTTTCCATGGAAGCGCTGGCGCCGGCCGGCGAACCGAACTGGCAGATCGTCGGCGAGCCGCAAAGACAGGTGCGTTTCTGCGCCAATGAGGTGAACGACATCTGCAATTGGGCGGTGCCGGCGGAAAGCGACAGTGCCTTCTGCCCCGCCTGCAGCCATAATCGTCTGGTGCCGGACATCGCCACGGAGCAGGGGATCGAACAGTGGCGCCGCATCAGCCAGGCGCAGCGGCACCTGTTTTATTCGATCCTGCGGCTTGGCCTGCCACATCCCAACCGTGATGTTGATCCGGCCGGTGGACTTGTCTTCGACTTTCTGGTCGATGAAGTGGCACCCGATGGCTCGGTTATTCCGGCGATGACCGGGCATGATGAGGGCTTGATCGCAATCCGCGCCGCGGAAGCCGACGATGTGACGCGCGAGCAGGTGCGTACCAACATGAATGAGCCGTATCGCACCCTGCTTGGCCATTTCCGCCATGAGGTCGGGCACTTCATCTGGAACAAGCTGGTGCGCGATGCGAACCGCCTGGAGGCCTGCCGCGCGGTGTTCGGTGATGACCGCGAGGATTACGCTGCGGCGCTGCAACGCAATTACGAACAGGGGCCGCGCCTCGACTGGCAGGAGACGTTCATAAGCTCTTACGCCTCCGTCCACCCCTGGGAGGATTTCGCCGAATGTTTCGCCCATTACCTGCATATCGTCGATACGCTTGAGACCGCCCGCGCCTTCGGCGTCGCAATCGATCCTGATGGGCATGAGGAAATGGCAGCCGAAGTGACATTCGATCCTTACAATGCCCGCAGTGCCGCACAGTTGGTCAAGGCCTGGATCCCGCTCAGTGTCGCCATCAATTCCATCCAGCGCAGCATGGGGGAGGCGGACCTCTACCCCTTCGTGCTGACGCCGCCGGTGGTGACCAAGATGGAGTTCATTCATGACCTCCTGCATGGGAAGGTGGCGGCGGATGAAGCGCCGATGGCAGGGCAGAATGCGGTAGTGCAGTGAATGCCCGGCCGGGGGAAGTCCTGATCAGGAGACGCACCGATTCCTTCTCCCGTCATACCGGCCTTGAGCCGGTATCCAGCCAGCCCAAGTCCTTGGGCTGAAAGGAGTCTTTCCACCGGGCAGACGCCCGTTGGCTGGATTCCGGCTCAAGGCCGGAATGACGGAGGTGGCGGGGCATCAGCCTTCATCACCCCAGGTCGGCCCCCTTACGAAGCCCGCTTCGTCGGCTGGAACCGCTCCCGCAGCAGCTTCAGCGCCGCATCGCCCGAGACAGGGGTGCCGAACAGGAAACTCTGGCCGAAATGGCAGTTCATGCGTGAAAGCTCGGCCGCATCTTCAGGCGTTTCGATGCCTTCCGCCACCACCTGCATGTCGAGCGCGCGCGCCATGGCGATGACGGAGCGCAGGAGCACGTTGCGCTTGTCGCTGGTATTGGCCACCAGCGCCTTGTCGAGCTTGATGGTGTCGAAGGGGAAGCGGGTGAGATAGGCGAGTGACGAATAGCCGGTGCCGAAATCGTCCATGGCGAGGCTCAAGCCCGTTTCCTTCAGCTTGGAAAGTACAAGCCGCGCCTGTTCCGGATTTTCCATGACGACGGATTCCGTCAGTTCCAGCTTCAGCTGCTGCGGATTGCAACGCGTGCGGGTCAGCATGCCACGCACATCGTTGTACAATTCGTTGTTCAGCAATTGCGCGCTGGAAATATTGACGGAAATGAAGATCGGCATCTTCTCGATGGCATGTTGCCAGTCCATCAGGTCGGTGGCCGCCCGTTCGAGCGCGAACATGCCGAGCGGTTCGATCAGGCCGGAGGCTTCCGCAATCGGAATGAACTCGCTTGGCGGAATATTGCCGCGCTTGGGGTGCTCCCAGCGCATCAGCGCCTCGAAGCCGGCCAGCTCACCGTCATCAAGCTTGACGATCGGCTGATAGGCGAGCGACAGCTCCTTGCGCTCGATGGCGCGGCGCAGGTCGCTTTCCATCTGCAGGCGGTCGGTGCCTGAGGTGCGGAAGGCGGGGCGGAACGGTTCGACGCGGTTGCCGCCGGCGCGCTTGGCGCGGTACATGGCCAGCTCCGCGTCGCTGAGCAGACCGGCCGCACTTTCCTGCTGGTCGATCCACGAAACGAGGCCGATGGAGGCGGTGAGGATGATTTCGCGATTGGCGAAATTGATCGGCACCATGATCGCCTTGTTCACCGCATCGGCAAAATCGGCGACACGCTGCGGATCGCGCTCCGAGGTCAGGATAAGGCCGAATTCATCACCACCGAGACGCGCCAGCGTATCCTGCGGTTTCAGCAGACGGCGCAGACGCCGGGTCAGTGCGATGAGGATATTGTCGCCGGCAGCAATGCCGAGCGTATCATTGACCAGCTTGTAACGGTCGATATCGATCGCCATCACGGTCGGGCGTACGCCCTCGCTGTCGGGCGAGAGATTGAGGATCGATTGCAGGCGGTCGAGGAAGACCTGCCGGTTCGGAAGCCCGGTCAGATTGTCGTTCATCGCATCCTGCAACAGCCGCTCGACCGAATTTTTCTGCTCGGTAATATCGGTGATGGTGCCGACGCAGCGGATGATCTCGCCGTTGGAGCCGAGAACCGGACGGGCGCGGATTTGCAGCCAGTGGAAATGCCCGTCTTCGGCGCGAATGCGGAATTCGTGGTTGAGGCGGCCCTTGCGATGGTCGAGCAGCACGTCGAGCGTCGCTTTGAACCGGTCGCGATCGTCTGGGTGCAGGCGCGGCAGCCAGTTGCGCGCAGCGCCATGCATGGTGCCGGGTTCCAGCCCAAGCCGGTTGGAAATGTCAGGCGTGGTGACGATACGGTCACGCGTCACATCCCAGTCCCAGACCGTGTCGCCGCTGCCCGTCAGGGCCAGCGACTGGCGTTCGAGGTCGGAAAACAGACCCTGCTGATAAGCGCTGCCGGCAAAGGCGTGCTGGATCACGGTAAAACCGATCAGAAGCACGATCAGCACCAGCCCGCCGCCAAGCGCCGGCTGCACGATGTCGTTGTCCAGCTGCCCCGTCACCGTCAGCCAGCTGCCAAACAGCCAGACGAGAATCAGCGCCCAGGAGGGGACCAGCAAAATGGCCCGGTCATATTTGTTGAAGCCGAGATAGATGATGAGGGCGATGCCCGCGGTTGCCGTCAGCGCAAAGGACACGCGGGCGATGCCCGAGGCGACCGACGGATCGTAAATGGCAACGCCGAACAGCAGCGCCAGGCCCACGACCCAGGCAAAGGTCGCATAACCCAGATGCGCATGCCATCGGTTGAGGTTGAGATAGGTGAAGAGGAAGACCACGAAGCTGGAGGCGAGTGCCACTTCGGCACCCGCCCTCCATATTCGTTGGTCGCTTGAGGTGACGGTGATGAGCTTTTCGAGAAAGCCGAAATCGACGCAGATATAGGCCAGAACCGCCCAGGCGAGTGCTGCGGACGCCGGCAGAACCGAAGTACCCTTAACCACGAAAAGGATGGTCAAAAGTACGGCCAGCAGGCCGGCAATGCCGAGCACGATGCCGCGATAGAGCGTAAAGGCGTTGATCGTGTCCTTGTAGGCTTCCGGTTCCCACAGATAAAGCTGCGGCAGCTGCGGCGTGGAAAGCTCGGCAACGAAGGTGATGACGGAGCCGGGATTGAGCGTGATGCGGAACACGTCGGCATCCGGGCTCGGCTGCCGGTCGAGCGCGAAGCCTTCGCTCGGCGTAATCGCCATGATGCGCTGCGAGCCGAGATCGGGCCAGAACAGCTTGGAATTCACGAGGCGGAAATGCGGGGCGACGATGACGCGCTCCAGCTGTTCTTCCGACACGTTGGCGAGCGCGAAAACCGCCCAGTCGCCCTGGTGGTCGGTGGAACTGGCGCGCACCTCGATACGGCGGCGGATGCCGTCGGGGCCGGGCGCGGTCGAGACCTGAAAGGCTTCGCCCTGGTTGGCATAGATATCGGTGGTGGCAGTCAGATCAAGCGCCGTGTCGTCGCGGGAAATCTTCACCGGCTCGAAAGCGTAGGAATAAGAAGAGAAAAGCAGGAACAGCAGGAAAAACGGTACAGCCAGCGCGATTGCCGCCAGACGTTTCGCAAGGCATGGCTCAGGGTGAATGTAGGTCATGTATCGTACTTCGTTCCGCCGGAGCTTTGCTTGTCGGCAAGAAGGGAAAACATCATATGATCCCGCCATTGGCCATTGATTTTCAGATATTCCCGCAAGAGACCTTCCCGCTGGAACCCGGCATTTTCGAGAAGCCGGATGCTTTTGAAGTTTTCCGGAATACAGGCTGCCTCGATACGGTGCAACTGAAGTCCGTTGAAGATATAGGGTATTACCAATTTTAATGCGGCAGACATATGGCCTTTTGCGGCGTGCCGTTCGCCTGTCCAATAGCCGATCATACAGCTTTGCGCGGCACCCCGGCGGATGTAACCGATGGTGATGCCGCCGACGAGGAGGGTCTCCTTTTCGAACAGCAGAAACGAGACCGCGGTGCCGGAAGAAAACTCCTGCCCGTTGCGCACCACGCGCATGCGAAAGGAGCCTTCGGTCAGTTCATCAGGGCGCCAGGTGGGTTCCCAGGGCTGAAGAAACTGCCGGCTTTCGGAGCGCAGCACATGCCATTGCTTGAAATCGCTGTAGCGCGGCAGTCTGAGAAGATGGTCGGCGCTGCGCAGTTCAGGCGTGTCGTTATGTCGGGAAAGAAAACGCAGCATTCACCATCCCTGTGCGGAAGAAACCGCCATTTTCTCAGCCGTTCGCCTTTATCCTTGCAGGCTGCTGCGCAGAAAGCGCGGCAGTGATGTCTGAAAGAGGCGGCAGATGTTCAAGCGGGCCAATTGCGGACAATGTCGGAACTGTATCGAAAAACAGCCGTCCCGCAAGATCGGTCAGGCGTTCACGCGTGATGTCGCCGAGGCGCTCCATCATCTCCTCATTGGGAATGGGCCGGCCGTAAAGCATCATCTGCCGGGCCATCTGCCCCGCACGGGCGGCTGGGCTTTCCTGCCCCATCAGCAATTGCGCGCGGATCTGCGCCCGGGCGCGGTCGATTTCTTCCTGATGGATGGTCTGCGACGATTTGCGCAGCTCATCGAGAATGACGGGCACCAGTTCCGGCAGGTCATTGCTGCCGGTGGCCGCATGCACGCCGAAGATACCGGTATCGGAAAAGCCCCAATGGAAGGCATAGACCGAATAGCAGAGGCCGCGATATTCGCGCACTTCCTGGAACAGACGGGACGACATGCCGCCACCGAGAATATTGGCGAGAATCTGCGAGCAATAAAAATCGCGGGCGTGATAGGCCTTGCCCTCGAAGCCTAAAAGCACCTGCGCGTCCATGAGGTCGCGAGTTTCGCGGATTTCGCCGCCGGTATAGATCGCCTTCTCAAGCACGGGCGTGGCGATGGGCAGTTGCGGCAGCGAGGCGAAACGCTCTTCCACCTGCTTCACGAAGCTTTCGTGATCGACAGCGCCGGCGGCAACGACGAAGATGCGATCCGTCGTGTAGTTGCGGGCGAGATAATGTCTGATCTGGCCTGTCGTGAAGGATTGCACGGTGTCCGGCGTGCCGAGGATCGGGCGGC
This sequence comes from Agrobacterium sp. SUL3, assembly GCF_001263295.1. Lineage (NCBI taxonomy): Bacteria > Pseudomonadati > Pseudomonadota > Alphaproteobacteria > Hyphomicrobiales > Rhizobiaceae > Agrobacterium > Agrobacterium sp. SUL3. The sequence continues at coordinate 402,339 of NZ_KQ414498.1, forward strand.
CAATGGTCTGGTCGCGATAGGCGACACCGGAGAAATTGTCGAAGATCACGTCGTCGGGCGTATCGGTCGCAGCGCCGATTTCCTGGAGGATGACGTTTTTCTCCCGCTCCAGCTCGTCTTCGTCGAAGAGAGATTCCGTCAGAATATCGGCAAGGATATCGACGGCGAGCGGAACATGGTCCTTGAGGACGCGGGCGTAATAGGAGGTTGTTTCCGTCGATGTCGCGGCGTTGACTTCGCCGCCGACATTTTCGATCTCTTCGGCGATCTGCCGGGCGGTGCGGCGCGCCGTGCCCTTGAACGCCATATGTTCGAGTAGATGGGCGATGCCGTGTTCGGCAGTCGTCTCGTTGCGGGACCCGGATTTGATCCACACCCCAAGAGCAACACTTTCGAGATGCGGCATTCTTTCCGTCACAACGGTCAACCCGGACGAAAGCCGGGTCACATTAACTCTCATACTCAACGTCTTTCCGCGTCTCTATTTGCCGGCGCGTGCATGTTGGCCAATGAAGGTTTCCACGGCTTTCAGCTCTGCGTCCAGAATGTCGAAACGCTCCTCCCGGTTCATAATGTCAGCTAGCCATACTGGAAGCGCAGGCTCGATTGCGCAAGCGGATTTTACAGCGGCCGGGAATTTAGCCGGGTGGGCGGTAGACAGAACCACCATCGGGCTTCCCGCTTTTTCGTGCTTTTCCGCCACGAAAACACCGGTCGCCGTATGCGGGTCGATCAGATAGCCGGTTTTCTCAAGCGTCTCGCGGATGGTCGCCGCCACCTGCTTTTCGGTGGCGCGGCCGGCGCGGAAGTCGCGTCTGATGAATTTCAGTGCCTTCGGCGGAATTTCAAACGCACCGGACTGCTTCAGACCATCCATCGATGCCTTCACCGCCGCGGAATCGCGGTCATAGGCTTCAAACAGCAGGCGTTCGAAGTTGGACGAGATTTGGATGTCCATGGAAGGCGAGGTGGTGGGCTTGACGCCGCGCATCTCGTAACGGCCGGTCTTCAGCGTGCGCGCCAGAATGTCGTTGTCATTGGTGGCGATGACCAGCTTGTCGATCGGCAGGCCCATCTTCTTGGCGACGTAACCCGCGAAGATATCGCCGAAATTACCGGTTGGAACGGTGAAGGACACCTTCCGGTCCGGTCCGCCGAGCGACAGAGACGCGGTGAAGTAATAAACCACCTGCGCCATGATACGCGCCCAGTTGATGGAGTTGACGCCGGAAAGCTTCACGCCATCGCGGAACTTCACGTCGTTGAACATTTCTTTGACCAGCGTCTGGCAATCGTCGAAATTGCCGTTGATCGCCAGCGCATGCACGTTGGAAGCGGTGGAGGTGGTCATCTGGCGCTGCTGCACCGGCGAGACCTTGCCGTTCGGGAAAAGGATGAAAATGTCGGTGCGCTCGCGGCCGGCAAAGGCGTCGATCGCCGCGCCGCCGGTATCGCCCGAGGTGGCGCCGACAATAGTGGCGCGCTCGCCGCGCTCAGCCAGCGTATAGTCCATCAGGCGGGCGAGAAGCTGCATCGCCACGTCCTTGAAGGCGAGCGTGGTGCCGTGGAAAAGCTCCAGCACGAAGGTGTTCGGGCCGGTCTGCGTCAGCGGCGCGACGGCCGGATGACGGAAGGTCGCATAGGCGTCGTCGATCATCGCCCTGAACTTGTCGGCCGGAATTTCGCCGCCGGTGAAACGATGGAGAACCTCGAAGGCGACGTCCTGATAGGACTTGCCGCGCAGGTTGCGGATTTCCTTCTTCGTCATGGAAGGCCATTCGCGCGGCACGTATAGCCCGCCGTCACGGCCAAGGCCCGCCAGAAGCGCGTCGCAGAAACCAAGCGAAGGGGCCGCACCCCGGGTCGATACATATTTCACGAGATAGTCCCCTGTCCTTAACCGGTATGTCCGTCGCCGATCTTCGGCATCTTTTCCAGCAGCGTCTCACGGAAATGAGGCGATTGGCGAGGTAATGAAGGGCTTTTTTGAAAATTCAAGCAAAACCGAACATGCCAATCGATTTTTTCCGGCGTCGCTGCTATAGACCATCGCCAACCTGCGTGAAAGGTCAATAAACAGCGTCTCCGGTTCGGTTCCGGGACAATGGAGAGGGAATTAGAAGAGTGTCAGGGAATTTCTTGCGTTTGTCCGCCGCGATGTCGCTTCTGGCCGTCGTTGCAGGGTGCAATTCCTCCAATCCGTCGGACTCGCTTGCCGTCAACCCTCCTGCGGCGCAGGCCAATGCCGTTGCCCCGGTGGTGCAGGCTAACTGCCCGACGGTCACGGTTCTCGACGCCAGCGCCGTCCACCGCGTTTATGCCGGTGGCGCCAAGGACGATCCGCAGAAGCTCGCCTATCAGGTCTCGCTGTCAGATACGACGCGCTCGTGCACTGCAAACGAATCCACGCTGACGGTGAACGTGCTGGCCCAGGGTCGTCTCGTTCCCGGCCCGATGGCCAAGCCCGGCCGCGTAACGGTTCCGATCCGCGTGACGGTAAAGGACGGTGACGGTGAAATTTACGGCGAAACGACCAATTTCGCCATCGACGTGCCGGCAGGCTCCGCTGGCACGCAGTTCATCTTCAACAATGACCACGTGGCCATTCCCAATGGACCCGGCGGCGCACCGAAGTCGGTCAGCGTCTACATCGGCTTCGGCGGCGAAAGCGCCAAGGCAAAGACCAGGCGCCGGTGATTTGACGGGCTAGATGAAAAAACCGGAGGCTGCTTTTGCGGGCTCCGGTTTTTTTTGAATGGCAACGGATTTAAATACCAGCTGCCTTTCGCAAGGCCTCGTTGATGCGGCTCTGCCATCCTTTGCCACCTTCGCGAAAACGCTCCACCACGTCTTCATCGAGGCGCAATGTTACCTGTTTCTTCGGCTTATCCACCGGCGGGCGGCCACGCGTCTTTCTGTATTCATCAATTGCTTCGAAGAAAGCAGGAGGCAAAACGTCTCGGGCGGGGCGTGCATTTGCCAGCTCCTCATCCGTCATCTCCGGGAAATCGACGGCGTCCCAATCCGCTTCGGTATAGCCGCGGCCGGGTTTGAATTCTTTCAGTTTTGCAACTTTGGCCATGGCAACCTCCTTCTTTCCCTGGAACTCGCCCGTCGGAAGCTGATGATGGATATTGCTTCTGTCCCGACAGTCGCAAAAACAACGGCCATAGTCCCGTCCCGAAAATATCCGATCGCTTTGAAACGCGAACTTCCCGGTTCGGTGAGGCTTTTCTCGATGATGGCGTTCTCCCAGTCAAACCCATCGATATCTTCAAAGTCGAAGCCGTGCTTCTCGATATTGGCGAGCCTCTTGGGCTCGTCCCATATAATTTTCATGAATTAATGTAGCTACATTTATTAAAAGATCAATGTAGCTACTCAGATCATGAAAGAAGCGCTTTCACAACTCAAAAAGCGCCTTCCCACTCCGCCATCGCCGCGATCACGGCGGGCAGGTCCTGCATGCGTGAAATCACCGTTTCCGCGCCCGCATCCGTCAGCCGGTCGGCGTGGCTCGGATAGGTGTGGGATGCGCCGGTAAAGCCGATGACCCGCATGCCGGCGGCCTTCGCACCATGGATGCCATGGACGGAATCTTCGACGACGACGACACGGTCGGGCGAGACGCCGAACTGGGCCGCGCCATGCAGGAAGATGTCGGGCTTCGGCTTCACGCGGTCGGCGCCGAGGTCCTTGGCGGAATAGATATGCGGTGCGAAATAGGGCTTCAGGCCCACTTTCGTCAGCATCATGTCGAGGCGGTGGCTCGAAGAGTTCGAGCAGATGCAGCGCGGCGTCGTCAGGCGCGACAGGGCGAATTTAACACCCTCGATGATCTTCACGTCCCGTTCCAGCCGCATGTCGAGCAGCTTTTCCGACTTGTCGAGAAGCGACGCGGAAAGCGGAATGCTGGCTTCGCTTTCCACCTGCAGAAGAATGTTCTTCCAGGTCATGCCGGCAAAGCGCTCGCCCATTTCCTCGACTGAGATCGGATAACCGGCCTCGGTCAGAAGGCGGGATTCCACCTGCGCCGCGATGATTTCGGAATCGACCAGAACGCCGTCGCAGTCGAAAATAATGAGGTCGAAGCCGCTCATGGGCGCTCCCTGTATCGAATGTGCCTGGAAAAAGTGATGCCGGGCTTTTAGACCATGTCCGCGCCAAGCTCAACCGGCTCACCCGCAAGGGTCGGTCCCACCGGGCTCATAGCTTGCCCGTTCCGAATGCGGGGAGCACATAAGCAGCTGACTGATTTAGAATATTCGGTTTTACGCATCTGGACCCTGCAAAAACAGCTACACAGTCGCGCGGCATATGCGTTATGGGATATTATGCCCAAGCCAGTGAAAACCACACCTGAAGACACCATTGCCGCACGCATCAGCCGCACGCTCGCCGACCGCATCGTCCGCGGTGAGCTGTCGCCGGGCGAACGGCTGCGGCAGGATCATATCGCCGCAGAATTCGGCGCGTCGCATGTGCCGGTTCGCGAAGCGTTTCGCAGGTTGGAAGCGCAGGGGCTCGCCGCCAGCATTCCGCGCCGGGGTGTCCGGGTGGCGGATTTCGGCCTTGACGATGTGCGCGAAGTGGCAGAAATGCGCGCTGCGCTCGAGGTTCTGGCGCTGCGCCACGCCATTCCAAACATGACGTCAGCCATTCTCGATCAGGCCGAGGCCGCGACACTGGAAGGTGATAGCGCCGTTGACGTGCAGCACTGGGAAGAGGCCAATCGCCGCTTCCATCGCCTCATCACCGCGCCCTGCAACATGCCGCGTCTGATGGAGGCGATCGACGGCCTGCATGCGGCAAGCGCTCGTTTCCTGTTTTCCGCCTGGCGGGCCGGCTGGGAGCGTCGCACGGATACCGATCACCGGGCGATCATCGATGCGCTGCGCGGCGGCAGGGCAGAGGAGGCGGTGCGCATTCTCGACGGACATGTGCAATGGATCGGCCGCAAGGCCATACGCACCTCGTCCGGCTCGGTGCGCGACGCCTTTGCGATTGTCGGATAGGCGGCCGCCCGTGACTGTCCGGCTGCGCCCCCACCACCTTCTCTGTATGCTGACCTATGTCGGCAAGGGCTATACCTCGGGCTTCGTCGAAAATTACGACCGTGTCGCCGCCCGCCTGAATGCGGGTGAGGAGGATATCGAGCTGGTGGACGGACCGGATGATATCTGCACCGGCCTGCTCTGCGAAAGCCATGCGCACTGTTTTAACGAAGGCGTGGTGCAGCGGGATGAGGCGGCCCGGCTTTCTGTTTCGGCGCTTTTGAACGAGACGCTTGCCTCCGGGAGACGGCTGCGGGCAACGCCGGATTTTCTTGAGAGCATGCGTCTTGCCTTCGCTGCGGGAGACATCCGGCAGGCCTGTCGTGGTTGCCAGTGGATAAGGCTGTGTGACCGCATCGCCGCATCAGGCTTCGTGGGCGTAAAGATCGGCGAGCCGTTACAGGCAGCGCCGAAGGATGTGGCGCGGTTTGCGAAGCATCCGATGCTCAGGCCCAAATATGGGCCGCATGGTAGGAAATTGTGATGTTCGACATTCCAAACCCTCATCCCCGTGACGGGCACAGGAGTGAGGGCAGGGGGCTGGGCCATTACTCCGGCACATTCGTCTCGGTCCGCTCCGCCGCCTTGACCGTTGCCTTGATCTCTTTCGGGTCGCGTCCGGATTTCTTGTCGTAGCTTACCTTCACCGAATAATCGCCGGGATGCAGCGTTTCCTGATGCTGTGTGCCGTAGCGGCCGGAAATTTCCTTCTGCGTACCCTGAAGATCCTTGGTGGTCTCGACGATATCAATCCGCTCCGCACCGGGAGCGGTGATGGCAAGAACGCCGGCATCGAGATTAAGGGTGATTTCCGAGCGTTTTCCGGCGGTCACCGTGAATGGCTGTTCCACCGTCACCTTGCCGAGACGGCCCCGCATGAGGAAATCGCCCGCCGGCATTTCCATCATCTTGCCCGTGCCGTAAATGCCGTTGATGGTCTGGCGGGTGCCATCAAGCGTTTCCTTGGCCGACATCGCCTCGAAACGGATGTCGTCCGTTTCAACCGCTTTGCCGCCCTGCGTATAAACCGCCTTGGCAACCACCACGCCGCTCGGGATGACAAGCTCGTGGCTGATCGTTTCGCCGGCCTTGACGGCAAGTGTTTCCTGCACTCGCGCCGGACCGATGCTGCCGGTGAGAACAATCTCGCCCGCCGGCACGAAGACCGCATTCTGGCCATAGACGCTGTCCTTGAAATCGCCCTTGGTGATTTCGGTTTTCGCCTGGGTTTCCACATCGCCATCAGGGCTGCGTTTCGGCACGACCGTCAGTTCCGCCGCATCGAAATTCACCTTCGGCCTTGCAACGCTTCCATCCTTCACCTCGAAGGCAATTTCGCGGCTCACATTGCCCAGCGCCGCGACGCCGACATATTTGCCCGCCGGCAGCTTTGCCTCGAAGGTGGCGTCATAGGAGCCGCCGGCATTTTCGTCGGTGCGTGCTCCGGCCCGGTCGGTCTTGTAGAAATCCCAACGCACCCTGTTGCTGTTGCCAAGCGAGGGGCCGCCATCGAACAGCACCGCATCCGTCACCACGTTAAATTGCGCCGACGGCGCCTGCGCCCGCAATGGTAACGGCAGCGCCGCAACGACAAGCGCAGCGCATACGACATTTACGGAAAAAGAAGCCATTTTCATCATCGACCCCATTGCGGATCACCCCTTGCCATTGCCGTCTTCCTGCCGCGTCGAACTGCGCGACAGACTAACCCGTTGTGCACAACGTTTTTGCGCCGCTTCGGGTTCCCCGCCCATCGCCGCAAATCCCTCATGGCGGGCGCCACAGCCATTTATTTTGCGTTTTCCGTGACTTGTTCAGGCTTTGATAACCATCTTCGGTAACCATAAGCGTCAGTAGAGAGTAAGCGTATGGAGCGAGTACCAATGGCAGCAGTTTTTCCGCTGGCCGATTTTCGGCGTGCCGGTTTTGATCGTGCGGGCGAGAGTGACGCCTGGAAAGACAGCATCATCAAAGGTGATTGTGTCGCTGCCTTGGATGCCCTCCCGAGCCAGTCGGTGGATGCGATCTTCGCAGACCCGCCCTATAATCTTCAGCTTGGCGGCACGCTTCACCGGCCCGATCAGTCGCTGGTCGATGCTGTCGATGACGAATGGGACCAGTTCGCCTCCTTCGATGCCTATGACGCCTTCACCCGCGCCTGGCTGCTCGCCTGCCGCCGCGTGCTGAAACCGAACGGCACCATCTGGGTCATCGGCTCCTACCACAATATCTTCCGCGTCGGCGCCATGCTCCAGAACCTCGATTTCTGGATCCTCAACGATATCGTCTGGCGCAAGACCAATCCCATGCCCAATTTCAAGGGCCGCCGTTTCCAGAACGCCCATGAGACCATGATCTGGGCAAGCCGTGATCCGAAAGCCAAAAGCTACACCTTCAACTACGATGCACTGAAGGCTTCCAACGACGATGTGCAGATGCGCTCCGACTGGCTGTTCCCGATCTGCAGCGGCCATGAGCGGCTGAAGGGTGACGACGGCAAGAAGGTGCATCCGACCCAGAAGCCGGAAGCCTTGCTGGCTCGCATCATCATGGCGTCGACCAAGCCGGGTGACATCGTGCTCGACCCGTTCTTCGGCTCCGGCACCACGGGTGCTGTTGCAAAGCGTCTCGGCCGCCACTTCGTCGGCATCGAGCGCGAACAGGATTATATCGATGCGGCTTCCGCCCGCATCGCCGCCGTCGAACCGCTCGGCAAGGCCGAACTGACGGTCATGACGGGCAAGAAGGCTGAGCCGCGCGTGGCCTTCAACACGCTGGTGGAAAGCGGCCTCGTTCGCCCCGGCCAGGTTCTGACGGATGCAAGACGCCGTTATAGCGCCATTATTCGTGCCGATGGTACCCTCGCATCCGGTGGGACCGCCGGCTCCATTCACCGCCTCGGCGCGAAGGTGCAGGGTCTCGACGCATGCAACGGATGGACGTTCTGGCATTTCGAGGACGGCGACGAATTGAAGCCGATCGATGATCTGAGAACGATCATTCGCAGTGAAATGGCAAAGGCCGAATAGTCAAAAGCCTTGGAGGCTGTAGACGGACGATCCACCGCCCGCCCTTGTCAGAATACGTCTCTGTCCGGTTTAGTACCTTCAGTCCCGGATGGAGAACGACCAACGCCCGGCACCTCGGTGTCGGGCGTTGGTATTTTCGAATATAAAACTTTAGCCAGACAAGTTTCGCGCAAGAGACGGCCCATACTGTCTGGGTCAAAGCAGTGGTTGTGAAAATCCGGTTCGGACAGATCACGAAAACATTGCTGTCCCATGCCGCTTGCGGCAGGACTGGCGCAGGCCGGAGACCGCCATTTCCGCCTGCGCCAATTTTCTTTTCTGGGCCTGCGCGGGCTTTTCATCAGCCATTCATGACGCTCCGCCCGGCCGCGACGAGTTCCCCAGCCTTAACAATAGATGTCCTGCGCGTTACGGAAGATTAACGTGACGCTATACACGGCGGGGAGTACATATTCTTCCAGGCTGAGTGTCGCCGGCGACCAAAATGATCGCGACGCGACGATGCGAGACAGCCGGATTCGCGGGCCAACCTGCGATGAACAAGGAGGCGTGCCATGCGCTCGCTTTTCAAGACAGTCACAATAGCATCCTTCATTCTGGCGGCCGCCACTGGCGGTGCTTTCGCGGCCGAACACTCGCACGGCGAGCATTCCGGCTCCGGCGGAATGCATAGCGAACGGTCCCATGATTTCGACCGGGGTGGGAGACATTTCTTCCGCCATAACGATGACGACCTGTCCATGAACACTATGTACATGAACTATACGGGTCCTGCCGCTTACGGGCAGAGACCGCATCTGGTTCGTGTGCTTCATGAGCTTCGTGTCGCCGACCACCGGATCGATTTTGAACGCCAGCAGGGCAGGTTGAGCGCAAGCGCTTTCCACAGGCTCGAAAATGAATCGTCCGCAATCCGTACCCAGGCGCTGAAAACCGCCCAAATGCATCGTGGCCATATTCCCATGAAGGCATTTGCCACCCTTCAGGGCGAAGTCCGGCAACTTGACCGGAACATCGTCCGCATGAGCTGACCGGGGCTTTCCGTCCTCGCGTGACGAGGATCGGCCATGCCGCCGCAGATAGCCGCCGGAGAGCGGTGACGGGGCACGAACCCGCCCTCCAGCCATCAGGACAAACAGTTGGATCGTTTTGGCGGTTCGAAGAAAAGTCAGAACGATCCAATCCCCCACGGGGTCGCGCGGATTTCGAAACAACGAATGGAAACTTAAAAACCATGCGCCTGCCGGCTGCATGGGGTGCGGCCCAGCCTGCTCCCCTCCCGGTTAAGGCCGTGAGCATGTCCTCACAAAGGAGAAACGTCATGTCCGGTATTCTACGCAGATATCGCATCGCAGCTTTGCTTGGCGCAGCCTTTGTCGCCGCACCGCTTGTGCTGCCCGTCTTTCTGCATAACACACCCGCTTTTGCCCAGGCCGGATTATCGGCCGTTCCCGGTCCGGTGACCTCGGGCGGTTCATTCGCCGGGATCGTTACCGCCGACAAGCCGGCGGTGGTGACCATCACCACCGAAATGAAGACGCAGGAACAGGCGACCGACGATACCACGCCGTTCGACCAGCAATTCCGCCAGTTCTTCGGCCAGCAGGGCATTCCCCTGCCGCAACAGCAGCCGCAGCAGCGCCAGTCCCAGACCGCGGAAGCGCTGGGTTCCGGCTTCATCATCTCGCCGGACGGCTATATCGTCACCAACAATCACGTCATCGACAATGCCACCTCGATCAAGGTGACGCTGGATGACGGCACGGAGCTTCCCGCCACGCTTGTCGGCGCTGATCCGAAATCCGATCTGGCGGTCCTCAAGGTCGTCTCACCCAAGCCGCTCGCGGTGATTTCCTGGGGCGATTCCGACAGGCTGAAGGCCGGCGATCAGATATTGGCGATCGGCAATCCGTTCGGCATCGGCACCACGGTCACGGCCGGCATCGTCTCGGCCCGCGGACGCGACCTGCATAGCGGACCCTATGACGATTTCATCCAGATCGACGCACCGATCAATCACGGCAATTCAGGCGGCCCGCTGGTCGACGTCGAAGGCAAGGTGGTCGGCATCAATACCGCGATCTATTCGCCGAATGGCGGCAGCGTCGGTGTCGGTTTCGCCATTCCCTCCGACCAGGCGCAGAACGTCGTTGTCCGTCTCATGAAGGACGGATCGATCCAGCACGGCTTCATCGGTGTCCAGATACAGCCGGTGACCCCTGACGTGGCCAATGCCATCGGTCTTGCCACGGCGGAAGGCGCGCTGGTCGCCAAGGTCGATGCCGGCACGCCGGCAGGCCGCGCCGGCATAAAGACCGGCGACGTGATTACCTCTCTCGGCGGACAGCCGGTCAAGTCCCCGCGCGACCTGTCGCGCATGGTCGCCGATCTGTCGCCCGGCCAGAAGGAACATGTCACGGTCTGGCGCCAGGGAGAAAGCAAGGACATGCTTCTGACCGTGGGCGGCAACGACGCCCAGAGCGCACAGGCATCCCCTGACAATGGCCAGCAGAAGGGCGATGCCTCATCGCAAGCCCTGCCGATGATCGGTATCGGACTGGCCGATATCACCCCGGCGATCCGTGAAGCCCTCAATCTCCCGCAGGATGAGAAGGGCACGATCGTCGAGAGTGTTACCCCCTCCAAACCCGCAGCCGAAGCTGGTTTGCAGGCAGGCGACGTGATCGTTTCGGTCAATCAAACGGCGGTGAAATCGGCTGCCGATGCCAAGGCGGCGATCGCGCAGGCGGGCAAGGCCGGTCGCAAATCCGTTCTGCTGCTCATCCAGCGTGGCGATTCGCAGACCTATGTCGCCGTGCCCTTCGCACAGGGCTGAACCCCGGGTTTCCGGTGCAATCTCAAGGAACGGGCAACTCCCTCGGAGCTGCCCGTTCTGTCATTTTCAGGCTTCCACCCCATATTCCCGCAAATCCTGCCGCAGCTTTTCCGCGCCGGTGAAGTGCACGGCCTGCCAGCCGGCAGCCCTGGCGCCTTCCACATTCGCCAGCGTGTCGTCGATGAAGATGCTGGTGGCCGGGTTGAGGCCGAATTCCCGGGCGTGCAGATCGTAGATCGCCACGTCAGGCTTCAGGAGCTTCACATCGCCGGAGACCGTCACGCCGCGCGGCAAGGTGAGGAAGGGAAACATCTTCTGCGCTTCGCGAAAGGTGTCGGAAGCGAAGTTGGTCAGCATCGTCACATCGTGGCCGTTGTTGATCAGGGCAACCATGATCGCGACGCTGTCGTCATAGGAATGCGAGACCATCTCGTGCCAGAACTTGCGGAAGGCGCGGATATGTTCTTCCCGCTCGGGAAATTGCTCCAGCAACAGCGCTTCGGCATCTTCCCAGCGGCGGCCGCGATCCTGTTCGAGGTTCCAGTCATGGGTGCAGACATTCTCGAAGAACCATTTGCGCTCGTCGGCATCGGGAATGAGGCGGCTATAGGGAATATGCGGATCGTAATGGATCAGCACCTTGCCGATGTCGAATACGATATGCTCAATCTTGGTCATCGAAACTTCCTGCTTTCATCGAACATTAGCGCGCCTTTCAGACGCTCTAAATCTTTGAGTTGCGCATCGTTCCTGTCGAAAATCAATTTCGATTTTCGGGCCGACACGCGGATGGAATAGCTTGGGTGATGACTTTTTTCATCACCGTTGGCAGCGCCTGCGCGTCAAGATTTGTAACCGGCTCCCACCATCCGTCATCCGGCCCGGTTTGAAGACCATCCGGCACCTGGGCACGATAGACCGTGAGCCGCAGTTCGAAATGGGTGAAGACATGCACAATCACGCCTGCCGCCTGCCAGCCGGCGACAAAGGGCGCGTGGCTCGCATCGGTGCCGCCATCCATGCGGGCAGTCCATGCCGTTGTCGGCACCTCGGTCATGCCGCCGAGAAGCCCGCTATCGATGCGCCGCCGCAGCAGGATTTCGCCGCTTGTGTTTACGGCCACGAAGGCGGCGCCGAGCCGCACAGGCTTGGCCTTCTTCGCCGCCTTGACCGGAAAACGCTCCGGCTCGTCACGGGCAAGCGCCAGACAGGCGCCATTGAACGGACAGAGCGCGCAGGCCGGCCGCTTTGGTGTGCAGATCGTTGCGCCGAGATCCATCATCGCCTGGGCAAAATCGCCGGGCCGGTCGGCAGGCGTCAGCGCCGCCACCTTCGCTTTCATTGCGGGTTTGGAGCCGGGCAGGGGAGCATCTATGACGAAGAGGCGCGAAATGACACGTTCGACATTGCCGTCCATGACAGCCGCCTGCCGGTTAAACGCAATGGCTGCCACGGCCGCGGCGGTATAATCGCCGATGCCGGGCAGTTCCTTCAGTCCCTCTTCGGTGTCCGGAAAGACGCCGCCATGCTCGCGCGCTACGGCTTCCGCGCATTTCTTAAGGTTGCGGGCGCGGGCATAATAACCAAGCCCCGCCCAGGCCGCCATGACATCCTCGACCGGCGCCGCCGCCAGATCGTTGACATCAGGCCAGGCGGCGAGAAACTTCAGGAAATAGGGTTTGACCGCCTGCACCGTCGTCTGCTGCAGCATCACCTCCGAAAGCCAGACATGGTAGGGATCGGCACGTTTCCCCTGTGCCGCCATGGCTGGAGACGTGCGCCATGGCAGTTCGCGATGGTGCCGGTCGTACCATGCGAGAAGGTGTTCCGCCGTCGGATGTGATATCGGTTGCCGCGTATGTGTGTTCATCGCCGCTGAACATAGACACGGCACGGCAATCTGCAACAGGAGACCCGTTGCGGCGAGGTGGAAAACCGCATCCGGCGATGAACACCATGACATCGCCCCCCTGATCCGATTTCGGAGGAAGACCCTTATGCCTGATGCGCTGCTGGAAAATATCCCTCAACCGCTCCCGTATGTCATCGGAATTCTGCTGGCGTTGTGCCTGATCATGAGCCTGCTGAACCACATCGGCCGGCTGTGTTTCGGGTTGCAGAACGGTGTGGCCGTGACGATCGCGCGCATAATCCGGCATGTTCGCGAACTGGAAAGGACGCGGCAAAAGCCTTCGCGCCGCTTTCGGATTTTTGAATCCGGTTTCTGGGCGATTTTTTGCCATGGCCTGTGGATATACCTGTCGGTCGCGTTGGTCTGCATGTTGGTGATTGCCTTTCTCTCCGATAAACCGGGAATATTGCATCTGCAGTTTTTGACCGCCGGATATTTCCTCTTTGGATGTTTGGCGGCTGGAATGATACGATTGGCCGCCCGCCGAGACTGGCAGCGATTCCGTGCGCTGTTGCGCGGCGAAGAAGATGACGACGGCGCGGCCGCTTGAGGTCTTTCGCCTCTGTCGAGGAGAGCATGAAGAAACCCGCAGATTCATTCCGCAAGGGCGTCGTACAGATCGCCGAAGTCGCCAACGGCATCATGGATCCCGTGCTGTCGAAGCGGGCGGGCATCAACACCGCGCTGCTCGGCTCCTGGGACGAGATTGCCGGTGACGACTTTGCCGATTGCACCCGGCCGGAAAAGATAACCTGGCCGCGCCGCGACGAGGGGCCGGATCGCGGCGGTTATCAGCCCGGCGTGCTGACCATTGCCTGCGAAGGCGCCCGCGCTTTGTTCCTCACCCATGCGCAGGGCGAACTCATCGCCCGCATCAACGGCTTTTTCGGCTTTCCGGCGGTGCGCCAGATCCGTATCGTGCAGAAGCCGGTTTCCCAAACCATTGCCCGCAAAAGGAAGCCGCCGCCGCTGCGCGGCGATGCGGCAAAACGTCTCGATGACATGATGGAAGGCATCGAGAGCGAGGCGCTGCGCAAGGCGGTGGAGCGGCTTGGCACGGCGGTCTTGCAGAAGAAACCGCCACGCAAAGCGATTTGACCAACGGCGCTGTCCTTGACTGGTCACAATTCTTTGACAAGAAGAGTTCAAAACCCCGCTTGTGATGAACAGGCTGGCGCTATATCGGAATCAACGGACAATAGAGTCTATTACCAACAGGTGCTTTCATGCATTTTCCCGAACTGACCATTTCCCGTCGTAGCCTCCTTGGCGGCGTTGCCCTTGCCGCCGTTGCCGCGGCCCTGCCGTTTGCCTTCACGCCCGGTGTCGCCGAGGCGCAGGAACTGCCTGAATCCACCGGTGACGTGGATATGGCCGCCGTGATGAAGCCCGGCCCGCTGCCGGAAGCGGCTCTGGGTGATGCAAACGCACCCGTCAAGATCGTCGAATATATGTCGATGACCTGCCCGCACTGCGCAAACTTCCACAACAAGACCTTCGAAGAGATCAAGAAGAAATACATCGATACCGGCAAGGTCTATTTCGTGCTGCGCGAATTCCCGTTCGATCCGCGCGCTGCTGCCGCCTTCATGCTGGCGCGTTGCGCCCCTGAAGGACAGTATTTCCCCTTCGTTTCCATGCTGTTCAAGCAGCAGCAGAGCTGGGCTGTAGCCCAGGATGCGCGCGCCGCCCTGCTGCAATTGTCGAAAATGGCCGGTTTCTCACAGGAGTCTTTCGAGGCCTGCTTGACGAACCAGAAACTTCTGGATGATGTGAACGCAACCATGCAACGCGGTGCGACGGAATTCGGCATCAACTCCACGCCGACTTTCATCATCAACGGCAAGAAATATGCGGGAGACATGTCGGTTGAAAACATGTCGGCTGTCATCGACAAGCTGCTCTGATCGCCGAACCCTGAGAGAAACGGGCGGCGGATATTTCCGTTCGCCCGTTTTTTATTGCCTGTCTTCCGGCCGGAGCATGGCGGCATGAAGTTCAACAAGCTGCGCGTTGTCGGTTTCAAGTCCTTCGTTGAACCTTCCGAATTCATCATCGAGCCGGGTCTCACCGGCGTCGTCGGTCCGAATGGCTGCGGCAAGTCCAATCTGGTGGAAGCGCTTCGCTGGGTGATGGGCGAAAACTCCTACAAGAACATGCGCGCATCCGGCATGGATGACGTCATCTTCTCCGGCTCCGGCAATCGCCCGGCCCGCAACACCGCCGAAGTCGGCCTTTATCTTGACAATTCCGACCGCACCGCGCCCGCCGCCTTCAACGATGCCGATGAAATTCAGGTGACGCGCCGCATCGAGCGCGAAAACGGCTCCGTCTATCGCATCAATGGCAAGGAAGCCCGCGCCAAGGATGTGCAGCTGCTGTTTGCGGATGCCTCCACCGGCGCGCGCTCACCCTCCATGGTGGGGCAGGGCCGTATTGGCGAACTCATCAACGCCAAGCCGCAGGCCCGCCGCCAGCTGCTGGAAGAGGCGGCCGGCATTTCCGGCCTGCATTCCCGCCGCCACGAGGCCGAGCTGCGCCTGCGCGCCGCCGAGACCAATCTGGAGCGGCTGGAAGATGTGACCGCCCAGCTGGAAAGCCAGATCGAAAGCCTGAAACGCCAGGCGCGACAGGCCAACCGTTTCAAGATGCTGTCGGCCGATATCCGCGCCCGCGAGGCGACCCTGCTGCACATCCGCTGGGTGGAGGCGAAGGAAGCGGAAGGCGAGGCGGAAAGCGCGCTCAATCAGGCAACAAATATCGTCGCCGAAAAGGCTCAAGGCCAGATGGAAGCGGCCAAGCAGCAGGGCATCGCCAGCCTGAAACTGCCGGAACTGCGCGAGGATGAAGCGCGGGTGGCCGCCGCCCTGCAACGCCTGCAGATCGCCCGCACCCAGCTGGATGACGAGGCGAACCGCCTTTTGCGCCGTCGTGACGAATTGGCGCGCCGTCTTTCGCAGCTTGGCGAAGATATCGTCCGCGAGGAACGGCTTGTCTCTGACAATGCCCAGATACTCGCACGGCTCGATGAAGAGGAAGCCGAACTCCTCGAAATCCTCTCCGATTCCGGCCGCCATGCGGAAGAGATGCGCGATGCCTTCGAAACCGCCGCTGTCAAACTGGCGGAGAGCGAAGCCGTTTTCACCGCCATCACCGCCGAGCGGGCCGAGGCCGCTGCCGCCCGCCAGCAGCTGGAACGGGCGATCCGCGATCTTTCCGACCGCAAGCTCCGGCTGGAACGGCAGTCGCAGGAAGCGTCCGCCGAGATCGATACCATCGATGAGAAACTCTCCGGCCTTCCCGATCCTTCGGAACGGCGAGAAGCGGTAGAGGCGGCGGAAATCGCGGTCGAGGATGCGCTGATCGTGGTGGAGGAGGCCGAAGCCGCCGTCGCCGAGGCGCGCTCCGCCGAAGCGCTGGCGCGCGGGCCGCTGGAAACGGCGAAAAACCGGCTGAACGCGCTGGAAACGGAAGCACGCACCATCACCAAAATCCTCGCCTCCGGCGCTGCTGCCAATGGCAGCTTCACGCCGGTTGCGGAAGAAATGACGGTGGAGCGCGGTTTTGAGGCAGCCTTGGGTGCCGCCCTTGGCGACGATATCGAAAGCCCGCTCGATTCCGGCGCTCCCGCTTATTGGGCCGGCAATGGCGACGGGGAGGGCGATCCCGCCTTGCCGCAGGGCGCGAAACCGCTTCTGGACTATGCGCAGGCGCCGGATGCTCTGCGCCGCGCCCTGGCGCAGATCGGTGTCGTTGCAGACGTATCGGAAGCCCGACGCCTGTTGCCTTCACTCAAAGCTGGCCAGCGGCTGGTAACACGCGAAGGCGCGCTGTTTCGCTGGGACGGCCACATCGCCAGCGCCGATGCACCGGGCGCTGCAGCACTTCGCCTGTCGCAGAAGAACCGCCTCGCCGAAATCGAGACCGAACTGGATGAGGCTCGGTTCATTCTGGAAGAGGCCGAAGACCAGCTTGCCGCGAGAACCGAGGCCATCAGAAGCAGCGAATTGCGGCTTTCGGAAGCGCGGGACCGGAGCCGGCTCGCGACCCGTCAGCTTGCCGAAGCGCGAGAGGCGCTGACATCAGCCGAACGGGCTTCGGGCGATCTGCTGCGTCGTCGGGATATCGTTTCCGAAGCGCTGAACCAGATTGGCGCGCAGGTCGACGAGATCGCCGTTCAGGAAGAAAATGCCCGCATCGAAATGGAAGATGCGCCTGACCTTTCCGTGCTGGATTTCAAGCTGCGCGAAAGCCAGCTGGAGGTCGCGACTGATCGCGGTCTTCTGGCGGAGGCCCGCGCCCGCCACGAGGGCGTGAGCCGCGAGGCGGAAAGCCGCCAGCGCAGAATACAGGCAATAGGGCAGGAGCGTTCCACCTGGCAGTCACGCGCGGCAAGTGCGGCCGATCACATCGCGACGTTGCGTGCGCGTGAGGAAGAGGCGCGCGATGAAATCGCCGAGCTTGATATAGCGCCAGAAGAATTCGACGAGAAACGCCGCAACCTCCTCAATGAGTTGCAAAAGACCGAAGACGCCCGCCGTCAGGCCGCTGACCGGCTGGCCGAGGCGGAAAACCTGCAGCGTGCCGCAGACCGGGTGGCTGCAACGGCCCTTTCCGAACTGGCCGAGGCCCGGGAAAAACGCGGCCGTGCCGAAGAACGCCTGGTTTCCGCCCGCGAAAAACGGCAGGAGACTGAACACCGCATCCGCGAAACACTGAACACCGAGCCGCATATGGCCCTGCGCCTGACCGGCCTTGGCCCGGACCAGCCGAAGCCCGATATTCGCGATGTCGAGCGTGATCTCGACCGGCTGAAGATCGAACGCGAGAGGCTTGGCGCCGTCAACCTGCGTGCCGAGGAAGAGCAGGCCGAGCTTTCCGCCAAGCTCGAAGCGCTTATCAAGGAACGCGACGATATCATCGATGCCGTGCGCAAGCTGCGCGCCGGCATCCAGAATCTCAACCGCGAGGGTCGTGAACGGTTGATCGCCGCCTTTGACGTGGTGAATTCACAGTTCCAGCGGCTGTTCACCCATCTCTTCGGCGGCGGCACGGCGGAATTGCAGCTGATCGAATCCGACGATCCGCTGGAAGCGGGGCTGGAAATTCTCGCCCGTCCGCCGGGCAAGAAACCGCAGACCATGACATTGCTTTCCGGCGGCGAGCAGGCGCTGACGGCCATGGCGCTGATCTTTGCCGTCTTCCTCACCAATCCCGCGCCAATCTGCGTGCTGGACGAGGTGGATGCCCCGCTCGACGACCACAATGTCGAGCGCTACTGCAACCTGATGGATGAAATGGTGGCCTCGACGGAAACCCGTTTCGTCATCATCACCCACAATCCCATCACCATGGCGCGCATGAACCGCCTCTTCGGCGTCACCATGGCCGAACAGGGCGTGTCGCAACTCGTCTCCGTGGATTTGCAGACCGCCGAGCAATTGCGCGAAGCCGTCTGAGGCTCCTTTTCCGTTTCTCTCCATCGCGAATTTATCTGGCCGTATCACCCATTCGGGTGAGCGACAATGCGCAGCATTTTGCTATGTTTTCCGAAACAACCAAGGGCTCTCACCAGACCCCCCATCCGGTTTCCTGTACCGGATGGAATGCCTTGCGAGGCCGCTGCCGTGGCCTCGCAAGGCTTTCTTTTTCCGGGTTCATAGTGCGAGGTGGCTGCATGGCTGGTAATCGTTTCCGGGGCGCAAACCTCCTCCGTCATGCCGGCCTTGAGCCGGTATCCAGCCAGCCCAAGTCCTTGGGCTGAAAAGACTCTTCCCGTCGCACCGACGCGCGTCGGCTGGATTACGGCTCAAGGCGACTGCCGTCTCGTTTAAATTTCTGGACACTTCATATGGCGTGGAAGACAGCGGTGAGCGTTGAGCATTTTCTCGACGTCATCCTTGGGCTTGTCCCAAGGATCTAAACACGTCAACAAAATCAAGCCGTTGCAGATCCTCGGGACAGGCCCGAGGATGACGTCGGAGTGTTTGGCGAGGTTTGCCATTCATAGGGCGACGGCAATACGTCATTCGTGTCCAACGCTGAAAATTTAAACCGGACAGTAGCGTTCCAAGGCCGGAATGTCGGAAGGAGAAGATGCTGCGAAGCCCTCTAAACGCTCAACTCGCCGTAACCGTCAATCGCGCAATGTACTCCGCATCATGCATGGAGAGACCCACCACCACTCACCCCGGCATCAGTCGCAGTCGGGTGCCCCAGGGGTCGATCGCCTCCACCATATCGTTTTCCATCTCCACCAGCACATAACCGGCCGCTCGCAGCCGCGTCTTCTGCGCCTCGAGATCATCGGGATTGCGAACGGTGATTGAAAACCAGTCGAGACCGGTCTCCATGGCGTTGCGTTCCTTCGCACCCCGGCTGTTCCAGCTATTCACCGCCAGATGATGGTGATAGCCGCCGGAGGAGAGGAATGATGCGTCCGAACGCGCATCCTGCGTCGGTTGCAGGCCGACGGCCTGTTCATAAAAGCCACGGGCGGCGGCGATTTCGCCGACCCGCAGGTGAATATGGCCGATGCGCATCCCGGCCGGGGCGACCTCGTAATGGTCGGTTTTGGTGTCGGTCAGCGCCACGAGATTATCGACATCAAGCGGTTCGGTGCCCATTTTCACCACCCTGCCGCTCCAGACCCACGCGTCCTTTGGGCGGTCGCTGTAAACCTCGATGCCGTTGCCCTCGGGATCGTTGAGATAGACCGCCTCGCTGACATTGTGATCGGCAAAACCGGAAAGCGGCACCTGCCTGAGCGCCGCATGCACCAGCCAGCGGGCGAGATCCTTGCGGGAGGGCATCAGATAGGCGATGTGGAACAGGCCGGCGGAGGTAGGGCTTTCGAAATCTGCCGCCGGTTTGTGGACGAGATCGAGCAGCGGCACGCTTCCCACGCCGAGCGTCACGCCTCTCGCCGTGCGTCCCACCTCGTTCATGCCAAGCACCGAACGGTAATAATCGATCATCGGATCAAGGTCGCGCACGCGAAGTGCGGCCTGGCCGATATGCATGGGTGTCGTCACGGCAAAGGGCAGGGTGGTGGCGGCATTTGCGGCGGGCCTGCCGCCCTCGGCCTTGAGCGCACCGGCCAGCGCCGTGGCGGCGCAAGAAATTCCGGCAAATTTCAACGTATGGCGGCGAGTAAATTGCATGAATAATCTCTTTGTCGGCGATGATAATGGCTTAGGGAACACTCCGTTTCTGCGCACTACACGAATGCGTCAGTCCTGCTGTTATTTTGTGTTTGCGGCAATTCTGGCGCGCAATTCGCCGCAATTATGCTGCACTGCGATGTAAACTGTACGTTGCGGCGTTTCCAACACGCTGGCAATGCTGTAGATGATAGAAAAATGACAACGCTTCTGGGTGGAGAGCGTGGAATGAAAAAATGGGTTTATACCTTCGGCAATGGTGCTGCCGAAGGCAGGGCAGGTGACGTTGCAATATTGGGCGGCAAGGGCGCGAACCTTGCCGAAATGGCAAGTCTCGGCCTACCCGTTCCCCCCGGCCTCACCATCATAACCGATGCCTGCGCCCTCTATCACAAGAACGGACGTGATCTTCCCGAGGAATTGAAGCTTCAAGTCATGGCCGGCCTGCACGGCATGGAAACCGTGACGGGCAAGACCTTCGGCGGCAGCCATTCGCCGTTGCTCATCTCCGTCCGCTCCGGCGCGCGCGCCTCCATGCCGGGCATGATGGATACGGTCCTGAACCTCGGCCTCAATGATCGCACCGTCGAGGCGCTGGGCCACGATGCCGGCGACGCCCGTTTTGCCTGGGACAGCTACCGTCGCTTCATCCAGATGTATGCCGATGTGGTCATGGGCCTCGACCACGAATTATTCGAGGAAATTCTCGAGGACGAGAAAGGCCGGCTCGGCCACGAATACGATACCGACATGTCGGCGGTCGAATGGCAGCACGTCGTTTCGCTTTACAAGAAGCTGATCGAAGATGAGCTGGGCGAAGCCTTCCCGCAGGACTGTCATGTCCAGCTCTGGGGTGCGATTGGCGCCGTCTTCGCCAGCTGGACCAACCACCGCGCCGTAACCTACCGCCACCTGCACAATATTCCGGGCGATTGGGGCACGGCGGTCAACGTGCAGGCCATGGTTTTCGGCAATCTCGGCTCGTCCTCGGCAACCGGCGTCGCCTTCACCCGCAATCCCTCTACCGGCGAGGCGGAGCTTTACGGCGAATTCCTCGTCAATGCTCAAGGGGAAGATGTGGTGGCCGGCATCCGCACGCCGCAATCCATCACCGAGGCGGCGCGGCTGGCGTCGGGTTCCGACAAGCCCTCAATGGAAAAGCTGATGCCGGAGGCGTTCAGTGAGTTCCTGGCCATCTGCAATCGATTGGAAAACCATTATCGCGACATGCAGGATCTGGAATTCACCATCGAGCGCGGCAAGCTCTGGATGTTGCAGACCCGTTCCGGCAAACGCACCACCCGCGCCGCCATGAAGATTGCCGTCGATATGGTGGAAGCGGGGCTGATTTCGCAGGAGGAGGCCGTCTGCCGCATCGAGCCCTCATCGCTCGACCAGCTGTTGCACCCGACAATTGATCCGGGCATTTCCCGCCCCATCATCGGTTCCGGCCTGCCGGCCTCTCCGGGAGCGGCGACGGGTGAGATCGTCTTCACCTCGGAAGAAGCGGTTGCGGCGGAAGCCGAAGGTCGCCGCGTCATTCTGGTGCGCATCGAAACCAGCCCGGAAGATATTCACGGCATGCATGCCGCCGAAGGCATTCTGACGACGCGTGGCGGCATGACCAGCCACGCCGCGGTGGTGGCGCGCGGCATGGGTATCCCTTGCGTTACCGGTGCCGGCTCCATGCGTGTCGACATGCGCAACAAGGTGCTGATCGGCGTCGGCTGTATGCTCAAGCGCGGCGATATCATCACCATCGATGGCTCTTCCGGCCGGGTGCTGAAGGGCGAAGTGCCGATGACGCAGCCGGAACTGTCAGGCGACTTCGGTAAGCTGATGGTCTGGGCCGACAATCTGCGCCGCATGACCGTGCGTACAAATGCCGATACCCCGGCCGACGCCCGCGCCGCCCGCGCCTTCGGTGCCGAAGGCATCGGCCTCTGCCGCACCGAACATATGTTCTTCGAGGGCGACCGTATCCATGTGATGCGCGAGATGATCCTTGCCGAAAGCGAAAAGGGCAGGCGGGCAGCGCTCGATGAGCTTTTGCCGATGCAGCGTTCGGATTTCACCGAACTGTTCCAGATCATGCATGGCCTGCCAGTGACGATCCGTCTGCTGGATCCGCCGCTGCATGAATTTCTGCCGAAGACCGATGGCGAGATCGTCGAGGTGGCGGCCGCCATGGGCATGCCGCAGACCGTGTTCCGCCAGCGGCTGGATGCGCTGCACGAATTTAACCCCATGCTCGGCCATCGCGGCTGCCGTCTCGCCATTTCTTATCCCGAGATCGCCGAAATGCAGGCCCGCGCCATTTTCGAAGCCGCCGTTGAGGCGGCGCGCATCACCGGCGCGCCCGTTGTGCCTGAGATCATGGTGCCGCTGGTCGGCCTGCGATCGGAGCTGGATTATGTTACCGAGGTTATCGATCGCGTTGCTGCCGCCGTGGCGGAAGAAACCGGCATGACGCTCGAATATCTGACCGGCACCATGATCGAGTTGCCGCGCGCAGCATTGCGCGCCCATGTCATCGCCGAAGCCGCGGAGTTTTTCTCCTTCGGCACCAACGATTTGACGCAGACGACCTTCGGCATTTCCCGCGACGATGCGGCGCGCTTCATCAATACCTATCAGCGCAAGGGCATCATCGAACGTGATCCGTTCATCTCGCTCGATTTCGACGGTGTGGGGGAGTTGATCCGTATTGCCGCCGAACGTGGCCGCCAGACGCGGCCGGAACTGAAGCTCGGCATCTGCGGTGAACATGGCGGCGATCCGGCCTCCATTCATTTCTGCGAGGATGCCGATCTCGATTACGTGTCCTGTTCACCCTTCCGCGTGCCCATCGCCCGCCTTGCCGCCGCGCAGGCAACGCTTGCTGCGCGGGCAAAGGAGGGGCAGGTGGCAAGCAATGTCGCGTTTATTCCCGTCAGGGGTTCTGTCGGACGATGATCTGACGCTCGACGACGACCGGCCGGTAGAACATGTCGCGGTTCATCTGCGCCTGCCAGGCGCGGTTATCGGCGCGGCGGTCCATTTCCAGATCGAGAAGGCAACCCGCCATCGGGTCTGTGCCGGGGCGGAAACCATAACCCCGGCATGTCGCCTCGTCCCGCGCCCGTCGCTCTTCCGGCGTCAGCGTCTGGCAGGCGGTGAGCGCCAGCATAGTGGCAAGCGCACCGAAGACGATGGAAACACGCATCTTGTTTCTCCCTTGAACATGACAGCCGTACGGCACTTTTATTGCCGCGATTGATACGCCTGTTTTCATACGGGGAAAAGCCGCGTTGGCGCGGAAAGTTGCGTTTGGAACGAGAACCTCTCTACCGTCATGTCGGGCCCTTAGTCGGTATCCAGCAACGGCGCTTATCGTCCAGACTGTCTGGATCTCGCCATTTCAGCGCGCATCCAGCTCGAATCCCTCCATGTCGAGAGCCAGATCATCAGATCGGTGAGAAAGCCGATAATCGGCAGCAGAAGCCTGTGGCCCAAACCGCGCGTCGTCTGGTTTTTCTCGGCTTCCTGCAGATGGGCCAATTCCTGTTCTTGAATTGAAGCGATAAGCCCGTGAAGCTCGGGATCTCTTGTTTGCAGGAAGGCCAATTGATCTCCCAGATGGCGGTGAACGGTGCTTTCAACAGCTTCGGTGCAAATCCAGACCATGTTGCGTCCGCCGAGCGCGGTCAGAAAACCGAGAACGAGACCTCCAAGGCTCCAAAATGCCATTACGCGACAAGGTTTCGCTTTTCTGGCTGGCATGGCGTCCCGGAACCGGCGGCAATGATCAATTTCGTCTTCCCGCATTTCCTGAAGAGCGGGCACGATCTCCGGAAACAGCCGGCGAGCCATCCATATCTGCGCTCCGTAGATACGAATAGCGCCAAATTCACCGGCGTGATTGACCTTGAGAATACGCCGAACGGTAAGAGCTGGGTCGTGTTTGCCGAGACCGCGGGACATTCGAAGCATTTCCAAAGCGCGTTCCATTCCAGCTGAATGCAGCAGATTTTATAAGCGCCATGGGAGGCGGTTTTGATACTATTTGTGACAGCAGAAATCGACCTGGGGTGTTTCCGGTTTTACCGGAAACACCCCACGATTATCGCAGTCAGGCCGGCGCTACTTCACGGTCATCGAGCGCGTCGATATCCTTGGCGTTGTTGTAAACCGCCTCATTGAGAATGCCTTCGCGCTTGGCGACGATGGTGGGCACCAGCGCCTGACCGGCGACATTGACCGCCGTGCGGCCCATGTCGAGGATCGGGTCGATGGCAAGCAGCAGGCCCACGCCTTCGAGCGGCAGTCCGAGCGTCGAAAGCGTCAGCGTCAGCATCACCACTGCGCCCGTGAGACCTGCCGTTGCGGCGGAACCGAGCACCGAGACGAAAACGATCAGCACATATTCCTGAATGCCGAGCGGCACCTGGAAGAACTGTGCGATGAAGATCGCCGAAATCGCCGGATAGATGGCGGCGCAGCCGTCCATCTTGGTGGTGGCGCCGAGCGGCACGGAGAAGGCGGCATATTCGCGCGGCACACCCAGGCTCTTTTCCGTCACGGTTTCGGTAACGGGAAGCGTGCCGATGGAGGAACGCGACACGAAAGCGAGCTGGATGGCCGGCCATGCGCCGGCAAAGAAACGCGAGGGTTTCAGGCCATGGGCGATCAGCAGCGCCGGATAAACCACAAAGAGCACCAGCGCCAGACCGATATAGACGGCCGCCGCATACCAGCCGAGCTGCGACAGCGTCGTCCAGCCATATTGATCGACCGCACGGCCGAGCAGGCCGATCGTGCCGATCGGGGTGAGGCGGATGACCCACCAGAGGATTTTACGCACGATGGCGAGCAGCGACTGGTTGAAGGCGAGGAACGGCTCCGCCGCCTTGCCGGCTTTCAGTGCCGCAACACCAAAGGCAATCGATACTACGAGCAGCTGCAGCACGTTGAAGTTCAGCGAGGTGCTGCCGGAACCGTTGTTGATTTTGGTAGACGCTTCGAGGCCGAAGACGTTGGCAGGAACGAGGCCCTTGAGGAAGTCCAGCCACGAACCGGTGGAGGACGGCGCTGCCGCAGCCGTATTGGCAATCGCCGTGTTGACGCCCGGCTGAATGACGAGGCCGAGCACGATGCCGATGACCACGGCGATGAGCGCAGTGATGGCGAACCACAAAAGTGTCTGCCATACCAGCTTTGCCGCATTGGAAAGGTTCTTGAGATTGGCGATGGAGGCGACGATGGCCGTGAAGATCAGCGGCGGTACCAGCGCGCGCAGGAGCTGCACGAAAATGCTGCCGATGGTCTGCAGCGTCACCGAAAGCCCGTTCGGGCTGCCGGCAGCATCGGGACCGATGTTGCGCGCAAGAAGCCCGAGCAGCAGGCCGATAACCATGGCGATCAGAACCTGAAAGCCGAAATTGCGATAAAAGGGTTTAGGCCCGGAGGGGCCGGCGGACGTCGTTGCCTGTGACATGACATGTCTCTTTATTGTGCAAGAAAACGAGAATGTTGCACTTTTTACACGCATTCTCGAGGGAGGTCGCCGAGGATACGCCGATTTCCTCAGCAATTAAGGGATGAGCTTGCGTATTTGTTGCATTGTCGGGGAATTATTCTCTTAAGGTGAGATAATACGGAAAAATGTTCCACTTCTTCGTCGCCTCTGACGTCGGAGGCCTGGAACCTGTAGTTTGGCAGTGTCGTAGCCTCATACGCCGTCACCCCGGACCTGATCCGGGGTCTAGCGCGATCAAGTCCTTGATCGCAAAAGACTCATTCTTAACGGCGCAGACGCGCGGTCTGGATGCCGCATCAGGTCCGGCATGACGGAGAGATTCGCATGCTTTAGCGTACGGATCGGCCGCCTCCTTTGTTTTCCTCGCCGCAAATCCGGTCTATGACATCATATGCAGGTGATTCCCTTGCCAGATTTCGGGTGCAACGCTTTTACGCCAATGCGATCATACGGATATCCGCTTCCATGACTGTGCGTTTCGTCCGGCCTTTTTCGGTTGCAGCCTATCTTTCCCGCTATCTCGCACTAGTGGCGCTGGCGCTTTTTCTCATCGCCGCCGGTATCCACCGTTTCGGGCCGCTGACGACGCCTGACCTCGTGGGGTTGCTGATGATTGCCGCCGGCATTGCGCTGATGGCGGTGCTTCTGGCGCTGATCGGCCTTGAGCGGCTGTGGACAAGGGGCGCGCGGGGCGGGCTTTCAGCGCTTGCCGCTCTTCTTCTATCGGCCCTGCCGCTCGGTGTGGTCGGTTACGGCGCATATCTTTATTGGCAGCAGCCGAAGATTTACGACATCTCGACCGATCTGACCGACGTGCCGGAATGGCTGGTGGTGCCGGTGGCGAACCAGCAATGGCTGGCAAGGCCCGCCATGGTGGCAAAAGAGGACCGGGACGCGCAGGCGATTGCCTATGCCAGCCTCGCCGGCCGCCGTTATGAAGGCGCGATCGACCGCATCTATGCGGCCGCCAAGAAGATGGCCGCCGCCCAGAATATCCGTATCACCCACACGAGAGGCGTCATCGGCGCGGAGGAAGCACCCTCCACCGGCATTCCCGAACAGGACAAGACGCCGCCGGCTGAAGAGGGGCCTGTCGAAGACCTGCCCTCCATCGTGCCGGTGCCCACGGCCCGACCGGCCGAGGCACCGCAGCCCACTTTCTTTAACGGCAGCGGTGTGGTGCTGATGCAGGGCGAAACGCGCACGCGCATCTGGGGCCTGCGTTTCGATATTCTCATCCGCCTCAAGGAAGAGGCGGAAACCACCATCGTCGATGTCCGCGTCGCCTCGCGCTACGCCCCGCACGATCTCGGCATGGGAGCTGCCATCGCCGAGGCCTATCTCGATGCGCTGGATGCGGAAATGCAGGGGTTGAACGATAACTGAGGTGTTTTTTGGCGTGAGGTAGCGCATGGCGCTGCGGCTTGGTTTCTTCTCCCCGCCGGGGAGAAGGTGGCCCGAAGGGTCGGATGAGGGGGCAACCTCTCGGTTTATCTCTGACCTTGCCCCCTCATCCCGCTGCCGCGACCTTCTCCCCCTCGGGGAGAAGAAACAAGCGTCAGTCGCTCGCTCCATCAACAGGACAGCGGTGGCTCAGGCGATAGCAAGATTTGAAAATCGCGCGCTTCAAAACCCCGACTACGCCGGAAAATACTCACCCGAGAGCGAAGGCGCACCGTCCGTCCGCACTTCGCCCTTTTCGATCAGGTCTTCGATATGCGCCAGCACGGAAAGTGCGGCCGCCCCATGCAGGCGCTTGTCGGTGCTGGCATAAATCACCTTCACCATATCGGCGATAAACCGGTCGCCGTCGCGGATGCGTTTCAGAACCGCCTTTTCCCGCATGCGGCGGTGGGCGCGAAGCCCGCGCATGAAGGCGGCGGGATCGGTGACCGGGCCGCCATGGCCGGGCAGGAACAGCCGGTCGTCGCGGGTGAGCAGCCGCTCCAGCGAGGCCATGTAATCGCTCATTGCCCCATCCGGCGGTGCGACGATGGTGGTGGCCCAGGCCATGACGTGATCGGCGGAAAAGACGATGCCGCTGCCATCGAGCGCGAAGGCGGCGTGATTGGCGGTGTGGCCCGGTGTATGCAGCGCGGTAAGCGTCCAGCCGTCGCCGGAAAGGCTCTGCCCGTCGCCAAGTGCGATATCCGGCGCAAAAGCCGTATCGGAACTTTCGGCAAAGGGGTTGGTCTCGCCCACATGCAGCGGCCGGGCGGCCCGGTGCGGGCCTTCGGCCACCGTCAGCGCCCCGGTTGTCTCCTTCAGCCGCCGGGCAAGCGGCGAGTGATCGCGATGAGTGTGGCTGACGAAGATATGTGTCACCTCGCGGCCTTCGAGCGCCGCCATCAGCGCCCGAAAATGCGCCTCATCCTCCGGACCGGGATCGATGACGGCGACGGAACGGTCGCCGACGATATAGGAATTGGTGCCATGGAAGGTGAAGGCGGAAGGGTTGTTGACGGTGAGGCGCTGGATCAGCGGGGCGACAGCAACCGCCTCACCATAGGCCGGCTTAAAATCGAGATCGAATGCCGGGTCCGCCATCGAGACCTCCTGAAAAATGCCATGCCAGCTTGAGCCACGGCCTCAACCGCGCCATCGCCAAGCCCTAACATGCCATCTCTGGCACGGCATCCAAAAAGCTTGGATTTTGTGAAAAAATAAGTCGCCGGGTCATTGCCGGGCCGGGCAGGCTTTGATAATCAGGCGCGGTTCAGGCAGCGGCGTTTCGCCTTCGCTGCCCTGTTGGGGCGTCGCCAAGCGGTAAGGCACCGGTTTTTGGTACCGGCATTCCCAGGTTCGAATCCTGGCGCCCCAGCCATCTCTTCCAAAGTCAGAACAACGTGCGCAGGTCCCGGCGACCATCGATCACGCGAACGATTTCCACGGAACATATTTCGCCGCCATCGGTATCCGGCACGGTTTCGTAGAGAATGACATAAGGCGCTTCGACGAGCATACGGGCAGATGGAAAAATTTCCGGGTGGCGCTCGCCAAGGTGAGGATGGGCGACCAGGCGCTCCGCTTTGGCGCGGAAAGAAGCGAAATATCGTTCTGCGGCAAGGGGCTGTGATTTGCCAATGTCGATATAGATTTTCTTCACATCGCTGCGTGCGCGGGGCGTCCAGACAAGCTTAGTGGTCACGATTTTTCAACGAGGCCAGTTCTGCACGCGCTTCATTGAGCGCCTCGTCAAAATCCACTTCGGTTGAATTGCCGCTGGCTTTGCCCTCGGCCCACAATGCGCGCAGCTTGGCGATGTCGCCGCGTCGCTGAACCCATTTTGCCGACCAGTCTCGCATCGCTTCACGGATGACTTCGCTGCTGCTGGCATAAGCGCCGCTCTCCACGGCGTCACGCAAGATTTCGGCGTGCTGGGGCGTCATCGAAACGCTGATCTTTTCCACGTTGGCCATGGTTATCTCCATCATCTGGTGGGAATTATTACCACCGAGTATGTTTGGGGGCCAGATATTTCGGTGGCGGTATATCCGATGATGGTCGGCTTACCACGCTACGCTATAACCTAGGATACTGTTAAGCGCGAAAACCTGTCCTCCGTCCTCCTCGGGCTTGACCCGAGGATCCACGATCCGTTGAAGTTAATGGATCCTCGGGTCAAGCCCGAGGAGGACGTCGAGTGCGGAGGAAGGCGCGCATCAACAAAAAACGCCGCGCATCCAAAGACACGCGGCGTCGAATCTTAAAATCGCAGCCAAGCCTTAAAGCGCGATATCCGGCACCTTCTTCACCGGTGCACCCGCAGGTGCCGCACCGGCACCCTTCAGCGCCTCAAGGTCGATCTGCGGCGGGGTGGGCAGCTGCAGGTGTTCGGCGGTGTAGGCCCATTCCTCACGCACCTTTTCCGGGTTGTCATTCAGCTTGGTGCCGTAGCTCGGCACGATCTGGCGGATCTTGGCCTGCCATTCCGGCGTCGCCACCTTGTCCTTGAACACCTTTTCCAGAACGCTGAGCATGATCGGCGCGGCCGTGGAGGCGCCCGGCGAAGCGCCGAGCAGGCCGGCGATGCTGCCGTCCTGTGCGGCGACGACTTCGGTGCCGAGCCGCAGCACGCCGCCCTTTTCTTCGTCGCGCTTGATGATCTGCACGCGCTGGCCGGCCTGCCACAGGCGCCATTCGCCCTGCTTGGCATTCGGGAAATATTCCTTCAGCGCGGCAAAACGGTCGTCATCCGACATCATCAGCTGGCCAGCGAGATATTCCACCAGCGGATATTCATCGATGCCCACCCGCACCATCGGCCAGGCATTGCTTGTTGTGACCGAGGAGACGAGATCGAAATAGGAGCCTTCCTTCAGGAACTTGGTGGAGAAGGTGGCGAAAGGTCCAAACAGGATGACGCGCTTGCCGCCCAGCACGCGCGTATCGAGATGCGGAACCGACATCGGCGGCGAGCCGACCGAGGCCTTGCCATAGGCCTTGGCCAGATGCTGCATCGTCACGTCAGGGTTCTCGTTGATGAGGAACGAACCGCCCACCGGGAAGCCGGCATAATCGTCCGCTTCCGGAATACCGGACATCTGCAACAGATGCAGCGCGCCGCCGCCGGCGCCGATGAACACGAATTTCGCATCCACCACCTGTTCGGCATCGGTCTTGGTGTTGGTATAGGTCACGCGCCAGCTGCCATCGGCATTGCGCTGAATGTCGGAAACCTCGCTGTTGACCTGAAGGTCGAAATTCTGGTCGCCCTGCAGATGCGACACGAATTGCCGGGTGATTTCGCCGAATTCCATGTCGGTGCCGAGCGGCGACCAGGTCGCGCCGATCTTCTGGGAAGGATCGCGGCCTTCCATCATCAGCGGCACCCACTTCTTGATCTGCTCGGGGTCGCTGGAATATTCCATGCCGGCGAAAAGCGGGCTGGTTTTGAGCGCCTGATAGCGCTTTTCCAGATAGGCGACGTTTTCATCACCCCAGACGAAGCTCATATGCGGCGTGTGGTTGATGAAGGATCGCGGGTTCTTCAAAACACCGTTCTTCACCTGCCAAGCCCAGAACTGCCGGGAAATCTGGAAGGATTCGTTGATGTTGATGGCCTGGGCGATCTTGATGTTGCCGTTGTCGTCTTCCGGCGTGTAGTTGAGTTCCGCCAGCGCGGAATGTCCGGTGCCGGCATTGTTCCAGCCGTTGGAGCTTTCAAGCGCCACGCCATCCAGCCGCTCCAGCATCTGCATCGACCAGGTGGGCTCGAGTTCGCGCAGCCATACACCGAGCGTCGCGCTCATGATGCCGCCGCCGATCAAAAGCACGTCGACCTTCTTGGCGGTCGTGCTGGCGAGAAGTGGAGAAGAGGGCAGCGCCGCTGCGGCAATCCCGGCAAGCGCGCCACCCAGAACCTGACGGCGGTTCATTGGAAGCACGCCGGGGGGAAATGCTTGGGAAAGGGAGGTATCCTGGGAAAGATCAGTGAGCTGGGATTTGTCTTGATCGATGGGAGTCACGGCCATACCTGATTCTTGTTTTGTGTTAAAAACACTCCTCCCGTCCGCCCCGTTATAGCAAAGCGCAAAGCGGCACAACCCGGACTTTTTCACTCCAGTTCAAGCGTTTTTGCAGCTGGCTCGTCGGGATATATGGTCGCAATAGCGCTTTTTCCGGTCTTGCGGATTGTCAGTTTTATGAATGCGAAGATCAGGCAGGGCTTTCAAACGGTTGAAAGTGCTCTGTGGGCCGAATATTGCGCAACGGCCCACAATCCCGTGCGTGCATGGCGCAATGGAACGGGCCTTGTGATTTTAGGCGAAAGTTTTTTCAGGAAAATGACAATAATCCCGAAAAAGTGAAAAGGCCCGCCGTTTCGGGCGGGCCTTGTTCGTCCGGTTTCCGGGGCGAACCTTAGTTCGCGGCGAGGAATTCCGCGCAGTAGCTGGGGCCGTTGACGCCGGGGCGGTCGGAGACCGTGCGCACCGAGGTGATCGTATAATTGCTGGAAACGACCAGCTGCACCGTGCAGGAGAGCGAGGCGGTGCGGGCGGGCGAAATCTGGCGACCCTTCTTGCCGTCCTTGCCTTCTTCGAACCTGGCCGGAATGGTGGCCTTCTTGTAACCGCCGCGCCAGTTATAGACGGTGGAGCTGCCGGATTCCGTGTCGCTCAGCGGTGGGCCGAATTTTGCGAAGAAAATGCCTGCCGACTGACCGACCCACCGTGTTTCAACGGGGCTCTTCTGGGTGAAGGAAGGGACGGAGGAGCCTTCCGATGTCGTGCAGGCGGAGAGCGCAATGGCGAGCCCTGCGAGCGTTATGCTGCGAAATAGCATGGTGAAATGTCCTTTGTGCCGTGTCCGGCATCCCGCCGGTCATTCCGTTCCCCTAGCAGATTTGGCGGCGGCGGGCAGGGGAGGTATGCGGCTTGACGAAAATTTCCTGCCACAATTGCTTTTTTGTAACGTTTTTCAGCCCTGCGCCCTTTGCCGCAAGCGGTTGGCGAGGCTGCCTCGCTGCAGGGAGAAAACTTGTCATAAAAAATGCAATATGCCGCTTGTCGAATGCTGGAGGCTGGTCTATAGAAGCGCCGCTGGTCACGGAGTGTAGCGCAGTCTGGTAGCGCACCACGTTCGGGACGTGGGGGTCGGAGGTTCGAATCCTCTCACTCCGACCAGCTAAAAGCCTCACATTCACGATGGCTTGCAACTGATCCCGATATTTCCTGAAAATCCCTGAATCTAAAGTCTCGTATCAAAGCCGGACCGTTTAAAACCCTGGCCGGTTAGAATGCGGTCGCCTACTGCGCGGGTTCGACGCCCAGTTGTGCCGTCCATAGTCTCCACATTAGCGACTATAAGAGTAGTGAGTTTCTCATTCTCGTCAGCGCGAGAATGAGAAAAGCAAACAACGGCCGCGCGCCGGACGTCTGTCAAACCATCCCATCACCAGTTCCAGAAATAATCGGCCTGATGTAGGTCCAGTCGACCATTATCAGCGGTAGCGGTGGTCACCACGCCAGTCCCGACGATCACGCCAATCCCTCCGGTCGCGCCAGTCGCGACGATCGTAGTCGCGGTAGTGGCGATCGCGGTCATAGGAGCGGTAGTATACGCCTGTCGTATAGTATCCGCCGCTACGGTATCCCCGATCGTCAACACAGCCGCTCAGGATGCCGACCGAAACAAGACAGATCGCTGCAGTCAAAATTTTCATGATCTTAATCTCCCAATGACGGACCCCAACGTGCGCTGGAGTACGTAGTTCCATTGTTGAGAGAGTGACGTGTCGGCCATTAACCGGGCCTGAACGCGGTTCCACGGGTTTCCCTGCGAACAGCGAACAGGTCGTGGTTGCGCGATGGGTGACGGCGCAGGCTTCAGCGCCAATGTGGCGGGGTGCAATGGCGCTTGCCGTCTTCCCGGTTCCGCCTGCCTTCACGTGCTTATTGACTGCGATGAAGCCATTGTCGGCTCAGCAGCAGGGAACGCAACCGCACTTCAGCCGTTATCCATTCACAATAACAATGGAGGATAATATGCTAAAGGGTATTGCACTGTGGGCTATGGGCGTTCCGGTTGTGGTGATCATTCTGCTTTATATGTTTGTATTTTAAGCGGCGCCTCGCACCTATGGCCCGCAACGAAAAAAGGCGACCGCACTGCGGTCGCCTTTTTGTTTGTATCGGAAATTTTCTCAGTCCAGATCGCCGATCAGCCTTGAGGCGGTCGCCACATCGGTGCGGCGAATGTCGATCTCGTCGCGGTGTCTGGCCAGCAACTCGCTCGCCAGCAGCTTTTCGGCAAGATCGGCGGGCAGCGAGAGGATGACCCGGTCGCCCTTTTCTTCCGCCGCACCAACGCTGCGCTTGCCGGCGATCATGCCGCCCGCAACCGTGTTGTTGGTGTCGGGGTCGATCAGGATGAAGGAGCCGGTTGCCCGGTTCTGTTCATAGGCATCGAAAATTGCCGTCTCGTCGAAGGAGAGCCGCACCTTGCCGATGGCGTTCATCGGCAGCGACGTCTCATGCGCCTGCCATTCGCCTTCCTTGAGGTTCAGCTGGCTGATCGGTTGCACGCTGACGCGCTGGCGGCGGCTGCCGCTTTTCAGCCAGTAGCGTTTTCCCGCCTCGATGCCGCCCGGCTGCAAGGCCACGATCTGTGCGTCGAAGGCAAGGCCTGTCTGCGGCTGCGCCTCGATGGAGACGATCATGTCGCCGCGCGAGACATCCACCTGACGGTCGAGCACGAGGGTGACGGCATCACCCGCGACGGCGGCGTTGCGTACCAGATCGAAGGTGACGATCTGCTTGACATTGGCGACCATGCCAGAAGGCAAAACCACGACGCTATCGCCCGGCTTCACCGAACCGCCGGCAACCGTGCCCTGATAACCACGGAAGCTCTCACCGGGACGCGAGACACGCTGTACCGGCAGGCGGAAGCCGCCGGACTGCGCGGAGCGAACGGTGGCGAGCTCCAGCGTCTCCACCAGCGTCGGACCTTCATACCAGGGCATGGAGGCCTTGCCGGAGAGAACGACATTTTCGCCCTTCAGCGCCGACATCGGAATGGCGGTAATCTGCTTGATGCCGAGATCGGAGGCGAACTCGCGGAATTCGTGGGCGATCAGTTCGAAACCGGCCTTGTCGTAATTCGTCAGGTCAATTTTGTTGATCGCCAGCACGAATTGCCGGATGCCCATCAGCGCCGCAATGGTGGCGTGGCGGCGCGTCTGTTCCAGAATGCCGGTGCGCGCATC
Organism: Agrobacterium sp. SUL3; assembly: GCF_001263295.1. Lineage (NCBI taxonomy): Bacteria > Pseudomonadati > Pseudomonadota > Alphaproteobacteria > Hyphomicrobiales > Rhizobiaceae > Agrobacterium > Agrobacterium sp. SUL3. The sequence goes on from NZ_KQ414498.1 coordinate 436,561, forward strand.
GACCAAAAGCACGGCGAGATCGGCCGTGGAAGCGCCGGTCGCCATGTTGCGGGTATATTGTTCATGGCCGGGCGTGTCGGCAACGATGAAGGCGCGCCGGTCGGTGGCGAAATAACGATAGGCGACATCGATGGTGATGCCCTGTTCGCGCTCCGCCTGAAGACCGTCGAGCAGCAACGCGAAATCGGGCAGGCCGAGATCGTTCTGCTTGCCGCTGTCGCGGTGCAGCGTGGCGGCCTGATCTTCCTTGACGGCCTTGGTGTCCCAGAGAAGACGGCCGATCAGGGTCGATTTGCCGTCATCGACGCTGCCGCAGGTAATGAGGCGCAGCGGACGCGTGTCGCGTGTCGCCTTCGAATGTTCGGCAAACGGCAGGATGGTGGCGGAAGAGGGGGGATTGATGGCAGCGGCACTCATCAGAAATACCCCTCGCGCTTCTTCTTCTCCATGGAGCCGGACTGGTCGCGGTCAATCGCGCGGCCCTGCCGCTCGGAGACGGTGGCGATTTCGAGTTCGGCAATGACCTCCTGAAGCGTCGCCGCCTCGGATCGGATCGCGCCGGTCAGCGGGAAGCAGCCGAGCGTGCGGAAGCGGATCGAGCCGTGCTTGATCTCTTCGCCTGGCAACAGTTCCAGCCGCTCGTCTTCGGCAAGGATCATCATGCCGTCACGCTCGATATAGGGGCGATCGGCGGCGTAATAGAGCGGCACCAGCGGAATGTTTTCCGCTTCGATGTAACGCCAGATGTCGACTTCGGTCCAGTTGGAAAGCGGGAAGGCACGCACGCTTTCGCCCTTGCGGACCATGCCGTTATAGATGTTCCACAGTTCCGGGCGCTGGTTGCGCGGGTCCCATTTGTGGTCGGGCGTGCGGAAGGAATAGATGCGTTCCTTGGCGCGGCTCGCCTCCTCGTCACGACGCGCACCGCCGAAGGCCGCATCGAACTGGCCGGCATCCAGCGCCTGACGCAGCGCTTCTGTTTTCATGATGTCGGTGTAAAGCGCCGATCCATGGGAGAAGGGCGTGACGTTTTCACTCGCACCGCGCGGGTTGGTGTAGGAAATGAGGTCGAGATCATATTCCTTGACGATATTGTCGCGGAATTCGATCATTTCCTTGAACTTCCAGCCGGTATTGACGTGCAACAGCGGGAAGGGAATGCGACCCGGGAAAAACGCCTTGCGCGCCAGGTGCAGCAGCACGGATGAATCCTTGCCGATGGAATAAAGCATCACAGGGTTATCGAATTCGGCGGCGACTTCGCGGAAAATATGAATAGCTTCGTTTTCAAGCGCCTTCAGATGGGGATCGAGCGGCGGCTTGGATGCGACAGTATTCTTGCTGTCCGTCTCGTGGACTGCGTTGGACATTGTGAACTCCGGGAGATGTACTGAATGATTATCGTTGCGGGATGGCGGAAACGGCGGATGTTTGCTCCGCACCGGCGACGTGAAGACCGCATTCGCGCTTCTCGTCGTTTTCCCACCACCATCGTCCGGCGCGCTCAGGCTCGCCGGGCTTGATGGCGCGCGTACACGGCTCGCAGCCGATGGAGGGGTAACCGCGCTGATGCAACGGGTTGACGGGGATGTTTTCCTTGAGCACATGCGCGCGGATAAGGTCGATATCCCAGTCAGCCAGGGGATTGATCTTGATGAGATTACGCTCGGCGTCGAATTCGGCGAAAGGCGTCGTGGCGCGATTGCCCGACTGGCCGCGACGAAGGCCGGTGATCCAGAAGGCAGCACCATCAAGCGCCTTGCCGAGCGGGATCAGCTTTCTGACATGACAGCAGGCGTGACGGGCTTCGACACTCTCATAAAAACCGTTCAGGCCGTATTTTTCGGCATAGGCGTCGATATCGTCCTGTTCGGGCCGGAAGCGACGGATTTCAATGCCGAAGCGCTCTTCGGTTTCATCGATGAGATCGACGGTTTCCTTAAACAGCCGACCCGTCTCCAACGTTACGACATCGATCGGCAGGCGATGCGTGCCGATGGCGGCGGTGATGACCTGATCCTCAATGCCGAGGCTGGTGGTGAAAACCGCCCGCCCGCCGAGGCCGGCGATAAACGAAAGCCGACCCGCCAGATCGAGCCCGGCAAGCGTGGCGTCGAAGGAAGCGGTATCGGCTAAGGCATTTGCTGAATTGATCGTCATTGTCACGTCCGGGATTTCCATGGCCGATTATTGTTGAAATCCTTATCCGCGAACAGAAATGACAGTGCTTGTGCGCTGCACTTCAGAGCAAAAATGCCTCAGGCGTGCGGGGTATGAGCAAAAGATACCCGTTCACCTTCTTCGCAGCTTGGATTTGAATTGTGACAACTTCTGCGCTAAGCCGGAATTGCCGGGTTTCCGGGCTTGTGGTCTACTGGTTTTACGATGATTTCGCAGAAGGCAAAATATGCGCTGAGGGCGCTCCTTTCGCTGGCTAAGGCCGACGGTGCCTGTCCTGTGCAGATTTCCGACATTGCCCGCGAACAGGCCATCCCCAAAAAGTTCCTCGAACAGATCCTTCTTGAAATGAAGAAGGAACGCCTGGTCGAAAGCCGGCGCGGCAAGCAGGGCGGTTATCTCTTGGCGCGCCCGGCTGCGGATATCACCTTCGGCGAGGTACTTCGCCTCATCGACGGGCCGCTTGCCCCCTTGCCCTGCCTGTCGCAGACCGCCTATCGGCGCTGCGAGGATTGTGACGGCGAAAAGCAGTGCGAGATACGCCACGTCTTTGCCCGCGTGGCCGATGCGACGCGCAACATCCTTTTCAACACCACCATCGCCGATGCGGTGGCCGGTGTCGAAGTGCCCGAGCTTTTGACGGCCTGACACTCGTCTTTTTTCACGTTTCGCTGTCGAGAGTTTGCAACGAGGGTCCTCAACCCGTCCGTCATTCCGGCCCTGAGCCGGAATCCAGCCGACGCGCGTCTGCGCGGCGAAACGACTCCTTCAGCCCAAGGACTTGGGCTGGCTGGATTCCGGCTCAGGGCCGGAATGACGGATGAGGAGATTGTAATGGTCCCCTTGCCTCGTTCCTTCAAAACGAAAAAATCGTCTAAAACCCCATAATATTTTTCGCCATCGCGGCAAAAAATCGCCAAAAAAGTGAAACGGTTTTGCATTCAGCAAAGTTTTACACGACGCTTGTTGCGCCTTTCGCTTATGCTGCGCTGTATTTGTTGCCCGGGGAAACGCTCTTGGGAAACACTTTTTCGATCGTATTCGGCCTCATTGACCAACTCTACTCAACCGGTAGAGTTAAGCCATCGCAATCAGGAGGGAATACCGATGTCCAAGCTTCTGTCCGGTTTGAGCGTTGTCGCGCTTAGCCTTTCACTGGCACTTGGCGGCGCTGGCTCGGCCGCCGCGCAGACCAAGCTGCTCAACGTGTCCTATGATCCGACCCGTGAGCTCTACAAGGATTTCAACGAAGCTTTCGCCAAGAAGTGGAAGGCCGATACCGGTGAGGACGTCACGATCCAGCAGTCGCATGGCGGCTCCGGCAAGCAGGCGCGTTCCGTCATCGATGGTCTGGAAGCGGATGTGGTGACGCTGGCGCTGCAGAGTGACATCGACGCCATCGTCCAGAATTCCGGCAAGATCAACAAGGACTGGCGCACCCGCCTGCCGCACAACTCCTCGCCCTACACCTCTACAATCGTTTTCCTGGTGCGCAAGGGTAATCCCAAGGGCATCCATAATTGGGGCGATCTGGTGAAGGGCGATATCCAGATCGTTACGCCGAACCCCAAAACCTCGGGCGGCGCCCGCTGGAACTACCTTGCCGCCTGGGCCTGGGCCAATGAAGAGTTCAAGGGCGACCAGGACAAGATCAAGGCCTATGTCGGTGATCTCTACAAGCGCGCCCCGGTTCTCGATACCGGCGCCCGCGGCTCCACGGTCACCTTCGCGCAGCGCCAGATTGGCGACGTGCTGCTGGCCTGGGAAAACGAAGCCTATCTCGCCGGTCAGGAATTCGGCGCTGACGCCTTCGATATCGTCGTGCCGCCGATCTCGATCCTTGCCGAACCGCCGGTCGCGGTGGTCGATGCGAATGTCGACGCCAAGGGCACCCGCAAGGCGGCGGAAGCCTATCTGCAATATCTCTATTCCGATGAGGGACAGAATATTGCGGCCAAGCACTTCTACCGCCCGTCCAACCCCGCCGTGGTCTCCAAGGATCTGCTGAAGCAGCTGCCCGATATCAAGCTCGTCACCATCGACGACCCGATCTTCGGTGGTTGGGCCAAGGCGCAGCCGGAACATTTCGGTGATGGCGGCATCTTCGACCAGATTTACAAGCCCGCAAAGTAAGCGGATGATGGGGTGAAACGCGATCACCCGTCCGCAGGGACAAGACAATAAGAACCTGATCGACCGGACGCCGTGCCGGTCGATACTTTATAATAAACGCCGGGGAACGCCGGCTCCCAGAGGGCATTTCCAAGAAAAGTGGACCCCGGTTTCCTGTCCTGGAAATGTACAAAAACAAAGATTATCCGGAGCCTTGATGAGCAATAATACATCCGGAAACAGGTGGAAATGGCGGCAGTCGAGCGTCATACCCGGCTTCGGCCTGACGTTTGGTTACACCGTCACCTATCTGTTTCTCATCATTCTTATTCCGCTCGGCGGCCTTGTCTGGTCCACGGCGAAACTTGGTTTTGCAGATTTCATTGCGATTGCCACGGATAGCCGAACGCTGAATGCGCTGCGCGTCAGCTTCGGCACGGCCTTCATCGCCGCTCTGGTCAACGCCGTTTTCGGCGTCATCGTCGCCTGGGTGCTGACACGTTACCGGTTTCCCGGTCGCCGTTTTGTCGATGCCATTGTCGATCTGCCCTTTGCCCTGCCAACGGCGGTCGCCGGTATCGCGCTCACCACGCTTTACGCCAATCGCGGCTGGGTCGGTTCGCTGTTCGAACCCTTCGGCATCAAGATCGCGTTTACGCCGACCGGCATCGTCATTGCGTTGATCTTCATCGGCCTGCCTTTCGTGGTTCGCACGGTGCAGCCGGTCATGGAAGAGATCGACCGGCAGGTGGAGGAGGTGGCGGCCACGCTCGGCGCCAACCGTTTCCAGACCATCACAAGAGTGCTGCTGCCGAGCCTCACGCCCGCCATCCTCACGGGTTTCGCGCTCGCCTTCGCGCGCGGCGTCGGCGAATATGGCTCAGTCATCTTCATCGCCGGCAACATTCCGTATGTCTCGGAAATCGCGCCGCTCCTCATCGTCATCAGGCTGGAGGAGTTCAATTATGCGGCCGCGACTGGCATCGCCACCATCATGCTGATCATCTCGTTTGCCATGCTGTTCCTCATCAATCTCATTCAGGCCTGGAGCCGCAAGAGGTACGGTTATGTCTGAGACCGCTTCCCGCACGTCCCCCCGGCCGTTTCGTGATCCCGCCAGCGAAAGCCTTCCCGCCCGTCTGGCGCTGATCGCCGTTGCCTTCCTGTTCCTCGCGGCCTTCCTCGTGTTGCCGCTCGTCTCAGTCTTCTTCGAAGCCTTCCGCAAGGGCGCGGATGCCTTCTGGGAAGCGATTGTGGAGCCGGATGCGTTCTCCGCCATCCGCCTCACGCTGCTTGTCGCCGCCATCTCGGTGCCGCTCAATGTGGTCTTCGGGGTTGCCGCCGCCTGGGCGATCGCCAAATTTGAGTTCAAGGGCAAAGCGTTCCTGATAACGCTCATCGACCTGCCGTTTTCGATCTCGCCGGTTATTTCCGGTCTGGTCTATGTCATCCTGTTCTCCGCCCACAGCGTGCTCGGGCCATGGCTGAAGAGTTACGGCATCGAAATCCTCTTCGCGGTGCCCGGCATCGTGCTGGCCACCATCTTCGTCACCTTTCCCTTCGTCGCGCGTGAACTGATCCCGCTGATGCAGGATCAGGGCAATGGCGACGAGGAGGCGGCGATTTCGCTCGGCGCGTCCGGCTGGCAGACCTTCTGGTATGTCACGCTGCCCAATATCAAATGGGGCCTGCTTTACGGCGTGCTGCTCTGCAACGCCCGCGCCATGGGTGAGTTCGGCGCCGTCTCTGTCGTATCAGGCCATATTCGCGGCGAGACCAACACCATGCCGCTGCATGTCGAGATACTCTATAATGAGTACAATATCGGCGCTGCCTTTGCGGTGGCGACGCTGCTGGCCGGTCTGGCGCTCGTGACGCTCGTTCTCAAAACCATTCTCGAAATACGCTTTGGCGCGGGCAACGCAGCCGGCAAGCATTGAAAGGCATCTTCATGGAAGTGAAAGTTTCCGGCATCACCAAGCAGTTCGATCGCTTTCCGGCGCTGAACGACGTGTCGCTCGACATACGCTCAGGCGAGCTGATCGCGCTGCTCGGTCCTTCCGGTTCCGGCAAGACGACGCTCTTGCGTCTGATCGCCGGCCTCGAACAGCCGACGCAGGGTCAAATCTTCTTCGGTGATGAGGATGCGTCCCACCGCACGGTGCAGGAGCGCAATGTCGGTTTCGTGTTCCAGCACTATGCGCTGTTCCGCCATATGACGGTGGCCGACAATATCGCCTTCGGCCTGAAGGTGCGCCCCTCCGCCAAGCGCCCGCCAAAGGCGGAAATCCGCAGGCGGGTGTCCGAGCTTCTCGACATGGTGCATCTCTCCGGTCTCGAAAAGCGCTACCCCACCCAGCTTTCCGGCGGCCAGCGCCAGCGCGTGGCGCTCGCCCGCGCCGTCGCCATCGAGCCGAAGGTCCTGCTTCTCGATGAACCCTTCGGCGCGCTCGACGCCAAGGTGCGCAAGGAGCTGCGCCGCTGGCTGCGCGAATTCCACGACCGTACCGGCCACACCACTGTTTTCGTCACCCACGATCAGGAAGAGGCGCTGGAACTGGCCGACCGCGTCGTTGTCATGAGCCAGGGCAAGATCGAACAGGTCGGCACGGCAGACGATGTCTACGACACGCCCAACTCCCCCTTCGTTTTCTCCTTCATCGGCGAATCCTCCAGCCTGCCGGTAACGATCCGTGACGGCCATGTGCTGTTTCAGGGTGAAAGCATCGGCATCGATGAGAGCGGCACGGGCGAGGGCGAGCTTTTCTTCCGTCCGGAAGATGTGGTGCTGACGCAGGAGAAGGACGCGCTTTACGGCAAGGTCACCACCTGTCGCCGCCTCGCGGGCACCCGTATCGCCGAAATCGACATCGCTAATAACGGCCACGAGCCCTATCACCTCGAAATCGAAGTCCCGCTCAACGCCGCCGTGGCCGTGGGCGCAGAACTGCGCTTCCGCCCGACACGGTGGAAGGTGTTCGGGAAGAAGTAGGGGACGTGACCGTAATTGACGGTCGATGATCCGCCGCTCTCCCAGTTCTCCGTCATACCGGCCTTGAGCCGATATCCAGCCAGCCCAAGTCCTTGGGCTGAAAGGCTTCCTTCTCGCCGCGCAGACTCGCGTCTGCTGGATGCCGGATCAAGCCCGGCATGACGGGAGAGAAGTTTCAAGGCAACGTAGGGCACCGAACCTGCCGCAGGGGCATCCGCACGCGCGTCGTCATCAAAGGCAAATAACCCGGAAACGGAAAAGGGCCGCCGAAGCGACCCTTCCATGAGTTTGGTCCTGTTTACAGACCCGGGACTGTTTCTCAACGTTCCGAAGGCAAGAGGTTTACGCCGAGGGTTGCCCCGTCGAAAACACACCCTTTCCATTGCCTGCACCAGAGACCGAAATCTCACTAGACATTGGATCACCTCCTTCCGATACGTTGAACATAACTAGAAGGTAGTACGATTCGTGAGTAATGCAAGAGGTTCCGCCGTCATCGGCCTCCGGCGCTTACGCCGCTTCTCCCGCCTTCACGTCGAATTCGAAGTGGATGCTGTCATAGGGAAACTCGATCCCGACCTCGCTCCTGTCGATAATGCCCGCGTGGAGCAGCGTCGTCACGTCGCGATGGACGGCCTGCACATCCCGGCCAACCCGACGTGCGACCTCACGGATCGAAAGCGGTCCCTGTCCGGCCAGAACCTTGACGATGGCAAGGCGCAGCGGCGCGAGAATGCGGTGCAGGTCCTCATAGCTGGAAAATTCGACGGATGGTTTCGCCTCCACCGGCTTTCCGGACATGGCGAGGTTTCCGGCGGCAGCGAACCGGCTTTTAATGTCGTCAACAGTGCCGAGACGTACAGTAAGTGCCGTCATGACAAAATCCTTTCCATATCCGCCTGAAAAGCATCGAACAGGGCTTCGAGCCTGGTGAATGCAATGGCGTCTTCATGCCCGTCCATATGACGATGATCGCCTTTGCCACGTTCATTGTCATAACGCAGAACACATTCCCCTCTGACCACCAGCGCCAGCCGGTATTTGAACGGATGGTCGCTTCCGGGAACAGGCTCGGGCAGGTGCCACAAGACAACCTCGAAGAAGGCCGTCTCATCGATCACTTTGCGGGTCTTTTCGATCAGGACCGCCTTCATGTTGTTATTCATGACAACCCACTCGTCTGTTGTCAATCAAAACAACGGGCCCGGTTCATGGCGTCACGACACCCGCATCACGATCTTGCCGATATGATTGCTGCTTTCCATCAGCCGGTGCGCTTCCACGACCTCATCCAGCGCAAAGACCCGGTTGATCACCGGTGCGACTTTACCGCTTTCGATGAGCGGCCAGACCAGCTCGATGAGGTCGTCGCGGATCGCTCGTTTTTCTTCGGCGGTGCGGGGCCGCATGGTGGAGCCGGTGACGGTGAGGCGTTTGACCATGATGGGCCGCAGATCGACTTTATCGGCCGTCGTGCCACCCAGAAAGGCGATGATGGAGAGGCAGCCGTCCCTGGCGAGCGCGGCGATGTTCTTTTCGAAATAGGCCGCGCCGATCATGTCGAGAACCACATCCACGCCCTTGCCGCCGGTCTCGGCCTTGATGACGGCGGCGAAATCCTCTTCGCGGTAATTGATCGCCCGTTTGGCGCCGAGCTTGACGCAGGCGTCGCATTTTTCCGCTGAGCCGGCCGTGGCATAGACCTCCGCACCAAATGCTTTGGCGAGCTGGATGGCCGTCGTGCCGATGCCGCTGGTGCCGCCGTGGATCAGCACGCTTTCGCCTTCGGTGAGGCCCGCCATCTGGAAGAGATTGGCCCAGACAGTGAAGAAGGTTTCCGGCAGCGCTGCGGCTTTGACGGCATCATAACCCTTGGGGAAGGGCAGGGACTGACTGGCCGGCACGGTGCAATATTCTGCGTAACCGCCGCCATTGGCGAGCGCGCAGATTTTATCGCCCGGCTTGAATTCGGTGACACCTTCGCCGAGAGCAACGACTTCTCCGGCAATCTCCAGGCCGAGGATCGGGCTTGCATCCTTGGGCGGCGGATAGATGCCCTGTCTCTGCGCGACATCGGGACGGTTGACGCCCGTCGCCTCGACCTTGACCAGAATCTCGCCTTTGGCGGGTTTCGGCAAAGCCATCTGCGAAAGCCGCATGACCTCCGGGCCGCCATGGGAAGGAAGGTCGATGAAGCGCATTGTTTCGGGCAGGGTCGTGGGGTCGGACATGGGCGAGGGCAACTCCCTGAGCATTGGCGTTACCTTAAGATGTAGGCCGGATGCGTCCTTTAGGGAAGGCGGCTCTTTGACGCTGCGGCGCGCTGCACGTTTTTGGACGACACGGGCTTGGAGTATGCCGCTCACCCCCTCTGTCCTGCCGGACATCTCCCCCTCAAGGGGGGAGATCGACATGCCGTGAGGTTTCGGCCGTCTCGATTTCAGAGAATGACGTGGCTGTAGCGCTTCTTGCCGATCTCCCCCCTTGAGGGGGAGATGTCCGGCAGGACAGAGGGGGGTGAGCGACGCACGCAGAGGCGAACGCATCCCAAGCCCAGAGTCTATTTCTCAATTCGTCTCGCCGAACACCCGGATGACGAGGCCGCTTTCGTTTTCCTTCGCGGCTGTCTTGACCCCGGCGATTTCGCTGCCGATGCGTTCGGGATTGGCGATGATCAGCCCTTTCGGCAGGGTGAGCACACCGATCGAGCAGCGCAGCAGGGCGAAATCCCGCTCATTGCCGCGCCGGTCGAGGCCGACCATGCGGCCTGCCTGCCGGTCCTCCGGCGAATAGAGTTCCGCCACGTCGTCATGAAAATCGCTGAGCAGGCGTTCGAGGATTTCCGTCAGTTCCTCCACCGTCCAGTCCCGCGCGCCGATGAAGAAATCGTCGCCGCCAATATGGCCGAGAAAGCAGTCGCCGGCAAAAAAGTAGCGGCGCATCAGCGCTGAAAACAGGGTAATGGCGTGGTCACCGGCGTTGAAGCCGTATTTGTCGTTGAAGGGTTTGAAATTGTCGAAGTCGCAATAGCAGAAAAACCGCGTCTCGTCGCCGTCGCCGCAGCTGTCGGCAATGAAGCCGCCAATGGCACGGTTACCGGGCAGCGCGGTCAGCGGGTTCTGGTCCTGCGCCATCTTCAGCTGTTTTTCATTGATGACCTTGATGAGCGAGGCCGCCGAGACGATGCCGGCGTAACGCATGTTCTCGGTCAGGATGATGCAGGCGCTGCCGCCCATGCTGGCGAACATGTTCATCAACTGGTCGGCATCCGCATCAAGACCGACGATCGGCGCGGGATCGACGAAATGGGAGATGGTGCGCTCATAGATCTTGTTCTTGAGCAGGTCGCGACCGAAAGGCCGGTAGATATATTCCTTGAGGTGATATTCGTTGATGACGCCGCGCGGTTCGCCATTGGCGTTGAGAACCGGAAAAAATGCCTGCTGCGGGTTTCTGCGAAACAGTTCGAAGACATTATCGACGCTGTCATGCTCATAGACGGTGGGAAGACGCTCAATTTCCCGGCGGATCAATATTTCATCCAGCGACTGGCTGCTGCGCCGCGCCACGCCCATGCGGTTGAGGTGCGGAAAGCTCTCTGGAAGCTCGCTGGTGAAGACGGTCGGCTTGGCGATCAGCCAGCCCTGCACCAGATCGACGCCATATTCGCGGCAGGTCAGAAACTCCGCTTCCGTTTCGATGCCTTCCGCAATCACCCGCACACCGAGAACATGGGCGATGTTGACGATGTTGCGAACGAGGTGCTGTTTGCGCGGAAGATGATCGACGCCACTGATGAAGTGCCGGTCGATCTTCAGGTAGTCCAGCGGATAGTCGCACAAAAGCTTCATCTCGCCGTGACCGGCGCCGAAATCATCGATCGCCAGCTTGAAGCCTTCCTTGCGCATACGGGCAATCAGCGCCGTGAATTCCGGCACGCTGGTATTGTCGAAACGTTCGGAAAGCTCAAAGCAGATGGAGGAGGCCGGAATGCCTGCCCGCGCCAGATGGCCGACGAGCTTGTCGAGAATGGCGTCGCCATGCGGGATCAGCCGCACATCGAGATTGAGGAACAGCGTGGTGGAGGAAAAGTCGGGAAGGGTGGAGAACTTTGCCAGCGCGCGGCTTGCCAGCATCTGCTCGAAAGCCTTCAGTTCGCCGTCGGCAGCAGCCTGGTCGAGAAGCGCCAGCGGATTGGAAAAACCGAGCCGGTCATGGCCGCGCATCAGCGATTCATAACCGAAAATCGTGCCCGTCGTCGCCTCGACAATCGGCTGAAACGCGGTTTCAAGTACAAGCTTCGCCATGGGAAACATGTGCCCGGAGGCAAATCGCCTTATGACATCATTCTCCATCGTGACGGCCTGCATTTCGTTCTCCGCAATTGGCCGGCTCCTTGATTGCATGGCGCGAAAATGCGCCATAAAGGGGCCGCTTCTTTTACGGCGAACAATTGCAGATGACAGGTCAACAAAAGCTTTCACGACTGTGAAGCTTTGATGAACGTTTTATCACAGCCCCCTCAATATGCGGGGTTGTCGGGCAAGCATCAGGCCCGGCGTGCGTGCCCGGTGTGAGCGGCGTAGAGTTCCGCAACATTCATGCGTTCCCGGTCCGCTTCGACAGGGGCGGCAGGGCTTGTTTCCGTGTTGTGCTGTGCAGAGGCCGCCCATAGCCGCAGCGCGGCCCTGACGACCTCGCTGCCGGATGCGTAAGCGCCGCAATTCACGGCCTCGCGCATTCTTGCTGCCTGTTCCGGGGAAATCGATACTGTTACCATTGGCATGATATCACTCCCTTCTTTAAACACTGCGATCGAACCTTTGATGTCCAGTTTGCGGACCGGGTACCGTCGTGGTCTATGGCGGGCGTTTTTATCGTTTTTCGTCTGGCGCCGCTTCCAGCGAAATTTGTATCACTTCTCATATTAGCACGAAACGCGTTTCATTCCCAATTCGCAGTATATCACGGTTTAGTTTTTCCCCTGTGAGGAGGGGAAGTGAGCGGATGCGAGCCGCGCAGCAGCGGCGGGTTCATAACGCTGCTCGGCATTGATGAGATTATCGGAACAGGGCGATGGAAAATATGATCCATCGCAAATCCGCGACATGAAATGGCGCATTTTTTATTGATTGATTGATCAATCAAGAATAATTTGCCATCCGTCAAGGAGACGATTATGCCCAAGATCGGAATGGAGCCTCTGCGCCGCAAGGCGCTTGTTGATGCGGCGCTGCGCACCATCGGCCACCATGGTTCGCTGAATGTGACGATGTCTGACATCGCCCGGGAAGCGGGCGTGTCGGCGGCCCTTGCGCATCATTATTTCGGCAGCAAGCAGCAGCTTCTTCTCGAAACCATCCGCAGCCTGCTGCGCGACCTCAGGCGCGATGCCGTCGCCGCGCTGACCCGCGCTTCCGGTCCGCGTGAAAGGCTGAGTGCCATCGTGCATGTCTCCTTCCAGAGCGATCAGTTCACGCCGGAAACGGTGGCGGCATGGCTTGCCTTTTATGTCGAGGCGCAGCGTTCGGAGGAAACCCGGCGGCTGCTGGTGATTTATTCCCGCCGCCTGCGCTCCAACCTCATGGCAAGCCTCAACCGGCTCTGCCCGCCCGATGATGCCGCACGCATTGCGGAGGGGGCGGCGGCCCTCATCGACGGGCTTTATATCAGACACAGCCTGCATTCAGCCCCGCTCGGCCTCGCTTCCGCGCCGGCGCTTGTCGAGGATTATTTCGACATGCAGCTCAAACCCTATCCCGATGGACAGCGCCCTAGGCCGTCCATCCGCGTTCTTTAAGGAGACTTTGACATGACCATTGCGACGCCGCTTAAGGCGCAGCCCAAAGCTTCGCATTTTATCGACGGCGACTATGTCGAAGACAATACCGGCACCCTTTTCGAAAGCATCTTTCCGGCCACCGGTGAGGTCATCGCAAGGCTGCATGCGGCAACCCCGGCGATTGTCGAGCGCGCCATCGCCTCGGCCAAACGCGCCCAGAAGGAATGGGCGGCGATGAGCCCCATGGCCCGTGGCCGTATCCTCAAGCGCGCCGCCGATATCATGCGTGAACGCAACGACGCGCTTTCGACGCTCGAGACGCTGGATACCGGCAAGCCCATTCAGGAAACCATCGTCGCCGACCCGACATCAGGTGCGGATGCCTTCGAATTTTTCGGCGGCATCGCACCTTCGGCACTGAACGGCGATTACATCCCGCTTGGTGGCGATTTCGCCTATACCAAACGCGTGCCGCTCGGCGTCTGCGTCGGTATCGGCGCCTGGAACTATCCGCAGCAGATCGCCTGCTGGAAGGCGGCCCCTGCGCTTGTCGCCGGCAACGCCATGGTCTTCAAACCCTCGGAAAACACCCCGCTCGGCGCCTTGAAGATTGCCGAAATCCTCATCGAGGCGGGACTGCCCAAGGGCCTGTTCAACGTCATTCAGGGTGATCGCGATACTGGCCCGTTATTGGTCAATCACCCCGATGTCGCCAAGGTCTCGCTCACCGGCTCGGTGCCGACCGGCCGCAAGGTGGCCGCCGCCGCTGCCGGGCATCTGAAGCACGTGACGATGGAACTCGGCGGCAAGTCGCCGCTGATCGTCTTCGACGATGCCGATATCGAAAGCGCGGTCGGCGGTGCGATGCTCGGGAATTTTTATTCCTCAGGGCAGGTCTGCTCCAATGGCACGCGCGTCTTCGTGCAGAAAAAGGCCAAGGACCGCTTCCTCGAAAACCTGAAGCGCCGCACCGAGGCGATGATCCTCGGCGATCCGCTCGACTATGCCACCCATCTCGGCCCGCTGGTCTCCAAAGCCCAGCAGGAGAAGGTTCTCGCCTATATCGAAAAGGGCAAGGCGGAAGGCGCAACACTCGTCACCGGTGGCGGCATTCCCAACAATGTTGCGGGTGAGGGCGCTTACGTGCAGCCGACCGTGTTTGCCGATGTGACCGACAACATGACCATTGCCCGCGAAGAAATCTTCGGCCCTGTCATGTGTGTTCTGGATTTCGACGATGAGGACGAGGTTCTCGCCCGCGCCAACGCCACGGAATTCGGGCTGGCCGGCGGCGTCTTTACCGCCGACCTTGCCCGCGCCCACCGTGTGGTGGATGGGCTGGAGGCCGGTACGCTGTGGATCAATACGTACAATCTCTGCCCGGTGGAAATCCCGTTTGGCGGCTCGAAACAATCCGGCTTCGGGCGGGAGAATTCGGCGGCGGCGCTGGAGCATTATAGCGAGTTGAAGACGGTTTATGTGAGCACGGGGAAGGTGGACGCGCCTTATTGACGGTTGGCGGGTGAGGCTTACCCCCCTCTGCCCTGCCGGGCATCTCCCCCTCAAGGGGGGAGATCGGCAGGAGGCGCTACCGCCACCTCATTCGCAAACATTGAGATGGGCGAAACCTCGCCGCAGATCGATCTCCCCCCTTGAGGGGGAGATGCCCGGCAGGGCAGAGGGGGGTGAAGCCCCACCCGCCAGCAATCAATCGGAACCAACGCTCATCGGAGAGAGCAGATCATGCAAGCAGATTACATCATCGTCGGCTCCGGCTCCGCAGGTTCCGCCATCGCCTACCGCCTGTCCGAAGACGGCCGTTATTCGGTGATTGTCATCGAGGCCGGTGGATCGGATTTCGGCCCCTTCATCCAGATGCCGGCCGCACTCGCATGGCCGATGAGCATGAAGCGCTATAATTGGGGTTATCTCTCCGAGCCCGAGCCGAACCTCGACAACCGCAGAATTACGGCGCCGCGCGGAAAAGTCATCGGCGGTTCGTCTTCCATCAACGGCCTCGTTTATGTGCGCGGCCATGCGGAGGATTTCAACCGCTGGGAAGAGCTTGGCGCGCATGGCTGGGCCTATGCGGATGTGCTGCCCTATTTCAAGCGCATGGAACACAGCCATGGCGGCGAGGAGGGATGGCGTGGCACGGATGGGCCGCTGCATGTGCAGCGCGGGCCGGTGAATAATCCTCTGTTCCATGCCTTCATTCAGGCCGGCGCACAGGCGGGCTTCGAACTGACGGACGACTATAACGGCTCCAAGCAGGAAGGTTTCGGCCTTATGGAGCAGACCATCCACAACGGCCGTCGCTGGTCCGCCGCCAACGCCTATCTGCGGCCGGCGCTGAAGCGCGGCAATGTCACGCTGGTTAGCGGTTTCGCCCGCAAGATCGTCATCGAGAACGGCCGCGCCGTGGGTGTCGAGATCGAGCGCAAGGGCGTGGTCGAAACCATCAAGGCCAATCGCGAAGTCATCGTTTCCGCCTCCTCCTTCAATTCGCCGAAACTGCTGATGCTTTCGGGCATCGGCCCCGCCGCGCATCTGGCTGAGATGGGCATCGAGGTGAAGGCGGATCGTCCGGGTGTCGGCGCAAACCTCCAGGACCATATGGAGTTCTATTTCCAGCAGGTCTCCACCAAGCCCGTCTCGCTATATTCCTGGCTGCCATGGTTCTGGCAGGGAGTGGCCGGTGCGCAATGGCTGCTGTCGAAAGGCGGGCTCGGCGCCTCCAACCAGTTCGAGGCCTGCGCCTTCCTGCGCTCCGCACCGGGCCTGAAGCAGCCTGATATCCAGTATCATTTCCTGCCCGTCGCCATTTCCTATGACGGCAAGGCGGCCGCGAAAAGCCATGGTTTTCAAGTGCATGTCGGCTATAACCTGTCAAAATCACGCGGCAACGTCACGCTCCGCTCCGCCGATCCGAAGGACGACCCCGTCATTCGTTTCAATTATATGAGCCACCCGGAAGACTGGGAGAAGTTCCGCCATTGCGTGCGCCTGACGC
This sequence comes from Agrobacterium sp. SUL3, assembly GCF_001263295.1. Lineage (NCBI taxonomy): Bacteria > Pseudomonadati > Pseudomonadota > Alphaproteobacteria > Hyphomicrobiales > Rhizobiaceae > Agrobacterium > Agrobacterium sp. SUL3. Next base: position 452,638 of record NZ_KQ414498.1, read on the forward strand.
GTGAAATCTTCAGCCAGAAAGCCTTTGACGATTTTCGCGGACCGGAAATCCAGCCGGGTGAAAAAGTGGCGAGCGACGATGAGATCGACGCCTTTTTGCGGGAACATCTTGAAAGCGCCTATCACCCCTGCGGCACCTGCCGGATGGGCGACAGGGACGACCCGATGGCCGTGGTCGATCCCGAATGCCGGGTGATCGGCGTTGAGGGATTGAGGGTTGCCGACAGCTCGATCTTCCCGCATGTGACCTATGGCAACCTGAACGGCCCGTCGATCATGACCGGTGAAAAGGCGGCCGATCATATTCTCGGCAAGACCCCGCTGCCGCGTTCCAATCAGGAACCTTGGACGAACCCGCGCGCGGCCGTCAGCGACCGGTGAGGATCAGTGGTAGTCATCCTCGCGCTGGTGGCGGATCGCGAGGATTGTTACTTTCTCGGCATTCTCTATTTCAAAGAGAATGACATAACCCGAAGACCCAAACGGGATGAGAAATTCCCGCAGAAACGGGCTTTCCGCATCAACTTTTCTGCAACTCATTGGAAAGTCCGCAAGTGCGGCGATCCCCTTTTCGATTGCCCTGTAAGCTCGCTTCGCCGCATGTTTGTCCTGGCGAAGGAGATGAGCATATAGACGCGTTATGTTGTCGCGTGCTCTGTCGGCGAGAAAAACCTGATATGTCACTTGTCGTCGTCTTCAGTGAGCTTTGCGTCAAGCATAATTTTCAGTTCGGCAAGCACATCTTCCGCTCTGTGATAAACACCCGTTTTCTTCGATTCTTCACGCGCGGCCAGCCCGCGTGCAATAAAATCCGCCTGCGATTTGCGGATTTCCACTTCCCTGCGCACGGAATCCTCAACGAAGGAAGAGAGCGTTTCGCCGTCCTTCAGCACGCTTTCCGCCGCCTCGCGAAAATCCGCCGTTACCCGAAGCGAGGGCAATGTCGCCGTTTTCATGTTGCACCTCCATGCGTTGCAATTGCGATGCTTAGAATGAGCCGGTTATGACGCTATGTCAAATGCGAAACTTGCAATCCCTGCCCGAGAGGTCGATAAACGGGCGTCCCGCCTGAAGAATGCAAAATCACCGATCTGGACCGCCATGCCCGTCGATTACAAGAAGCTGAAGATGCTCCGCCGTTCCCGTGTTGTCTGGGGGTCGTGGCGGGCTTGGAAACCGCGGGCGGTTTTCTGGATCGGCGCGCTTGCGGTGGGCGTCATCAGCGTCAGTTTTGCATGGGCGGCGGATCGCGCCCAGCATCTTTTCTTCGCGGCCACTTCTTCGGGGCCGTGGGCGTTCCTGTTGCCGCTCATCATAACACCACTCGGTTTCACGCTCTGCGCCTGGCTGGCATTGACGGTTTTCCCCAATGCCGGTGGCAGCGGTATTCCGCAGGCGATCGCCGCGCGGCATCTGCGTGATGATGCGGATCGTTCGCGGCTTCTGTCGCTGAAGCTCGCTTTCGGCAAAGTGGTGCTGACGGTGGCGGGTCTTTTGTCCGGCGCCTCGATCGGGCGTGAGGGGCCGACCGTTCAGGTGGGTGCCTCGATCATGCTGCAGGCTGCCCGCTGGGGCGGTATGGCGCAGGCGAAGGGTCTCATCCTCGCCGGATCGGCGGCGGGCATCGCGGCCGCCTTCAATACGCCGCTGGCAGGCATCGTCTTTGCCATCGAGGAAATGAGTAAAACCTACGAATCCCGCGCCAATGGTCTCGTTCTCACCGCCGTCATCCTGTCCGGCCTTGCTTCGCTGGCGCTGGTCGGCAGCTACACATATTTCGGTACGAGTTCCGTTCTGGCGAAAACGACAGCAGACTGGCTTCTGGTGCTGATCTGCGGCATTGGCGGCGGCGCTTTCGGCGCGCTCTTCAGCGCCGGGGCGTTGCGACTGTCCGCCCGCATCCGGCGTTTCGCGCAGGCCATGCCGTTAAAACGAATGCTGGCGGTTGCTGCCGCCTGTGGCCTCGCTTCGGCCGTCATCGGTATTGCAACGGGTGGCGCGACCTTTGGAACCGGCTACGAACAGGCCCGTGCGGCGATTGAGGGGCAAGCCGCTCCGACCTTCTTCTTCATCGAAAAGCTGGCGGCGACCTTTCTTGCGATGATGTCGGGTATTCCCGGCGGCATCTTCGCGCCCTCCCTGTCCGTGGGTGCCGGTTTCGGCAGCACCATGGCCGCTCTGCTCGGCACCAGCATCGGCCTCGGCGCGATCGTCGGCATGGCAGGATATTTCGCCGGCGTGGTGCAGGCGCCGATGACGGCTTTTGTCATCATCCTCGAAATGACCGGCAATCATGAAGGCGTCATCCCCATCATGGTGGCATCGATGCTGGGATATCTGACCTCCCGCCTGTTCTCCCGGGAGCCGCTGTATCACGGCCTGTCGCGCGTTTTCATCGCCCAGGCCATCCGCGCAAAAAGGGCAAGTCACGCCACCGATGCCTGATGGCGTCAGACGCGTGCGCCGGCCACCCCGAAATACCCAAGTCCGGGTATTTTAACGCCCGGTCGGCTGAAATCGATACCCGCGACCAGACCGAGAAAATTGATCTCGAAACCGCTGCGCGTTCCCGCCGAAATACCGAACAATCCGCCCAGCGAAACGCTCGCATCCTTCCAGTCGTCGGCAACATGATAAAACGCGCCGTTCGGCAAGTAATCACGTCCCACCGCGTCAGGCGGCAGGACTACGCCGAGTTCCGGTACGCTGCGCAGCACATGCGCGACGAAGGTGTTGGAGTTGGGGCCGGGATAGATGCGATAGCCGCCCGGCTTGCCATAGGGATAATCGGCAATTGCCTGCTCGATCTTGGGGATCAGCTTTTCCGCCGCCGCGCCGTGAATGGCCACCACCTCGCGCGGCGTGTTGGAATACCAATAGGCATCCGCCGCATAGCCATTGCGGCGGATGGGCGTTCCCCAACCCACCTTGTCGTAGCGATCATAGGCCGTCGCACCCGGCTTTTTGAGCACAATCCAGGCATGGCTGGCGACGGAGCCCTTGAAGCCGCCGGTCATGGCGGAAAACACGTAAATCGCAGCCTGCTTGTCGGCTCCGGCTAGCGGAAGGGTGCCGGAGGAAGACCAGCGGGCATCGCGCCAGCCCTGCGGATGATCCCGCATCGCCCACAAGCCGGCCGATGCCAGAGCGGGAAGCAGATAGATTATGGCAATCGCCAGCAGCAGACGTTTTGCAAATTTCACTGGTAGCCCCGTGCATCGAAAAATCAATTGCGGTATCAACGACATAAAATCAGAACTTTTTGAGGCTGCGAACATGAACAATTCCGTTACCGTCGAAGTCACCAGGGGAAACCTCGTCGAAAGCCGGCATCAGGGCCTCGCCGTGGTGGTGGATGGTGATGGCGGCGTTGTGTTTTCCGCAGGTGACGTCGAGCGCGGCATCTTCCCGCGTTCCGCCTGCAAGGCCATGCAGGCGCTGCCGCTGGTGGAAAGCGGCGCGGCGGATGCCTATGGTTTCGGCAATCGCGAACTGGCGCTTGCCTGTTCCTCCCACTCCGGTGAAGATGAGCACGCAGCGCTTGCCGCTTCCATGCTGGCCAGAGCGGGGCGGGATGTGGAGACGCTGGAATGCGGCGCGCACTGGTCATCCGACCAGAAAACCATCATCCATCAGGCGCGCACGTTGGAAAAACCGACTGCGCTGCACAATAATTGCTCCGGCAAACATTCCGGCTTCATCTGCGCCTGCTGCCACACGGGCACTGACCCCAAGGGCTATGTCGGTTATGATCACCCGTTGCAGCAGGAAATCCGCGCCACCATGGCCAGCCTGACGGGGGCGACGCTCGGCCATGACAATTGCGGCGTCGATGGTTGCTCCATCCCCACCTATGCGGTGCCGCTCACGGGGCTGGCGCATGGTTTCGCCAGGATGGCGACGGGCACGGGGCTGGAAGCGGGCCGCGCCAAAGCCTCGCGTCGTCTCATCGAGGCCTGCATGGCGGAACCGTTTTACGTGGCAGGCACCGGCCGCGCCTGCACGAAGCTGATGCAGATCGCACCGGGCAGGATTTTCGCCAAAACCGGCGCTGAAGGTGTCTTCGTGGCGGCCCTGCCGGAAAAGGGTATTGCCATGGCGGTGAAATGCGAAGACGGCACCACGCGCGCGGCCGAAGCCATGGTCTCGGCATTGCTCGCCCGCTATTTCGATGAGGGCAGCGCCGAGCAGCAGGCTCTGACAGGCATGGCCAACCGGCAGATGCGCAATTGGAACGGCATCCACGTCGGCGACGTCAGAGTCGTCGGGCTGTAAAATCCGGCGTCAAAAATGCGATAAAAGCTTTGACGCCGCCGGTTGCCGGCACGATGATGGCTTGCCCTGCGCGTGATGGCCGTCTCTGGCCGAGCGTAAGGCGCGGCGTCCGCACGAGGGTGGACGCCTTCATTGCACTGGAGGTCGCATATCCATGTTCACCCTGTTTTTTTCCCCCGGCTCCTGCTCGCGCGCCAGCCATATCGTGCTTGAGGAATCCGGCCTGCCCTATACGGCCCACCGCGTCAATTTCGCCGAGGGCGAACAGCGCTCCGAGACATTTCTGAAGATCAATCCGAAAGGCCGCGTACCGGCGCTCGCCACCGCAAGCGGGGTGCTGACCGAGACCCCGGCCATCCTCGCCTTCATCGCCCAGATGGCTCCGGAGAAGAAGCTCGCACCGCTTGACGATCCCTTCGAATTTGCCGTCATGCAGTCCTTCAACGCCTTCATTTCCTCTACCGTACATGTCGCGCACGCCCATGGCCGGCGCGGCAGCCGCTGGGCGAACGACGATAGTTCGCTGGCGGATATGAAGGCGAAGGTGCCGCAGACCATGGGCGAGTGCTTCGAACTGATCGAGCACGGCCTATTGCACGGCCCGTGGGTTCTGGGCACGGCCTATTCGGTGGCCGATCCCTATCTTTTCGTCATGTCCGGCTGGCTGGAAAGCGACGGCGTGGATATTGCCCGGTTCCCGAAAGTGCACGACCACTTCCGCCGCATGAACGACCGCCCGGCGGTACAGCGGGCGCTGGCGAGCGAGAGGGGTCAATAGTTACTGTCGTCATCCTCGGGCTCGTCCCGAGGATCTGCAACGTATTGATTTTATTTGACGTGGTTGGATCCTCGGGACAAGCCCGGGGATGACGTTGAGTACGGAGGGACGTCTCCAGTCCGCGCCCAAAGCTCGTGTCAAGCCGCCTCGGCCGCGCGCGTATCCCACATCGTCTTGAACGCCGTGCGCGTCTGGCAGCGGGTGAGCCAGGCTTTCACCGCCGGATGGGCATCAAACAGCGGCTGGTGGCCCTGCGCATAACGGACGATTTCCGCCGCATTGAGATCGGCGACGGTGAAACGATCGCCCACCAGATAGTCATGGCGGGAAAGATGCTGCTCCAGCACCCGGAACGGGCGTTTCAGCAGGCGGGCGGCAACATCGATCACCGCTTTGCCGCTGTCGCTTTCCGACAGGCCCTCGGCGATGGCGGAAGAAATCTTCAGCGAATTGGTTTCGATCTCGGTCGCGGCAAAGAAAGACCATTGCAGCATCGCCGCATCTTCCTTCAGATCGACCGGGGCGAGCGGCCCGCCATATTTGCGGGCGAGGTAAAGATTGATGGCCATGGATTCATAAAGCACCATGCCGTCGTCCTCGATGCAGGGAATGGTGCCCATCGGGTTGACGGCGAGAAATGCTGGAGACAGCGTGTTGAGCGGCGCATCCGCTGCCAGCGGATCGGCAAGGCGGCGGGCCTGTATCACGGGCACGTGCTTGAATTCTATGCCCAGTTCACCCGCAAGCCACAGCGTGCGCGTGGCGCGGGACCGGTAGACACCGTAAATCGTCAACATCGAAATTACCCCTTGAACCTGTTCGATGGCGGCACGTTACGGTCTCGCCGCTTTAAAGTGAAGTTGCAGATATCAGGGGCAACTATGATTTTTTCTGATCCGTCAGCAAGTCCGTATCCGGCGACAGCCGGTATTCGAAACGGTCGATGAACCGCTCGAAGAGGCGGGCGAAAGTCTCCACATCCTCCGCCGGCCAACCGTCCATCACATCCTCGATGACGCTCATCTTGGTGCGGCGCATTTCCTGCAGCAGGCTGGTGCCGAGCGGTGTGATTTCGACGATGCTGCGGCGGCCGTCTTCCTGCGAGACGCCGCGTTTCAACAGGCCGCGCCCCACCATATCCGCCACCACGCGGCTGCCGCGTGAGGGATCGATGCGCATGCCCTCGGCAATCGCGCCCACGGTGACATCACCTTCGGAGCGGCGCAGAATATCCAGAACGTCGATATGCGAGAGTTCGAGACCCGGAGCGAGCTTGGCAAGCGCCATGCGGCCGATGATGCGGCGGCCGATCATGATGCGCATGCGCGTCATCGTATTGCCGATCCGCTTGATGTCCTCGGGCAAATCTTCGTTCCAGTTTTCCTCAGTCGCCACTCTCAGCCGTTCCTCTTCTTGCGCGTTCGCGATCACATTTAGCGCGAATAGCATGGATGTCAAAAACTTGCCATTGACATATATATGCTGATAGCACACAAATTGTCGCAATAAATATGCCGGAACTCAACGAGATTTTTCATGGATATGTCCGCAGCCCCCGTGGCGCCGCTTGTGTCGGATCATCGGCGCAGGCTCATCGTTTTCCTATTTCTGATGCTGGCCATGTTCATGGCCACGCTCGACAACCAGATCGTATCGACAGCGCTGCCCACCATCGTCGGCGAATTTGGCGCGCTGGAACGTTTCGGCTGGATCGGCTCCGCCTATCTTCTGGCAACCAGCGCGGTCATGCCTGTCTATGGCAAGCTCGGCGATCTGTTCGGGCGCAAATATGTGATGATCGCGGCGGTGGTCATCTTCACGCTGGGTTCGCTCGCCTGCGGTCTGGCCTGGTCGATGGATAGCCTGATTGCCGCCCGCGTGCTGCAGGGGCTTGGCGGCGGCGGCATCATGGTGTCGATCTTCTCCGTCAATGCGGATCTGTTCGAGCCGCGTGAACGCGCCCGCTACCAGAGCTATTCCAGCCTCACCATCATGGCGTCAGGCAGTGTCGGCCCGATCCTCGGCGGCACGATGAGTGACCTGTTCGGCTGGCGGTCGATCTTCCTCATCAACCTGCCGCTCGGCATTATCGTCATCGCCGGTCTGGCGCTGATGCTGCCTTACCGCCGCCCGGCGCGCCAGCCGAAGATCGATTATCTCGGTGCGGTTCTGCTGGCGGCCACCATTGCCAGCGTCGTCTTCTGGGCTGACAGCAGCGAATTGTTCGGCTCGCTGATCGCAGGCCCGAGCCTCGGCATCATCGCCTTCGCCGTCATCGCCGCTTTCCTGTGGGTACAGGTGGAGCGCCGCGCGCCGGAGCCCGTGGTGCCGCTGAGGCTCTTCAAGGACAGCACCTTTCCGTTGCTCATGATCGTCTCGCTGACCAGCGGCGGCATCGGCATCGGCATGGTCAATTATTACGCCCTGTTCCTGCAGACCACGACCGGCCTTTCCCCCTCCCATGCCGGCCTGTTCTTCATCGCGGTCACCGGCGGCATCGTCATGGGCTCGCTTTCGGCAGGACGGTTGATTTCGATCACCGGTGTCTACAAGCCCTTCTCGGTGGCGGGGCTCACCATCAATCTCGTCGCCATGCTGCTGTTCACGCAAATGCATGCGGGCACGCCGCTGGCGCTGATTGCGGCACTGATGCTGGTGCAGGGTTTCGCCGTTGGCCTCGGCCAGCAGGCGCCGATCATCGGTGTGCAGAATTCCGCGCCCAAGGCGGATATCGGTGCGGCGAGCGGCGCGGTGACGCTGACCCGCATGGGTGGTGCCGCCATCGCCATCTCGGTCTATGGCGCGATCGTCACCTCCAGCCTCAAGGGCGTGGCGGTCAATATCCCCGGTGTCGGCAGAATAGAGGAACTGACGCCGAAAATGCTCGCCGAACTGCCCGCCGCCTCACAGGCCGCCGTTGCCTCGCTTTATTCGGATGCCTTTACGCCGCTATTCTTCGCGGCCGCCGCAACCGCTGCCATCGGCCTTGCGGCAGCGTTGATGCTGAAGCCGGTGCGCCTGCCGGCCGCGGTTGAGGCGAAGCCGGCTGAAGCAGCGGGGGAGTAGGGTGGTGAAGGCCGCCGCGTAAACGCCGGCCTTACGCGGCGTCCAATGATTTTTCGACGGCTAGCCGGAAGCCCAGCGCATGCAGGACTTTCTGCACGGTCTCGTAGCGGAGCTTCGAACCGGGTTTAAGCGCTTTATAGAGACTTTCCCGGCCGAGACCCGACACATCCGCGACATGCGACATTCCGCGAGCTCTTGCGACTGCGCCAAGGGCGGCAATGAACACATCGGGGTTTTCGTCTTCCATCGCCACTGCCAAATATTCGATCATGGCTTCATCGCTATCCAGATAGTCCGACACATCGAATTTGCTAAATTCCGTCATTGCCATCCCCTTCTATTGTTTGCGCCATCTCGATTGCGCGCTTTATGTCCCGCTTCTGCGAAGATTTATTCCCGCCGACCAGCAGGAAATAAACCCTCTTGCCAATGCGCTTGAAATAGACCCGATAACCCGGACCATAGTGGATACGCATTTCTGAAACGCCTGCACCCACCGGCGCACAATCGCCGAAATTCCCATGCGCGGCTGCCGTGAGGCGATGAAGAATCCGCACCTTTCCGGTGCGATCTTTCAAAGTCTTCAGCCATTCGTCGAACTCTGCCGATTTCTCGAAACTATTCATCATAAAATGTATCCGAATGGATACATTCCCGCAAGCTCAAATCTCATGATTGTCCTCTAAGCCGGTCTTACGCTGATCTTGTGTGCGAACTGCGGTCACAACTCGATACAGCCCCGGCTCAAAACCGAAATGACAGGGAGGTGACGGCAAAACAAAAACACCCCTGCGGGAAATTTTACGCCCGTTCCGCGTTATGCTCGCAGCACTTTACATTCGCGCGGGCGGCCCTATCTCAATGAATATGAAGCCGGAACAGCTGTTGAACTCAACGCCGAAGGGGCTTTATTGCCCGGCGGGCGATTTTTATATCGATCCCGTGCGCCCCGTGGCGCGGGCGCTCATCACCCACGGCCATTCCGATCACGCCCGTGCCGGCCATGGCGCGGTGCTGGCCACGCGGCAGACGCTCGATATCATGCGTATCCGTTACGGCGAGGATTTCTGCGGCAGCGAGCAGGCAGTGGCATTCGGTGAAACGGTGGCGGTGAACGGCGTCACTGTCGGGTTCCACCCGGCTGGCCATGTGCTGGGCTCGGCGCAAATCTCCGTGGAGATGAACGGCATGCGCATTGTCGCGTCCGGTGATTACAAGCGCGGCATCGATCCCACCTGTGCGCCGTTCGAGACGGTGCCTTGCGATGTCTTCATCACCGAGGCCACCTTCGGTCTGCCGGTGTTTCACCATCCGCTGCCACGTGTGGAAACGGCCAAGCTGCTCACCTCCATCAAACAATTTCCCGAACGCACCCATCTGGTCGGCGCCTATTCGCTCGGCAAGGCGCAACGCGTTATCCGGCTATTGCGCGACAATGGTTATGCCGAGCCGGTCTACATCCACGGCGCGCTGGCGAGGCTCTGCGATTATTATGTCTCGCAGGGCATTGATCTCGGCGATCTCAGGCCCGCGACACTGGAAAAAAGTACCCCCGCCGCTTTCAAGGGCGCGATCGTCGTCGGCCCACCCTCGGCCTTTCAGGAACGCTGGGCGCGGCGCTTCAACGAGCCGTTGATCGCCTTCGCATCCGGCTGGATGATGGTGCGGCAACGGGCGAAGCAGGGCGGAGTGGAATTGCCGCTGGTCATATCAGACCATTGCGACTGGCCGGAACTCCTGGAAACCATCAAGGAAATCGGCCCTCAAGCCGTCTGGGTCACCCATGGCCGCGAAGAGGCGCTGGTGCGCTGGTGCGAATTGCAGGGCATCGCCGCCAAGCCGCTGCATCTGGTCGGTTACGAAGACGAGGGGGATTGAGATGAAAGCCTTCGCCACGCTTCTCGACCGCCTTGTCCTCACCCCCTCGCGCAACGGCAAGCTCAAGCTTCTCACCGATTATTTCCGCGATACGCCCGATCCCGATCGAGGTTACGGGCTGGCGGCGATTGCCGGCACGCTGGACCTTAAAAGCGTCAAACCGGCCCTGTTGCGCGAACTTGTGCTGGAGCGCATGGACGAAGTGCTGTTTCGCTACTCCTACGATTATGTCGGCGACCTGGCCGAAACCATCTCGCTGGTCTGGGGTAATATCGGCGGTTCTGACGATTCCGAGGCGCAGGATCCGCGACTCGGCGAAGTCGTCACATTGATGAATTCACTGGGGCGCACCGAGGTGCGCGGCGCAGTGCGCGATCTGCTCGACCGGCTCGATACCTCTTCACGTTTCGCCTTCCTCAAACTCGCCACTGGCAGCCTGCGCATCGGCGTTTCGGCGCGGCTGGCGCGGCAGGCACTGGCGGATTTTGCGGGAAAAGACATCACCGAAATCGAAACCCTCTGGCACGGTCTGACGCCGCCCTACACCTCGCTTTTTGCGTGGCTGGAGGGCAAGTCGGACCGGCCGGTGCTGGCCACGCCCGCCATTTTCCATTCGGTGATGCTGGCCACACCGGTGGCCGATGGCGATCTCGATGGCTTAGACCCGGCCGATTATGCCGCCGAATGGAAATGGGACGGCATTCGCGTGCAGCTATCCCGCGCCGGGGAGACGCGAAAGCTTTACTCCCGCTCCGGCGACGATATTTCCGGGGCATTCCCGGATGTACTCGATGCGCTTGATTTCGAAGGCGTGATGGATGGTGAATTGCTGATTGGCGGCACCGCGCGCTCCAACAATCTCACCCGCACCTTCTCGGATTTGCAGCAGCGCCTGAACCGCAAGACGGTGACGGCAAAGATGCTGGACGACTACCCCGCCTTCATCCGCGCCTACGATCTGCTGTTCGATGGCGAGAGAGATATCCGCGCGCAGAGCTATCTGGAGCGTCGCGGCCGGCTGTCTGACATCATCGAGCATGCCCCGCATGACCGCTTCGATCTATCGCCACTGATTGGTTTTTCCAGCTGGACCGAGCTCGACAGGCTGCGCGCCGCGCCGCCCGATCCGGTGATTGAGGGTGTGATGATCAAGCGCCGCGACAGCGCTTATCAGGCAGGCCGCGCCAAGGGGCCATGGTTCAAGTGGAAACGTGACCCTTACAATATCGACGCGGTCATGATGTATGCGCAGCGCGGCCATGGCAAAAGATCGAGCTATTATTCCGATTTCACCTTTGGTGTGTGGGCGGAAGGCGAGGATGGCGAACAGCTCGTTCCCGTGGGCAAGGCCTATTTCGGCTTCACAGACGCGGAACTCGAAGTGCTGGACAAGTTCGTGCGCGACAATACCGTCGAGCGTTTCGGCCCGGTGCGGGCGGTGCGTGCCACGCCCGATTTCGGTTTCGTGCTGGAGGTGGCCTTCGAGGGCATCAACCGCTCCACCCGCCACAAATCCGGCGTCGCCATGCGGTTTCCGCGCATTGCGCGGCTGAGGGCCGACAAGCTGCCGGCCGAGGCGGATCGGCTTTCGACACTGGTGGCGATGATCGATGGCGCGGAAGGGTAGGGTGGCCGTCCAGAAATTGCCATGAATGCTGCGAATACATTGTTGTCATTCGCGAATCCGTGATTGGACAGTCTCCCGCCGCAGTGCTGAACTGCTAATATCTCCATCCCCGTACTCAGAGTGCACCCATGGCCGATAAACGCTTTCTTTCCTCAGCCTTCGGACAGGAAGAGAGCGGCGTGATATGCCAGGGCCTGACACGGCGCGGCCTGCTTGCCGGCGCCATGGGCCTGTCTGTGGCAACGCTTCTGCCGCAGGGTGCGAAAGCCGGCATTGTCGCCCCTGAGGTTCTGCCGCTCGAAAGACAGGATTACGCGGAGGCCCGCCAACATTTTCACACCCACCTGCTGCGCAAGATGGCCGCGCCGGAAAAATCCTCGGCGCTTGGCACACCGCCCGGCGCGGAACGCGTCACCTATCCCGGCGGGCCTGATGGTTCCATCGAGCTTGTCGCCTGGCTCTCCCACTTTCAGCCCTCCAGGACACCAAAGCCGGCAGTGCTTTTCCTCCATGGCGGCAATGCCACGGGAGACGGCCACTGGGCGCTGATGAAGCCCTATTGGGAGGCTGGTTTTGTCGTGCTGCTGCCGTCTTTCCGGGGCGAGAACGGCCAGAGTGGCAATTATTCCGGTTTCTACAATGAAACGGCGGATGCGCTGGCGGCGGCAACCTATCTGGAAAACCTGCCCGGCGTCGATAAAAAGCGCTTCTTCATTGCCGGCCATTCCAATGGCGGCACGCTGACATTGCTCGCCGCCATGAGCCGCAAATTCCGTGCGGCCGCACCCATGTCGGCGGGCGTCAATTCATGGCGTTATTTCAACCGTTATTCGGACGAGATCTGTTTCGACGAAACCGACGAGCGCGAATTCATCATGCGCTCCTCAGTCTGTTTCGGCCCCAGCCTCAAATGTCCGGCCCTGTTGCTGCGCGGCGATGAGGAGCGGCCTTTTGACGCCGATCACCAGCTTTTTGTGGATCGTGCCCTGATGTCCGGGTTCAAGGTTGATAAAAAACTGCTGCCCGGCACCCACAATGGCGTGGTCCCGGGCGCGGTTGCGGAAAGCATCCGTTTTTTTAATCAGTTCGGTTGAAAAATCCCGATTATAGGGCGTAGCCTTCAGCCCTTTACGATGGATGTCTTGGCTTGCTCCGCCCACCACGCGCCATCTTTCTTGTCGGCATACTGGGCGCGCTTGTTGGTGAATTGTCCTTGGGTACACATCTCCCTGTAATTGCGAACAGGCAGTCCGAGTTCCTTGACCACGGCATGCACCACCGTCGGGCCGGTCATGTCATAGACGCTGACGAGTGTGCCTTCTTCGATATTCTGGGCGATACGATCGGCTATTAGCTTCAGCGCCGGATGACCGGGTCTGGAGGCCATGAAATAATTCGTCACTTCGCCGTCTTTCATGGCGATGAAAACGGCTTCTTCGTCTGGGCTGATCGCATCTTCCGGGCGCGCTGCGAAATTCGAATCGATATCAAGATAGATGCCGCCATCCTGTAGAAGGACCAGAATACGCCAGAAATCCGCCTTGGCTGCGCCGACTTGCAACCGGCGGAAGGCATCGGCGTAACGTCCGGGAAAATGGCGGTCGATATAGGCCTGGCACGCCTCGTCATCATGGTAACGATATTCGAATTCCGGAGTCAGCCACCGGTTGAACAGGAAGTTCGCATAGATTGGCATCGTGACGCGGTTGGAATAATTCGTCTGCCAGATGATGCGCGGAATGGCTTTTTCCGATTTCGGCTGCCGTCGCGCAGGCCGATGATCGGGAAGCGTTTTTCTTCTGCCCGGCCGGAGAAACAAATCGACGGAAAAGATAACCTTGACGATATTTCCGCCGACTTTGATCGCACGATACGCAATGCGGTTATAGCCATGCTTTGCCAAGTTCAGCGCTCCTGCGTGTGGAATCGATTGTCACGCGCGTGGGAACGGCGGTACGCGGTATTTATTGTACGCAATTAGTTTGTCAATAAGCAGCAAGTAAGGCCGGCCGGCCCCAAATGACGAGGCCTGGCCGGTTTCGACAGGATTTATGCGGAGGTTCTGTTGTTGAAGTAACCAAGCAGCCGCATGGCGTTGGCAGTCACCAGCACCGTCGCGCCGGTGTCGGCAAACACCGCCAGCCACAGGCCGGACAGACCGGTGACGGTCGTGACCAGAAACACGGCCTTGAGGCCGAGCGAGATCGCCACGTTTTGGCGGATGTTGCTCATGGTGGCTCGTGACAGGCCGATGAGGCGGGCGGCATCGCCGACATTGTTGCGCATCAGAGCCGCATCGGCCGCTTCCATCGCCACGTCAGTGCCGGAGCCGATGGCCACGCCGACGCTGGCGGCGGCAAGCGCCGGTGCATCGTTGATGCCGTCACCCACCATCACCACGGTCTTCTTTGCGGCAAGCTTGCGGATTTCCTCGACCTTGTTCTGCGGCAGGAGTTCGCCGCGTGCTTCAAGACCCAGCTTGTTGCCGATGGCACGCGCCGTGCGGGCATTGTCGCCCGACAGCATCAGCGAGGAAATGCCCATTTCCTTCAGCGCCTTGATGCCTTCAGCCGCATCCTTGCGCGGTTCGTCGCGCATGGCGAAGAGGCCGCTTGCGGCACCGCCGGCCATGACCACGGCCACCGTCTTGCCTTCGCTCTCAAGCGCGGTGATGCGGTCGGCCAGTTCCTTCGAGAGGGTGCCGACTTCGGTTGCAAAGCGCGGCGCGCCGATGAACAGGTCTTTTCCACCGACATTGCCCTGCATGCCGCGACCGGAAATTGCCTTGATGTTGGAGCCGGGCAGGGGCTTCACGCCGGCCTTTTCGGCATGGTTGACGATGGCTCTGGCAAGCGGATGGCTCGATTCATGCTCGATGGTTGCGGCTTCGGCAATCAGTCCGGCCTCGTTGCCGTCAAGCGCCACCACGTCGGTCACCACAGGTTCGCCGAGCGTCAGCGTGCCCGTTTTGTCGAAGGCGACGGTTTCGGTGCGCGCCAGCATTTCGATGACGGCGCCGCCCTTCACCAGCATGCCATGGCGTGCCGCAGCCGAAAGGCTGGAGGCGATGGCCGCGGGAACGGAGATGACCAGCGCACAGGGGCAACCGATCAGCAGCAAGGCGAGACCGCGGTAAATCCAGGTATCCCAGTCACCGAGACCGGCAAGCGGCGGCACGATGATGGTGAGCACGGAGATCGCCACGATCAGCGGCATGTAATAACGCGAGAAATTCTGGATGAAGCGCTCAGTCGGCGCGCGCGCGTCCTGCGCTTCTTCGACAAGCGTGATGATGCGGGCAATGGTGTTGTCTTCCGGCGCGCGGTCAACGCGGATGCGCAGCGAGCCGTCATGGTTGATCGAACCGGCAAAAACGCGGGCGCCTTTTTCCTTGGCGACCGGGATGCTTTCGCCGGTCATCGGCGATTCGTCGACACTCGATTCGCCCTCCATCACCACGCCATCGGCGGCGATGCGGTCACCGGGGCGGGCCACGACCACCTGGCCGATGCGCACCTGATCGGCAGGCATCTGACGGAGCGTACCGTTTTCCTCGACCAGCGCTGTTTTCGGCAGCAGGGAGCCAAGCGCCTTGATGCCCGAACGGGCGCGTGCGGCCGCAAAGCCTTCAAGCAATTCGCCGATGGAAAAGAGCAGAACGACGATGGCGGCTTCTTCCGCCTCGCCGATGAAGATCGCGCCGATGGCGGCAATGGTCATCAGCATTTCGATGGTGAAGACCGCGCCGAAACGGGCGGCGTTGAAGGCATTGCGCGCAATCGGAAACAGCGTCACCAGCGTGGCGACGATAAAGGCATAACCGCCCCAGGCCGGAAAGGTGAGTTCCGCCGCATAGGCGACCGCGACCAGAATGGTGCCGGTGAAAGTGTTGCGCGCCTTCGCCGTGCGCCACCATGCACCCTTTTCGTCCGCGCCATGGGCGTGTCCCACCTCGGCGCTTGGCGTCACGGCCGCGGGCTGTGCCTTTGCATGCGAATGCCCGGCGTGATCATGGTTGTGACCGCTGCAATTGGCGTGGTCATGGTCCGCATGATCGTGCCCGGAATGGTCATGGCCCGAGTGATCATGGCCCGAGTGATCATGGCCTGAATGATCATGATCACCGTTGCAGGACCCGTGGTCGTGCCCGTCATCTTCCATCTTGCCTCGCGCCGATTTGTCTTGCGCCAGCAAGGCGGGTTTGAAACCGAGCTTGCGCAGCGTATCCTCGATTTTTGCGGTGGGGGTTGTGTTCTCGGCAAGCGAAAGGTTCAACCTTTCCCGCGCAACCGATACCTTGACGTCGGCAACACCGGGCAGGCGGCCAAGTGCGGTTTCGATCTTCGCGGCGCAGCTGCCGCAATCCATGCCACCCACCGAAAATGTCAGGGCGTTGTTCTGCTCAACGCTGGGGGCGGCTTCCGCAGGGTGGTGACCTCCGCACGATGAATGGTCGTGGTCATGCTCATGGTCGTGAGGTTCCGCTGCGATCTTTTCGCGCGGAGCCTTCTCCTGCGGCAGCAAAGCGGGTTTGAAGCCGAGTTTGCGCAGCGTATCCTCGATTTTTGCAATCGACGTTTTGTCTTCCGCCAGCGACAGGTTCAACCTTTCGCGTGCAACGGACACCTTGACGTCGGCAACGCCGGGCAGGCGGGAAAGCGCGGTTTCGATCTTTGCCGCACAGCTGCCGCAATCCATGCCGCCGACCGTGAAGGTCAGGTCTCCTGATTCCCCGTTCAGATTGCCGCGTGTCGAAATATTCATGGTTTTCGCTCCTGAATTCCAGTCGACAGCCAATCTGGCACCTCTAGCAACTAGAGGTTCAAGGGCAAAAATGCAATTTCCCGATTTTTTTTGAAAAGTTCACACCAGCTTCGCGCCAGCCGCGCGGTTCATCATGGCGGCATATTGGATTCCATGAAGCGGTTCAGATGACAGCACTCTTTATGAAACACTGCCGCCGGGCGGCCTCTCTTGCGGGTCTTGCGGCTCTGCCGCTGCTGAGCGGCTGCCTTTTTGTGACGGATACGACCCGGATGGATCCGGATGTCTTCGTGCGGGAAACGGCGCCGGTCTTCAACTTCAATTCCGTCAGCTCAAACCGTCAGCCGGAATTGCCGCCGCAGCCGGGCCAGCTTTCGACGCGCCCGCCGGATCTGTTCAGAACCCGCTTCCATCAGGAATACGGCCCGCCGGTGCGCGGACAGGGCCTGAGCGCGCCGCAGGTGCAGGGGCAGGCCGCACCGCTCGCCCCGGATCGCATGGTGACCTATGGCCTGCCGGTTTCCAATCCGCTGCATCGGGTCATGTATGGCCCGATCCGCGACGAGGACCGTTCACTGCCCGCCATTCCTTATGGGCGCATCGACCCGCGTTATCTGCGGCAGGAAGTCAGCTATCAGACGGCGGAAGCGCCCGGCACCATCATCGTCGATACCAAACAGCATTTCCTCTATCTGGTGCAGCCGGGCGGCAAGGCGATCCGTTACGGCGTCGGTCTCGGGCGCGATGGTTATGCATGGTCGGGCCGCGGCAAGATCCAGTGGAAGGCGAAATGGCCGCGCTGGACACCGCCGGACGAAATGGTCAGGCGCCAGCCGGAACTCACCTCCATCTCGGCGGCCAATGGCGGAATGACGCCGGGTCTCAACAATCCGCTCGGCGCGCGTGCGCTTTATATTTTCAAGGACGGCAAGGACACGCTTTACCGTGTGCACGGCACGCCGGACTGGCAGTCCGTTGGCAAGGCGACGTCCTCCGGCTGCGTGCGCATGCTCAACCAGGATGTCATCGATCTTTACGAGCGTGTGCCCAAAGGGGCGCAGATTGTGGTTATCTGACCACGTTCTAAAAGAAAGAGATGCGGGCTCCAATCCTCCGGCGCCTTGTGACTGGCTTTTAGCGGTCGGTTAACTATTTTCGCAATACGCATGATACGGAACAAATGACGTACAACGGCGATATAGCCGTTCGAAATGTGGGACAAACCGGCCTTATGACAAGCACCGACACAGATCTTTCCAGACGCACCTTTCTTTCCCTTCTCGGCATCTCCTCCGCTTCGCTTCTGGCGGGCTGCGCCTCATCCGGCACGGGAGACGCGATCCGCCAGCAGGCGAGCGCCATCGGCAGCGATTTCCGCCAGATGTTCTCGCCCGGCGTCAGCGATGCGGAACTGGCCGTCATGTACGGCTCGGTTGAAGATGGCGGTTACGTCATTCCCGCTGTCCCCTATCAGAAAATCGACCGGCGTTATTATCGCCAGCGGGTCGTCGACCCGACCGGCGAGCGCCCCGGCACCGTCGTCGTGGATACGCGCTCGCGCTTCCTCTACGTTGTGGAGCAGGGCGGCAGCGCCATGCGTTACGGCGTCGGCATCGGCCGCGACGGTTTCGCCTGGTCGGGTGAAGGCGTCATCCAGTGGCGTCAGAAATGGCCGAAATGGACCCCGCCGGACGAAATGGTCGCCCGCCAGCCGGAACTGGTCAAATATTCGTCCAAGAATGGCGGCATGCCGCCGGGCCTGAAGAACCCGCTCGGCGCCCGCGCGCTCTATATCTTCCAGAACGGCAAGGACACGCTTTACCGCCTGCACGGTTCGCCGGAATGGAACTCCATCGGCAAGGCCGTCTCTTCCGGCTGCGTGCGCCTGATGAACCAGGACGTCATCGACCTCTATGACCGCGTGCCGCAGAAGGCGCGTGTGGTGGTTTGGCAGTAGGTCTAACCGGACGCATTAAGAAGGTGTCCGGTAAGTGAATTGACGAGTAATGGCTGCAACACGAAGCGTGTTGTGGCCATTATTTATTTCTAATATATCAATATTGTTTTTAATATTAACATTCAATTCCATAGTATATTTAAAAATATCGTGACTCATATTGATTTTTTATTATAATAAGCGCGGGTTATTCATTGTTTTTACGGAAATGAATTTCCCATATTTTAAATCATCCTAATATCTCTGTCGTTAATCGAGGAGTGAATGGCATGACTCTTTATCTCTCAAATAGTTGGCAGGTAGGTACAAGTCCTTACGAAATCTTTTACGGTGATCGCTATGGCGTGGCGCGAAACGACGTATTTCAGCTTGGCGGCAGCGAGACCGGCACTCTGGGTGGTGTTCGAAACGGATGGGAGAAGTTTATCGGTGGCGCGGGTGTAGACACCATTTACGTCGCTCCGAAGTATTACTACTCCTGGACTGCCGTGATGATCGACCACAATGGCTTGGACAGCGTGGAACGTATCGAGTTTAACGGCGCCACCTCCTGGCCGGTAAAACCAGTCTATTTCGCTGGAATGGCAGATTTTTCGAGCGTCACATACATGTCGCCCGGCGTGACGATCTATGGCCGCGAGAACAGTAATATATTCGTCGGTAGTCAGCTTGGGGAAAGGATCGAAGGCGACGGCGGTGACGATCTGCTCTTTGGCAACGCCGGAGACGACACGTTGTACGGTGATACGACCGCGGTAAATCCCTGGCCGGCGCAATTGAATGCCGCTGGCAATGACTGGCTGTTCGGCGGCACCGGCAATGACTATCTGGATGGTCAGGGCGGTAACGACAATCTGTCCGGTGACGCGGGCGATGACAATCTTTATGGCGGACCCGGAAACGACCAGCTTAGCGGTGGAGAGGGCACCGATAAGCTTTTCGGAGGAACCGGTGACGACAAGCTCATTGGTGGAGAAGGTTCCGACCAGTTGTCTGGCGATGTGGGAAATGACCAGTTGCACGGTGGGGTAGGAAACGATCTTCTCAACGGGGGGATAGGAAACGATATAATCGAAGGTGGAGAAGGAACAAATCTTCTTTGGGGAGACCTTGGCGAAGATACATTCTACTTTGCGGTCAAAGGTGTACAGGACACAATTAAAGATTTTGAAGTGGGAATAGATCGCCTGCGCTTCACTACCGAAATCGCGGACGATTTTTCTGATTTTACAATTGTCGATCAAGCAAATGGATATGCGAATATAAGCGTAGAAGGTTTGGAGATTATCGTTGAGGGCGTCCCCGCAGCGTCACTCAACAGTTCAATGTTCGAATTTGGCGCTTATGCATGATCAAGGCGGGCTCCGTCGCAATTGCGGCGGAGCCTTTTACTGATCGTACTAAACCAGTTCGGGTTTCGTATATTTTTTCGTCATATTTCCATTTGTGTCAAATATTTCCAGTTCACCGTTTTCTTTATACGCGATCATTTTCTGTCCATTATTATAATATAGAATGCCTGGTGTTACGGACACTTGGCCGTTTTCCCCAAATTTAAGAGTTATGGCGGAGCCGAAAAATTCTTTTAAAGCTTTCTCGCTGTAATACATATCGTGACGTGACACCTCGCAATAACTTCCGTTAAGGGAGTTATTAAGCTCTGCAATTTCAACTTTTCCGTTATAACTCTTGTCGCTGGTGAAATATTCGACTTGCTTTTTAACCAGAGCTTCGTCTTCACCATTCGCGATGCGTTTTGCGCCCCATTCAGCATACTGCGCATTATATTCGTCACGCGGCAGCACAATAATTTCAGGTACATAGCGGGGACTGGCCCTCGCAGCTCTTGTGATCAGGTCGGTTACGAGGAATTCCGCATTCTCCACTGTCCGCTCAATCGGATTGACATAGTAGGACGACATCATATTCGTGGCTGCGGCGTTCATAGCGCTCATCGTCGCCTGCGGAATGGCGGCGGAGACGGTTTCTTTTTTTGCGACGGTTTCCAGCTTTGCTTTGGTAGCCTGCGAAGCGAGCGTCGAAATCGTTTCGATGGCTTGCGCAGTTTTTTGCTGGCTTCCGGCTACCATTCCGAGGATCGTGGTCGCGGCGTCGTTGCCTGATATTTTTGGGGCCGAAAAAGTTTGTTTAAGAATGGTCAGCGCCATTGAATTCGCAGAGATCAAAGTCATCGCATGCCTTTTGAAATCTGCCGCAAAAGTCCTTCACCGGCTTCCGAGGCTGGAAACGCAGCTAAAAGTCATTTTAGCTGCATAAAATATAAATGCAACTTTATCGGGAATTGGTAAATAAATACTTCAACACCCCCTGGATTTCAAGGGGCGTTAGGACTTCGAAAGACCATCCTTCAACGCGTTAACCCGGTCCCGCAACTGCGCCAGTTCCTCCAGCTCGCAGCCGGTGGCGCCGCCGATTGCGGCCATGATCTTCACGCCCTCCTTTTTGAGGTCGGCGCCCTTTGGCGTTAAGGCCACCAGCACCTGCCGCTCGTCCACCGTGCCGCGTTTGCGGGTTATCAGCCCTGCATGTTCGAGCCTTTTCAGCAGCGGTGACAGCGTGCCGGAATCCAGCCCCAGCATTTCGCCCAGCGCCTTGACGGTGGAGGTCTGCTTTTCCCAGAGCGCCATCATGACCAGATATTGCGGATAGGTCAGTCCGATAGGGTCGAGCAGCGGTTTATAGGCGCGTGTGAAAGCGTGCGCTGCGCCATAAAGGGCAAAGCATATCTGCTGGTCCAGCCTCAACAGGCTTTCCATCTTCGTGTCGTTGCCCTCTGCGCCCATAGTCCTGCTCCAAAATAAAACCGGGGAGGGAACAATCGGCCCCCGCTTTCGGTTCCTGCCACATGGATGTGCGGCGAAATTTCGTGAAAACTATCGCAAAAAACAAAATTTCATTCAATGTGCAAAATCATATTGCGCACAATTTAATTGTTCGCTATAAACCACTCAACACCAACCCGAAGGGAGTAAATGCCATGCCTATTCTCTACACGACCAAAGCATCCGCCACCGGTGGCCGTGCAGGTAACGCCAAGTCGGAAGACGGCGTTCTCGACGTAACGCTGACCGTTCCGAAGGAACTGGGCGGTGACGGTGCCCGCGGCACCAACCCGGAGCAGCTTTTCGCCGCCGGTTATTCGGCCTGCTTCCTCGGCGCGCTGAAGGCGGTTGCCGGCAAGCAGAAGGTAAAGATCCCGGAAGACACCACTGTGACGGCAACTGTCGGCATCGGCCCGCGCGAAGACGGCACCGGCTTCGGCATTGAAGTGTCGCTGAAGGTCAACATTCCCGGCCTGGAGCGCGAAAAGGCAGAAGAACTGGTCGCCGCCGCCCATATTGTTTGCCCTTATAGCCACGCCATGCGCACTTCTACGGAAGTGCCGGTTTCTGTGGCCTGATATTGCCGCTATCAAAAAGTGGGCCGGGTTTATCCCGGCCTTCTTGTTCGTGGAAATAAATATGCTATATTCTTTCTGAGGAAAGGATGTGCGCCATGAATATTCACGCCAAGACTGCCATGGATCCTGCAGCGCAGGGCAGGGTCGTCACCAAGGCCGTTATTGCCGCTGCCGAGCGGCTGGGCCTGAATGCCGCCCGCACGGCGGATATTCTCGGCGTTTCCGCCCCCACCGTGTCGCGCATGAAGAGGCTGGATTTCCTGCTGGAGCCGGGCGCCAAGTCCTTCGAACTGGCGGTGCTGCTGGTCCGGGTTTTCCGCTCGCTGGACGCGATTGCCGGCGGTGACGAGACCGTTGCGAAAAACTGGCTGCGTAATCACAATACGGCGCTGAACGCCGTACCTGCCGAAAAGCTGACCACCATTACCGGATTGATCGATGTCCTCTCCTATCTGGACGCCCGACGCGCTCCTGTCTGAAAAACGCGCCGCATCGGGAAAATACTGGCGGCTGGTGGAAGCGCAGCATCAGGTTTCCACCATGAAGCTGGTGGATACGGTGGAGGAGCAATCGCTGCTGGAAGATATTCTCGAGACGAGCAAGCGGCCGTTTCCGCCCGAATGCGCCGGTCTCGATTATCTTCTCGCCACGCCTTTCCGTTATGGCGCAGCCTATCCGCACGGCTCGCGTTTTCGCCGTGCGGGTTTCACCGAGGGTGTTTATTACGCCGCGGCAAAGGTGGAGACGGCGCTTGCCGAAATGGCCTTTTACCGGCTGCTGTTTTATGCCGAATCGCCGGGCACGCCGCTGCCCGCCAATCCTGCCGAATATTCCGCCTTCGCCGCCCGTGTCGCCACGGATGCCGCACTTGACCTGACGAAACCGGAGCTGAGCCGTAACGAAGCGCTGTGGACCGATCTTACGAATTACGAGCCGTGTCAGGCCTTGGCGGAGCAGGCGCGTGAAGCAAAGGTTGAGGCGATACTCTACCGCTCGGTGCGCGATCCCGCAGGTGGCCTTAACATCGCAATTTTGTCGCCAAAGGCCTTTGCGGCCAAAACGCCGGTAGAGCGGATGAGCTGGCGCATTCACTTGTCGAAAACCGGGGTGCAGGCCTTGTGCGAATTCCCGATGCGCCGGACGGGCTTTTTTGTCTCGGATTTTGCCAATGACCCGCGTCTGGCCGGCCTCCTGGGGTGAGGTGGCGCTCTGTTTCTCTTCTCCCCGGCGGGGAGAAGGTGGCCCGAAGGGTCGGATGAGGGGGCAACGGTGGTAGAGATTTACGGAGAGCTTGCCCCCTCATCCCGCTGCCGCGGACTTCTCCCCGGCGGGGAGAAGAAACAAGCGGCATCCCCTCGGCCGGTTCAGACCCGGCCGTAAGCATGAGTCCCGCTACTGCTTGCCCACACGGGCGCGCAGCTCTTCCACATGCGCTGCGATTTCCGGCGTTACGACATCGCCAAAGTCTTCCATTTCGAACAGCGGACGGATTTCAATTTCGCTGCGCTCCAACATTGGGTTGGGGCAGCGTTTCACCCATGCCACCGCTTCATCCATGTCCTTCACAGTCCACAGCCAGAAGCCGGCAACCAGCTCGTTGGTGTGCGGGAAGGGGCCATCAACGACAGTTCGGCTGTCGCCATCAAAAACAACCCTCTTGCCCTTGGAGGAGGGGTGCAGCCCGTCGCCGGACTGCATGATGCCGGCATTGACCAGTTCCTCGTTGAATTTTCCCATTGCCGCCATGAGTTCAGTCGTGGGCATGACGCCATCTTCGCTGCTCTTGGTGGCTTTTACAAAAACGATTGCACGCATGATTTTTCCTCCTGGATTGCGTTTTCGGGGTAGTTTCGTCCGTAGTTTCGTTTTCCAGCACGACGGCCCGATGACATTCTGGCCGATAAAAGTGGCGTCATGCCGTCGTGCTGTCAGCCGAGATCGATAAGATCGCGACGCAGCCGGTCGGGGTCGCCACTGCCGATTTTCGCTTCGATTTCCGCATGAGTCTGTTCCCAGATGGGAAAGGCCGCCGCAAGCACGGCCATGCCATCCGCCGTCAGCCGCAGCCGCTTGCCGCGCCTGTCTTTCGGGTCCTGTTCGATGCTGACCAGCCCGCGCCGTTCCAGCGGCTTCAATGCCGCCGTCAGCGTCGTCCGGTCCATGGCCAGAAGATGGGCGACCGGCCCCATCGGCGGCGGCTCCGGCCGGTTCAGCGACATCAGCAGGGAAAACTGGCCATTATTGATGCCAACAGGCTTCAGCGCATTGTCGAACAGCCGCGCCAAGGCCCGTGCAGCGCGCTGCGCGTGCAGGCAAAGACAGGCGTCCCGCACGAAAAGAGTTGTCGAAAAAGGAATCACGCTGGCGTTTGACATGCGATAAATATGTTGATATCAACCTAATTAGTCAAGCGGAACTTGATGCTCCGCTGATGGTTTAACTGACTTTCAATGCAGAAATAGGCGGTGTCCTCCGGTGGAGCGGAGTGGCGCCGTGGTGAAAGACGGATCCAAGGAGGAAAGATCATGTCTCATCCTGTTGTTTCGAATGAAGAGTGGCTTGCGGCTCGCCGCGATCTGCTGGTGAAGGAAAAGGAACTGACCCGCGCCCGTGACCGGCTGAACGAGGCGCGGCGCGCATTGCCCTGGGAAGAGGTGACGAAGGACTATATTTTCGATGCGCCTTCCGGCCCGAAATCGCTGAAGGAACTGTTCGGCGATTGCAGCCAGCTCATCGTTTACCACTTCATGCTGGCGCCTGACTGGGAGGAGGGCTGCACCGGCTGTTCCTTTTTCGCCGACCATGTCGATGGCGCGATGATCCATCTGAAACATGGCGATGCGGGTTTTGTCGCGGTCTCCCGCGCGCCGCTTGAAAAGATCGAAGCCTATAGACACCGCATGGGCTGGAAGTTCCCGTGGGTTTCCGCAGCGGACAGCGATTTCAACTATGATTATCAGGCTTCCTTCCGTGATGAGGATATCAAGGGCGGGGCCATCACCTATAATTACCGTGAAATCGAACCGATGGGCGACCTGAAGGATCTGCACGGCGTCAGCATTTTCGCCAAAGGCGAAGATGGCAAGATTTATCACACTTACTCGGCCTATGCCCGCGGCATGGAGCAGGCGCTCGGTACGCTGATGCTGCTCGATCTGGTGCCAAAAGGCCGTAATGAAGACGGCGTAATGGATTGGGTGCGCCGGCACGATCAATATGAGGACGCGCCGAAAGCTGCAGCCTGCTGCCACTGAAACGGACGGACGAGGAGGAGACAATAATGGAAATGCAAAGCGCCAAGCCGCAGAAGGAACATGAATTCCTGTCGAGAATCGTTGGTGACTGGGTCATGACCGCCAGTTCCGGCCATGAGAATTATGACGCCGACGACCCGTCGCAGCGATTCACCGAGACGGTCCGCTCCATCGGAGGGCTGTGGATCGTCGGCGAGGGCACAGGCAAGATGCCCGACGGTGACGAGATGACAGCCGTGATCACGGTCGGTTTCGACCCGGCCAAGGGCAATTTCGTCGGAAGCTGGATAGGGTCGATGATGACCTATCTCTGGGTCTACAGGGGCTGGCTGGAAGAGGACGGCAAGACCCTGACACTGGAAGCCGAAGGCCCCGCCTTTGACGGTTCCGGCCGCATCGATACCTATCGCGATGTGCTGGTGCTGCATGACGACAATCACCGCAGCTTTTCCGGCAGCGTCCGCCAGCCGGATGGCACATTCAAGACCTTCATGACATCGGAATTCCGCCGCAAGGGGTAAGGCCCTGCCGGAACGAGCCGCAAAGACCAGCGCCGCCGCGCCCCGCGGCGGGCGGGATCACCCAATCAAATATAGACGCCCAAACCTCCAGAGGAGACGAAGATGTCCGATACACATGGAAAATTCATCTGGGTTGAACTGATGACGCCTGACATGGAAGCGGCCGCCCGCTTTTATGGCCATGTCGTTGGCTGGCAGACCAAGGATTTCGGTTCGCCGGAAATGCCCTATCTGGTGCTGGAAGCCAATGGCAAAGGTATGGGCGGTGTCATGGAGCTGACCGAGGAACTTAAGGGTCAGGGCATTCCGCCGAACTGGACCGCTTATGTCGACGTTGACGATGTTGATGCCTCGGCTAAGCTTTTCGAGGAAAAGGGCGGCTCCGTCATGCGCCAGCCGCAGGATATTCCTGAAATCGGCCGGTTTGCTGTGGTGGCGGACCCCTATGGTGCGGTTCTGTGCATCATGACGCCACTGCCGATGGAAAGCGGCGGTTTTCCCGAAGACGCGCAAAACCTGCCCGGCCATGTCGGCTGGCATGAGCTGATGACGGGCGATGTGGATGGAGCTACCGCCTTTTATGGCGAGGTGTTCGGCTGGACCAAGGACCATGATTTCGACATGGGCGAAATGGGGCCGTATCGCATCTTCGCCCATAACGGCAAGGCCATCGGCGGCATGATGAAACGTATGCCGCAGGCGCCCGACTGCTACTGGGGTTATTACTTCAATGTCGAAGGCATTGATGCCGCCATCACCCGCGTCAGCGCCGGCGGCGGCAAGGTCGTCAACGGTCCGATGGAGGTTCCCGGTGAGAGCTGGATCGTCAATTGCCAGGACCCGCAGGGCGCCTTCTTCTCGCTCGTGTCGCAGAAGAAGTAAAAATCATGCCCCTCCCGCCACTGGATTGGCGGGAGGGGCCTTCGTTTGAGAACACTCATGCCGAAGCGAAAAACGCTTCCGCATCTTCGACTTCCACCAGCCGGCGTTTGTCGATCAGCCAGAAACGTGTTCCGACCGCCCGCACGAAACTCCGGTCGTGCGAGACGAGCACGCAACTCGCCTGACGGCCGGTAATTTCCGCCTCCAGCGCTTCCTGCCCCTCAATGTCGAGGTGGTTGGTCGGCTCGTCCAGCAGGTAGAAATTTGGCTCGGTCAGGCGCAGCGCCAGCATGGCAAGCCGCGCCTTCTGCCCGCCGGAAAGCGTCGCGATGCGACGTTTCTGCATTTCCATGTCGATGCCTGCACCGGCGAGCAAGCCGTGCGCGCGCTGGTCGCCTATGTCGAAGCGGTGTGTGATGAGCGTCAGCGGCGTGCTGGCATCATCGATTTCGGCGAGCGACTGGTCGACATATCCCGCCACCAGCGAGGGGGTGGCCTTGATGCCCTCCGCCACCTGCTCGTCAGCCCTTATTGCCGCCTTTAGAAGCGAGATCAGCCGCGTCTTGCCGACGCCGTTATGGCCGAGAATGACGATGCGGTCGCCCTGGCGGATGAATTGCCGGCCGGTGCGGAACAGCAAGGTGCCATCCGGTGTCGAGACGGGAATATCCTCCAGCGTCACCAGTACCTTGGCGTGTGTGCCGCGATTGACAAGCTGGATCTTTCCGGCAGATCGATCCTGATGGGCGGGCCGCGCTTTTTCCTCCAGCTTTTCGGCGCGCTCCCGCAATTGCTTGGTCTTGATGGTCAGAAGATCGCTGCCCGAATTGATGCCGATATTGTTGAGCTTCGCCGCCTGCCGGCGCAATTGCTGCACGGTCTTCATGTCGCGCTCGAAACGCCGTCCATCGGCGGCATCCTCCTCTTCGAGCGCCCTTCGCGCATGCCCATAGGGCAACCGGAAGAGCGAGGAATTTTCCGGCCGCAGGAACAGCGTGGCTTTGGTGACATTGTCGAGAAAGGCGCGGTCATGGCTGACAATGACCACCGCCGTATCGCGGGGCAATTGTTGCAGAAAACCCTCCAGCACCTTGATTTTTTCAAGGTCGAGATGGTTGGTCGGCTCATCGAGCAGCAATAAGTCCGGCTCGGTGATCCATGCCCGCGCCAGCATGGCAAGCCGCTGCCAGCCACCGCTCAGCTGTTGCAGGGAGCGATGGCGATAGCTTTCCGGCACAGCCATCTCATCGAGGATGATGTCGGCGCGCCAGCTGTCGCTGTCGATTACATCCGCTGGCAGGGCGGATAACACCGCATCCCGCATTGTCCGCGTGAGAAGGGCCGGGGGCAGATGCTGGTGGACGATGGACTGCGTCAACCCGCGTAACCGGGTGATGTCGCCGCTGCTGGCATCCAGTTCGCCAGCAAGGTAATTGAGCAGGGTGGATTTGCCGCAGCCATTCGCCGCGACAATGCCGATGCGGTCTCCCGCATGGATGGTGAGGCTGAGACCGGAAAAAAGCGGCTTGCCCAGAATGATTCCGAGGTTTCGAAGCGTGATAAGGGTCATGGTGGATCTCTGGCGAAACGGATCATCAACGAAGCTGGCTGCCACATGCGGGCAGGGTTGTTCGGTCGAGATGATCCGTCATGAAAACATGCGCAATGGCAGACGAGCTGCGTTCCGCGCGGCCTTTTGGGCAAACCAGAGTCTTGGAAGTTCCGGTCAGCCCTGCAAACGCATCTGCAGGGCAGAAAGGTGGCGGATCTGGCGGTAACGCCAGAAGCAGGAAATATCCATGCGAAGCCTCCTTTCTTGATACGGGTTGAACCGCTTGATGATTAGCAGCGGTGGTGGCGGGAGGCAATGGGTTTTGCGGGCGGCCGGGATGATGGGGCGGGGCGGCGGAGAAATTCTCGGAACTATCTGGTGACTACCACCAAAAAAGACATTCAACTCGTCAGATTGTCGCGGTCAGCAGGTAAGTTCACAGCCTATAAGAGAGGCGCGGCTGAAACCGCGATTACATGTTTCCGAAATAATTACTTTGTCAAATTGAACCTTATACGGTACAAGGATTTTACATGAAGCGCATCGTGGCGAAATTCTTCGCGACGGATGAGGGAGTGGAGCCTGTTAAAGACTGGCTTATCTCACTCGATAGGAATGACCGCCGCACGATCGGCTCGGACATTGCGACGGTCGAGTTCGGTTGGCCAATTGGAATGCCTACCTGCAAGCCGATCAGGGATGGTGTTCGCGAGGTCCGTTCCAGCATCAAAAATGGAGGTGTTGAAGCCAGAACCTATTTCGGAGTTGATGGTGGGATAATGCTCCTGCTTCACGGGGAAGAGGGCAAGGATGGCCAACAGGACGCGATCAAACTGGCGATCAAGCGTTGGAAAGAACATCAGGAGCGATCCAAGCGACTGAAAAAGATCGATAAAGGGAAAAAGAAATGAGCGATGCGAAACCTTCTGTCGGCGGTACCCTTGAAGATTTCCTTGATGAGCTCGGCGAAAAAGAGGAGATTTATGGCGAGGCGATCAAGCGAGTTTTGGCATGGCAGATCGAAGAGGCCAGAAAGAAACAATCGCTCACCAAGTCCGAAATGGCTGCGAGAATGGGTACCAGCCGCACCCAGGTCGAAAGAATACTCGATCCTCACAATGTTGCCGTCTCGCTCGATACGCTCGAGCGAGCGGCCCGCTCAGTCGGTAAAAAACTCAAGATCGAGCTTGTCGACGCCAAGCCGCTTTAGCCGTTACCGCTTCAAACTACCCAAAATCCCGCGCACGATCGCCCGCCCTACGGATGTCGCAACAGAACGGGCGGCACTTTTCATCGCCGCCTCGATCACCGTTTCGCGCTGGTAGCCGGTCTTGCGGGTGCCACCATTGCGCGAGCCGGTCGAGGCCGGTGCGGGCTCCTCGTCGCCGAAGCCCGGCAGGCGCCAGCGTCCGGAAGCGTTGTCGGACTGGTTGGCGGCATTTTCCTCTTCCGCGCGCTTGGCGGCTTCGGCTTCCGCCGCCTTCTGGGCGCGGGCAGCGAGGATTTCGAAGGCGGATTCCCGGTCGATATCCTTGTCATATTGGCCGGCGAAGGGGCTGAGATCGATCAGCGACTTGCGTTCCGCATCGGTGAGCGGCCCGACGCGGCCGGAGGGCGGGCGTACGAGGGTGCGTTCCACGATGGAAGGCGCGCCCTTGTCATGCAGGGTGGAAATCAACGCCTCACCCGTGCCAAGCGTGGTGATGGTGTCGGCGGTGTTGAAGGCCGGGTTCTGGCGGAAGGTGTCGGCGGCGGTGCGCACGGCCTTCTGCTCGCGCGGCGTATAGGCGCGAAGCGCATGCTGCACACGGTTGCCGAGCTGGGCAAGAACGGTTTCCGGCACGTCGAGCGGGTTCTGCGTCACGAAATAGACACCCACGCCCTTGGAGCGGATGAGGCGCACCACCTGTTCCACGCGCTCGACCAGCACCTTCGGCGCATCGTTGAACAGCAGATGTGCCTCGTCGAAGAAGAACACCAGACGCGGCTTTTCCGGGTCGCCCACCTCAGGCAGTTCCTCAAACAGTTCCGAAAGCATCCAGAGCAGGAAGGTGGCGTAAAGGCGCGGGTTCATCATCAGCCGGTCAGCCGCAAGAACCGAAACCGTGCCGCGGCCATCCGCGCCGACGCGCATGATGTCGGCAATCTTCAATGCCGGCTCGCCGAAGAAATTTGCGGCGCCCTGCTGTTCGAGAACCAGCAGCCCGCGTTGCAGTGAGCCGACCGAGGCCTTGGAAATCAGGCCGAACTGGTTGGAAAGCGCCGACGCGTTTTCGCCCATATAATTCAGCAGCGATTGCAGGTCTTTCAGATCGAGCAGCGGCAGCCCGCCCTGATCGGCGATCTTGAAGGCGATGTTGAGCACGCCTTCCTGCGCTTCCGATGCGTCCATCAGTCGGGCAAGCAGCAGCGGTCCCATTTCGGCGATGGTGGCGCGCACGCGATGGCCTTTTTCGCCGTAGAGATCCCAGAAGATGACAGGCGATTTTCCATAGGAGAAATCTGTAAAGCCAATCTGCTCGGCGCGTTTCTGCACCCAGTCTTTCGCCTCGCCCTCGGCCGCGATGCCGGAAAGGTCGCCCTTGATATCGGCGCAGAACACCGGAACGCCGGCCTTCGAATAGCCTTCGGCGAGAACCTGCAACGTCACGGTCTTGCCCGTTCCCGTCGCGCCGGTGATGAGACCATGGCGGTTGCCGAATTTCAGTTCCAGATATTCGCCCTTGTTCAGGCTGTCATCCGGATTGCGGCTGGTCCCGATATAGAGCTGTCCGTCCTGCAACATCGACCAATTTCTCCTGCGGCTGATGCATGACCCTTAAATCACCATGGATTTCACAAAAGTCATGTCCGAATTAAAAGCGTAACGAGCGTGCCTTGACCGCTGATGGTAAACGCGGCCTTTTCATAGTTTGGTTGTGATGATCTTATAAGGACAGTTTCAAGGCGCAACAACTGCTTGATGGCGATGAATAAAAAGCGCTTGATGAAAGTTGCCGCACCTATCCGTGGCCGCTTGAATGCGGCATGAGATTGTTTTACGTTGACGTTAACGTCAGTTATTCGATGTTGGCGTCGTTTTTCAACAGGAGGCAAGAATGAACGAAATCGTTGATCAGATCGCCGCAAAGGCGGGTATCGACCCTCAATTGGCTGAAAAGGCCGTCGGCATGATTCTCGGTTTTCTCCAGCGCGAGGCGGCCGACGGCCCGATCGCCAAGATGATCGAAGCCATTCCGGGCGCCAGTGATCTCGTGGCGCAATATAACGGTGAGGGTACCGGTAATGGCGGCGGCGGTCTGCTGGGCGGACTGATGAGCGCGATCGGCGGCGGCGGCATCATGGGTCTTGGCCAGCAGTTGATGAGCCAGGGTATCGGCATGAGCGAGATTTCCACGCTGGCCAAGGAAACCATCGCCGTTGCCCGTCAGCACGCGGGCGATGAGACCGTTGACCAGGTGATTGCCTCGGTTCCGGGCCTTAGCCAGTTCGCGTAAGGCGATATTAATCCATTGCGGGGCGCGGCGGCTGTTCTTTGAACCGCCGCCGCGCCTCTTCTATGTCCGCATGGTGCGTTTCCGCCCAGATCCACACGCCGCAAAAGGCGCTGCCCAGCGTGCGGCCGAGATGGGTGAGATCATAATCCACATGCGGCGGAATGACGGGATGCACGGTGCGGCGCACCAGCCCGTCGCTTTCCATCTGTCTCAGCGTTTTTGTCAGCATCTTCTGGCTGATGCTGCCCACATGTTTGCCAATCTGTGTGAAACGCAGCGTGCCGTGCTCTTCCAGCACTTCCAGAATGAGCATCGTCCATTTGTCCGCCACCTTGGCGATAATGTCCTGAACCAGCGCCTCGATGACCGGATTGGTATCCGTGGGCGGCGGAACCTTGCGCCGGCTCTCAATGGTCGGATCGGCGGCGTGCCGTTTCATCTTACACTCTCCTTTGGGTAAGTATAAATCTTCTGGGTGCCTACTTTCGATTGGAGAGTATCATAGCTAACTTCCTTTCAGCCAACAAGCAAAGGATGCTGCAATGAAAATCACCGGCAACACCATTCTCATCACCGGCGGCGGTTCCGGCATCGGCCGGGCGCTGGCGGAGGCGTTTCATAAGGCCGGCAACCGGGTCATCATTTCCGGCCGCCGCCAGGCCGTGCTCAACGAGGTGACGGCTGCCAATCCCGGCATGGCCTCGATGGTGATGGACGCGACCGACGCCGCAGGCATCCGCGCTTTCGCCGAGGCGCTGGTAAATGCCCATCCGGCCCTCAACGCCGTCATCAACAATGCCGGCATCATGCGGCCGGAAGACATCGCCGCAGCACCGGATTATCTCGACACGGCCGAAGAAACCATTGCCACCAATCTTCTCGCGCCCATTCGCCTCACGGCGGCGCTTTTGCCGCATTTCCTCAAGCAACCCACCGCTACGGTGCTGACGGTGTCCTCCGGTTTGGCCTTCGTGCCCATGGTGCTGACCCCCACCTACAGCGCCACCAAATCGGCCATCCATGCCTATTCGGTTGCGCTGCGCGAGCAGCTGAAGGAGACGCCGGTGGAGGTCATCGAAATCGTGCCGCCCTATGTGCAGACGACACTAATGGGCGAGGGGCAGGCGAGTGATGAAAGGGCCATGCCGCTCGACGCCTTCATTTCCGAGGTGATGGATATTCTTGAAAATCGCCCGGATGAGAAGGAAGTTGTGGTGGATCGCTGCAAGCCGCTGCGTTTCGCCGCGCAGAACGGTAATTTCGATCAGGTCTTCGCCATGATCAACCATATGCATCCGTAAACGGCGGCGTCTGTCGCATCGGGGCATCCTGTGATAGCGTCGCGCTCTTATCCGCGGAGCGCGCGCTTTCATGGCCCAAGGCCAGTTCCTGATGCCGAAAACCAGCATGCCCGGTGTTGCCGCCGTGGTGGCGGATAGCGATCGTTCCTTTCCGCGCCATATGCACGACCAGTTCGGCATCGGTCTCATCGAGCGCGGCGCGCAGAAATCGCTTTCCGGTCGTGGCATGGTGGAGGCGGGCGCCGGCCATCTCATCACCGTCAATCCGGGCGAGGTGCATGATGGCATTCCGCTCGGGGAGGGCGGCCGCGCCTGGCGGATGCTCTATCTCGATATCAATATCGTTCGTGACGCCATTGCCGATATCGGCGAGAAGGATCGAGGTTCTTTCGAATTCGCCTATCCCGTTGATGCAAGGCCTTTGGCGGAGCGGTTCAACGCTGTCTTTTCTGCCGTCACTACGAAGGAACGGCCGGGCGAAACCCTTGATAGTGATGAGACCTTGCTGATGCTTCTGGCGGCTGCGATGGAGACGGCGGCGAAGCCCGACGAAATCGCCGCATCCGAGAATATAAGGCGGGCGAAAAGCAGCATCGATGACGAGCCCTCCCGGTCGTTCCGCCTTGCCGATCTGGCGAGCGAGGCAGGCATGAGCCAGTTCCGCTTCCTGCGGGCTTTCGCCAGGGCGACGGGCCTGACCCCGCACAGCTATCTTCTCCAGCGTCGCGTGCATGTGGCACGCCATGCGCTGGCCAGCGGCACCCCGCCCGCCGAGGCGGCCTTCATCGCCGGTTTTGCCGATCAGAGCCATCTGAACCGGTTCTTCGTGCGGCAATTCGGGGTGACGCCGGCGGTTTATCGGGCGGCGCTTTCGTAGATGCTTTCTCCGCCCTCATTCCTGTGCTTGTCACAGGAATCCAGCCAGCCCAAGTCCTTGGGCTGAAAAGAGTCCTCCCGCCGCGCAGACGCGCGTCGACTGGATTCCTGTGACAAGCACAGGAATGAGGATGGAGTGGGCTGGCCGGTACTGTGACTCGCCACTTCGGCGCGAGCCTTCGAGCCTCTGTGCTGCAATTTCATCCAAGACGCGCACCCCACGCACCATCATGCTCCTGTCCTCCACCCACAGGACACACCCGCACCATGACACCCGAATTCCTCATCACATCTTTCATCGTCGCCGCGTCTCCCGGAACCGGCGTGGTCTACACGCTGGCCGCCGGTCTTTCGCAGGGGGCGAGGGCGAGCGTCATCGCGGCCTTCGGCTGCACGCTTGGCATCGTGCCACATCTGCTCGCCGCCATCACCGGCCTTGCCGCCATACTGCACACCAGTGCGCTGGCCTTCGGTATCGTCAAATATCTGGGGGTCGCCTATCTTCTCTACATGGCGTGGAACACGCTGCGGGAAGACGGTGCGCTGAAGATCGACGATACGAGGGAGCCCCAGAAGGCCACCCGCGTCATCGGCGAGGCGATCCTCATCAATCTGCTGAACCCGAAACTGTCGATCTTCTTTTTTGCCTTCCTGCCGCAGTTCATCGCGCCGGATGAGGCTTTGCCGACATGGCGCATGGTCGATCTCGGGTTGATCTTCATGGCCATGACATTTCTGGTCTTTGCGCTTTATGGCTGCTTTGCCGCCTCGGTCCGGCGGCAGGTGGTGTCACGCCCGGCGGTCCTCGCCTGGCTGCGGCGCAGCTTCGCAGCCGCTTTCGTGGCGCTGGGTGCGAAGCTGGCCCTGACCGAGCGATAAACGGGACCGAATGGCCCCGTCGCCTCAGTCGTCCCAGTCGGGCGCGAGGTGGCCGGGGCTGACGATGCGGCCATTCGGCTTGGCAAGCGCGTGGATCGCCCGCATTTCCTCTTCCGACAGCGCGAAGTCGAAAATATCGAAATTCTCTTTCAGGCGGCTTTCCGTCGCCGTCTTGGAAAGCGCCACGATATCCGGCTGCTGCACCGCCCAACGCAGGGTCACCTGCGCGGCGGTCTTGCCGTGTTTCGCGCCGATATCCTTCAGAACGGGATCGTTCGGCACCTTGCCATCGGCCATCAGATAATAGGCCGTCACCGACATTCCGTGCTTGCGCGCGGCCGAAATCACCTTCGTCTGGTCGAGATAGGGGTGATATTCGATCTGGTTGGTGGCAAGCGGCGTATCGGACAGTTTCACTGCCTCGTCAGTCAGCGCCACGTTGAAGTTGGAAATGCCGATATTGCGCGCCTTGCCGGCCTTGCGCACCGCATTCAGCGCGCCCATGCGCTCGGCAAGCGGCACATCGCTTTTCGGCCAGTGCAGCAGCAGCAGATCGACATGGTCGGTCTTCAGTTTCGCAAGGCTTTCATCGACGGAGGCGAGAAAATCGTCGTGACGGTAACGGTCCACCCAGACCTTGGTGGTCAGGAAGATATCATGCCGGGAAATGCCCGATTGCGCGATGACCTCACCGACGGCCCCCTCATTCTTGTAGATCTGGGCGGTATCCACATGGCGGAAGCCGAGTTTCAGCGCTTCCGGCAGAATGCGCCTGATATCGTCTTCCGGAATGCGGAAGGTGCCGAAACCGAGGGCGGGAATATTCGCGCCATTCGCGCTGACGTCATACATGGATGTCTCTCCTGTTTGCTGAAAACATGGCCGGCGGGGGAGGCCGGGCGGGGAAGCCGTCTTTCATTAACTGGTGTCCGCGCAATCGGTTTCAACCCGGCGGGACGATATCACATCAGCACGTAATCCACCGGGCGCGGGTCGGCCGGCAGATCGGTCTCGCCCATCGCCTCGCGCAGATTGATTTCGATGGTGGTGGCAAGCGCATTGATCGGCAGCGCATTGAAGCCGGAGCCGAAGGGGTCTTCCAGCTCGTCGGACAGCGCATCGAGACCGAAAAATGTATAAGCGATGAGCGTGCTGGTGAAAGGCGTGGCCCAGCCGAGCAGATCCGTGAAACCGAACGGTAAAAGCAGGCAGAAGAGATGCGCGGTGCGGTGAAGCAGCAGCGAATAACCGAAGGGAACAGGCGTATGGCGAATACGCTCGCACGCGGCCTGTGCGGCCGTCATCTGCTGCACGGTGGCATCCAGCATCTGCAACTGTATATCGCTGATCTGCCCCTTCGCATTGGCGGAAACGAAGGCGCCGGATATTTCGCGCAACAGCATGTCCGGCTTGTTGCGGCTGCGGGCATAGGTCTGCGAAATGTCATCGGGAATGAGGCGGGCTGCGGTGGCGGTTGCGTCACCGGGGCGCAGATGCGAGACCAGCGCATGGCAGAAGGCAATTGCGAGATCGATGATCCGCCGGCGGGCAACGGGACCGGCGACATCCTGCCGGCTCTCGAGCATGGTGCTCTGGCGTGCCAGCGTGCGCGCCACGGTCATCAGCGCGCCCCATTGCTTGCGGGCCTCCCACCAGCGGTCGTAACAGGCATTGGCGCGAAAGCCGAGGAACACCGAAAGCGCAATACCGAGCAGCGAAAATGGCGCGCCGTTCAGCGCCTGCACCAGATCCGGCCGGACCTTGTGCGCCCAGACAACCAGCGTCGACAGCAGGAAAACGGCAAGCACCTGCGGAAAGATGCGGACGACGATGGAGCCGCGCAGGATGGTGAAAAGTTGCAGCAGGTTCGGTTTTGGACGAACGATCATGGTGGAGACTCAAAATGCCTGTGATGGTGGCGGGAACGCGAAAATCCCCGCACATATTTACATGATGGCACGTCGGGCTTGTCCACTCCTTTTTGCGCGGTTGCGCCCGGCAGCGGGCGGAGTTACCCCTCGGGTCGCGTCGGCGAATGTCGGCGGCACGATCCGAATGGGCGGATGGAAGGAAATGTCGCATGTCACGCTCAGAACGGCTGCTTGATCTGTTGCAGATCCTTCGCTCCCACCGCATGCCGGTCAGCGGTGCGGCCCTTGCCACGCAGACCGGCGTCAGCCTGCGCACGCTCTACCGCGATATAGCGACGCTTCAGGCGCAGGGCGCGGATATCGAGGGCGAGGCCGGCGTGGGTTATGTGCTGCGCCCCGGCTTCCTTTTGCCGCCGCTGATGTTCTCCGGGCAGGAAATCGAGGCGCTGGTGCTGGGTTCGCGCTGGGTGGCGGGTCGTGCCGATGCAGGGCTGGCCGAGGCCGCCCGCGCTGCGCTCGTCAAGATCGCCGCCGTGCTTCCCGATGCCCTGCGCGAAGAACTCGACAATTCCACGCTGCTCATCGGCCCCGGGCAAGCCATGGCAACCATCCGCGTCGATCTCGCCGAAATTCGCGATACGATCCGCAAGGAGAGCAAGGTCGTGATAACCTATCGTGACGAAAGGGGAGAGTTGACGGAGCGGGTGATCTGGCCTTTCGCACTCGCATTTTTCGATCTGGTGCGGGTGGTGCTGGCATGGTGTGAGACGCGGCAGGATTTTCGCAGTTTCCGGGCCGATCGCATCGAAACTTTCCGCCCTCTGGACAGCCGCTATCCCCGCCGCCGGCAGGCTTTGCTGAAAGAATGGCGCGAGCGCGAAAAACAGCGGCGGCGGGATCATGCTGACAAAAACTGACAGCAGGCGGGTCTAGACATCGTTCATCCGCAACACAGGAGAACGACCATGACCCACCCCGATTTCACCATCCTCTATGTCGATAACCCGCCGGCAAGCACGCAGTTTTACAAAACCCTGCTGGGTACGGAGCCGGTCGAATCCTCGCCCACATTCTCGCTTTTCGTGCTTCAGAACGGCATGAAGCTCGGCCTCTGGTCGCGCCACACGGTGGAGCCGAAGGCAGCGGCGACGGGCGGTGGCGGCGAGCTTGCCTTCCGTGTCGAAACCGACGCTCAGGTGGATGAGACTTTCGCCGGCTGGCAGGCAAGAGGCGTCGCCATGCTGCAGCAGCCCGCAAAAATGGAATTCGGCTATACCTTTACGGCCACCGACCCCGACAACCACCGTCTCAGGGTCTATGCCTTCGCGGGCTAACGTTACTTCTTCACCGCAACCACAAACAGCCTTGGAAAGCGCAGAAGCAGACGTCCGTCCGCCATCGGCGGATAGGCCGCCTCGATGCGCCGCGTGTAGTCGGCGAGGAAGGCTTCGTGGTTTTCCTCGCCGGCGGCGGTGAGATAGGGGCGAAGCCCGGTGCCCTTGACCCATTCGACGATGCTTTCCGCATCCTTCATCGGGTGATTGTAGATGGTGTGCCACACATCCACACGGGCGGCTTTCGGCGCCAGTGCGTTGAAATAGTCGGATGGCGCGGGCAGGGGTTTGCGCCGCAGCCTGCCATCGGCAAATGTGTCTTTCCAGGAGCCGTTGGCGCCGGTGTCTTCCATGGCGCGATGCGTCGGTTCCTGCAGATTGTCAGGCATTTGCACGGCCAGAACCCCGCCGCTTTCCAGCTGGTCCATCAATTGCGAAAGAACGGTGAGATGATCCGGCACCCACTGGAACACGGCATTGGCGTAAAGCAGGTCCGCCTTCTGCGCCGGCTTCCACTGGGCAAGATCGGCCTTGCCGAAACGTGTATTCGGCAGCCGGTCCGCGGCCTTTTCCAGCATGTCGTCGTCGCTGTCGATGCCGGTGATGACATTGACGCCAAAACGGTCGGTCAGAAGCTCGGTGGAATTGCCCGGCCCGCAGCCGAGATCATAGCCGTTCAGCACCCGCTCCAGCGGCACCTGCGCCAGAAGGTCCCGGGCGGGACGTGTCCGCTCATCTTCGAATTTCAGATATTGCTGGGCGGACCATGCCATGATTTCCTCCTGCAAGAGAGCTGTAAGACCGTGAGCATCGCACGGGCGAAATAGCGCCGCCATCATCCGATGCATGAATTATTGTGATGAACCTATTCACCAACCTTTTGTTTCGCCTCATAAAACATCTTTCCCGGGGTGTCGCTTTGTTATTTTCCATCAAAATCTGAAATCGCGGCAATTAAAACTTGACCTCATCAGGCGAGAAGCATTCACTCCGGCCGATTTTCAGCACATGTCCGATTGAGAGCTTCTTCATCCGGCAATGCATCAGAACAAAAAAGACGGAGCGTTTTTACCGAACGAAACGCTTGAGACAGGAGACCATCATGAGCGTCGATACCGCACCCCGATCAACCACCTGGACCTATGTTGACGGTCAATGGCTGCCCGGCAATCCGCCGCTCATCGGCCCGACCTCGCATGCCATGTGGCTGGCCTCCACGGTGTTTGACGGCGCGCGCTGGTTCGATGGCGTGGCGCCCGATCTCGATCTGCATTGCCAGCGCGTCAACCGCTCGGCCGTCAATATGGGCATGAAGCCGACCATGACGGCGGAAGAGATCGAGACCCTGGCGCTGGAAGGCGTCAAGAAATTCGACGGCAAGATGGCGATCTATATCAAGCCGATGTATTGGGCCGAACACGGCATGCCCGGCAGCGTCGTGGCGCCGGATGCCAGTTCCACCCGTTTTGCGCTCTGCCTTTTCGAAGCGCCGATGGATGCCGGCAAGCCGCTGACGCTCACCGTCTCGCCGCTGCGCCGTCCTTCGCCGGAAACCGCGATGACAGACGCCAAGGCCGGCAGCCTTTACCCCAATAGCGGCCGCGCCATTCTGGAAGCCCGTTCGCGCGGCTTCGACAACGCCCTCATGCGCGACATGAACGGCAATGTTGCCGAGTCGGCCTCCGCCAACATCTTCATGGTCAAGGACGGCGTCGTCCTCACCCCCGTTCCGAACCGCACTTTCCTTGCCGGCATCACCCGTTCGCGGGTGATCGGCCTGCTGCGCCAGGCCGGTTTCGATGTGCGTGAGGCGACCTTGTCGGTCGAGGATTTCCGCGAGGCCGATGAAATCTTCTGCTCGGGCAATTATTCGAAAGTATCGCCGGTCGTGAAGCTCGATGACCGGGAATTGCAGGCCGGACCCGTGGCGCGCAAGGCGCTCGATCTTTACATGGACTGGGCGCGTCTCGGCACCGACGTCTGAGCCTTCAGAAAGTCCTGTTTTCAGAAGCCGCGATGGGTCCATAACCGTCGCGGCTTTTATTTTGCCTTGCGATATTTACCCTGAAAATTAAGGGGCAATTTAATCCAATTTTAGAAAACCACCCTGTAGTCTGCGGCATTATCGATTTAGGCTATGGGGGCCACCAATGTTTTTCAGCATACGCAATATACTTGTGGGTTTTTTTCTGGTTGTCGGCATCGCACTTGCGGGTTTTGTCGGCAACGCCATGTGGCAATCCGTTCATCGCGCCCGCACGTTTTCGGACGTCGCGCAGCTCGTTTCGCTCGACAGGCTGCTGTTTAACGCCCTGCTGAATTTCCGCAGCGAACGCGGCAACAGTGCCTCGGCGCTGACCGTCGATCCGGCGAAGACCGCCAATACCATCGCCAGCGTGCAGGCATCGCGCCAGAAGGTGGATGCGGCGATGAGCGCCTTCCTCGAACAGTCTGCCGCACTTGATCAGGCTGGCCTTCAGGCGCCGCTTGCCCGCGTGAAGGATATCTACACGCAATTTCAGGAATTGCGCAAAAAGGTCGACGCCAACGTTACCCTGCCGCTCGACCGTCGCGAAAACGGGCTGGACAAGACTGTGCTGGCGCTCGGCCAGGATTTCCTGACCGCACTTGAGACGGGATCGACCGCGGTGGAGGGAGAGGTTCGCTCGCTGGACCAGAGCCTGACCGGTCTCATACAGCTCAGATCCTATGGCTGGTCGGCGCGCGCGCTCGGCGGTAGCGCCACCGTC
The DNA here is from genome assembly GCF_001263295.1 of Agrobacterium sp. SUL3. Classification (NCBI taxonomy): domain Bacteria; kingdom Pseudomonadati; phylum Pseudomonadota; class Alphaproteobacteria; order Hyphomicrobiales; family Rhizobiaceae; genus Agrobacterium; species Agrobacterium sp. SUL3. The sequence goes on from NZ_KQ414498.1 coordinate 493,120, forward strand.
GTCATCAATGCGGTCGTCGCCCAGCAGCGGCCGCTGACCCCGCAGGAGATCCAGCAGCTCGGCAATTTCGATGCCGGCGCGGCCTTTGCGTGGAAAGCCACCGGCGAACTCGTCGCGCATGAATCAACGCCGCAAGCCCTGAAGGATATCTACGCCACTGCCGACCGGACCTATTTCAAGGGCGATTTCGTCACGCAGCGCGCCAAGCTTGTCGATGATCTGAATAACGGCCGCACGCCGTCCTTCACCATCGATACGTGGCGCAATACGGTCACGGCCAGCCTCGATACGGTCGCGAAAATCGCCTCCGAGGCGATGGAGGTTCTCAATGCAAGCGCTGAAAAGGCCAAGCAGCAGGCCTTCATCGGCGCGATGATCTATCTCGCGGCTTTCATCCTCACGCTTGGGGTCTGCATTCTCTGCCTTGCCGTCATCATCGGCCGCGTCACCCGCCCGATCAGCCGGTTGACCAAAGCGATGATGGAATTGTCCACCGGCAACCTGACCGTCGATGTATCCGGCTCCAGACGCAGCGACGAAATCGGCGAAATGGCCCGCGCGGTGGAAATCTTCCGCGAGGCGGCCATTCGCAACCGCGAGCTGGAGATGCAGGCGGACGCCAATCGCGACAAGGCCGAGCGCGACCGCGTCGAATTGCAGCAGCGCGCCGAAGCCGAGGCCGAGGAACGGCTCAATCAGGCGACCGGCTCGCTGGCCGGCGGCCTTCGCCGGCTCGCCTCCGGTGATATGGTCTGCGAGATCGCTACGCCGTTCGCGCCGCAATTCGAGGCGCTGCGGCATGATTTCAACAGCTCCGTCCACCAGCTGCGGGAGGCGCTGACAAGCGTCGGCCACTCCGTCCAGACGGTGAACGGCGGCGCGCATGAGGTTTCGTCCGCCTCCGACGATCTGTCCCGCCGCACCGAGCAGCAGGCCGCGTCTCTGGAAGAGACCGCCGCCGCGCTCGAGGAAATCACAGCCAATGTCACCGCCACCTCCAAGCGGGCCAGCGATGCACGCGACACGGTGCGCGATGCGCGTACCAAGGCTGATCTTTCCGGCAAGGTGGTGCGCGATGCCGTCTCCGCCATGGAACGCATCGAGCATTCCTCGCGCCAGATCGGCCAGATCATCGGTGTTATCGACGAGATTGCTTTCCAGACCAACCTTCTGGCGCTGAATGCCGGCGTTGAGGCGGCGCGGGCGGGTGATGCCGGCAAGGGCTTTGCCGTGGTGGCGCAGGAAGTGCGCGAACTGGCGCAGCGTTCCGCCAATGCCGCCAAGGAAATCAAGCAGCTGATCAACACCTCCGCCATCGCCGTGGGCGAGGGCGTCAGGCTGGTGGCCGATACTGGCGTCGGCCTTTCCGAGATCGAACAGCTGGTGCTTTCCGTCAACACCCATATGGACGCCATCGCCACGGCGGCGCAGGAACAGTCGGCCGGTCTTTCCGAGGTGAATACCGCCGTCAACCACATGGATCAGGCCACGCAGCAAAATGCCGCCATGGTTGAGGAAATGAACGCGGCCGGCGCGGGGCTGGCGCAGGAATGCGCCAATCTCCAGGCGCTGCTTTCGCAATTCCAGCTCGGCCAGCAGGCCTCCGCCTTGCATGAGACGGCAAGGCAGATGCGGCGCGCCGCAAGCCCCGGCCGCACTCCGGCCTATCCCGCTCCGGCCCATCCTGCTCTGAAGGCCCGCCCGGTTGCCGCACGCGGCAATGCGGCGCTGGCCGTGAGGGGTGATGACTGGGCGGAGTTCTGAAGGCGATCCAGCGTTGGATATGGCGAGGAACTGGCATCCACCCGCCGTCACCACTTGATCCGGGGCCCAATGCGATCAAGTCCTTGATCGCGAGAGAGTCCTTTCACGGCGCAGACGCGCCGTGGCTGGATGCCGGATCAAGTCCGGCATGACGGAAGAAAAGTGTCCTCCTCAACTGCCCGGGCCCGCATCCGCAACAGGTGCGGGCTTCATCGTTTCCGCACATCCGGCAGCGCAGCGGCAAGCGCCCGCAGCGGCGCGGTCATATGTTTGTCGCGTCTCATCGCCAGCGCGATCCGCCTTTCGAGCGGCGGGACGAGAGAGCGCCATTCAAGCCCGGACGCCGCCCCTTCGTGCTCCATCGCCATGCGCGGCACGATGGCAAGCCCAAGGCCCGCGCCCGCCAGTTTCTTGATCGCCTCGACGCTGCCCAGTTCCATGGCGGGCTGCACGGTGCGGCCGCTCGTCGAAAACCATTGATCCACCAGCCTGCGCGTATTACCGCCCTCGTAAAGCAGCAGTGGCCGCGTCGAAAGTGTTTCGGCGGTGAGTGCCGTTGCATCAGCGACGGCGCCATGCGGGAAAACCGCGACCAGTTCGTCGAGATGAATATCGCGGATATCGAGGCTGCGTCCGCTGGCGGGCAGGGCCACCACTGCCGCATCGATCGTATTGGCCTCCAGAAGCCGCAAGATATCGTGGGTATTGCCGGTCTGCACGATGATTTCGATGCCTGGCATCGCCTGCCGGATGCGGCCCAGCACCGGCGGCAGGAGGTAGATGCAGGCGGTGGCGCCCGTGCCGATGCGCAGGCGTCCCGTCACCCCGCTGCGATGCGGCGCGACGGTATCGATGGCATGCGCCACTTCTTCCGCAATCCGCCTTGCATGGATGAGAAAATCCCGGCCCGCCGCCGTCGGCTGCGCGCGTCTGCCGACCCTTTCGATCAGCCGCACGCCAAGCTGCTTTTCGAGCAGCCTTATATGCAGGCTGATGGCCGGCTGCGTTAGCCCAGCCTTGTCGGCGGCGGCGGAAAAACTGCCGAGATCAGCCACATCCATGAAACTGCGCACCTGCCGCAGATCGAGGTCCATCATCAAAGAAAACCTTATCGTTTGTATAAGATAGATAATCTTTATTTTGGATGCGCCGCAATGCACAATGATGGCGTGAATGATCCGCAGGACAAGAGAATGACCCTTCCCACCGTTTCCAGCCTTACCATCCGCCCCTGTGAAGAGACGGATATTCCAGCCATTACCGAAATTTACCGGGACGCCGTGCTTCATGGCCGCGCCAGCTTCGAGATCGATCCGCCAACGGTGGAGACGATGGCCGAGCGCCGTTGCCTTCTGGTGGAGGGCAACTATCCCTATCTCGTCGCCGATGTCGGCGGAAAGGTAGCCGGATATGCCTATGCCGGCGCCTATCGCGCACGTCCGGCCTATGGCGCGGCGGTCGAGAATTCCGTTTACGTCGATCCGGCCATGAAAGGCATGGGCATCGGCCGCAAGCTGCTTGATGCGCTGATTGCGGAGGCGACCTCGCGCGGTTTCCGGCAGATGATCGCGGTCATCGGCGATTCGGCCAATGCCGCCTCGATCGGCGTGCACCGTGCCGCCGGTTTCGAGCATGTCGGCACCTTCAAATCCATCGGCTGGAAACACGGCCAATGGCTGGATACGGTGCTGATGCAGCGTGCGCTGGGCGAGGGTGACACCACGCCGCGCTTCTGAGTCGTCAGGGCGGAATGGCGAAAACCGTGAGCGGGTTTCGCCTGAAATCCCGCTCTCGCTGGAAGAATTAAGGCTTGGTGGAGCCGGGGATTTCGACCTTCAGCGTATCGCCGGCCAGTTCGCTGCCCAGTTCCACGGCCTTGGTCTTCTTGTCGTAAACGCAGATATGGCTGACCGTCGCATCCGCGCCTTTCGCCTTGCCGGTAAGGATGGCAAGGCCGTAATTCTCGCTGCCGACGGGATCAACCACTGCCTTGGCATCCTCGATCATGTCCTTGGCGCCCGCAAGGCAGGCGGTCTGCACATCCGCCACGAATTCCTTCCACGCATCATCCGATGATGCGGCGGCGGGGAGTGCCAGGGATGCGAAGGCTGCGAAGAAGAGAATGTTTCGGGTGATGAAGCGCGTCATGGAATTTCCTTCCTGCATTTTCGGTAAAAGCGAACCGATAGGGTGGAAAACGGTACGCCAGGGTTGTGAAACAAATGTGGTGGCAGCCGGCTAGAGACGAATTTTCTCTTTTGTCGGAACATTTTGATATTTCGCAGGTTGCCCAAACAGAGGTTCGCTCCTATGGTCCGCTCACACGGTTTCTAGGAGCGGTAACCCGCTGCAAAAAGGAGTAAAAACCATGGCCTTCGAACTTCCCGAACTCCCCTACGACTACGACGCGCTTGCACCTTACATGTCGCGCGAGACGCTCGAGTTCCATCACGACAAGCACCACAAGGCATATGTCGACAACGGTAACAAGCTGGCTGCCGAAGCCGGTCTTTCCGACCTGTCGCTCGAGGAAGTCGTGAAGAAGTCCTTTGGCACCAATGCCGGCCTCTTCAACAACGCTGCCCAGCACTACAACCACGTCCATTTCTGGAAGTGGATGAAGAAGGGCGGCGGCGGCAACAAGCTGCCGGGCAAGCTGGAACAGGCGATTGCTTCCGATCTCGGCGGCTACGACAAGTTCAAGGCTGACTTCATCGCTGCCGGCACCACCCAGTTCGGCTCCGGCTGGGCATGGCTCTCCGTCAAGAACGGCAAGCTCGAAATCTCCAAGACCCCGAACGGCGAAAACCCGCTGGTTCATGGCGCTGATCCCATCCTCGGCGTCGACGTCTGGGAACATTCCTACTACATCGACTACCGCAACCTGCGCCCGAAGTACCTCGAAGCCTTCGTTGATAACCTCATCAACTGGGACTACGTCCTGGAGCGTTACGAAGCCGCTGCCAAGTAAGTAGCAAAAAGCGTGGTTGCCGGCAGTCAAGGCGGCTTCTGCACGCGCGACGTCATCCTCGGCCTTGTGCCGAGGATCTGCCGATATTGCATAGACCGCGACCTCAGCAGATGCTCGGGACAGGCCCGAGCATGACGACGATAGGTTTACGCCAGCATTCATTGAACACCCGGCTGTAACGCCGGGTGTTTTGTTTTTGTGGTTTTGGTTTTCCACATGTCACAAGCCTGTCATCAGCCGGGTTTATCGCGGCGCATCATGAGTGAAAAAAGCAAGCCTCTCTTCTCCTTCGGCATCGTCGCCGATCCCCAATATGCCAATGCCGATCCCCGTCCGGACATGGGTCGCTATTATGCCGAAAGCCCGAAAAAGCTCTCCGAGGCGATCACGGCCTTCAACGAAGAGGACCTCGCCTTCGTGGTGACGCTTGGCGACATCATCGACCGCGGTTTCGACAATTTCGATGCCATCCTCAGCGTTTATGACGGGCTTCGCCATCCCTCGGTCCTGTTGCCGGGTAATCATGATTTTTCAGTCGCGCCGGAGCATCTGACCGCCATCCATGCCCGCCTTGGCATGCCGACGCCCTGGCATGACTTCGCCATCGGCAATGTCCGCTTCGCCGTGCTCGATGGCAACGAGGTCAGTCTCTTCGCCCCGCCGCTCGACGATCCGCGTCGTGCACTTGCGCAGGAGCGGCTGAACCACCTGCAGCAAGCGGGCGCGATCAATGCACAGGACTGGAACGCCTCGCTCAGCGACGAGCAATTCGAATGGCTGCGAAACGTCCTGCAAAAATCGGACGCGGCCGGCGAAAAAGTGGTCGTGCTGTGCCACTATCCGCTTTATCCAGAAAACGCTCACAACATGTGGGACGCGCCCCGCATTCTCGATCTTCTCAGCGCCCATTCTTCAGCCGTCGCATGGTTCAATGGCCATAATCACGAAGGCAATTACGGTGTGCTGGGCAACACCCACTTCGTCAATTTCAAGGGCATGGTGGATACGCCCGACCAGAACACTTTCGCCATCGCCGATGTTTTCGAAGATCGGATCGTCATTCGCGGTTTCGGCCGCGAGGAGGATCGCCTCTTACGGCTGTGAGGATGGAATGCCCGGCTGGTTGTTCTGCCAGCCGCTCATCCACAATTGCCGCAGCTTTTCACCTTCCAGCTTGAAAAAGCTGCCGGTGCTTTCGCAGGTCAAGACCCGGTCCGAGCGGAAGTTACGGATCGCCTGCCGTAACTCGCACCAGCCGACGATATTCACCGTCTCCGAATAATAGATCACGGCAATGGGCCGGATTTGCCGCCGGGTCTCTGTGCCGGTTTCATCGCGATAGCTGATTTCGAGCCGTTCTTCATCGCGCACCGCACGCCTGACCGTCGCAAGATCGATGCCGACAGGCGCGGGTGCGATGCTGCCCCAGGCATGCAGGGCATTGGCCGACAGGGTTTTGGACAGGGGTTCGGGCAGGGAAGCGGCAATCTTGTCACTGGCCTTTTTCGCTGCCTGCCGCAATTCGGTATCACTGGAGCGGCCAACCATGGCGAGCGCCAGCACGATTGCCTCGGTCTCTTCGATGGAAAACATCAGCGGCGGCAGGCTGAAGCCGGGTCGCAGAATATAACCGACGCCGCGCTCGCCTTCGATGGGCACCCGCATGGTCTGAAGGGCGGCTATGTCGCGATAGACCGAACGGGCCGTCACTTCCAGCTTGTCGGCGATTGTCTGTGCCGTGACTGGCCGGCGCGCCAGTCGCAGGATCTGGATGATCTCGAACAGTCTCGACGCCTTGCGCATTGACATTTTCCCGGCGTTTTTTCAAGACAACTGACACAATGCTGTCAGTTGGCTTTTCCTATAAACGGCAAAACACATTGAGAAACATGCATATTTCTAAATGTGCCGTGAACCGTCTGGGGAGATACTGACATGAGTTACGCCGAAAATCTCTGGCTTTTCTTTCTACTCCTGTTCGGCATCATCATCCTGCCGGGCATGGACATGCTGTTCGTGCTGGCAAGTGCGCTGACGGGCGGCAGGAAAACCGGCCTTTCGGCCGCAAGCGGCATGAGCGCCGGCGGCATCGTGCATTCGCTTTATGGCGCGGCTGGCGTTGGCCTGCTCGCCACCTGGATGCCGTCGCTGTTCCTGCCGCTTCTCATTGCCGGCGCTGCCTATATGGTCTGGATCGGCATCGGCCTGATGCGCAGCGCAATCGTCGTGAATGGCGATGAGGCGCAGGCCAGCGCCTCGGTGAAAAAAGCGTTCTGGCGGGCGGTGCTGACCTGCCTTTCCAACCCGAAAGCCTATCTGTTCATGATGGCGGTCTACCCGCAATTTCTCAAACCTGCCTATGGTCCGATCTGGATGCAGGGGCTGGTGATGGGCGCGATGGTGGCGGCAACGCAGTTTACCGTTTATGGCGCGCTGGCGCTGACGGCGGATAAAAGCCGGCAATGGCTGGTGTCTTCCCCCGGCGCCACGATCTTCATCGGTCGCGCTGCCGGTTTCATGCTGGTTGCCGCAGCTCTGCTGACATTTTGGGAAGCCCTGTCGTGGAGCCTCGGCGAATAAGAGGAACAGATACTGCCGCTCCAGGGAGGCCATTCCCCGCACACCAACGAATGCTCTGCCAAGGCCCGTCTTTTTGTCACGGGGTCTTGTAGGACAACCGTCAGATGCTTTTCGGCCTGATACTCTAGACTTCTGTTTTCACGGCGGAATTCACCGCAATGTGACTTCTTTTCGCCATGCGGAAAGGGCATCCTCGCGCCGTTCCATCAAGCGTCCGGCACCTGCCGGAATCAAGGAGAGAGTGTATGAAACTGAAAACCATCGCGGCGGCCATGCTTTTCGGCTGTCTTTGCGCCGGAGCGGTCTATGCTGCCGGCGAAGTCGAAAAACGCGAAGGCATGATGAAGCAGATTGGCGGTTCCATGGGTGCGCTCGCTGCCATCTCCAAGGGCCAGAAGCCCTTCGATGCCGAAGCCGTCAAGGCTGCCGTCACGACCATCAGCACCAATGCCAAGGCTTTCCCCGAACAGTTCCCCGCCGGCACCGAGACTGGCAGCGCGGCGGCTCCGGCCATCTGGGAAAATTTCGAGGACTTCAAGGCCAAGGCGGCCAAGCTCGGTACTGATGCCGATACGGTTCTTGCCAATCTCCCCACCGATCAGGCGGGCGTCACCACCGCCATGCAGACGCTCGGCGCCGATTGCGGCACCTGCCACCAGACCTATCGTCTGAAGAAATAATCACGAATTTCAAAACGCCGCTTCCCGGCGGCGTTTTTTCACGTTGAAAGACACCTGATCAACTCGGGTGGGAATGGGGAGAGGGGTATGTCTTCCATTTGGACGAAGCTTGTGGGCGGGGCCGTGATCGCGGCCATTGCCGGCTATGGCATTTTCGCCTGGGTCACCGCGCCGCAGCGTCAGGCGCCCAGCCATTGGGTCAGCCTCGGCGAGCCGGATCTGGCCAATGGCGAAACGCTGTTCTGGGCGGGTGGCTGTGCAAGCTGTCATGCCGCACCGGATGCCACGGGTGACGCGTTGCGGACGCTCGCCGGCGGGCAGCCGCTGAAAAGTCCCTTCGGCACCTTCCATGTGCCCAATATTTCCTCTGATCCGCAGCACGGCATCGGCAGCTGGACGCTGGCGGAATTCGGCGATGCCATGACGCGCGGGGTGGGAAAGAACGGCGAACATCTTTACCCGTCCTTCCCTTACGCTTCCTATGCGCGCATGACGCAGAAGGATGTCAACGACCTGTTCGGTTATCTGAAAACCCTGCCGGCCAGCCAGAATGACGCGCCGGATCACGATCTGCCGTTTCCCTTCAACCTGCGCATGGCGCTCGGCGGCTGGAAGTTCCTGTATTTCGACACCTCCGCCCCGCCGCGCGTCGAGCTTGCCAATGCCAATGCCGAATTGCTGCGCGGCCAATATCTGGTGGAAGGGCCGGGCCATTGCGGCGAATGCCATACCCCGCGCGATGCTCTCGGCGGTTTCCTGAAAGACAAATGGCTGGCCGGCGGCCCCAACCCGGAAGGCGAGGGCCGTATCCCCGATATCACGCTCGGCTCTCAGAGCATCGGCGCCTGGACGACGGCCGATATTGCCGGTTATCTGGAAACCGGCTTCACCCCGGAATTCGACAGCGTCGGCGGCTCCATGGTCAAGGTGCAGCAGAACATGGCGCGCCTGACCGCCGAAGACCGCAATGCGATCGCCGCCTATCTGAAGGCGATCCCGTCTCAGTAGGGTGAATCCCTCGGGCTTGACGCCCTGCTGTCCGGTTTATTTTTTGCAGGCTGCGGTGGCGCTGAGTTGGGTGCATATGCTCGCGACGTCATCCTCGGCCTTGTGCCGAGGATCTAATCACGTCAACAAAATCAAGACATTGCAGATCCTCGGGACAAGCCCGAGGATGACGTCTGCGTGATTGGCATGCATTCCAAGCAAAAAACACTGCTCTTTTAGTGCCCAATTCAGGGCGGTAACGCTGAAAATAAAACAGTACCAACGTCTTTCGTCTGCCGCATAGACGTTAAACCGGACAGAAGTGGGTTAAACCCGAAGACGACGTTGAATGAGGTGCGTTGCCGGCAGTGCCAACATCTCGCCACCATTGACTCCCGCACTTACCCGTCGGATAACATGAACGTGATGGTTCCTTCCGGGCGTTCCGGAAGGTGAAAAGGGAACACGATAGGGAGTCGATCCTCATTCGTGGCTGCCCCCGCAACTGTGAGCGGAGAGCCTGAAACGAAATGCCACTGGCAAGCCATCTCGCCCCTATTCAAGGCGAGGGCGATGCCGGGAAGGTGTTTCAGGTTTTGACCCGTAAGCCAGGAGACCTGCCATCGCGGAAATGTCCATGCCGGCGGGGTGTCCGGAAGAGCGGAATGTCAGGGTCGTCGGTTCGATACCCCTGTGTCAGTCTCGTATCCCCGTGGTGAAGTGTATCATATGCGGTCTTGTGGCTTTGGCCATTCGGCCGCTTCTTATGGCGCGGGGTCGCGCCGGGAGAGGGGTCACCATGTCTATCCAGCAGAATACGGCCAATGCAGCCGTTTCAGCAAAAACGGGCAGCTTCGCGCAATCGCTGACGGCGATCGTGCTGGGCCTGTTCGTCGTCGGTTTTGTCGGCTTTTCGCATGTGGAAGCTGTTCACAATGCCGCGCATGACACGCGTCATGCCAATGCCTTCCCCTGCCATTGAGGGGAAACGGCATGTCATTTTTTCGCAATATCGTCTTTACCGCCGTTCTGGTCGGCATCGTCGGCGGTTTGGCCGTCTCGGCCATGCAGGCTTTCGGCACCACGCCGCTCATCCTTCAGGCCGAAACCTTTGAAAGCGCCGGCGGCGAAGCGGCCCATAGCCATGATGCGGCAGCACCCGGCGCTGCTGTTCCCGCCCATGAGCATAATGACGAGGCATGGGCTCCAGCCGATGGTTTCGAGCGCACCGCCTATACTGTTGCTGCCAATGTGCTGACCGCTATCGGTTACGCGCTGGTTCTGACCGGTCTCATCTCGCTGCGCGGCACCGATGCCGGCTGGCGCGAAGGCCTTCTGTGGGGCGTTGCCGGTTTTGCCGCCGTGATGCTCGCACCGATGATCGGCCTGCCGCCGGAATTGCCGGGAAGCCCGGCCGCAGCACTTGAGGCGCGGCAGATCTGGTGGCTCTCGACGGTTGCCGCAACCGCGGGCGGCATTGCACTGATCGCGTTCCGCCGCGAGCCCTGGGCCATCGTTATGGCTCTGGTGTTGATCGTCGCGCCGCATGTGGTGGGCGCGCCGCTGCCGCCGGAAGGCGAGCATGCGCTGGCGCCGCTGCCGCTGGAACGGCAGTTCATCGTTGCCGCCACCATCACCAGCTTCGTTTTCTGGGCGCTGCTTGGAACATTGAGCGCGTTTTTCCTGAAACGCTTCCAGTCGGCGTAAATCCATGCAGGACGCAGCGGAGTGGAGTGACGAACTCGATGCGCTGCGTTTTGCCGTTCCCGGTCACGGCGCTTTCTGCGCCGTGCACCGCCTTGCCTTCAAGGCAGTTTTGGGCGCAAGTCCTGATCGTGATGCGGCGCTCGCCTATTTTCATGACCACGAGGCTGCCTTCGTCGCTGCGGCACTCGCCAAGCTCAAACGATCAAACTTGCCCGCCGGCCGCAGCCTGCATTTGAACAGCCGCGATATCCGCCGTGCGATTGCCGGCGAGGGGCCGGAGTTTGCGGCGCGTGTGTGCCGGGTGCTTGATCGGCACTGACTGGCCTGATGTTCCCACTTCCGTCATACCGGCCTTGAGCCGGTATCCGGCCAGCCCAGGTCCCTGGGCTGAAAAGACTCTTCTCGCCGCGCAGACGCGCGTCGGCTGGATTCCGGCTCAAGGCCGGAATGACGGGGAAGTGGAGAGATTGTACGGCATCAAGACGGCTGCGCCTTACCGATGCTCCGCTGCAAAAACCTGAAGTTCCGCCTCGGCTTCCGGACCAAAGAGGCCGAGGTTTTTCAGAATTTCCACCGCAAAACTCACCGGCGCGCTGCCGGCTGCCGTGATGATGCCGCCATCGCTGACCGCCTTCGGCTGGTCGCGATAAAGACCATCGCCATTATAGGCCGGATAGGCCTTGTGTGAGGCGAGCGAATTGCCGGTATGGGCGACATGGTTCAGGATGCCCGTGCCCGCCAGCGCGCTTGCCGCCGCACAGATACCGGCAACCAGCCGGTCCTTTTCGCGAAAGCGATGCACCAGCCCGCCAAGATCGGCGGCCGTACCCTTCTCCCAGCTGAGACCGCCGGGAATGACGAGTGCATCGATGCTGTCAGGATCAAGCGCAGCATAGGAGGTTTCGGGCGTCACATTCAGCCCGCCCATCGATGTTACCGGCTGCCCGTCCGGGCTGGCATGAACGATCTCGACGCCGAGATAGCTGCGTGCCGCCGCTGCAAGCAGCGCCGGTTCCCAGTCCGCAAAATCCTGCGCCAGCGCAATGGCGATCCGTGTCATGGCCGTCTCCGTCGGTTTTGATCAGGCGATGGACTGCATGTAGCGCATGCCGGTAACCGGACGCGGCGCGAAATCCATGTTTTCGTAGAAACGATGCGCCGCCACATTGCCGGTCGTGGCGCTGACGGAAAGATAGTCGCAACCCAGCCGCTTGGCGATATCACGGGCGCGGGAAACCAGATGCTGGCCGGTGCCGTGGCCGCGATGACCGTCGCGCACGAAGAGATGGTGCAGCTCAAGCCCGCGCCGGCCTTCCTGCGCTCTGTAGAGCGGCAGAAGCAGTGCGTAGCCGATCAGCGCGCCATCGGCTTCGGCAACGAGACCATGCACCCAGGGCAGGGGGCCGAACAGGTCGCGCTCAAGCTTGGCCGGCGTGATTGCCGCCGCATCGCCGTGGTAGGAGGCAAGCAGCGTGATCATCTCGTTAAGCTCGGGCAAGTCCGTCTTGCGCGCACCGCGAATGATGACGACGGGCGGTCTTTCCAGTGTAAGGGAGCTATCTTCGGTCATTTTTTCGGTCCTTTGGTCTTATCGGTGCCGTCAGGACGTTTGAAAACAACAAAGCCGCCTGACGGCGGCTTGTTGACAATATGATCTGTCGAGCCGCCCTTAAAGGTAGGCCCAAAAGTACGAGCAGGAGATGGGTGCGCGTTCGTTGATCATGTCATTGCAATGCGCCCGAATCCGTAATCTGTCAAGCGGCTTCAATTTGCAAATCGTGCGATTGCTGAAACAATCGCATCTTCCATCCCCGCATCCCCGGTGGAATGCCCGGCTCCACCTATGGCCATCAGCTCGCTTCCCGGCCATGCGGCGGCAAGTTCGCAAGCGGTGACGGGCGGTCCCTGCAGGTCGCGCATGCCCTGGATGAGCACGCAGGGAATGCCGGCAAGCAGGCCGGCATTGCGGAGAAGCACGCCGTCCTCCAGCCATGCCGCATGGTGGAAGTAATGGGCGCAGAGGCGGGCGCGGGTCAGAATATAATCGGCGTCGCGCCATTTTTCCGGAAAGGCCGAGCTTGCCTCCGCGCTGATCGAGCCCGCCTCCCACACATGCCACTCAAGTGCTGCCATGCGGCGGATGGCCGGGTCAGGATCGTTCAAAAGCTGGAGATACGCGCCGACGGGATCTTCCTTCGCCATGTGATCCGGGATAGCCGCGATGAAACGCTGCCACTGTTGCGGCAGAAACATCGCCAGCCCCTTGTAAAGCCAGTCGATCTCCTTTTGCCGCGTGGTGGTGACGCCGGCCAGCACCATCGCGCGCACCCGATTTGGGTGGCGCTGGGCATAGGCCAGCGCGAGCGTGGCGCCCCAGGAGCTGCCATAAACCAGCCAGTCATCCACCGAAAGCGCGAAGCGGATGGCCTCCATATCGTCGATCAGGTGATGTGTGCTGTTGTGCGCAAGGCTCTCGCTAGCATTCGGCGTGCTTTTGCCGCAGCCGCGCTGGTCGAACTGGATGATGCGGTAAAGGGCGGGATCGAAGTAGCGTCTGGCAGTCGCCGAAAGCCCGGAACCGGGGCCGCCATGCAGCAGGATCGCCGGCCGTCCCGCCGGATTGCCGGCAATCGTCACATGCAGCCTGTGGCCTTCGGAAACGTCGAGGAAAACAGTGTCGAACGGGGTGGTTTCGGAAAATATTTCGGCCATCCGGCATCCCTTCCTCAAGCAGGAGAGCGCATACAGGGCGCAGATGACAGTGGAATGTCAGCCCTGTTCCGGCTTGGGCCTAGTGTTCGCCGCCGCACATGCCGTGGTCGGAAAGTGCACGGATGACGTAGCAATCCTCGATGGAATGGCCGTCGCAATGGGCGACGATGCGTTCCAGCTCGTGTTCCAGTTTCCTGAGCTTGGCAATTTTTTCGCGCACATCGGCCAGATGTTCGGCGGCGATGCGATCCGCTCCCTCACAGGGCATCTGCCGGTGCTGGCTGAGCGCGATCAGCTCGCGGATGGCATCGATGTTCAGCCCAAGATCGCGCGCATGGCGGATGAAGGCCAGCCTTTCGAGATCGGATTTTTCATAACGGCGCTGGTTGCCATCCGAACGATCCGCCTCACGGATGAGGCCCATCTGCTCGTAATAACGGATCGTCGGCACCTTGACGCCGGTGCGTTTCGACAATTCACCGATGGACAGCATGGCTTTCTCCATATCGCGGACGCGGCTGAGTGGCGGAATGGTCCCGCCGCTCATTATCCGATGCTCTAGTCTCTAGAGATATGGCTTTTTTGCCTGCTGTTCAATGGGGTCAGGCCGCTTCGTTCACGCCAAGCGCCTCAGCCAATGCCTTCAGAACTTCGTTCTCGATATTGGCGGCGGCTTCAGGCTGGGCGGCGGTCGCCATTTCAACGGCCGGCTTGGCCGCATCGGAGGCACCGCTGTCGAGATTCCACAATGCGGCGGCAAGACCGGCCGATACGCTCGCGGCAGCCGGTGCGACCGCCGTGGCAACGCTCTCGGCGCTTGAGATGGCGCGGTGTGCGGCGCGGGTCAACTCCAGCAGGGCTTCGGTGGTGGAGTGGGCTTCCCTGTTTTTCGTCGGCTCAACGGTCCGGACCGGAGATGCATAATAGCTGGTGGTGGTTGCTGCGATAGTCGTCATGACTGAGTCCCCAAGTTCTGATGGGGTATTTTTAGGGGCCGAAACATTCGCGAGGATTGCGTCACGCAGGACTTGAACGAAAAACCAACACAATATAGTATACCCCCCTATACTATATGAGGTGCTTATGTCCCATACGATCCGCAACAAGGAGAAGCTGCTCGCCCGCATCCGTCGCCTCAAGGGCCAGATGGAGGCGGTGGAGCGGGCGCTTGATGATGCCAAGCCCTGCGGCGAGGTGCTGCAATTGCTGGCTTCGGTGCGTGGTGCGCTATCCGGCCTGACGGGGGAGGTGATGCAGGAGCATCTGCACGAACATGTGGTGCATGCCGAAAATGAAGACGAGCGGGCGCGGGCGGCGGAAGAGCTGGCTCAGGTGCTGAAGACTTACATCCGCTAGCACGTCCCCCCCCCAAAGTGTCCGCGATTTGGGGAGAAGACATGCGTGGAAAAAACACCTTGAAGATCGAACAGGATTAGCGACATGACGACGACATCCGAATTCCCTGCCGCGACCGGCCACGACCATGTTTTTCTAGGCCAGAACCATGAGCGCAATGAAAAGCGCGTGTGGATGGTCATCGCGTTGACCACCGTGATGATGGTGGCCGAAATCGTCGCCGGCAACTGGTTCGGCTCCATGGCGCTGACGGCTGACGGATGGCATATGTCCACCCATGCGGGTGCTATGCTGATTTCGGCGCTGGCCTATCTTTATGCCCGGCGCGAGGCGCGCAACCCGCGCTTCACCTTCGGCACCGGCAAGTTCGGCGATCTCGCGGGTTTTGCCAGCGCCATCGTGCTGGCGGTGGTGGCGCTGCTCATCGCCGTCGAAAGTGCGATGCGCCTCGTCAATCCGGTCGAAATCGACTTCAACCAGGCGATCATCGTCGCCGTCATCGGCCTTGCCGTCAATCTCGTCAGTGCCGTGCTATTGAAGGACGATCACGGGCATGACCACGGCCATGGTCACGGCTCACATGCCCATCACGGCCACGGCAGCCACGATCACGGTTCGCACGCGCATCATGGAGACCATGGCGCAGCAAAGGGCGGCAGGGACAATAATCTGCGCGCCGCCTATCTGCATGTGCTGGCGGATGCGCTGACCTCGGTACTCGCCATCGTCGCCCTGCTGCTCGGCAAATGGAACGGCTGGTCTTTCCTTGACCCGGCAATGGGTATCGTTGGCGGTCTGGTTATCGCCCGCTGGTCATGGGGCTTGGTGCGCTCGACGGCGACAACCCTGCTCGATGCCATGCCGCAGGCGGAAGATCTGCCGCAGGAAATCCGTGAAAGCGTCGAGACGGAAGAGGATCGCATCACCGACCTGCATGTCTGGCAGGTGGGGCCGGGGCACCATGCCGCCATCGTGGCGATCCAGTCGCAGGCGCCGCAAGCGCCGGCTTTCTACAAGCAGAAACTTGCCGCCATACATGAACTCTCGCATGTGACGGTGGAGGTCAGCCCGGCAAGGGCCTGAGAAGAATCGCCTATTCGTATTCGGAATAGGCGCTGCGCACCCACTCGGCCTGTGCTTCCGCCTTGTCCTCGGCGGAAGCCACTGCGGGCGTATCCTGATAGGCCGGCGCGCTGCCATTGCCCACGGCCCACAACACGTTGGCCAGCGAATGCGAAAGAATGGTGCTGGAAACGGTGGGGTTGCCGGGGCCGCGTTTGACGGCCTGCTCCTCCGGTGTGCTCTGCGCGCTGCCGGTTTTTTCGATCTCGCGGATACGTCCCTGATAATTGTATCCGCCGATATTGCTTTCGATCTGCATGTCGGTGATTCCGCGTTCAAAAGTTAACGAAGGGTTAACGGCGGCGACTTGTCTGAAACTTGCGCTTGTTGCGTTGCAGCGACTGTCCCGGCTTGACAGGCGGTGAAGTGGTGCTTCGTTCAGGCGGGGAAGAGGAAGTGATACTCCCTGAGGGCGCGCAACGGAGACGAATAAGATGAAGCGATGCTGACGCTACTACAGGCCTCCTCGCCCCACCCTCCACGTCATCCTCGCCCTTGAGGCGAGGATGACGCGGAGTGCGGGGTGAGGGATGACCAGTTCGGTGTGAGGAGTGAACCTCAAAACTTATCGAACTATGCCGTTTCCTTCTCCACCGGCAAAACCGCCTCCCGCACCTTCGCAGGCTCCTCCACCGTCTCGGTCTTCTGCGGCGCCGGCGTCGCCGCCTCAACCGTGGTGTCCGGTTCCTGCGCAGCCGGGGTCACCATCGCCGCCACCAGCGTGTCGAGACCGATCGAACCGACCGGCTTGCCATCCTCATCAACCACATGCGCCTGAGTCTCGTTGGCCTCCGACATATCGCGGGCAATGGTTTCCAGCGTCGCGTTCTCAGGCACCGACATGCCTTCCGGTTTGCTGTCCAGCGGCTCCATGACCGTGGTGGCCTGCAATACGCGGCCACGATTGACGTCGCGCACAAAGTCGGTGACGTAGCCATCGGCAGGAGAGAGGATGATGCTCTGGCCGTCGCCCTGCTGCACCACTTCGCCGTCCTTCAGAATAGCGATGTGGTCGCCGAGCCGCAAAGCCTCGTCCAGATCGTGGGTAATGAACACCACGGTCTTTTTCAGCTCCTGCTGCAGATCGAGCAGCATGGTCTGCATATCAACGCGGATCAGCGGATCGAGCGCCGAATAGGCCTCGTCCATCAAAAGAATATCGGCGTCATTGGCAAGCGCCCGGGCAAGGCCCACACGCTGCTGCATGCCGCCGGAAAGCTGGTTCGGATAATAATCCTCGTAGCCGGCAAGGCCGACGCGCTCCAGCCAGTAACGGCCCTTTTCCTCGCTCTTGCTGCGCGGCACGCCCTGGATGTCGAGCCCGTAGACGCTGTTTTCCAGCACGGTGCGATGCGGCAAAAGGCCGAATTTCTGGAACACCATCGCCGTCTTGTGACGACGGAACTGCCGCAGCGCCGAGGCGCTCATGCCGCAGATATCCTCGCCGTCATAGAGAACTTCGCCCGCCGTCGGGTCGATCAGCCGGTTGATGTGGCGGATCAGCGTCGACTTGCCGGAGCCGGAAAGGCCCATGACGACGGTGATCTTGCCGCCCGGCATGGTGATGTTGATGTTGTTGAGGCCAAGGACGTGGCTGTGTTTGTCATTCAGCTCCACCTTGTCCATGCCTGCTCGCACCGCTTCGAGGTATTTCTCGGGATGCTTGCCGAAGATCTTGTAAAGATTCTTGATTTCGATGCTTTTAGCCATGGGAGACCTCGCGGTATTTCTGCAGGCGCTTGCCAAAAGCCTGGCTTGCCCGGTCGAACATGATGGCGATGGCGACCAGAGCGAAACCGTTCAGGAAGCCCACCGTGAAGAACTGGTTGTTGATGGCCTGCAGCACGTTCTTGCCAAGCCCGCCGACACCGACCATGGAGGCGACGACGACCATGGCGAGCGCCATCATGATGGTCTGGTTGATGCCGGTCATGATGGTGGGCAGCGCCAGCGGCAGCTGCACGTTGAACAGCTTCTGGCGGTTGGAAGAACCGAAGGCGTCCGCCGCTTCCAGCACCTCGCGGTCCACCAGGCGGATGCCGAGGCTGGTCAGGCGGATGACGGGCGGAATGGCATAGATCACCACTGCGATCAGGCCCGGTACCTTGCCGATGCCGAAAATCACCACCACGGGGATGAGATAAACGAAGCTGGGCAGGGTCTGCATCACGTCGAGCACGGGATTGATGAGGCGTTGCAGGCGTTCGGAACGTCCCATCAGGATGCCGAGCGGCAGGCCGATGACGATGGCGATCAGGGTGGCGATGGCGACGATGGACAGTGTCGTCATGGCATCGCGCCACAGGCCGACCGCGCCGATCATCAACAGGGAGATGGCGGTGCCGCCGGTGATCTTCAGGCTGCGCCCGGCCAGATGCACGATGGCCAGAATGACCAGCATCGTGATGATCCACGGCGTCTGGATGAACAGCCGCTCCGAGGAATTGAGGAACAGCTGCAACGGATGCACGATCACATCGATCGCATCGCCGTAATTGCGCACGATGTCGCGAAAACCATCATCGATGGTCTTGCGTGCCACACGCATCGTGGAGTTGTCGATGGCCGGGAACTTGCAGAGCATGTCCGGCAGGTAATTGCAGAGGGCCATTATTGTTGTTTTCCCTTTGGGGTTTGGGATGGGCGGTTAAGGCTGGAGCGCGGGGCACCCCCCTCTGTCCTGCCGGACATCTCCCCCTCAAGGGGGGAGATCGATCTGCGGCAAGGTCTCGCCCATCTCGATGGTTGCGGATGAAGTGGCGAAATCGCGCCCTGCCGATCTCCCCCCTTGAGGGGGAGATGCCCGGCAGGGCAGAGGGGGGGTAAGCGGCTTGCGCCAACCCCACCCAAAACGATCACATCGAAGCCTTGATCTTCTCCGCCACCTCGGCCGGAACCCACTTTGTCCAGGTTTCCTCATGGTTCTCGAGGAAATATTCCGCGCCATCCTCGTTGGTGCCCTGGTTCTCATCCATCCAGGCGAGGATTTCGGCGACCATCTTGTTGTCCCAGTTGCGGGCCTTGAGATAATCCATCGTCACCCCGGCCTTGCCTTCGAAATCCTTGGTGATGACGGTAAAGACATCGGCCACCGGATAGGCGTTGACCTTGGGATCGGCGCAATCGACCTTGGCCGTGCACTCGTCAAAATGGGCGCGGTCGAGTTCGACGCCGTCATCCAGCTTCACCATCTCGTATTTGCCGAGAATGGCGGTGGGCGACCAGTAATAACCGAGCCAGCCCTGCTTCTTTTCAAACGCATTGGCGATGGAGCCGTCGAGGCCGGCGGCAGAGCCGGTATCGACCAGTGTGAAGCCCTTTTTGTCGCCTTCGCGCGCCTTGTAAAGATTGGTGGTGGTCACCTGGCAGTTCCAGCCGGAGGGGCAATTATGTACGGCGCCCTTGCTGGCATCCTCCGGAGCGGGGAAGAGTTCGGGATGTTTCAGCGCATCCTCGACGGTCTTGATATCTGGGTGTGCATCGGCGATGAATTTCGGGATCCACCAGCCTTCAATACCGCCTTCGGAAAGAATTTTGGACGCTTCGACCATGCGGCCGTCCTTGACGGCGGCGTCGAGCGGTTCGCGCACGGCGTTCACCCACAATTCGGGCGCCATGTCCGGCTGGCCCTTTTCGTTCATGGAGGCGAAGGTCGGCATGGTGTCGCCGCTGACGACGTTGACCGTGCAGTCATAGCCGTTTTCCATGATGAACTTGTCGACGTAAGCCGCGACACCGGCGGATGCCCAGTTCATTTCGGCGATGGTGATGCTGCCGCACTCTTCGGCGGCATTGGCGGAATTTGCTGCACCGGCAGCGATGATAAAGCCCGTTACGAGAATGGTCGAGGCTAGGAGTTTCTTCATGGTGTAAGACCCCCAAGTCTGATGCAGTGTTTTCAATTGGCAAAGCGGGAGCACTGCAAAGCCCGGATTGCCAAGGGCGAACTGACATGGCGCGTGAAAAAGCCGAAAAATTCCGGCGTAAAGAATATCCGCAAGACGTGCTGCGGGAATGCCGCAAGAGGTGCGGCGAAAAGGCGCATGAATATGTCAACGACCGGCATAATACGGCCAAAAAGTGATATTGCAACGCGAAAAGGCGCATTGCAGCCATGCATTCGATTTTCGGAACATTTTCTCATGTCGGGTAATACATGAGCGTTATTTGCTTTTATGTCAGATATATTGTGAGTTACAGTAACAGAAAATAAAAATTCACTAGTGACGAAAGTGGCATTTGTAGAAAAGGCACAGTGGAGATTTTGTGGAAAAAATATTCAAAAAGAGGTTTTTTATAGGTATTTTCGTTCGGGATAGCGTTGGGCGACGGTTTAGTCCGTCGCCCGTTCGGCAGTCAGCGTGTCATGCCGCGTCCTTGCCCGCCACCTTCAGCGCGAAGGCATATTCGAAGGCGATTTCTTCCAGCCGCTGGAAACGGCCGGATTTGCCGCCATGGCCGGCCGCCATGTTGGTCTTGAGCAGGATCGGGGCTTCCCCCGTCGTCTTTTCGCGCAGCTTCGCCACCCATTTGGTCGGTTCCCAATAGGTCACACGCGGGTCGGTGAGGCCGGAAAGCGCAAGGATCGGCGGATAGGGTTTCGCACCGACATTGTCATAGGGGCTGTAGGCGGCGATCCATTGATATTCCTCTGCCGATTCCAGCGGATTGCCCCATTCCGGCCATTCCGGCGGAGTGAGCGGCAGCGTGTCGTCAAGCATGGTGGTCAGCACGTCCACGAAGGGAACGGCGGCGATGATGCCTGCGAATTTTTCCGGCGCCATATTGGCGACAGCCCCCATCAGCATGCCGCCGGCCGAGCCGCCTTCGGCGATGATGCGCTCATAGGAGGTGAAACCTTCCTGAACCAGATGATCGGCAGCGGCAATGAAGTCCTTGAAGGTGTTCTGCTTGTCCTCCATCTTGCCGGTTTCATACCATTCGAAACCCTTGTCCTTGCCGCCGCGGATATGGGCGATGGCATAGATGAAACCACGGTCGGCGAGCGACAGCGTGGTGGTGGAGAAAGAGGCGGGAATGGAGATGCCGTAAGCGCCGTAGCCATAAAGCAGGCAAGGGGCCGAACCGTTAAGCGCTACATCCTTGCGGTAGAGCAGGGAGACCGGCACCAGCTCGCCATCATGGGCGGGCGCCATGATGCGGCGGGTGATGTAATCGTCCGGATTGTGGCCGGAGGGCACTTCCTGCGTCTTCAGAAGCGTGCGCTCGCGCGTCACCATATCGTAATCGAACAGCTGGCTCGGCGTCGTCATCGACGAATAGGAGAAGCGGATGACATCAGTGTCATATTCCGCCGCACCATGCAGGCCGAGGGAATAGGCCTCTTCGGCAAAGGCGATGGAATGTTCCTCGCCGGTGCGGCGGTCGCGGATGACGATGCGCGGCAGGCCGTCGCGGCGTTCCAGCCAGATCAGGTGGCGGGCATAGGCATCGACGGAGAGGATGAGACGGCCCGGCTCATGCGGCACGACTTCTTTCCAGTTTTCCTTGCCCGGCGCGGTCACCGGCGCTTCCACGATGCGGAAATCCTTGGCGTTGCCGTCATTGGTGAGGATGAAGAAGACGTCGCCGCCTTCGCACATCGAATATTCGATGCCCTCTTCGCGCTCCGCTACGATAGCAGGCTCGGCGGTCAGGTCGCTGGTGGAAAGGATGCGATATTCGCTGGTCTCATGGTCGTGAATGTCGATGAAGATGAAATCGTCGAGAACCGACGCGCCGACGCCCATGAAGAAACCGGGATCCTTCTCCTCATAAACCAACCGGTCGGCCGATTGCGGCTCGCCGATGATATGGTGGAACACCTTGGAGGGGCGGTGGTTCTCATCCTGCAGCGTGTAGAAGAAGCTTTTGCCATCGGGCGCCCACGCGCCGCCACCGCCGGTATTTTCCACGACGTCGGCAAGGTCCTCGCCGGTTTCGAGGTTACGGATGCGCAGGGTGAAATATTCCGAGCCCTTGTCGTCATAACCCCAGATGCCGTGACTGTGATCGGAGGACTGGTCGAGGCCGGCAAGACGGAAATAATCCTTGCCCTCGGCCTCCTTGTCACCATCAAGCAGCACATGTTTTTCACCGCCGCCGCGCGGGGTGCGGAAATAATGCGGCTGCTCGCCGCCGGTCACGAACAGCGTGCCATAGGCGTAAGGCCCGTCATTGACCGGCACGGAGGAATCATCCTGCTTGATGCGGCCCTTCATCTCTTCGAACAGCTTTTCCTGAAGCGCCTTGGTGTCACCCATGGCCGCTTCCATATAGGCGTTTTCCGCCTCCAGATGGGCGCGGATCGACGGGTCGAGCAGGGTCGGGTCCTTGAACATGGCCTGCCAGTTATCGGCCCGGAACCATGCGTAATCGTCGGTGCGGGTAATGCCGTGATGCGTGTCCTGAACGGGCCTTTTTTCGGCGGTCGGGGCAGCGGGCAGGTTCTTGAAAATCGGCAATGGAAACTCGCTTTCCTATAAAAATCCATGGGCAATACCAAGGTGTGGCACCAAGATGTAGAGTGCCCCTCCCGGCCGATCAAGTTTCAAATCTCCACAGGCGTAATGCGGCTTGGGCACAATTTGGTCAGCTTTCGATCACATTTTGGCAATATCCGGCAAATCAGCGATGATGCGCGCCGGTCTCCGGCCCGCCGTCTATCGACAAGAACAAACGAAAAAACTGACAGGACCCCATGCGAAAGCTTCTTCCCGCTGCCCTTTCTGCCTTTTTCCTCAGCTTGCAGGCCTTTACTCCCGCTTTTGCAATCGACGCCAGCGTCATGCGGCAGCTGAATGCGCTTGCCCCTGAAGAGCGTCTGGAGCAGCGCTGCGATATCGAGGCGATGGAAAGGATAGCGACGGAGCAGAAGGGCATGCGGCCGGACAAGGTCATCGCCTATACGTTCGGGGATCCGGAAGTCGGCAAGAACTCCATCAAGGCGCCGGGCGCGGTCTTCAGAAGTTCCGGCGAATGGTACAAGCTCAAATACAAATGCCAGCTGAAGAGCGACAGCCTCAGCATCCAGTCCTTCGATTACCGCGTGGGCGACAGGATTCCCGAGGAGCAGTGGAAGAAGTTGTATCTTTATGACTAAGCAAGGATTTTTTCGGTTGTCGGCAGGCGTTTAGCCGCCACTTTTCTTGCCGCTCCGCCGCCGGCTCTGTAACCCTGCCGCCTGATCAAAGCGAGGGAGACGGGCATGGCGATACGATTCAAGGGACTTTCGGCTTTTCCGATCACGCCGGCCGATGAGGCCGGGCGGGTGGACACGCAGGCCTTCTCCGCCCTGATCGAGCGGCTGGATGCGGCGGCGGTCGATTCCGTCGGCATTCTCGGCAGCACCGGCATCTATATGTATCTCACACGGGAAGAGAGACGCCGCGCCATCGAGGCGGCAGCCGCCATCCTCAAGCGCAAGCGCATATTGATGGCCGGTGTCGGCGCCTTGCGCACCGATGAGGCCGTGGCGCTGGCGAAGGATGCGGAAGCGGCCGGTGCCGATGCGCTGCTGCTCGCACCCGTCTCCTACACGCCGCTGACGCAGGAAGAGGCCTATCATCATTTCGCCGCCGTGGCGGGCGCAACGGGCCTGCCGCTCGCCATCTACAACAACCCGACGACGACGCGGTTTTCCTTCAGCGACGAGCTTCTGGTGCGGCTTGCCTATATCCCGAATATCCGCGCCATCAAGATGCCGCTACCGGCCGATTCCGATTATGCGGGTGAGCTTGCGCGGCTGAGGCCGAAGCTGTCGGATAATTTCGCCATTGGTTACAGCGGTGACTGGGGCTGCGCCGAGGCGACACTTGCCGGTGGCGATACCTGGTACAGCGTCGTTGCCGGCCTGCTGCCCGTTCCCGCCCTGCAATTGATGCGGGCGGCTCAGGCCGGCAATGCGGAGGAGGCAAAAAGGCTCGATGCGGCCTTCCAGCCGCTCTGGGCGCTGTTCAAGGAATTCGGCAGCATCCGCGTGGTGTACGCCGCCGCCAACATACTGCAACTGACGGCATGCGAACCGCCCCGGCCGATCCTGCCGCTCACCAGCGCGGAACGCCAGCGGGTGGAAGAGGCGCTTGAAGCCCTGTCCGCGCTGGAAACCGCGCCATAATTCGGGCGCTTTACGGGCGGATTGCCACGGGATTATACGTTATTACACTGCGGAAAACGAAAATGATGCGTCGCTTCCTCCTTGCTGTCTTGTTTGCCTTCGCCGCGTCGGCCGCGCTCGCGGGCACCGGGCTTGTCGAGCCGACGCTGAAGATGACGCCGCAGCATGACGGCAAGGTGCGGGTGGCGATGACGCTTGATGCCTGCATGGGCAAGACCGATCACCGCATCCTCGATACGCTGGTACGCGAGCGCATCCCCGCGACGATCTTCGTCACCGCCCGCTGGCTGAAACACAATGGCGAGGCGCTCGCCGTGCTCATGGCGCATCCGGACCTCTTCGAGATCGAAAACCACGGCGAAAACCATGTGCCGGCGGTGGACAAGCCCGTTTCCATCTATGGCATCGCCGCCGCAGGTTCTGAAATGGCGGTCGAGCAGGAAGTGGAAGGCGGCCGTCAGGCCATCGTCGCCGCCACCGGCCTCCAGCCGCAATGGTTCCGTGGTGCGACGGCGAAATACACCAACACCTCCATGGCCACCATCAACCGGCTCGGCATGCGGGTGGCCGGTTATTCCGTCAATGGCGATGGCGGCTCGCTGCTGGGCGCGGGCGCGACGGCAAAACACATCGCCTCGGCAAAAGACGGCGACGTCATCATCTCCCACATCAACCAGCCCACCCATGAAGCGGGCGAAGGCGTGGTGAAAGGCCTGCTGGCGCTGAAGGCGCGCGGCGTGATTTTCACGAGGCTGGACGACCCGTCCTTCGCTCCGCCGGGGAATTGATCCGCAAGGTCGCCGCCCGTTTCTTCTCCCCGCCGGGGAGAAGAAATGGGCTGCCCCCGCTCACTCCGCTGGCGATGTTTCTCCCGAAGAAACAGGAAACGCCATCCACATCCATGCCCGTTTTTCGGCGGCGCGCCGGAAAAAATTGCGCTAGCATCCTCCCATGATGCTGTTCAAACGCCCCGACACCGAAACCCTGTATTCCGCCCTTGTGAACAAGGATCCCGCCTATGAAGGCGTGGCCTATGTCTGCGTGACCTCGACCAAGATTTTCTGCCGCTTCACCTGCACGGCGCGAAAGCCGAAGATCGAGAATTGCCGGTTCCGCGAGACCATCGCCGAATGCCTGGAGGCGGGTTTCCGCCCCTGCAAGCGCTGCAAGCCGATGCTCGCCTACGGCACCGCCGACGAGACCGTCACCTCGCTTCTGACGGCGCTGGAAAACGAACCGGCGCGGCGCTGGCGAGAGGAGGATGTGGTGGCGCTGGGACACGACCCTTCCACCGTGCGCCGCACCTTCAAGCGTCGTTTCGGCATGAGTTTTCTGGAAATAGCCCGGCTGCGCCGGCTGGGGGATGCGGCGACGAGCCTTGCCTCGGGTGAGGCGGTGATCGGCGCGCAGATCGATGCGGGTTACGAATCCGGCAGCGGCTTTCGCTCGGCGATCAACCAGTTCTTCGGCACGTCGCCCGTCGCCATGAAGGGCAAGGGGTTTTTGAAAGGTGACTGGATCGATACGCCGATCGGCCCGATGCTGGTCATTGCCGACGATCATGCCCTGCATCTGCTCGAATTCGCCGACCGGCCGGCCCTTCCAGCCGAGCTGAAGCGGCTTAAGGCCCGCACCGGCGCGGATATGGTGCTTGGCCGCACCGCGGTGACCGGCCAGATCGCGGCGGAACTCGCCGCCTATTTCGCCGGCAGTTCAGCGGCCTTCGAAACCCGGCTTGCCGGCCACGGCACGCCCTTCGAGCGCGATGTCTGGCAGAACTTGCGGCAAATTCCGGTGGGTGAGATCGTCAGCTATTCCTCGCTCGCAAACACCATGGAAAGACCTTCCGCCGTGCGCGCCGTGGCCCGCGCCAATGGCGCCAACCAGATCGCCATCGTCGTTCCCTGCCACCGGGTGCTGGGAGCGGATGGCAGCCTGACCGGATATGGTGGCGGTCTATGGCGCAAGAAATGGCTGATCGAGCACGAGCGCCGCATGGCGCAGGGGCAGGGGCAGGGGCAGAGGCAGCGAATGTCGCTCGCTTCCTGAGCGGCCTGGCTGTTGGGTTTCGGGAGGTTGTTCATTTAGTTGAGCGGGGTGCGTGGGGCTTTACCCCCCTCTGCCCTGCCGGGCATCTCCCCCTCAAGGGGGGAGATCGATCTGCGGCGATGTTTCGCCTATCTCAACGTTTGAGAATGAAGTGGCGGTAGCGCCTCCTGCCGATCTCCCCCCCCTTGAGGGGGAGATGCCCGGCAGGGCAGAGGGGGGTAAACCCCTCGCGCGCCCTCCGTCGACGGACAATCTAATTACAGTTCAAACCCGGAGTGGTTCGCATTTCCAGCCCGAAAGCCGCCGGTCAATCCGGCAGTTTGGGCACCACCCGGCGTGAGGGGAAGAGTTCCCGCGTCACCGTCATGGCAATCAGCGATAGGGGCAGCGCCAGCATGGCCCCTGCCGCCCCCCACATCCACGTCCAGAAGATGATCATCACGAAGACGAGGAAGGGGTTGATCTCCATGTTGCGGCCCACGACAGCCGGAAAGGCGAGGTTTTCCATCAACAGGTGAATGGTGAAGAATATTGCCGCCGGCAGAAGCGCCAGAACGATGTTGTCATGGGTGATGATACCGGCCACCGTCAGCGAAATCGTCATGGCGGTAATGCCGAGAAACGGCACGAAGCTGGAGAGGAAGGCGAACAGCCCCCAGAGCAGCGGCATGGCCAGCCCGCCAAGATAGGCGATAACCACCATCGTCACGCCAAGCCCGGCATAGATCAGCGCTGCCGTGGCGAAATAGGTGCCGAGCACTTCTTCCACGGAGCCGATGATGCGGATGGTGCGAAGCCGCTGGTGGCGGGCCGGAAAGGCCATGATGATCGCCTTGCGCAGCCGCAGCCGGCTATAAAGGAACATCAGCAGTGCGGCGAGGAAGATCAGCCCCTGAATGACCGCCGGGGTGACGTTGGCGCCGAGCACGGAGATGATCTCGCCGCTGCGCGAAATCAGCGATTCCATCGACATCGATCCCATGCTGAAACTCGCCGCCGAAATATTCAGCCATCTGAGGCTTTGCAGATAGGGCAGGAAACGGTCGATGCTGCGCTCCACCAGCGCCGGCCCTTCCGAAGCGAGCAGGGAAAGCGGCTCGGTCAGTGAATTGACCACAAAGAACATCACCGCCGCCACGAGAGAGGAGAGGATGAGCGCGACGCCGAAGCCGGGAATGCCGTAGGAGCCGAGTTTTTCGGCGGCGATGCCGAGGATCATGCCGACCACGATGGCCATTACCACCGGGATGAGGATGAGCGACAATTCGTGGATGACCGCCATCAGCATGATGAGGAAGATGCCGATCACCGACCATGCGACAACGACATCAAGCGCTTCGCGGCCGAGCGGCTGCTGGCTGCGCGCATCGTCGCGGCGTGAACCGGAGGCAGGGGTTTCCAGCGGATCGGCCCTTGTCGCCGGGGCGGCTGCGTTGCTGGCCACGTGATGGCCGAAAGTGCCGGTTTTGTCCGGTCTGGCATTTTCATTCATTGAACGGTCCCCCAATCAAGGGACAAACGTTCGAAAAATATGGCGGTTCCGGGGCGGCGCAAATTTTTGGCCGCCCCTTTTTTATGTTTATGCGGAAAGCTTTAGTCCGATGCCCCAGGGGTCTTTCAGGACGATGCCATCGCTTTGCCGCTCCGTTGTGATTTCCAGCCGGTCGAGCGCGGCGACAGCCTTGTCGAGTGCTTCAGGCTCGTTGAATTTCAGCGAGTAACCGGAAAGCCCCGTCATATTGTCCTTGCGTGCCGCAGCCCCCCGGCTGTTCCAGATATTGGCGGCCACATGGTGGTGATAGGCCCCGGAGCCGAAGAAGCTCGCGCCCGGATAACGCGCCATGATGTTCAGGCCCAGCACGTCCTGATAAAATTCATCCGCCTGCGGAATATTGCCGACCTGCAGGTGAATATGGCCGATGGCGGTTCCCTCCGCCGCACCTGCGAATGCGGTTTTCGGTGCGCTGTCGTAAAGCGCCTGAAGATTGAGGGCGAGGGTGGCCATCTCCACCGTGCCGTCGGGCTGGTAGGTCCATTCGGACGGTGAACGGTCGCGATAGACCTCGATGCCGTTACCTTCGGGGTCGGCAAGATAGATCGCTTCGCTGACCAGATGGTCGGACGCGCCCTGAAGCTGGACGTTGTTATGCGCGGCATGCGCCAGCCATTGCGCGAGATCATCGCGGCTCGGCATCAGGAAGGCGGTGTGGAACAGGCCGGCGGCATTGCGCGGTGCGCGTTCCACCGTGTTGGAGGTGGAAAGCGTCAAGAGCGGCTGGCCATTCACGCCCAGAACCTCGCGGCTCGGGGTCTTTTCAAGCACCGAAAGGCCGATGATCTTCTGGTAGAAATCCGAAACGCGCGGCAGGTCGTGGACAACGAGATGAGCCTGGCCGACATAGGCCGGTCGCGTCAGGGCGAATTGTTTGATTTCACTCATCATAATCTCCATATTGAATATGACGCACCGGAAAGCGGATCGGCGGTCACCGGCATTGGCCGACGCCGCTTTGCGGCGTTTGTCTGTGGTGAATATGGGCGGATTTCGTCGTTCAGCAAAGGTCGCCGTCTGGCGATTGACCGTCCACTATTCGTTGACAATGCCCTGTTGCGAGACCAGCACAGCCTTGACTTCGATCAAGGCGGATCAAGCGATGGCAGGGAAATATGAGCTTGAGCACGACACGCGAAACGGCGGAATAAGCCAAAGGAGACAGCCATGTACAAGAAGATCATCGTACCGGTAGACCTCAGCGCCACCGACAAGGGGGAAAAGATCCTTGAAAAGGCCAAGGCGCTGCTGGACGCCGATGGCGAGATCGTCCTCATCAACGTGGTTGAGGAACTGCCCGGCTACATGGCGATCGACCTGCCCGTCGATCTTATCGAAAACGCCATCAAGGACGCCAAGACGAAACTTGCGGACCTGAAGGCAAAGTTCGGTTTCAAGGGCAGCCAGGAAATCCGCAGCGGCGCGCCAGCGCGTGAGATCATCGCCGCCGCCGAGCAGCACAAGGCGGACCTGATCATCATCGCCTCGCATACGCCGGATTTCAGCAATTATTTCATCGGCGCCACCGCCGACCGCGTGGTGCGCCACGCCAAATGCTCGGTGCTGGTGGACCGGTAACCGGGCTAAGACGCAAGGGTGCGGGCGAATGGCCGCCCGCATTGGCTGGAGGAAAACACCATGAATGTCGAGAGTTACGAGAAAATCCTGCGCGACCGCCAGCGTGAGCTTTACCGCCGTCTGCACCGGATCGAGGCCGATTTTGAGCAGCCGCGCAATCCCGATGACGAAGAACGCGCCACTGAGCGCAACAATGACGAGGTGCTGGATGAGATGGGGCAGGTTGGGCAGGACGAGCTGCGCGCCATCGACGCGGCGCTCGACCGCATCGCGAGGGGCACCTTCGGCACCTGCGTCAAATGCGGCAAGACGATCTCGGAGGACCGGTTGAAGGCGGTGCCTTACACGCCGTTCTGTCAGGAATGCGCTGCGGCTTTGTAAAACGCCGTTGCAATGAAGGATTGGTTGGTACGACATCACGGCAGATTTCTTCTCCCCGGCGGAGCCCGCGGCCACCGCTCGCTCCAGAGGTGTTCACTGGCGCACGCGAAACGTCACCTCTCCTTTCGCAACAGCCTCGAACGCAATTTGATCGACGTTAACCGGCCGCTGTCTTGTTCCTGTCTAATATTGTCTCCATGCTTTGGTGGAAGCACGCAGACGGGAATGAACTATGAGTGATTTGTGGCGGTTCGGGCGCAAATATGATTTTCACGAGATTGTCGCCGATGGCATCGTTCATGGCGTCGGCATTGTTTTTGCGCTGGTCGGCGCCACGGCGCTGATTTTTTACGCCACCGTCTGGGGTACGCTGAGCGCGATCGCGGCCGCGTGGATTTACGGTCTCGGTCTGGTTGCCTGTCTTTCCGTGTCCTTCACTTACAATATCTGGCCCCATTCCCGGGTAAAATGGTTCCTGCGCCGGCTGGATCATTCGGCGATCTTCATCCTCATCGCCGCCACCTATACGCCCTTCCTGATGCGCGGCATTCACGATCCGCTGATCGCCACCATGCTGGGGCTGATCTGGCTCACCGCGCTCTGCGGTATCCTCCTGAAATGCCTGTTTCCCGGCCGATACGACCGGGTGGCCATTGGTCTTTATCTCGCCATGGGCTGGAGCGGCATCATGGTTGTCGAGCCCCTGTCGTCGCATCTCGCTCCCGTCACGCTCTGGCTGATCGTCGCCGGCGGCGTCATCTATTCGCTTGGCGTGATCTTCCATGTCTGGGAAAAACTGCGCTTCCAGAATGCCATCTGGCACGGTTTTGTCGTTACCGCCGCCGCCATTCATTATTTCGCCGTGGTCACCGCTTTCAGCCTTGTTCCTCTGGCGTCCTGAATAGCCTCCCCATATCGCGCCGGAGACACTGGACAGGCCGCGGCGTCATCGCTTAAGGCTCGTGAGGATCGCGACCGCAACAATGCCGGCGCGTATTCTGCAATGAGCGAGGGCGAAGGATAATGACCGTGGAACTGCGTGACGCGACCGTGGATGATCTCTCCGGCATCATGGAGATTTACAATGATGCGGTCGTGAACACGACGGCGATCTGGAACGACGTACTGGTCGATCTGGAAAACCGCAAGGAGTGGTTCACTGCGCGCAAGGCGCGGGGCTTTCCGGTCATCGTCGCCATCCTCGACAGCAAGGTTGCCGGCTACGCATCCTATGGCGACTGGCGCGCCTTCGACGGCTATCGCCACACCCGCGAACATTCGGTCTATGTGCACAGGCAAGCCCGCGGCCACGGCATCGGCAAGCGGCTGATGCAGGCGCTGATCGACCACGCTTCCGGCAATGACGTGCATGTGCTGATCGCCGCCATCGAAGCGGAAAACACCGCTTCCATCCGCCTGCACGAAAGCCTCGGTTTCAGGGTCGTCGGAAGGTTTTCGGAAGTCGGCACCAAGTTCGGCCGCTGGCTGGATTTGACGTGTATGGAGCTGAAGCTGAGCTAAGAAGTTGAAGGCCACCTGTAGATCGGGCTAGTGCCGCGTTGTTCTTCTCCCCGCCGGGGAGAAGGTCGCGGCAGCGGGATGAGGGGGCGAGCTCTCCGAAATCCGGCAACGTTGCCCCCTCATCCGACCCTTCGGGCCACCTTCTCCCCGGCGGGGAGAAGAAACAACCGGCACCGTTTTTGACCCGCATGCGGTCGACTGAGATATCCTTAATCGCTCAAACCGGCTCGAACACCATCGAATGCCCATTGATACAGTAACGCAGGCCGGTCGGCTTCGGGCCGTCCGGAAAAACGTGGCCGAGATGGCCGCCACAATTGGCGCAGCGGATTTCGGTGCGCACCATGCCGTGGCTGGCGTCGCGCAGTTCGGTCACCGCGTCCGGTTTGATCGGCTCGAAATAGCTTGGCCAGCCACAGCCGGCATCGAACTTGGTGTCGGAGAGGAATAGCGGCTCGTCACAGGCGGCACAGCGGTAGAGGCCTTTTTCGGTGGAGTTCCAATAGGGACCGGTAAAAGGGCGCTCCGTGCCGTGCTCGCGCAGGATGTGATATTGCTCCGGCGTCAGCTGTTCACGCCAGTCGGCATCGCTCTTGTTCACTTTGGGGGGTGTCAGATCGCTCATGGAATGATCCTTTCTGTTCTCGCCACAGATAATCATCGCCGCTTCCGATTGAAAGGGGCGGGCGTCATAACGCGTTCGTTATGAGCCGTAAGTGTCGATTTGGGTTGAGATGGCTTTGTCTATGCCTTAACTGGAAAAATCGATTTGAAAAAGAACGCCATTCATTGGCGCGCAGGGGTGGGGGACACCCCGGGAGATGTGAATGACATCAGATGTCACAGCGCTGACATTCCTGTCGCTGTTTTTGCCGTTTCTGGCAGCACTTGCCGCACCGGTGCTGGTGAAAAGGTTTGGGCACAATGCCGCCTGGGTGCTGGCGCTTGCGCCGGGTCTGGCCTTTGTGCATTTCGCGCTGATGCTGCCCGAGATCGCAGCGGGCGGCGTGATTACCGGCGGTTATGCCTGGGTGCCGAGCTTCAATCTCAGCTTTTCCTGGTTCATCGACGGCCTGTCGCTGACCTTCGCTTTGCTGATCACCGGCATCGGCCTGCTGATCGTGCTTTATGCCGGCGGCTATATGAAAGGTCATCCGCAGCAGGGCCGCTTCCTGTCCTTCCTGCTTTTGTTCATGGGAGCCATGCTGGGCGTCGTCGTTTCCGACAGCCTGCTGATGCTGTTCGTCTTCTGGGAGCTGACCTCCATCACCTCCTTCCTGCTGATCGGCTTCGATCATGAGCGCCCGGCCTCGCGCCGCGCCGCACTGCAGGCGCTGGTGGTGACGGGCGGCGGCGGTCTGCTGCTGCTTGCCGGGCTGATCTTCATCTGGGACATCAGCGGCATGACGCAACTGTCTATGCTGGTGCGCGGCGGCGATATATTGCGCGACAGCCCGTTTTATCTGGCGGCGCTGCTTCTGGTCCTCGGTGGCGCCTTCACCAAATCGGCGCAGTTTCCCTTCCATTTCTGGCTGCCCAACGCCATGGAAGCACCGACACCGGTTTCCGCCTATCTGCATTCGGCAACCATGGTGAAGGCTGGCGTCTATCTGTTGATGCGCCTCAACCCGGTTCTCGGAGACACGGCCGCATGGCAGATCCTGCTGCCCTTCTTCGGCGGGCTGACGATGCTCACCGGCGCGCTGCTGGCTGTGCGCCAGACTGATCTGAAGCTGATGCTCGCCTATACCACGGTGTCGTCGCTCGGCCTTTTGGTGATGCTCACCGGTTTCGGCTCGGACCATGCCATCGAGGCGGCCGTTCTTTATCTCGTGGCGCATTCGCTGTTCAAGGGCGCGCTGTTCATGGTCGCCGGCATCATCGACCACGAGACCGGTACGCGCGATGTCACGAAGCTTGGCGGCTTGCGCAAGGCCATGCCTGTCACCTTTGCGGCGGCGCTGGCGGCGGCGATTTCCATGGCTGGCCTGCCGCCGTTTTTCGGCTTCCTCGCCAAGGAAGAGATTTATTACGCGCTGGCGCATGGCAATCCGCGCGCCGTGCTGTTTACCGGCATCGCCATTCTCGGCAATGCGCTGATGTTCGCGGTTGCCTTCGCAGTGGGGCTGAAGCCCTTCCTCGGCAAGCCGGTGAAAACCCCGAAACACGCGCATGAAGGCCCGCTGCTGCTCTGGCTCGGCCCGGCGCTCCTGGCGCTGAAAGGGCTCACCATCGCGCTTTTTTCCGGCATCGCGCATTTCTACATCTCCATCCCCATGGCAAGCGCCATCGCCGGTGAGCCGCGCCCGGTGGAAATCTCGCTCATTCCCCATATCGGCGTGCCGCTCGGCCTGTCGCTGCTGACGATCGCGCTCGGCATCGTCCTTTATACGCAGCTTGTCCCCCTTCGCAGCCTGGTGGACCGCACGTTCAAGGCGCTGGGAGCCGGGCCGGACAGGGGTTTTGATGTCTTCATCGAAGCCCTGGTGAAAATCTCCTTCCACGTCACACGGCTCATTCAGCCCGGCCGGTTGGAGTTTTACGTCACCGCCACCTTCGCCGTCATCGCCGCCGTGCTGCTTGTACCGCTGTTTCTTTACGGCGAACTTCCGGCGATGCCCTCTTGGCCGCACGATATTCAGATCCATGAACTGACCTTCATCGCCATTGCGGTGGTGGGGCTTGTTGCGGTGCTGACGGCGTCGAGCCGGCTCACCGCCATTATCGCGCTTGGCATTCAGGGCTTTGCGGTAGCGGTCATTTTCCTGCTGTTCGGCGCGCCCGACCTGTCGTTTACGCAATTCATGGTCGAGACCCTGTCGGTGGTCATTCTGACGCTGGTGATGACGCGGCTTCGCCTGTCGCCGTCGGACCATCGCGGTCTTGGCCAGAAGCTCCTGGACAGCACCATCGCCATTGCCTGCGGAACCGGCTTTGCCTTGTTCCTGATGCGGGCGACGCAAGCGAGCTTCGATAACCGCCTTACGGACTTCTACAATACCTATTCCAAGGTCATCGCCCACGGCGCCAATGTCGTGAACGTCATCATCGTCGATTTCCGCGGTACGGATACGCTGGGCGAAATCGCCGTGGTGATGATCACCGGTCTCGCCATCCTTGCGCTCATCCGCATCCGCCCGGCTGCGTCCGTCAAGGGGCCGGTAAAGACCACGAAGAAGAAGGGAGCGCAGGCATGAATACGCTCATTCTGCGCACCGTCGCCCCGGTCATCACCAGCCTCATGGTGCTCTTCTCGATCTTCGTGCTGCTGCGCGGCCATAACGAGCCGGGTGGCGGTTTCATCGGCGGGCTGATCGCCGTTTCGGCGCTGGCGATCTATGGCATCGCTTATGGCGTGGCGGCTGTCAGGCGCGCCATCGTGTTTCATCCGCTCGCGATTGCAGGAGCGGGTCTGCTGATGGCGATGCTGTCCGGCCTCGTTTCGATTGCTGCCGGCGTGCCGTTCATGACCGGGCTTTGGGTCTATCCGAGCCTGTTTAGCGTCGAAGTGCCGCTTTCCACCGTCATGTCCTTTGATATCGGGGTCTATCTCGTTGTGGTCGGCGCCATCACCTCCATTGCCCTGGCACTGGAAGAAAGGGAAAGCGACTGATGGAAGCGGTCTTCTCCATTCTCGTCGGCATCTTCTTTTCGGTGGCGATCTATCTCATGCTTTCGCGACACAGCATCCGCGTGCTGCTCGGCATCGCCATTCTCGGCAATGCCGTAAACCTCCTGTTATTTACGGCGGGCCGGCTGACGCGCGAAGTGCCGCCGATCATCCCGGCCGGCATGGATGCCCTGCCGGCGGGTGCTGCCAATCCGCTGCCGCAGGCGCTGATCCTCACGGCAATCGTGATTTCCTTTTCCTTCTTCTGTTTCCTTCTGGTGCTGACCTGGCGTGCCTTCCAGGAATTGCAGACCGACGATACGGACGAAATGCGCACCGCAGAACCGGCCGGCGAGCCTATGCCGCCGCTCGGTTATTGAGCGGGCGAGGCTGAGACAGACATGGCTTCCTCCACCCCTTCCGCAGTTACCGATCTTTCCGCAGCACTTGTCATGGCACCCGTGCCGCTGTCCGACTGGCTGATCATCCTGCCGGTCGCGCTCTGCATCGGCACCGGCGCGGTGCTGATGATGATGCGCCACGCCATTCGCCACCACGCGGCCGTTGCCGTCGCCGCGCTCTTCCTGCTCGTGCTTCTCGATGCAGCGCTTTTGTGGAAGGTCGCGACGCAGGGCCCGTTCACCATGGTCATGGGCCGCTGGCTGCCGCCTTTCGGGATCGCATTTACCGCCGATCTCACCGGCACGCTGCTGTCGCTCGCGGCTGCCATCGTCGCGCTCGCCGGTGCCATTCATGCCGGCAGCGATATCGACTCAAGCGGCAGACGATACGGGTTTTATCCGTTCCTGATGCTGCTGATGGCCGGTGTCACCGGCGCTTTCCTGACGGGTGATCTGTTCAACCTCTATGTCTGGTTCGAGGTGCTGCTGATCTCGTCCTTCGGCCTGATCGTGCTCGGCTCGACCCGCGAGCAGATCGACGGGGCGCTGAAATATGCCATCCTGAACCTCATCGGCACCACGCTGTTCCTGATCACGGTCGGTTATCTCTATGCCATCTTCGGCACGCTCAACATGGCCGATATCGCGCTGAAGGCGAACGGGTTGCGCGGAACCGCGCCGCTGATGACGCTCGCCAGCCTCTTCGCGCTCGCCTTTGCCATGAAGGCCGCCGCCTTTCCGGTGAATTTCTGGCTGCCCGCTTCCTATCACACGCCACGCATCGTCGTGTCGGCCCTGTTCGGCGGGTTGCTCACCAAGGTCGGCATCTATTCGCTGCTGCGCGTCATGGTCATGCTGTTTCCGGTCGAGAGGGAGGAACTCAGCATCGTCATCGCCGTTTCCGCAGCGCTGACCATGGTTCTGGGCGCGATGGGCGCACTCGCCCAGAACGATATCCGCCGCATGCTCGGTTACATCGTCATTTCAGGCATCGGTTACATGATGGCCGGCATCGCCATCGGCACGCCGTCGGGCGTGTCAGGCGCGATCTTTTACGCGCTGCATTCCATGGTGCTGATGACGGCGCTTTATCTTGCCGCCGGCCATGCCGCCCGTCTCGGTGGCGGCTTCAGCCTGACGGCGCTCAGCGGTCTTTACCGGCAGGCTCCATGGTTTTCGGCGCTGGCGCTGGCGCTGTTTTTCGCCGGCTCCGGCCTGCCGCCGTTTTCCGGCTTCTGGCCGAAGGCGGTGCTGGTCAAATCGGCGATCGATATCGGCGCCTGGTGGCTCGCCGCCGCCATTCTTGTCTCCGGCTTCATCGCCACCATCGCCTTCGGACGGATTTTCCTGCTGTGTTTCTGGCGCCCGGCAACGTTGGCAGGCCAGCCGCCATTGCAGGCACAGTCCTCTCTGGCGGTGCCCTCCGTCGTGCCGCTGCTCGGACTGACCTTGCTGGTGGTATTTTTCGGCCTGTTCCCGGAAAGCCTGCTAAGTCTCAGCCAGCAGGCGGCTGCGGGGCTCGGTGATCCCCAGGCTTATATCCAGTCGGTCTTTCCCGAGGGAGGCAAACCATGAGCCTCTATATCGTCCTGTCGATGTTCCTCGCCATCTGGCTTGCCATAACCGGCAGCGTCACGCCGGCGAATATCGTTTTCGGCGTCATCGTTTCGGCACTGGCGCTCGGGCTTATCCGCCATCAGATACCCAGGGGCAACAATCACTGGCTGCGGCTGACGCGAATACTGTCGCTCGTGCTGCTGTTCTTCAAGGAACTGGCGCTGTCCGCCTGGAAAGTGGCGGTGCTGGTGACGCGGCCGAAACTCGACGTGCAGCCCGGTATCTTCGCCTATCCGCTGACGGTGACGACGGACTTCCAGATCACGCTGCTCGCCAATCTCATCACGCTCACCCCCGGCACGCTGTCGGTTGATGTATCCGAGGACAGGAAAACGCTCTACGTCCACGCAATCGATTGCAGCGATATCGAAGCCGCAAGGAACGACATCCGCAACGGCTTTGAAAAAAAGATCATGGAGGCGTTTCAGAAATGACGCCGGAACAAATAGTTTCATTTGCAACTATACTTGCCTCGGTTGTACTCTCGGCAGCCTTTTTGCTGACAGTATATCGTGTTGTCATCGGGCCGACTCTGCCGGACCGGATCGTCGCACTGGACATGCTGGTCGGCATCGCCATCGGCTTCATTGCGGTCATCGCCATCCGCACCGGCTTCACCCTTTATGTTGATATCGCGATTGCGCTCGGGCTTGTCGGTTTTCTGGCAACGGTGGCCTTTGCCCGGTTCGTGCTGGCGCGCGGCGCAGATGGCGGGCGGAAGTCGAAGGCGGTTCTGGATGGCGGAAGAGCGTCGGAATCCATGGAAAAAAAATCGCAAAATCAAAATCTTGGCAAAAAGCGAAAGGGCGGAAAATGACCGGCTGGCTGGTGGCTATCCTCGTTGCGGCACTGACGGTCTCGGGAGCCGCCTTTTCACTGATCGCCGCAATCGGCCTCAATCGCCTGCCCGATGTCTATACCCGCATGCATGCGGCTTCCAAGGCGGGAACGGTGGGGTCCGGGCTTCTGCTTCTGGCCGTGGGCATTCATTCGATGGACTTGTCGACGCTGGCACGGGCGCTTGCCGGCTTCTTTTTCTTCATTCTGACCGCACCGGTCTCTGCACATCTTCTGGCTATGGCCGCTCACAAGGCAGGTTATCCGCTTCATGTTAAATCGGTAGTTGATGACCTCAAGAAAATTTGAAGTTGAAAATCCCC
Source organism: Agrobacterium sp. SUL3 (assembly GCF_001263295.1). Taxonomy (NCBI): domain Bacteria; kingdom Pseudomonadati; phylum Pseudomonadota; class Alphaproteobacteria; order Hyphomicrobiales; family Rhizobiaceae; genus Agrobacterium; species Agrobacterium sp. SUL3. The sequence continues at coordinate 530,984 of NZ_KQ414498.1, forward strand.
CTAATAATAGGGGGTGTTCATTTTCAATTGCTACTTGGCATAGTATTTTATTACCCGTAATTTTTTGTATTGCCATTAGACTGTTTTGAACTGAAAAATTCACAATAGCAATTTGACTTTTGCTGTTTTGCTGTTATCCAAATTAAGTGTAAAGTTGCTAATCGCGATTTGCATCTAGCCTCTTCATAGTCGGCATAGACATTTTATTAATGTCTAATCTATGGTCCATAAGACCATTGCTGCCCATGTCGCGGGCCATAAGTTGAATCTCGGATCAATACGTTTCCGGTTTTCGCTTGAAATCTAGGGGTAGATTTCACGTTGGTTTCAACAGGGCGAAGGTGGGGCACCGGGTAACTTCACATCGCTCGAAGCGGCGTTCGTCCGCTTCCGGGGATAAATAAACAGGAGATACTTAAATGACGGAAACTGCATACGGTAACGCCCAGGATCTGCTGGTCGAACTGACGGCGGATATTGTGGCTGCCTATGTTAGCAACCACGTCGTTCCGGTAACAGACCTTCCCGGCCTTATTTCGGATGTTCACACGGCACTCAGCGGCACCTCGGCACCGGCATCGGTGGCGGTCAATGTCGAAAAGCAGAAGCCTGCTGTCTCGGTTCGCAAGTCTGTTCAGGACGATCATATCGTCTGTTTGGAATGCGGCGGCTCGTTCAAGTCGCTGAAGCGCCATCTCACGACACACCACAGCATGACGCCGGAAGAATACCGCGAAAAATGGGATCTGCCGGTCGACTACCCGATGGTTGCACCCGCTTATGCCGAAGCCCGCTCGCGGCTCGCCAAGGAAATGGGTCTCGGTCAGCGCCGCAAGGCCAGCCGCTAATCGAATCTGCCTGTTCTTCTCCCCGCCGGGGAGAAGATGGCCGGAAGGGTCAGATGAGGGGGCAAGCACTCCGCATATCGCCGACGTGGCCCCCCTCAACCTACCCGCTGCCGCCTTCTCCCCGGCGGGAAGAAGGCGGCAAGCGGAGCCTGCCCGCTTCACATGTTTCCTTTGAAGCTGTCTTTCCCGCCACATGAATGTCCAGCCGGTCCGTCGACCGGCTTTTTTATTGCCGCGTCGAATCTTGTGTGAGGAAAAAAATCCTTTATCGCGCGCGGCATTTCTGCAAAAGTAAAACCATATCAAGCGTATATTCTCTCCCGGCAAATTCACGCTTCCCCACAGTCGTTCTCAGGTGTATGAATTAATTCCTATTCGTAGAGGAGTTGCATATGCCGTCGGATATATTGCCCCTGCCTGCTCCAGCGCGGCCATGTGTGCCGGTCGCCGATCGTCATTTTCGCCGTTTTCCGCCTGCCGCCGGGCGGGATGAGGTTGCCCGCATCTGCCGGCTGATCCGGCAGCTGACCACTGAAATGGTGCAGTTGACCGGTGAGCGGCTGGGCGCACGCCGCGACAGGCGGCGCAGCGAATGCCATGTCCGCCAGATCGCCATGTATGTGTGCCATGTGCAGCTTGGCATTCCCATGTCGGATATCGGCCCCTGTTTCGGCCGGGACAGAACCACGGTCGGCCATGCCTGCCAGGTTATCGAGGACCGCCGTGACGAGCCGGCCTTTGACGAATTCGTCGCTGCGCTGGAACGGTTGGCCGGCAGCATTTTCAATGTGATGAAAGGAGTGCGGGATGAGTGAGGCAACAGGCACTCCGGTCGATCCGGCCCTGCTGCGGCTTCTGCGTTGCATCGCAGCCGGCCCGGCTGAAATCCGCGAAGACGGGAGCGATATCCTCCTGCACCGAACGCGGGAGGGGCGTTCGGCACTGCGGTTGCCGGCGGCCCTGATGCAGCTTGCGCTCTCCTCCGGGCTGGTCGAGAGGCGGGAAGACAGGGTGTCTGCCGCGCCGCCGCTCGCCTCTTATCTCAAGCGCGCGATGGCGAAGGATCGGGACGAAATATTTCAGGAGCAGCATCGGGATTTGCAGAGCGTTGTCGTTGATGTCGATGGCGACAGACAACCGGCCCGGCAGAACCTCAACACGTCGCCCCTCATGGCCTTTTCCCGCCTGAAGGAGCGGGATGGCACGGCTTTTTTCCCAACGGAAGCCTTGCAGGCGGGCGAACGCCTCTCGGCTGATTTCCATCGCGGCCATCTCAGCCCGAAGGTGACGGCAACTTGGGAGCCGCGAATAGCGAACCGAACAAAGGGGGAGGCGGGCGGCACACTTGATCTCACCGAGGCGGCGATGGCCGCACGGGTCCGGTTTGCCCGCGCCGCCGATGCCATGGGGCCAGAGCTTGCGGGCGTCGCCATCGATGTCTGCTGTTTTGAAAAGGGGCTGGAGGTGGTGGAGCGGGAGCGGCAATGGCCGGCGCGTTCCGCAAAACTCCTGCTCAGGGCGGCACTTCTGTCGCTCGCGAGACACTACGCACCGCCGCCCAGCCGCGCCAGCCGGACAAGCCACCATTGGGGCGAAGAGGATTATCGTCCGCCGATGGCGGCAATGACGCTGACACGGTGGTGCTCAGGCGGGTAATGGTCAGGCGGCGAGCAGCCTTGCTTCTTCACGAATGCGCTTGACCATGGAGCGCAGACCATTGGCACGCTGCGACGACAGATGCTCCACCAGCCCGATCTTGTCGAACACCTCGATGGCATCCAGGCCGGCGATTTCGGAGGCCTTTTTACCGGAATAGACGGCAAGGACGATGGCAACGAGGCCGCGCACGATATGCGCATCGGAATCGCCCTCGAAGGTCATGAGAGGGTCTTCCGCACCGTCGCTATGGCTGACGAGCCAGACCTGGCTGGCGCAACCCTGCACCTTGTTCTCAGGCGTGCGTTTGTCCTCCGGTAGGTCGGGCAGCGCCTTGCCGAGTTCGATGACATAGCGATAGCGATCCTCCCAGTCGTCGAGGAAGGCGAAGTCATCAAGGATCGTTTCGAGAGAGGCCATTTGCGCGCCGTATCGTCCATTATTGCATGTCTTTGCTACGATATAGGGCAAGTGCGACCGCTTTTGAACCGTGCAGGCCATGAAAAAGCCCACGGAAAACAGGTTTCCGTGGGCAAGTTTGGCAGGCAGTCACGCAGACGGGCATATCCGGCTGCAGAGAAGGGGCGGCGCGGCGGTGCGCGACCGGGAAATAATCAGGGGGCAGGGCGCTTCTGCGGCAGGGGAATGACCGTGCCGGTCTTCAGCATGTCGGTATTTCCGGGAAATTCGACGCTGATAGCAGGCGCTTCGGCCAGTTTCTCGGTTTCGACAGCCACTTCGGCGGCGGGAGCGGTCTTGTCACCGGCGGCAAGCTGCGCGTCGAGCAGTTCATAGGCGACCTTGGCGCCTTCCTTTGCCCGCTCACCGAGCGCGTGGAAGGTTTCGGCGCCTTTGACGCAGACATCAGGCTTTTCAATGCAGATGGCGCTGACATAACGATAGGCCTCACCGGCGGCCGAAACGGCGCTGGGAAGATCGAATGCCGAAGGTTCCTTGGTGGGGTCGTTGTAGCTACCGAAATAGGACAGCGCCACCAGCACCAGCGAAAACCAGAATGTTCCTTTGATCAGAAACCACATTGTCAGACACCCTGCCAGATGATCTTTGTTTTGAAGCCCCGCCCGGTTTCGGGTCATTGGCCTTTGTCCCGTTTTTCGGGCTTGGGGAGAAGCTACAGGCGACCGGCGAACAGCCAATTGCAAAAAGCGGCGCAATTTAATTCAAATTGTATCTATTCTCCTCGCATCGGGACGTCTGCCCTCAATTCATTCGCATTTTAACAGTCCATGTTAAGCATAATTGCGACAGAGGCCGCGCGTTCCGGGGCAAAGCGGCGGCACGCTTTGCCACAAAGGTTAACACGATGGCAAAAATGAAGCGAAATCCGTCGCTTACCCGTCATTAACCATGATTGGCAAAGCTTCGAATAAATGCCCCGTATTGGGACTGCGGTGCATTTGAAGGCCGTTTGAGGCCATTCTTTTTATCCATTCCTTAAGCCGCCGCCTTCTATTGTCGGGACCATAAGATCCGCCTCAGGGATTTAGGTTTGGTATTGCGTAATATGAGAGAAAAAGCGGTCGCACTGGTCGACCATGCCGCGGGCAGATGGCTTGCGCGCATGGAAGAGGACGCTGAAAGGCGCGCCGGAACCATTGCGCGCCTGCGCCGGCTGATTGCCTTCGGCGCCGTCGGCCTTCTGGTTGTGCCCGCCCTCTTCAGCCTCGTCTTCAGCCCCGCCATCGCGCTGCCCATCGGCGCAGCCCTGGTGCTGGCGCTGTTCCTGTCCGCTGCCGCCGTGTCGATCGCTTTTTCCCGGCCGCTGCATGGTTCGGCATCCTCGTCCGCCCCTGCGGCTGATGACGACCTTGTTGCAGCGTCGCAGGTGCCGGGCCTCGTGCTCACCATCAATGAAAACGGCCTTGTCGAACGCGTCTCCGGTCGTGACCGCGAGAAATTTCCGGCCGAGCTTCAGGCCTGCAAAGACCACGTCTTTGCCGAATATGTTTATGTTTCTGACCGTATCGACCTGATGCAGGCCTTCGACCTTTTGCGGCAGGGCGAGGACAAGGCCAGCGCCGAGCTTCGGTTTGAGACCGGCGCGAAATCGCGCCCGGCGCAGTTCATGCATGCCCGTATCGAGATGACGGCGATCCGCAGCACGGCCGGCCGGCTTCGCCGCGTCGTTGCCCAGCTTTCCGATGTCACCGAGGTCGAACTGCTGCGCCGCGATGTCGCCCGCAAGGCGGCAGAGGCGGAATCGGCCAATGACGCCAAGTCGCGTTTCCTTGCCGCCGTCAGCCACGAGCTGCGCACGCCGCTCAACGCCGTCCTCGGTTTTTCCGATATTCTGGCCGGTGAATATTTCGGCCGGCTGGAAAATGATCGTCAGCGCGAATATGTCGGCTTGATCCGCCAGTCCGGCGCGCATCTCCTGTCGGTCGTCAATACCATGCTTGATATGAGCAAGCTGGAAGCCGGCCGCTACGAGCTGCTGATGGAAAGCTTCCCGATTGCCGAAACCATCTCGTCCTGCGAGGCGATGCTTGGCCTGCAGGCGAAGGAAAAAGGCCTGACTTTGACGAGCCGCATCCAGCGTGGCATCGGCGAAATCTCGGCCGACCAGCGCGCCATCCGCCAGGTTCTCATCAATCTGGCCGGCAATGCCATAAAATTCACCGATGCGGGTGGTGTTGTGTCAATCGACGCCGCGCGTGAAGGCAAGATGCTGAAACTCACGGTCAGCGATACCGGCATCGGCATCGCTTCCGACAAGATTGACCTGCTGGGCCAGCCCTTCATGCAGGTTCAGAATGAATATACCCGTCGCTATGAGGGCACGGGTCTTGGGCTGTCCCTGGTCAAGGGGCTGGTGGCACTGCATGGCGGCACCTTCGTCATCGCCAGCCAGCCCGGCGAGGGGACGGTCGTAACGATCATGTTGCCTGCCGATGGTTCCGGCATGGCGGGTGGCGAAGACGCCGAAACTGAACGCATGGTGGAATTTCCGCCGCGCATCCGGCAACTCGGCGAAATGGCTGCGATTATGAAGAAGGATGGTGACGATGGCCCCGCGAAAGCGAAAATCGCCTAAGAAAACAACGGCCCAGATTGGCGCCGGGTTTGTTTCCTTGGTGGTTGCGGCCATCGGGCGCGAAGTCCTGCGCCATCCAAAACTGGTTGGCGGCTGCGGTGCCTTCGCGGTCGTCTTCGGCTTTGTCGCGGCCAATGCGCTCTGGTATCAGCCGGGCATTCACCCGTCTCCCTTCCTGCGCACGCGCGATGCGGAAAACCCGAACGGGATCGCCGGTTATCGCCCGGCAGAGCCGCTCGGCACCCACGGCAACGTCACCACCTTTCGCATAGAGCGGCCGGCAGAGACGGAAGCGACGCAGCCACCGGCCGCCGAGACTGCGGCGCTGCCGCCAGCCGAAAGCCAGAAGCCGCAGCAGATCGTTGCCGATATTCAGGGTGAACTGAAGAAACGCGGGCTTTACGAAGGCGACGCGGATGGCCGCATGGGGCCGAAGACCGCCGCCGCCATCATGTTCTTCGAAGAAACGCTCGGCATGGAACAGACCGGCGAGCCGACGACCCGGGTGCTGGCAGCCCTCAGGATCGACGGCGCCACCGTTGCTGCAATTCCAAAGGACCGGCCATCCGACGCCAATACCGGCGGCGGAGTGGAAATCGACCCGGTCGCCGCCGCCATCCGCAAGGCGGAGAAGCCGCAGGTCAAGGCCGAACCAGCCTCCCTCAACAGCGCGACTGCTGGCGCAAAACCCGCAAGCAGCGCGCTGATCGCCAAGATCCAGCAGGGGCTGATCAATATCGCCTATGCCGACGTGAAGGTGGACGGTGTGGCCGGCCAGCAGACCCGCAACGCCATCCGTGCTTTCGAAAAACACTATCGCCTGCCGGAAACCGGTGAACCGAGCGAAGTGGTGCTGAAGAAACTGAAGTCGATCGGCGCGATTTGAGGTTTAAGCTTCAAGAGGTTGTCCGTTGACTGCGGGCCGGAGGTAAGTGTGGCTTTACCCCCCTCTGCCCTGCCGGGCATCTCCCCCTCAAGGGGGGAGATCGGCAAGCGGCGCTACCACCGCTTCATTCGCAGACGTTGAGATGGGCGAGATCTTGCCGCAGATCGATCTCCCCCCTTGAGGGGGAGATGCCCGGCAGGGCAGAGGGGGGGAAAGCCACACTCACCTTTGCCAAATCCAACATCGAGAGCACGTCTCATTGTTTCCATCGAAAGCACTGCCAATGCGCCTCAAATCCGAAATCTTCGTCTCAGCCCTCATCCGCCGCGTTTTCGCCGCCGGTGGATTTGCCGCGGTCGAAAAGAAGGGTGCGGAGGAAGCGGGTGCGATCTTCATCCGCCAGCGCCTGCGCGATGGCCGTGAAAATCTCTATGGACCGGCGCCGCAAAGTTTTGCCGATGACGAGGAAATCCGCGCTGAGCGCCGTTTCGAAACGCGTCTTGCCGGTGCGGAGGGTGAGGAAAGTGCCGCCCTGCTGGAAAAGGAACGGCGCTTCGACAGCGATCTGTGGATCGTGGAGATCGAGACGGATGAGATCGGCGCTCTGCTGACGCTGGTGGACCAGCCGCCGGTTTAGACGGCCAAAGGCCGCTTGCCCCTCACGTCCCGGTTTTGCGGGGAACGACGGTAATACGGCTCGGCCGCTCGCGGCCATGGGTATAGCTGTCCGCCCTGCGCCAGCTTTCCACCCGCTCTTCGGACTCGACGATGTCGAGACGGTCGAGCAGCGCTTCGGCGCGGCTCATGTCATCTTCTGCGGCGGCAAGGTGCGGATAAAAGCACTGCAAGACGAAAGCGGCTTCGGAAAACTCCATGCCAAGCCCGGTGAGCGTGGTCGCAAGCTGCGCGCCGGAAATATCGAGCATGATACGTTCCGACAGCCAGTAGCTGGATGACAGCGAATCCGCCAGCGCCACCGCAAACTGCCGGGCGTTACGCTCACGGGCGAAACGTACGAGCAGCGCTTCCTGCACTTCGCTCAGGCGGCGCAGACCAAGCACGTCACCTTCGGGGCGGTTGAGATGATGCGCCATCTGCTTGATCCGCTGGCGCATTTCTTCTTCAAGTGCGGATACGGCATCAGTTTTCGTGGTCGTCTCAGGAATGGCCACGTCCACCACCTGCGGCTCGACGGCTTCTGCCACGATCTGCGGTTCGGCAGCATTCGTCGGCTCATCCGGCCGCTTCAGATCTTCGGCATGCCGCAGGCCAACCAGCGCATCGATGACGGTGGGGGAGAGGTCTTCGCGGCGCACGATGGCGCGGGCATGCGCGGCACCTTGCGTGCGGGCAATGGTGATCAGCGTTTCGTCAGTGAGGCACTTCGACGCGATAAGGAAGGGGGCCGCAAGCGAAATCGGCTGGCAGGCGATGAAGAAGGCGACGGCCGAAGGCACGCTCGGATGCTGCGACAGGGCGGCAATCGCTTCCCGCTTGGCTTCTTCGGTGGAGGCGTTGAAAAGCGGCATGAAAAGTTCGGCAAACTGCCGAAGGTCCGTTTTTGACGGATGGGAAACATTCTCGAAATTCGTCACCGTGGCCATAAGCACCACATCTTTCTTCCTCACGGCTCTTGGCCTCTCAAGTTCTCGAAACCGGTCGGTCAACGCACTACCCAACAAACGCAAACACAATATCGGCTCAAATTAGAGCAAATCCGTTGACGTCCTGTTAACTATGGGGGGTGGCAAGAGATATTCTGCCTCTATCAACAAGGAAATTTTAAAACCTTCATGACGGAAAAAATGTCATGGAACTTTGCCGCATCGCCTTTGTTTTCAACGGGTGCAGCCCTGTCGGCGATAAATTGCCGTCCAGCGATTAGGGTTAACGGATCATTAACCTCTGTCTGTTTGTAATTTCATGGGCAGTATTAGGATTCCATGTTATTCTGACGTTCGGAATAAAAGCCAAAATGGCGGCGAAATGCCTGAATGTCCGCATAGTCCCGCGCTAAAGCCTTCTGCGGTTTTAGGGACATGCGAAAACCAGCCTGTGGGCTGGATTATGCGCAATGTGATGGTGATGAAATTCCCGACGCAAGACGAGGCTTGCGCGGTTCCCATGGGCAACATTGACTCCCGAAGAGGAGAGAAGCATGGCAGAGATTATTCCAATTGGTGACGCCCGACGAAGCCTGCGTCCCGCCGGCATTGCGGCCAGGGTAATCGGCCCCGCGAAGGTGGTGCTGTTTACCGGCGTGCGTTATGAAAAGCGCGAAACCGAGCCCGCTGGCAAGGTCGTTCGCAAGGGCAAATCCGTACCGGAAACTGCCTTGAAATCCTGATTATATCTGAAAGACCGGCGTTATTTCCACGGCGTCGGCTGGCATTTCGCTTCGTTCAGGAAACGTTCTGCCTCTTCTCCGAAACTTGGCTGCGGCACCAGGGTCCGCAACACCACATATCCTTCCGTCTGATCCGATTCCGCCAGAATGGCCTGTGACAGCGATGGCGGCTGCGCCTTGCGGATGGCGGCGATCTGCACCGCATCGGCGACCAGAATATCCATCACCCCGCCGGCAGACGTGCGGTCATTCATGCTGAACACCTCGTTCGAGGCCTTGTCGTAAACCGCGACCGACCAGAAGGGCACAACGCCAACGGCAGTGAGCCGGACGGGCTTTTCCTCAATATTGAACGTGCAGACCGCGACCCGCATGAAGGGATCGCCGCTGGCAAACGTCTTTTTCTCCGTCGTCTCTTCGAGCAGATGAAACAGATGCGGCTTTCCTTCCGCGACCGCGCGGGTATAGGCATCGCGATTGCTGAAATGCGGTATCGCCAGAAGAATGATGACGTGCAGCACGGCGGCGGCGACAAGGCCGGTGAGGATGGCGAGCAGAACCCTAAGCATTGCCACACCCCAGCTTGCGGATCTGCGGCATGGCGATGTCGATCAGGCCGGAACTGCCGGCAACCGGCGTGTCGAGCAGCGTCATGACCAGCTTGAATGTCTGGCCCTGCGGCACCGCCAGCCAGTTATAGGTCTGGGCGTCGGGGGCGATGGTGACGTCGATGCCGCCATCGGCGCTGCGCAGGAGTGTGCGGGAATTCAGAGCGAAGGGCCGCCCGGCATCTTCGGCCAGCACATTGCCTTGCTGATCGGCGGTATAAAGCGTCCAGAACCGTGAAGGCGGCACCGCGCCGGCCAGCCGGTAACGGCATTCGCCGCTGAGCCGCTGGCCATCGCTGTCGACGGAGGCGGTAAAGGCCAGCCCCTCGGTCGTGCCGTAGAGCAGCCTGCCGGCATCGGCGCGGTGCGATTTGGCGTAAGGGTCAGCCTCGATCGTCTGCGCTTCGGGAAACGCGTCCCAGGAACCGATGCGGATCGATCCGAAACCGGATGTCGCCTCAAGCGCCGCGAGTGTTACGGCAATACCGCCGCCAAAGGCGATCAGAAGGGCAATGCCGACAAGGAATGGAACTCGGAACACGCTGTTTTCCCGTTTTTGAACAGGTCGAGGACTATCACTGATTCCCCGTTTGGAAAATGGTGCCCTTTGTTTAGTCTTTGTGAAAATGAGCGGGATGGCGAATTCCGGTTCTCACGCACCCATGACCAGCTTGAAGGCGATGGCCCACATGGTAACCGCAATGACGCCTTCGAGAATGCGCCAGGCGGAAGGTTTCTCGAAGATCGGCCGCAGCCAGCGGGCGCCATAACCCAGCGAAAAGAAGAACAGCACCGAGCCGGTGGCCGCACCCGCCGCAAAGGTCTTTTCAAAGCCGGGAAATTGCGTCGAGATGGTGCCCAGCAGCACGACTGTATCGAGATAGACATGCGGATTGAGGAAGGTGAGCGCCAGACAAATGGCCAGCGTCTGCCACAGGCTCGCCTCCTGCCGCTCGGCCACCGACAGCGCTTCGGATGAACGCAGCGCCGAATGCAGGCTTTTGGCGCCATACCAGATGAGGAAGGCAGCCCCGGCATAACGCATGATGGGATCGAGCGCCGGCATGACGGCGCTTATCCGCTGAAACCCGAAGACGCCGACGGTGATCAGCAGCGCATCGGCAATGGCGCAGGTGGCGCAGACCGCAAACACATGCGAGCGCGCCAGCCCCTGCTTCAGAACGAAAGCATTCTGCGCGCCGATGGCAACGATGAGGCTGAGGCCCATCGTCAGGCCAGTGAAGAAGATTTGAATGTCCATGCGTGTCGCGGCCCCTGCCTCTTTCCATGTGTAATGGCCGAAGGCGTTGCTTCCCGACCGAGTGCTTGGATATTTCCGCCAGATAGTTTAATCCAATTAAATAAACTCAATCCAGATAAGCTGGTCTAATGTCGAACTTCTCTCTTCAACCTCTCGATTTTCCACAACGTTGCCATCTCTCTACCCTCATTCCTGTGACAAGCACAGGAATGAGGGAAGGAGAGGCCGTTGCCTATGGCTTCCAAGGCCCCCACGCCACCTCCAAACCCTGCATGAGGTGCCGTAGTGCTCGACTATCCCTCCATGCGGGCTGTGGCGCTCGTGGCCCAGACCGGCAGTTTCGAAAAGGCGGCGCAAGTGCTGTGCGTTACGCCTTCGGCCGTCTCGCAGCGTATCAAACAGCTGGAGGAGCGGCTGGGCGTGGTGCTGATCGTGCGCGGCAACCCTTGCGTGGCGACGGAAAAGGGCGAATGGCTCTGCCGGCATATGGATCATGTCGGTATGCTGGAAAGCGAATTGTTCCGCCAGCTTCCGGCGCTGGCGGAAGCGGGATCGGTGCAGGAGCGCGTGACACTCAACATCGCCACCAATGCCGATAGCCTCGGCACCTGGTTTCTGGATGCGGTTTCGAAATTCACCGGCGGCAGCGATTATCTCGTCAATATCGCGGTGGACGATCAGGATCACACGGTGGAATGGTTGCGCGGGGGCAGGGTGCTTGCCGCCGTCACCGCCCATGCCAAGCCCGTGCAGGGCTGCCGCGTCACACCACTCGGTGTGCTCAGATATCACGCTACCGCCAGCCCGGATTTCATGGCCCGTCATTTCGCCGATGGCGTCACCCCGGCCGCCCTTGCCCGCGCGCCTGGGCTGACCTTCAACCAGAAGGACAGGTTGCAGGCGAGCTGGATCAGGCAGGCGCTGGGAGAAGACATCTCCTATCCCACCCACTGGCTGCCCTCGACCGATGGTTTCGTGAAGGCAAGCCTTGCCGGCATGGGCTGGGGTCTCAATCCGGTGCAGCTTGTGGGGGAGCACCTCAAGGCGGGGAGGCTGGTGGAAGTCGTTCCCGGCACGCCGCTGGATATTCCGCTTTACTGGCAGGTCAATCGGCTTGCGGCGGAGCGCCTCGGGGTGTTGACGTCGCATGTGGTGGAGACGGCGAGGGCGGTGTTGTTGCGGTGATGCATTTCACACCGGGTTGCGGTTTAGGGAGACGGTAGCGGTTGAGCGAGTGGCTCACCCCCCTCTGCCCTGCCGGGCATCTCCCCCTCAAGGGGGGAGATCGATCTGCGGCAAGGTCTCGCCCATCTCTAGGCTTGAGAATGAAGTGGAGGTAGTGCCTCCTGCCGATCTCCCCCCTTGAGGGGGAGATGCCCGGCAGGGCAGAGGGGGGTGAACCACAGGTTCGGAAGGCAACGTCTTCCACGCGATGCAACCTCACCGCCGCGCCGCATCCTCCGCGCCCTCGCGCAAGGACGCATCCGCCACCTTCTGCGTCGCTACGCTCAAAGCCGAAGCGTCCTTCATCTTCTTGGCGATGGAGCGGATGACGCGTGTCGCCTCTGCCGAGAGCGAACGCGGGCGCGTGAGTGCCGGCATGGCGGGCGTGCTGGCGGATGCGGATGCGACTTCTGCCGAGGGTTGCGGGCGCGCGCCTGTCGGCAGCGGGTTCTGGATGCCGGGAATGGGACGCAGTTCCATGCCCTGATGGGCATAGTCCATCAGCCGCTTGTAGGTCATGGCCGGAAGCGCGCCGCCGGTCATGTTGTTCATCGGCGTGAACTCGTCATTGCCGAACCAGACGGCCGTGGTGTAGTTGCCGGTAAAGCCCACATACCAGGCGTCGCGATAGGCCTGCGAAGTGCCGGTCTTGCCGCCGGAGACGATGCCGTTATCCAGTGCGCCGCGCCGGGCCGTGCCCATGACCGGAATGGTCACCAGCATCTGGTTCATCTTGGAATTGGCGTCTTCGGAAAGCACCCGCTTGGCGGGCGGCTCGTCATGGCTGAAATCGTAGAGAACGTTGCCTTCATAATCCATCACCTGCTCGATGCCGTGGCGGCGTGACTGCATGCCATCGGCCGGGAACACGGCATAGGCCGTGGCCTGGTCAAGAACGGTGACTTCCGAAGTGCCGAGCGGAATGGTTTTGTCGCTGCGCAGCGGCGTGGCCACGCCCATGGCCTTGGCGGTATCAACGATCACCTGCGTGCCGAGCACATCCTTGGCGAGCCGCACAGGCACGGTATTGTAGGATTTGGCGAGCGCCATCTGCAACGTCACCTTGCCGGCATAAGACCGGCCGTAATTCTGCGGCGACCAGCCGCGCCAGGTCACCGGCGCATCGGAAATCAGCGTTTCCGGCTTCATGCCCTTTTCCATGGCGGCCGAGTAGGTATAGACCTTGAAGGAGGAGCCCGGCTGGCGAAGGGCTGCGGTGGCGCGGTTGAACTGGCTTTCGCCATAGTCGCGGCCGCCGACCATGGCGCGCACGCCGCCGCCGTTTTCAATCATTACCATCGCGCCCTGCTTGACGCGGTAACCCTCGCCATATTCGCGCAGCTCCATTTCCATCGCCTGTTCGGCCGCCTGTTGCAGGCCGGTATCGATGGTGGTGCGCACGACGACGGTATGGTCCTTGAACTTGCCTTCGGCAGCCAGCCGCTGCACCTCGTCGAAAGCCCAGTCGAGGAAATAATCCGGCGCCTTCACATCGGCGCGGTCGATGACGGTGGCCGGGTTGCGCCGCGCGCCGATCACCTGGCCCTCGGTCATCAACCCGCTCTGAACCAGGTTGGAAAGCACCGTGTTGGCGCGGGCGCGGGCCGCCGGCAGGTTGACATGCGGCGCATATTTGGCCGGCGCCTTGAACAGGCCGGCCAGAATGGCGGATTCCGAAAGCGTCACGTCGGTCAGGTTCTTGCCGAAATAAAACTGCGCCGCCGCAGCAGCACCAAAGGTGCCGCCGCCCATATAGGCGCGGTCGAGATAAAGGCTGAGGATTTCCTTCTTCGACATGTTGCTCTCAAGCCAGAGCGCGAGGAAGGCTTCCTTGATCTTGCGCTCCAGCGAGCGCTCATTGGTGAGGAACAGGTTCTTGGCGAGCTGCTGCGTCAGCGTCGAGCCGCCCTGCACCACGCCGCCGGCGCGGGCATTTTCGCTCATGGCGCGGGCAAGGCCGATGAAGTCGATGCCGAAATGGTCGAAGAAACGCCGGTCTTCGGTCGCCAGAACCGCCTTGATGAAATGATCCGGCATCTGGTCGATCGGCACGCTGTCTTCATGGATGATGCCGCGATGGCCGATGGTGTTGCCGTAACGGTCGAGGAAGGTGACGGCGAAATCGCCGCGATAACGCCAGTCCTTCTTGGTCTCTTCGAAAGCGGGCATGGCCAGCGCCAGAAGCACGACTGCACCTGCCGTTCCGAAGGTCAGCGCATCACAGGTCAGGTTGACGACAAGTTTCTTCCAGCCGCGCACATGCAGTTTGCGTGAGGCGATGGTGACGTCTTCCCAGAAATCCACCAGCCGTGCCGCAGCCGTCCACAGGCCGGAGTCGATGAAGCTATCGATCCGGAGCAGGATATGCCGCTTTTTGCGGCCGTTTTTATCGTCTTTTTCTTCCTGCACCTGGCGATGTTTTCCTGTTCAACGCAACGCGGCCCGTCGATATGCCTGCCCGAAATTCCTGCTTCAACCCATTCCCGACGCAAAAGCGTGGCATGGTTATGTCGGAATTGCTTGACGTAGTGACTTCTTGCGGGCCAATGACCCTTCAACCGCCGCCAATATGCTAAAATATCGTACAAACCAGCCCTTGGCGATACGATATAAAGGATTAGGGACCGGTTAAACACTCCCGTCCAAGAGATCAAAATGAAACGGAAATGTTAACGATGAATGACGCGCCGTTCTGGAAAACCAAATCGCTCACCGAGATGACCGGCGAGGAATGGGAAAGCCTGTGCGACGGCTGCGGCCTGTGCTGTCTGAACAAGCTGGAAGACTGGGACACCGGCGAAGTGGTGTTCACCTCGGTCCGCTGCGTGCTGCTGGACGGTGAAAGCTGTCGATGCTCCGACTATGAAAACCGCCGCGCCACCGTGCCGGACTGTATCCAGCTTGACCTGAAGAAGGTGCATGAGATCGGCTGGCTGCCGCCCACCTGCGCCTATGCGTTGGTGCGCGACGGCAAGGATTTGTACTGGTGGCACTATCTCGTCTCCGGCGACACGGACACGGTGCATCAGGCCGGCATTTCGGCACGCGGCAGAACCATCAGCGAGGCGGATGTGGATGTTGACGACTTCGAGGATTATGTGGTCGATTGGCCCCTGACAGTGGGTGAGAGGGCAGGCGAAAAGGAACGGACTTGACGGAAGACGTCAATTTTCGTTTTGGTCCTATTCCTGCCCCATCAGTCACCTAGACCGCTCTCACCATTCAGGCAAATGATCCGCAAAATGCGGACGAGGGACATCAAAACGCATGCGCTACCGGCTGCCCGCCATCGTTCTTTCGTGCCTTGCCCTTCCGGGCTTCCTGCCGCTTTCCGCTTCTGCCCAGCAACAGCCGCAGGCGTTTGAATGCACGCTGGTCACCTCCATCGAGACGGGGGCCGTCATCAACCAGCAGGGCGCCTGCGACCAGCGCGTCGCCCCGGCCTCCACCTTCAAGGTGCCGCTGGCGCTGATCGGCTACGATGCCGGCATCCTTCAGGATGAGAAGTCGCCCGCCTGGGACTGGAAACCGGGCACGGAGGCCCGCGCTTCGGACCGCAAGACGGTCGATCCCACCATATGGGAGCAGGATTCGGTGCTGTGGTACTCGCGCGAAGTCACCCGCCGTCTCGGCCCGGAAAAATTCGCCGCTTATGTAAAGCGTCTCGGTTACGGCAATGCCGATGTTTCCGGCGAACCGGGCAAGAATAACGGCCTCACCCATTCCTGGCTCGGTTCGTCGCTGACCATCTCACCGGTGGAACAGGTCGGCTTCATCCGCCGTCTGCTGGCCGGTAACCTGCCTTTTTCCCGTGACGCGCAGGCAAAGACCCGGGCGATCGTGCCCGTCTTTGATGCGCCCGAAAGCTGGGCCGTGCATGGCAAGACCGGCACCGGCTACATGCGTGATGAAAAGGGCAACCCAGATCGCAACCGCCCCTTCGGCTGGTTCGTCGGCTGGGCGGAGCGGGAAGGCCAGCACATCGTCTTCGCAAGGCTGCGCGTTTCCGACAAACCATCCAACGAACCGCTCGGCCCCGCCGTACGCGACGCCTTCCTGCGCGATATTCCGCGGCTGGCGGTGCATCGGTAAAGAACGGCGTCGCCGCGTTACGCTGAACCCGGGAAAGGACATCAGGAAATGTCGAACGCCTCCCGTGATGTCATCGGGCTCTATACCGAACACGGCGCTGATTTCGACAAGGAGCGCGGCCGGTCCCTTGCCGAAAAACCCTGGCTGGACAGGTTCACCTCGCTTTTGCTCGGCGGCGGTTCCATTCTCGATATCGGCTGCGGTTCTGGCGAACCGATTGCCGGCTATTTCATCGCCAATGGCTATGACGTCACGGGCATCGACGCGTCGCTGCCGCTGATCGAACTTTGCCGCAACCGGTTTCCGGAAAATCTGTGGGTGGTCGCAGATATGCGTGAGTTGGCTCTCGGTCGCCGTTTTGACGGTTTGATCGCCTGGCACAGTTTTTTCCACCTGAAGCCTGAAGATCAGCGCCTGATGTTCGGTATTTTCCGCCGGCACGCCAATGACGGTGCGGTCCTGATGTTCACGGCCGGGCCGGGACATGGCGAAGCGATCGGCACGTTTCAGGGCAAGCCGCTTTATCACGCCAGCCTTGCGCGCGATGATTATGAAAGCCTGCTCGCCGCACATGGGTTCCGGCTTCTCGATCACATCGTCAATGATCCGCAATGCGGTGGGGCGACGGTTTATCTCGCCAGACGCGTCGCGGCCTGAAAGGCGAGCCCGCGGTGACCCGACAGCAAAGGTAAACGATGGAAATCCCTGCTTTTATGGCCGGTGCCCGTGCTCACGATTGTGTGTTCAACAAAAAGCTTGCCCATACCTTGACCTTCCCATCATGGGAAGCCCTACATAAGGTCTCGAAAGGGGATTTCCCATGAACGAGACAGTCAGACACGCCCATTCAAATCAGCCGGTTTCCATTCCCGTGGAAGGCATGACCTGCGCGTCGTGCGTGCGGCGCGTGGAAACGGCCGCGGCCAAGGTGCCGGGCGTTGCATCAAGCTCGGTGAACTTCGCGACAAAGAAGCTCACTGTCGAGCCCGCCGAGGGCTTTTCGGCCAAGACGCTCGGCGCCGCCATCAAAAAGGTCGGTTACGATATCGCACCGGACCGGCATGAATTTGCGGTCGAAGGCCTGCGCAGCGATGCGGATGCCGGGCGGTTGAAGGCCGTTCTGGACGCCGTTGCCACCACCGTCGACGTGAAGGTGGACGCTGCGGCCGGAAAGGTCGCGGTGGAAACCATCGGCGGCCGGCGTGAGCGGGATGCGCTGGTGGAAACGGCAAAGCTCGCCGGCTTTGCGTTGACGACACGCAAGCCGCACGATCATTCCGCCCATCAAGGCCACAGCCAGCACCATGGACATCATCAGGGCCACGACCAGATGGCGACGGCTGGCGAAAGTGGCGGCCATGACCATATGCAGCATGCGGGTGAAGAGGGCGCGCTGAAACGCGACCTGACGATTGCCGCCATCCTGACCGCGCCGCTTTTCGTGCTGGAAATGGGCGGCCATCTCTATGAGCCGATGCATCACTGGCTGATGGGCATCATCGATACGCAGAACCTCTATTACATCTATTTCGTGCTGGCGACGGCGGTGATTTTCGGGCCGGGCCTGCGCTTCCTCAAGACCGGCTTTCCGGCCCTGCTGCGTGGCGCGCCGGAAATGAACTCGCTGGTGGCGCTGGGCGTCACGGCGGCCTATCTCTATTCCGTGGTGGCGACCTTCGCGCCAGATCTTCTGCCCGCAGAAGCGCAGTTCGTCTATTATGAGGCGGCCACCGTCATAGTTACGCTGATCCTGACCGGGCGGCTTCTCGAAGCCCGCGCCAGCGGCCGCACGGGAGACGCCATCCGCAAGTTGATGAGCCTGCAGGCAAAGACCGCCCGCGTGGAGCGCGACGGTGCGACCATCGATATTTCCCCTGACGATCTGGTGATGGGCGATATCGTTGTCATCCGCCCCGGCGAAAGGCTGGCGGTGGATGGCGAAGTCATCGAAGGCTCGTCCTATGTCGATGAATCGATGATATCAGGCGAACCCGTGCCGGTGGAAAAGACGGTCGGCGCAGCGGTCGTCGGCGGCACCATCAACAAGACCGGCGCCTTCAAGTTCAAGGCGACCAAGGTGGGTGCCGACACCATGCTGTCGCAGATCATCCGCATGGTGGAGGAGGCTCAAGGGTCCAAGCTGCCGATCCAGCTGCTGGTCGACCGCGTCACCGCGCTCTTCGTACCCGTTGTCATCGCCATTGCGGTGCTGACCTTCATCGTCTGGGCAATCTTTGGTCCTGAGCCTGCCTATACTTTCGCGCTGGTCAATGCGGTCGCGGTGCTCATCATCGCCTGCCCCTGCGCCATGGGTCTTGCCACGCCGACCTCGATCATGGTCGGCACCGGCCGGGCGGCGGAGCTGGGCGTATTGTTCCGCAAGGGACAGGCGCTGCAGGAACTGCGTTCGGCTGAGATCGTCGTGGTTGACAAGACCGGCACTGTCACCAAGGGCCGTCCGGAACTGACCGATCTGGTGGTTGCGGAAGGGTTTGCCGATAATGAAGTGCTGGCGCTGGTCGCCGCCGTCGAAGGCCGCTCGGAACATCCGATTGCCGAAGCCATTGTCCGGGCTGCGGAAGAAAAGAAGGTTGCGACCCCTGCAGGACTCGAACCTGCGACTGTCGAAAACTTCGAAAGCGTGACGGGCTACGGCATCGCCGCCACCGTCAATGGCCGTAGGGTCGAAGTCGGCGCGGATCGTTACATGGCCAAACTCGGTCATTCGGTCGATATCTTCGCTGACGCCGCCGCAAGGCTGGGTGACGAAGGCAAGACGCCGCTTTATGCCGCCATCGACGGCAGGCTGGCGGCTGCGATTGCCGTCGCCGATCCGCTGAAGCCCTCGAGTGTGACCGCCATCCGGGCGCTGCAGGCCATGGGTATCGAAGTGGCGATGGTGACGGGCGACAATGCCCGCACGGCAAACGCAATCGCCCGGCAGGTCGGTATTTCCCGCGTGGTGGCCGAAGTGCTGCCCGAGGGCAAGGTGAAGGCGATCCACGAGATGCGCGAAGGCGGCAAGGTGCTGGCCTTCGTGGGCGACGGCATCAACGATGCGCCGGCGCTGGCCGAGGCCGATATCGGCATCGCCGTCGGCACCGGTACGGATGTCGCCATCGAAAGCGCCGATGTCGTGCTGGTCGGTGGCGATCTTCTCGGCGCAGTCAACGCCATTGAGATGAGCCGGGCGACCATGCGCAACATCAAGGAAAACCTGTTCTGGGCCTTCGGTTACAACGTGGCGCTGATACCGGTTGCGGCGGGCGTGCTTTATCCCGCCTTCGGCATCACGCTGTCGCCGATGATCGGCGCGGGCGCCATGGCGCTCTCCAGCGTCTTCGTTCTTGCCAATGCGCTGCGGTTGAAACGGGCCAAGGTGGCCCATCGGGAGGTGACGTCGTGAATATCGGCCAGGCATCGGAAGCATCGGGCGTCTCCGCCAAGATGATCCGTTATTACGAGCAGATCGGCCTCATCAATCCCGCCGCCCGCACCGGTAATAACTACCGGGTCTATGGCGAGCAGGACGTGCACAATCTGCGCTTCATCAAGCGGGCGCGCACGTTGGGCTTCTCGCTGGAAGAAACCGAGACGTTGCTGAAACTCTGGCAGGACAAGAGCCGCGAGAGTTCCGCGGTGAAGGAGATCGCGCTCGTCCATATCGCCGATCTCGAGCAGAAGATCGCCGAGATGAAGAGCATGGTGAAGACGCTGTCCCATCTCGCCCATTGCTGCGGCGGCGATCACCGGCCCGATTGCCCGATCCTCGATGATCTCGCGGGTTCCGAAAAGAACGAAGGCAAGCCCGCCAGAACCCACTGAACTGCAATGACACCCGGCACGCAAACAGGCGTGCCGGTCAACTGGAGAAAACCATGAGTGCAACCACCTTCCTCATCCCTGACATGACCTGCGGCCATTGCGAAAAGACGTTGCGCGGCGCTCTCACCGAGGTGCTGCCCGACGCGTCTGTCAGCATCGATCTCGCTACCCACAAACTCACAGTGGCGGGCGACGCCGCAGCGGCGGAAGCGGCGATCCGTGATGCCGGTTATTCGCCGGAACGGGTGGGCTGAAAGTCATTGGTGCTGGAATGAATATGGAGGGTGTGCTACTGAGTAGCACACCCTCCATGCAAAAGGAGTGCCGCAATGTCCGTCAAGGCATCCGTATCCATTTCCGATCAGCAGGATAGCTTCGCCCGCAGGCTGGTGGAGGAGGGGCGTTATGCCAGCCTCAGCGCCGTGGTACAGCGCGGGCTGGAACTGCTTCGGCAGGAAACCGAACTGAAGGACGCGGAGCTCGCCGCGCTTCGCGACTTGCTTGTCGAACGCAGGCAGGGCGACTTTGTATCGATCGGGGAGGGCAAGGACAGAACCGCGGCCATGATCGCGGCCAAAAAGGCCGGCTATGGCCTTTAGGGTCCTGCGTTCGACACAGACGGACAAGGACCTCGGCCTCATTCTCGACCATCTCGTCCAGTCCTATCTCGATCTTGGCGATGCTTTGCCGGCCGCATTCACGCGGGCTGCACGACGGGTGGGATCGATTGAGGCGGATATGGACGCTCTTCACAAAGCGCCGTTCCAGGGAACGCTAACACCAGAATTGCTACCCGGCCTTCGCCGGGTAACGAAAAATCAGGCAGTTTTTTATTTCGATGTCGATGAGGGCGAAAAGACCGTGCGTATTCTTGCCGTCTTCTTCGGCGGGCAGGACCATCAGCGCCATATGCTGCAGCGCCTTGCATAAGGCTCTGGCAGCCCCGATTAAACCTCGTCGAAAGCCCCGCCTTCCCGCGAAGGATTGCGGTTGATCACCCGCTCTTCCGCGTCGTCGGGAAGGGCCTCGTCGCTTTCCTGATAGGGATCATCTTCGCTCTCGGCTTCTTCCTCCTCTATTTCCTGTTCGATGGATTGCGGAATTTCTCCCTTGGCGGGAAGGGCGTCGATGTCGACATCGAGCAGATCCTCGTTCATGGCGTCTTCGTTGAGCGGCATGATTTTCTTGCGGTTCATGACGATATCCTTTCTGTCGGTTCTTCAGCAAACGGCCGGCCGCGCGCAGGGTTCCTGTCGCCCGCCAATTCCTTCAAACCAAATTGCGTGAAAAAGCCGTCTTGACCTCAATGGCGCTTGAGGTTCTAGTTTGCCCGCCGTATCGCAAAAATGGAAAGGATACGGCTTTGACGAGTATGGAAATGACGGAGAAAAACGGCTGGGGCGAATTGCTGAGCGGGGCGAACCTCTCGCTTCTGACCGTCATTTCCTCCGGTATCGGCCTGCACGCCTTCAACCAGTTCGCGGTGGTGACGGCCTTGCCCGTCGCCGTCAACGAAATCGGCGGCGCCGCTTATTATAGCTGGGCCTATAGTCTCTACTTCGTTGGTTCCGTGGCCGGCGGTGTCACTGCCGTGCTGTTTTGCGAGCGTTTTGGCGCACGCGCCGTTTTGCTTCTCTGCTGCCTGATCTTTTCCTTCGGCTCGGTCCTCTCGGCAATCGCCGGGGATTTTTTATGGGTCGTCGTCGGCCGGGGATTGCAGGGGCTGGCCGACGGGTTGATCGTGGCGGTGTGCTACAGCCTCATTCCCGCCGGTTTCCGCTCCGGCCTGTTGCCGAAGGTCTTTGCCATCGAGGCGGCGATCTGGGCGGTCGCCTCCTTCATCGGCCCGCTGACCGGTGGTTTCGCCACCGAGCACATGTCCTGGCGCGCCACATTCCTGCTGTCGGCGCCGTTGATCGTGCTTCTGCTGGTCTACACGACCGTCGCCGTCTCAGTCGAGCGGCCGGTGGCGGCGACGCGTAAACCACTCTTGCCGCTGGTTCTGTGCCTTGTTGGCGCCTTGGCTTTTTCCGCGCCTTCCGCCTTCGAGGATGCGAGCCTGCGGGCGATCTGCCTGCTGGCAGGTGCGGCGCTGTTATGGGCCTCGTTGCGGGTGGGCATCCGTCCTTCTTCCGGCCTGTTCCCAAAGGATTCTTTCCGGCTGAAAACCGTGCTGGGCAGCGGTTTCTGGGTACTGTTCCTGATGTCCTATGCCCATGCGCTGGGCAGCGTCTATCTCGCTTATGTCGCCATCAATCTGTGGCACTATGAGCCGACCTTCGCTGGCTTCATCGTGGTGACGATGCCGCTTGCCTGGAGCTTCGTTGCGATGCTGATCGGCAGCCTGCGATCGATCCGCCTGAGAGAAATTTTCCTGCATTATGGTCCCTATCAGATGGTGCCGGGCTGCGCCCTGCTGGGGCTGGGGCTTGCAAGCGGAAACTGGGGTGAAATGCTGCTCGGGCAAATCCTGATCGGGTCTGCCTTTGGCATGTCATGGGCCGGCATCAGCCAGGCCGCCATGGAGGCAGCGCCGGAAGAAGAGCGCAAGATGACCGGTGCATTGCTTCCCACGGTCTCCACGCTGGGGGCGGCGGCCGGCGCGGGGGCGAGCGGCACCGTCGCTGCCGCCACCGATCTCGTTGCGCAGATCGAGCATGCGGATGTGACGATGCCGATGGTCTATCTTTACGGGCTGGGTGCCGCCGTGTCGCTCATTGCGCTCCTGACCGCCCGCGGGCTGCGAAGCGCACGGGGCTGAGCACGGGTTTCCGGACAAGGCGAAGCGTTAAGACTGCGTGGCGGCGATGGTGATCGCCGCCAGATAAACGACGAAGGACATGATCGCGATCGCGCCGATAATGATGATGATGCCCTTGCCGGCGCGTTTTTTCTCGGCCTTGTTTTCATTGGCCTCGGTCGGAAACAGAATGGGGTCGCTGGTATCGCGGATTTTGGTCATGCCGTTTCTCCTTTTTTGCGGGCTGGTCGGCTGTTGCTGGTCTATCAACCGCCATATCCGCCAAAAGGTTCCTCACGGTTTGAGCGCCCAGCTGGTCGCGTGCACCACCGCGCCGGCAGCCGCCTTCAGCAGCGCCGAACGCACGGGTTCGAAACCCTCGATGCGTTTTGTGCCCACATATCGACCGCGATTGGCGAAGACTTCGATGGAACCGTAATCCAGGAAAATGCGGATGCGTGAGGCCCGTGCGCCCTTGGCGATATAATGTGGCGAGGGGCCATCGCGCCCGTCTTCATGGCGGATCCACAGGCCCGTTTCATCGGAAACGAGGCCGAGCGTGACTGTCGGATGCTCGAGCGCCAGTTCGAAAGGAGCGCCGGGGGAGGCAAGCTCGATCAGAATTTCCACCGCGCCGTTGATGAAGGTGACACGCTCACCCGTCGCCAGGCGGGTGCGGTCGAGAATATGGCTGCGCAGGCTTTCCGCAGCGCCGATGGGCGGGGTCAGAAGCTCGCCGTTGACGTAGTGAATCCGGCGCGGCAGCGTCATGGAAGTGGGAAAATCAATTTCCGGATTGGCATCAGCCCAATTGGCCAGCCAGCCGATGCCGATGATGCTGTCGCCATCTAGAAAGGCCTGAAAGGCGTAGTTATCGGTGCCGAAATCCAGTTCCTGACCGGATTCCTTGGTGAAGATCTTGCCGTCGAACCAGCCGACATCGGCCATGGTGAGGTTCTTGCGGCCGGTTTGCGGATCTTCCGAATGCATCAGCCCGTAGATCAGCACCCAGCGGGTGGAGCGGGCATTGGCCGGGCCGTCCAATGGCAGCAGACATGGGCATTCGATAGCTGTCGTCCTGTAGCGTGTTTCCACCCACAGCTTGCCGACATAGGTCCAGCCCGATGCGGCCGTGGGGTCCAGCGTCTCGTAAAGCAGGATGACGCCGCCGCCGTCACTCTGGCTGCCGAGCAGCATTTTCCACAGCCCGTCGGGGCCGCGAAATACGTAAGGATCGCGAAAATCCGGTGTCAGCCCCTGTCCGTCCGGGCGGTGGGCCAGAATGACGTCTGCCTGCCCCGCCATGATGAGATCGGAGGAGGTGGCGGTGAGCTGGATCTGCTGTTCGGGAACGCGGTCCTGCACCTGTTCGGTGAAGAAGACGCGGATGCCTGACCCTTCGACCAGCGGAATGGTGGAGCCGGAATAGGCGCCGCCACGCTTGTCCGGGCGGGTTGTCAGATCCTCCGACGGGAAGAGGAAGATTGGCAGATGCCGCCAGCGCAGGTAGTCCGAAGAAACGGCGTGGCCCCAATGCATCGTGTTCCAGCGCAGCCCATGCGAATAATGCTGATAGAACAGATGCGGCCGGCCTTCAAAACGTCCAAAGCCATTCGGATCGTTCATCCAGCCGAAGGGCGGGCGGAAATGATAACTATCAGGCAGTTCCGGGGCGGCATTGTCAGGCTTGGTATGAACGACGGTGATGCCGGTTTCGAGCACATCGGAAGCAGTGAACCAATAGATGACGGAAACGGCTGTCGTCACCGTATCGTAACTCAATTCCACATGACCACCGCCGAACACCTGATAGATTCGAAAACCGAACTCTTCCGTATTGACGCTTGAAACTTCAGCGAATTTTCCATTCTGGTTGGAGAAGGAGACGGCGCCGGGTTCGGCGGCCTTTTTCGCTTTCAGCCAGACATGGAAGGTGGCGTTGACGGGCAAGTCGGTGTGAATGGTGCGGATGGCGCTTTCCGGTACTTCCGTCACGGTTTCAACGACGCTCATTGCTGTTCCTTTCATTTCGGCATTCTGCGGGTCAAGCATAGGAACGATGATGGCGCTGGAAAGTTCATTGCGCAAAATACAATCAGCGGCGCTATAGGCATAGTGTGACGGGTGGATGTGGCATTTATCGCTCGCATCCTTCGCCTTCCGGCCCCATATAAAGGCAAAAGCAGGGAGTTTACCCGTGATCAGATTCGACAATTCCTATGCCCGCCTGCCGGAACGGTTCAGCGCCGCCGTGCTGCCGACGCCGGTGAAGGCGCCGCGCCTCATCGCCTTCAATCGCCGGCTGGCAGACGAACTCCTTCTGGATGTTTCCGGTCTCGACGACGAAAGGCTGGCGGCGATCTTTTCCGGCAATGTGGTGCCGCAGGGGGCCGAGCCGCTGGCCATGGCCTATGCCGGCCATCAGTTCGGTGGCTTCGTGCCGCAGCTTGGTGATGGCCGCGCCATTCTTCTCGGCGAAGTGATCGACGTGAATGGCAAAAGGCGGGATATCCAGCTGAAGGGCTCCGGCCCTACGCCGTTTTCACGCAGGGGAGACGGGCGTGCCGCCCTCGGACCGGTGCTGCGTGAATATATCGTCTCGGAAGCGATGTATGCGCTTGGCATTCCCGCCACGCGGGCCTTGGCGGCCGTTCTCAGCGGCGAAAGGGTGCAGCGTGAAGTGGGGCTGCCGGGCGGCGTTTTCACCCGCGTCGCGGCAAGCCATATCCGTGTCGGCACCTTCCAGTTCTTCGCCGCGCGGGAGGATGACGAGGCAATCAGGAGCCTCGCCGATTACGTGATCGATCGCCATTACCCCGAGGAAAAAACCGCCGATAATCCTTACCTCGCTTTGTTGCGCGGCATCGCTGAAAGGCAATGCGACCTTATCGCCCGCTGGATGATGGTGGGCTTTATCCATGGCGTGATGAACACCGACAATATGGCAGTTTCTGGCGAGACGATCGATTTCGGCCCCTGCGCCTTCCTCGATGAATACCACCCCAACAAGGTCTTCTCTTCCATTGATGCACAGGGCCGTTACGCCTTCAACAACCAGCCTGGCATCGCCCAATGGAACATCGCCAGGCTGGCGGAATGCCTGTTGCCGCTGCTTGACCCGCAGGTGGAGAAGGCCGCCGAACGCGCCAACGCCGTGCTGGCCGATTTCGCCGCCGCCTTTCCCAAGCGCTGGCTGGCCGGCATGCGCGAAAAACTCGGCCTGACGCTGGGAGAGGAAGGCGACATCGATCTCGTGCAGGCGCTTCTTTCGCTGATGCAGGCATCGGAGGCGGATTACACGCTGACCTTCCGGCGACTTTCCCACGCGGCGAATGGCGATGCCGAACCATTTCGCGGCATGTTCATCGATATTGCCGGGGCGGATGAATTTCTCGCCCGCTGGCGGAAACGCGCCGACCGCGAAGATATTTCCGATGCCGAAAGGTCACGGGCAATGCTATCGGTCAATCCGGCCGTCATCCCGCGCAACCACCGGATCGAGGAACTGATCGAAGCGGCGGTGGAAGAGGATGATTTCGAGCCGTTCCACGCCATGCTGACGGCAATTGCGACGCCCTTCGAGGAACGGCCGGACAATTTTGTCTACATGCAGCCGCCGATGAGCCATGAGCGGGTGTTCAGGACATTTTGCGGGACTTAATGGGTTCGTCATCCTCACGGTCATACCGGATCGAGTCCGGCATGAAGGAGGGAAGGTTGCCTCAGAGAAGATAATGGGCGATATCCTGCCACTGCGGATTGAGGTTCTCTATGAGGTCGATCTTCCATGCCCTTGGCCAGTTCTTGATCGCCTTTTCTCTCGAAATAGCATCCGTCACCAGATCGTGAGTCTCAAACCATACGAGCGTCTTGACGTTGTAGCGTGTTGTGAACCCGGGCGTCAGGTTGTTCTGGTGTTCATATAAACGGTGAGAAAGATCGCCCGTCACGCCAGTATAAAGCGTACCGTTTCTTTTTGAGGCAAGAATATATACGTAACCTTGGCGCATGGAGAGACCATGCGCAACGGTCATTATTTTGGCAAGAGGTCAAATTATTTCCGTCATGCCGGACTTGATCCGGCATCCAGCCGACGCGCGTCTGCGCGGCGAGAGGAGTCTTTTCAGCCCAAGGACTTGGGCTGGCTGGATGCCGGATCAAGTCCGGCATGACGGAAAAAGCTGTTTCCCTTACCCCACCCGGGCCAGCGGCTCATGCGAGCCATAATACCGGCCGAACCGGTTTTCGAGGAATTTCGGCAGAGCCACTTCTTCCTGCCGCACGAAGCCCTTCTGCGGCAGGGCACCTTCGGCCAGCAGGTCGAGAACCGTGCAGATGCCGGCGGCGGTGGTGATCTGGATGGCGCTCATCATCCGGCCGGAAACCGGGCCGGCATAGACCTTGTTGGCATAGGTTTCCTGCAGGAAGCGGCCATTGCGGGTGCCGCAGACGGTGACGAAGACGATGACCACATCCTGCATGGTGCCCGGCAGGGCGTTTTCGAACAGGTCTTTCAGCACGTCGCGGCGGTTGCGCAGGTTGAGGTCGTTCAAAAGCGCCTTCATGATCGCCACATGGCCGGGGTAACGAATGGTGCGGTAATTCATCGTCCGCACCTTGCCTTCCAGCGTGGCGCACAAGGTGCCGAGGCCGCCCGAGGTGTTGAAGGCCTCGTAGGTAACGCCGTCGAGCGAAAACTCTTCGCGCTCTTCCAGCGCCGGAACGGCGGTGAGGCGGCCTTCGACGATGGCTTCGCAGGGCTCGATATATTCGTTGATCAGCCCGTCCGTGCTCCAGGTGAGGTTGTAGTTGAGCGCGTTGGACGGATATTGCGGCAGCGCGCCGACACGCATGCGCACGCTGTCCAGCTTGTCGAAGCGGGCGGCGAGATCGGCGGCGACAATGGAAATGAAGCCGGGCGCGAGGCCGCATTGCGGAATGAGCGCGGTCTCAGCCGTTTCCGCCAAGGCCTTGACCTTGCGGGTGGACTCCACGTCTTCGGTAAGATCGAGATAATGCGTGCCCACAGTGACCGCTGCCTCCGCAATACCCGCCGTCAGGTGAAAGGGAGCGGCGGATAGCACGGCGAATTTGCCCTTCAGCAGTGCTTCCAGCGCCGGGCGATCGGCGATGTCGACGATTTCGGTATCGACCCGCTCATGGTCAGGCACGTTGGCCAGCTGGTCGGCCGAGCGGTCGGCAACCGTGATGCGATAATCGCCCGTGGCGGCCAGCATCCAGGCGATGGCTGAACCGATATTGCCCGCGCCGATGACGACAATGTTTTTCATGTTTTTGTTCCCCGCAGTAAATTCGCATGTCTTTGCGCAACGAATGCGCCTCAAAGACAGAATGCCAGCTTTTATTGACGATTCGCAGCTTCACTATGTGCAGATGGCGGTATATTATTGAACAATTAGACGACAGGATTGATCACTATGACGATCGCCGACAAGGACCGGGCGCTGCTTGCCCTGCTTTCCGAAAATGCCCGCATGCCGGTGGCGGAACTGGCGCGCAAACTCGGCCTTTCCCGCACCACCGTGCAGGCGCGCATCGAGCGGCTGGAGGCCGACGGCGTGATTGCCGGTTATGGCCTCAGGCTTTCGGAAAGCTATCTTTCCGGGCTGGTGCGCGCACATGTGCTGATCACTATCGCACCCAAGGCTCTGCCCGGCGTGACGGCGGCGCTTGCCGCCATCAAGGAGGTGACGACGCTGCATTCGGTGAGCGGCACATTTGACCTGATTGCCATTCTGGCCGCCCCTTCGATCCTCGATCTCGACCGGTTGATCGACCGCATCGGCGCGCTTGACGGGGTGGAGCGCACGCTGTCGTCGATCATTCTGTCGACGCGGATTTCGCGGTAGGGATGTTTTGGGAAGTGTAAGGTACGCAAAACCCACTTCCGTCATGCCGGACTTGATCCGGCATCCAGCAGCAGCGCGTCTGCGCGGCGAATAGAGTCTTTTCAGCCCAAGGACTTGGGCTGGCTGGATACCGGCTCAAGGCCGGTATGACGGCAGCAATGTTCTACAAAACGAAGCGGCAAAGGCGCTTGTCTCTCCCATGCTTTTGTCGCTACGCGAGGGCGAAGGCCATCTAAGCCGCAACCTTCTCATCATAAGCCCGCTGCGCCGCCATCACCGCATCAATATTACCCTCGGCCCAATGGGCGAGCGCCGCCACCGTGTCGGTCAGTGTCCGCCCCAGCGGCGTCAGTGAATATTCGACAGTTACCGGCACGGTCGGAAAGGCCTGCCGGGAAATCAGCCCGTCACGCTCGAGCTTCTTCAGCGTCTGCGATAGGACCTTCTGCGAAATGCCCTTGATCTCGCGTCGCAGCAGGTTGAAGCGCACGGGGTCCCGCCGCAGCTTGTCGAGGATCAGCAGCGCCCATTTGTCGGCAATCCTGTCCAGCACCATGCGGGTGGGGCAGCGGTCTTCATAGACGTCATAGATACGTTCCATGGGTTTGTTCCGTCGTTTCAGGGCCATGCCGGTTTCCGAAAGGAAACCAGATAACCGAAAAGTGCTCTCTTTTCATGATTTCGAAAGCGCAGTACCTGTGTTTTCGAAACATGGTTTCCATTAGATACTAGGGATATTTGAGATGACAGGCAAGATACTCGTAGTCGGTTCCACCGGCACCATTGGCGCGCCGCTGGTCAAGGCACTCGTGGCAAAGGGCGAAAGCGTCAAGGCTGCCTCGCGCAGCGGCAAGGCGGCGGATGGCGCCCAAGGGGTGCGCTTCGATTATACCGACCGGGCGACCTACGCCGATGCATTTGACGGCGTGGATCGGCTGTTCCTGATCCTGGCGGGCGGGCGTCTGGATGCCATCGACGCGCTGACGCCTGTTGTCGAGGAGGCCGCGCGGCGCAAGGTGAAGATCGTGTTCCTCAGCGTCCTTGGCGTCGATGCCGACGATTCCATTCCCTATCGCCAGATCGAACTGAAGATCATCGCTTCCGGTACGCCATACATCATCCTGCGCCCCAACTGGTTTGCCGATAATTTCCACAGCTACTGGAAGGCCGGCATTGAACACGGTGAGATTGCCGTGCCGGCCGGCGAGGGCAAGTCGAGCTTTATCGACGTGCGCGATATCGCCGACAGTGCCGCCGCAGCGCTGACCTCCGACGCCTTTAATGGCAAGGCTTTCAACCTGACCGGGCCGAAGGCCTTCGGTTACGGCGAGGCCGCCGCAGTGATTTCGCAGGCGATCGGCAAGCCGGTTTCTTATGCTGCCGTTTCGGACGAGGTCTTCATCGGCATCCTCACCGGTGCGGGTGTGCCGAAGGATTACGCCTCTTTCCTCGCCTCGATCTTTTATCCCGTGCGCGAAGGCTGGACAGCGGTGGTGACCGGTGATGTCGAGACCCTGACCGGCCACGCACCGCGTTCGCTGGAAACCTATGTGGCCGACCATTTGGATATGCTGAAGGGCTGATGCCGGCAAACAACACGCCCGTCGCGCTCACGCCGGATCGGTGGAGCCGCGGCGGGCCTTGAAGAACATTTTCAGCCGCTGGATCTCCTCGGCGTTCCAGCCCTGCGGCTCCGTCACCTCGGTCCATGCATCGATATAATGTTCCGGCGCATAGACATGGCCGTAACCGATCGGCGCGGTGGTGGCGGCGGCGACATCGAGACCGAGCTGCAGCAGCGTCACCACCGGGAACCAGCGGAAGGACGTGGAAACATCCGGCCCGTGATGTGCCATCCACTCTGGACGCCGGTAGAGCGAAGCGGTTTCGAAGAAGGTGATCGGGTCGCTCGCATATTGCAGATAGACGATCCGCATCGGCCCCCAGGTCGCATCGGGCATATGGGCGGTGGTATATTGGTTGGCAAAACGGATGACGGAGGAATCGCGGAAACGCGGCAGCCATTCCGGCGTGCCCGCAACCCGGCCATTGGTGGCCATGCGCCATGTGGGGCTGGAAAAGGGCGGGCCGCTCCACAGCGCGCCCTGGAACGGATCGGAGAGCACATCGTAGAGATCGGAGGATTTCTGCGAATTGAGCGAACCGAGGCTCAAGCCATGCAGGTAAAGCTTCGGCCGCGTCTCTTTCGGCAAGGTCGTCCAGTAGCCGTAGACCGCCTGGAACAGTGCGCGCGCCGTTTCCACGCCGTAATCCGGTTCGGTCAGAAGCGCTATCCAGCTGGACAGATAGGAATATTGCACAGCCACGCTCGCGACATTGCCATCATGCAGATATTCGACCGTATCGAGCGCTTCCGGATCGATCCAGCCGGTGCCGGTGGGAATGACCACCAGCAGGACCTTGCGCTCGAAACCGCCGACCCGCTTCAGTTCCTCCAGCGCAAGGGCGGCGCGCTCTTCGGGGGTCGAGGCCGAATTCAGCCCCGCATAGACCCTCAGCGGTTCGCTGGCCGGACGATGGGTGAAGGCGGTGATTTCCTGCGCCTTCGGCCCGCCGGCCACGAATTCGCGCCCACGACGGCCAAGCGATTCCCATGTCATCAGCGAAGCGCTGCTGCCGGTTTTAAGCGCGTCGGAAGGCCGCGGCACGTCAGGCTCGATTAGCGAATCCACCTGTTTCAGCGAGGAATCGGCAAATTTCAGGCCGATATCGAAGATCAGGCCATTGAGCAGCATCCATGACAGCACGATGGCGGCAGCGATGCCAAGCACATTGGCCAGCCGGCGCGGCAGGAAATGACGGCTGCGCGCGGCAAAGAACCGGCGGATTAGCTGGAAAAGCCGACCGGCGCCAATCAGGATGGCGGCGACCAGTACAGCGATACCGCCGGTCTTGGTGGGATGGGCGCTGGGCAGCGGGTCGAGTTCCATCAGGACGCGGATGGAATTCTGCCAGTCCTTCGCCTGCCACAAAAACGCAATGGCCGTGATGGCGGCGGCAAGCGCGATAAGAAAACGAATGCCTCGCGCGTTGTGTCGCGAGGGTTCAGGCAGTTCCAGATAGGCCCAGACGGCGTGCATGGCGACACCGATCAAATAACCGATGGCAAAGGAAAACCCGCAGAGAACCCCCTGCATCAGCCATGTGCGCGGCAAAAGCGACGGTGTGAGTGAAGCGCAGAACAGGACCGTGCCGAAGACGATGCCGGTTGCCGAAAGACCCGCAAACAGCCGCCCAACCCATTGTTTCACCAACTTGACCTGTTCCTTCTGCTCACTGCCTGGCGCGGAGTGTAATATGCGGCGGGCGAGGGTGCAAATCCTGTTGGCAGGATAAAAATCACCAAAATAGGAAAATAATCCTTTACACCGTGACGGTGGTTTGATAGTGTTTGGCTACGGTCGGAGATTTGCGGCTGACGGCAGAGGCCGGTTCGAAGGGTTGCGTTCGGGTTTGATGACGAGCCTCTTTGCATATTCGGCGTCATCCTTGGGCTTGTCCCAAGGATCTAAACACGTAAATAAAATCAAGACGTTGCAGATCCTCGGGACAGGCCCGAGGATGACGTCGGAGTGTTGGGCGTGGTATTCGCCCAGTGTAGCCTCTTCGCAAGCACTATTATTGATCCGGCAGGCCGATCCCATGACGAATTCTGACACTTGCGACCCGGTGCTTTACAGCGCGTGGCCGGAGCGGCCTGCCTATGTCGGTGACGACATGCCGGATACCGCGCCTGAGACAAAGTCGCGGGCCGACAAGCTGGCTGCCGAGGATGCGGCGCGTAACGGCGAGCTAAGGCAGATGCTGAACGAGATGACGGAAGAGATGCGTGATCAGTTTCATCTGTATCGCACCCTGCGGCAGGCGAGCGAGGCGGCCCTGTTGGGGGCTGCGGATGACGCTCCCGGCAAACAGGCCCGCGCCGACGTGAAGGCCGCGACGGATCAGCTTTCGCTGATCGTGCGCACGCTGGAGCGCATCGACGCCCTGCAACGGGTGCTGGCGGAAGAGAGGGAAGCGCTTGCCTCCGGGGACGAAACGGGTGTCGAGGACTATGAAGCCGCAGTGGCGCATTTCCTCAAACGCATCGACGAACTGGCTGAACAGAAATGCCGTGCGAGGCTGGAGGCCGGTGTCGCCGCCGGCGCATTGGCGGAGGCTGATACATGAAGCAGCCTTCATCCGATCCCCGCCCGCAGGAGCAGGTCTTTGCCTTTTTGCGCGACTGGCGTTTCATCGGTAACCTGCCGCAGCAGCCGCCGGAGGGCGACTGGCGGACATGGCTTTTGATCGGCGGGCGCGGTTCCGGCAAGACGCGAGCCGGTGCCGAGTGGGTGCACGGCATTGCTTCCGCCGGCAAACAATCGGATTTGCGCATTGCGCTGGTTGCGGAAACGCTGGGTGACGCCCGCGAGGTGATGATCGACGGCATTTCCGGTATCTGCCGTATCGCCCGTCGCCGCCGTCCCGCTTTCGAGGTGTCGCGCCGCAGGCTCCTGTGGCCGAACGGTGCGATGGCGCAGGTGTTCTCCTCGGAAGACCCCGAAAGCCTGCGCGGCCCGCAATTCCACATGGCCTGGGCGGATGAGCTGGGAAAATGGAAATATCCGCAGGAAACCTGGGACATGCTGCAATTCGGCCTGCGTCTAGGCGATGCGCCCCGGCAACTGGTGACGACGACGCCACGGCCTATTCCTCTGTTGAAGGCGCTGCTGGCCGATCCTTCGACCCGGGTTGCGCGGATGCCGACCGCCATGAATGCGCAGAACCTGTCTCCCGGTTTCCTGCAGGTCATGCAGGACCGTTACGGCGGCACACGGCTGGGACGTCAGGAAATCGGCGGTGAACTGATCGACGAGCGCGAAGGCGCGCTGTGGAAACGTACCGATCTGGACGCGATTATCGAGGCGGCGCATGAGCCGCTTTCGCGGATCGTGGTGGCGGTCGATCCGCCTGCTGGTGCGGGTGAAAACTCCTGCTGCGGCATCGTCGTTACGGGGCTTGGCATATCAGGCAAACTGGTGGTGCTTGCGGATTGTTCGGTGGAAGGCGAAACGCCGGCTGGCTGGGCGCGCGCCGTGGTCGCCGCCTTCCGCCGCCACGAGGCCGACCGGGTGGTGGCCGAGGTCAATCAGGGTGGAGAAATGGTCCGTGCGATGCTGCAGAGCGTCGACGCGAACCTGCCTCTGACTTTGGTGCGGGCCAGCCGAGGAAAATTCACCCGAGCCGAGCCGGTAGCCGCCCTTTATGAGCAGGGCAGGGTGCGCCACGCTGCTCGGTTCGAGAAGCTGGAAGACCAGATGACGGATTTCGGGCCGGATGGCCTGTCATCCGGTCGTTCGCCCGACAGGCTGGATGCACTCGTCTGGGCGATAACGGCGCTGACGACGATGGTGGTGAATGAGCCGAGGGTGCGGGGGATGTGAGGTGGGATGTTGGCCTACGTTCCGGCGTCACGGGTATGATGGGCAAATGGGCGCGTCTTTCGTTCTTCTCCCCGTCGGGGAGAAGGTCGCGGCAGCGGGATGAGGGGGCTACGGTAGAGATATTCGGAGAGGTTACCCCTCATCTGACCCTTCGGGCCATCTTCTCCCCGGCGGGGAGAAGAAAAACGACGCACCGTCAACTCGGGCGCCTAACAAGTCTTATTTCTTCGGAGATTGCGCCGGTTTCGGCTGCGAGCCGGTTTCGCGCATCTGGCGCCACTCGTTTTCGAGACGGTCATAAACGGTCTGGGGGATTGTCGCTGTCATGGTGGCATTCCTCCTTGAATTGTTAACGCTGCTGGATTGCGCGGTGAATGGAGTTAGCGCGCCAAGGTTCCGGAATTCAAGGAATTTTTTACCCCAAAACCGCGGCCTGCGGATTAAAATCGATTAAGGTTTTTTCAAATCGATTTAGTCCTGACGGCCGTCATGTGGAAAAACCGGGTGTCATATCGCCCATCATTTTCAGGAGCCGGCTATGGCCTATGACGAGGCGCGATTCTTCGCGTCGGTGCGGGTTTCGATCTTTGGTGGCCGCCTGCGTGCCGCGCAACTTGCCGGGACCAGGACGATACTTGCCGGATGCGGAAAGGCCCTGCCGCAAGGCGATCGCCGGCAGCTTCACCGGCCGCTTCACCGACCGCCGACTTGCCGATTTCTTCGGCGCGCAGCGGGAGGACTGGGAGGGCGTACGCGCCATCATCAATGGCAGCGACCGGGCGCGGCTTGGGGCTGGCCACGCACGCGCATTTCATCGCGCCCTTGTCGCGGCGCGGATTGAACCGGCGCGGGTCAGGTGATAACCCCTTATGCGCGCCGAGAAGGCCGCCTTCGAATTCTGCATGACAGGTGACACCGTGATCCGCCATATCGTTTTTTTCACCGTTCCCGAGGAAAACCGCGACGCCGTGCGCAAGGGGCTTTCCGGCCTCACCGCGATCCCGCATGCGCTGACGCTGGAAATCGGCGAGAACGTGAAGAAGGACCAATGGGGCAACTCGGTCGATTTCATCGTTTACGGCGAGTTTGAAAACGAGGCGGCGCTGGCGGCCTACAAGGCCGACCCCGCCTATGATCTTTCGACCCGCACGGTGAAGCCGCTACGCGAAACCCGTGTCGCCGCTGATTTCAATAGCAACACTGCGGTGAAGGCGC
Source organism: Agrobacterium sp. SUL3 (assembly GCF_001263295.1). Lineage (NCBI taxonomy): Bacteria > Pseudomonadati > Pseudomonadota > Alphaproteobacteria > Hyphomicrobiales > Rhizobiaceae > Agrobacterium > Agrobacterium sp. SUL3. The sequence continues at coordinate 566,058 of NZ_KQ414498.1, forward strand.
CGATCCGGTAAACGTCCCCTTTCGCGGAAGTCGGCGCGAGATATTGCCGCTGTGCGGACAGGGTGCCTCACGCGCGACGTCATCCTTGGGCTTGTCCCAAGGATCTGATCACGTCCAATAAAATCGAGACGTTGCAGATGCTCGGGACAGGCCCGAGCATGACGAAAGAGCTTTCAGGACGCCGTCAGAAATTTCAGGGTCTACCCCGTCGGTGAAAACCCCACACGGGCGCCGCCGCAGGCCACGCCGCCGCACGCCATCAAAACAAGGACAATTCCATGCGATTTCCCTTTTCCCTGCCGTGGCTGCGCCCGGCGGATGGCAGAGCCGTGCCCGAAAGCAAAATGACGGCGGGCGGCTTCATGGCGGTGGCGGTGCAGGGCGGACAGGCCTTCTGGTCGGGCCGTTCCTATGCCGCGCTTGCCCGCGAAGGCTTCATGAAGAATCCCGTGGCGCACCGGGCCGCCCGCATGGTGGCAGAAGCGGCTGCATCGGTGAACTGGCTGCTTTATGATGGCGGCGAGGAAATCGCCGATCATCCGTTGCTGGCGCTCTTGACAAAGCCGGCCGTCCATATGGGCGGGCCGGATTTTTTCGAGGCGCTTTATGGCCACCTGATGCTGGCGGGAAACGCCTATGTCGAACCGCTGACGGTCGGCGGGCGTTTGCGGGAATTGCATCTGCTGCGGCCGGATCGGGTCAGTATCGTCGAGGGAGCGGATGGCTGGCCGGTGGCTTATGATTATCGCGCCGAAGGTCGCGCGTCACGGCGCATCGCCGCCGAGCGCGACGGGCTGGGCCTGCTGCATCTGAAACTTTTCCATCCGCTGGATGACCGGGCGGGTTTTGCGCCGCTGGCCTCCGCAGGCGCCGCGCTTGATCTGCACAATGCCGCAAGTCAGTGGAACAAGCGCCTGCTGGACAATTCCGCCCGGCCTTCGGGCGCGCTGGTCTATCAGCCGAAGGAAGGCGGCAATCTGTCCACCGAGCAATATGAACGGCTGAAACGCGAACTGGAAGAAGGGTATCAGGGTGCGATGAATGCCGGCCGGCCGCTGCTTCTGGAAGGCGGGCTGGACTGGAAGGCCATGGGCCTTTCACCGCGTGACATGGATTTTCTGGAAGCGCGCAACGGAGCTGCCCGCGATATCGCGCTGGCGCTTGGCGTGCCGCCGATGCTGATCGGCATTCCCGGCGACAACACCTATGCCAATTACCAGGAGGCGAACCGCGCCTTTTATCGCCTCACCGTACTGCCGCTCGTCAACCGCACGGCGGCAAGGCTGTGCGGCTGGCTCACGCCGGTCTTCGGCGCGGGGCTGCGTCTGGAACCGGACCTCGACAAGATCGCCGGGCTTGCCGGCGAGCGGGATGCGCTCTGGAGCCGCATCGGTACGGCCTCGTTTCTGAGCGACGAGGAAAAACGCGAAGCCGTCGGTTACTGAGCGGGGAAACCGCGCTCTCGCATCCGTCTGTTTCTGCTGAACCATTTTCTGAAGTGGCGGATTCTTTTTGTGAGGTGTTCCGCCCAAGCTTTTCCGAAGATTCGTGAAATCACCCATCGCAGGCGCGCAAACAGCGCCTGCAGGCGACGCGGTGCGTTCGCCCGATAGCAACATCCTAAACCGGAATGATTACCCATGTCTGAATTCGCCAATGAGGCCGGTATCTGGGCCGCCCGCATCACCGGCGCCGTCGCGGGTGCCGGCGTGTCGCTTGTCTATCTGCTGCCGAAAAGCAAACGTGAAGCCGCGAGCCGTTTCATCACCGGGGTGTCCTGCGGCATGATCTTCGGCGGGCCGATCGGCCTGTGGATCGTGCAGCAGCTCGACATTGCCGGCGCGCTTTCCGGCCGGGAAATCATGGTGGCGGGCTCCGCCGCCGCCAGCATGATGGCCTGGTGGGGGCTGGGCGTGATGGTGCGGGTGGCCAGCCGCTACGGCACACGCCCGCGCGCCTGATATTTCTCTTTAAATCGCAGGAGTTACCCATGCACGCCTATCGCGGGCCGCGCCCCGCCACGCGCAAATTCGCCAGTCTGGAACTGCGCGGCATCGCCGGCGACGGCACGTTTTCCGGTTATGCCAGCGTCTTCGGCGAGGTCGATCTCGGCCGCGACGTGATCGAGCGCGGCGCTTTCCGCCGCTCCATCGAGGAACGGGGAGCGGCCGGTATCCGCATGCTCTACCAGCACGATCCGGCCGAGCCGATCGGCGCCTGGCGCACCATCCGCGAGGACGAGCGCGGGCTTTATGTCGAGGGCGTTCTGGCCCCCGGCGTCGCCCGCTCCTGCGAGGTGCATTCGTTGATGAAGACCGGCGCGCTGGACGGGCTGTCGATCGGTTTCCGCACCGTTCGCTCGGGCAAGGCCGAACGCTCCGGTGTGCGACGCATTCTGGAAGCCGATCTCTGGGAAATCTCGGTCGTGACCTTTCCGATGCTGCCTTCGGCGCGGGTGTCCGACGTCAAACATGCCCGCTTCTTCCGTGACCGCGAGACCGAACTGGCGCGCAGCATGCGCCGCGCCGCCCGCTCGCTGTTCGACACCGCCTTCAAACGCTGACTTCCCGACACGTATTTCCGAAACAAGGATGGCGACATGACAGACCAGATGACGAAAGCGGCGACGATGAGCATCGCTCCGCAGGTAAAGGCCGTGCCCGACACGATGACGGCGGCCTTCGACGAGTTCATGGAGGCCTTCGAGGCTTTCCGCGAAACCAACGACCAGCGGCTCAATGACATCGAACGCAAGATGGGTGCGGATATCGTGACCCGCGACAAGCTCGACCGTATCGACAGGGCGCTCGACGATAACAGGAGGGTCATGGACGATCTGGCGCTCAAGAAGGCGCGGCCTGCGCTTGGCCGCAGGGATGCGCCCTCGCATGATGCCGAAGAACATAAGGCTGCCTTCGAGGCCTATATCCGCCGGGGTGAGGAGGGTGCGCTGCGCGATCTGGAGGCCAAGGCCTTTGCGGGATCGAGCGGCACGGATGGCGGCTTTCTCCTGCCGACCGAGACGGATGGTGAGATTGGTCGGCGCATGACGGCGATTTCGCCGATCCGGGCGCTCGCCACCGTGCGGCAGGTGTCCACGGCCGTGCTGAAGAAACCCTTCGCCGCTGGCGGACTGGCCACCGGCTGGGTCTCCGAAACCGCGGCCCGTCCTGAAACGGCGACACCCAAGTTGTCGGAGCTTTCTTTCCCGACCATGGAACTTTATGCCATGCCGGCCGCGACCCAGGGGCTGCTGGATGACGCGGCTGTCGATGTCGAAGCGTGGATCGCCTCGGAGGTGGATATCGCCTTTGCCGAACAGGAGGCGGCCGCTTTCATTGCCGGTGACGGCGTCAACAAACCGAAAGGTTTTCTCTCCTATACATCCGTTGCCAATGACAGCTGGAGTTGGGGCAATATCGGTTATGTCGCAACCGGTGTTTCGGCCGGTTTCGCTTCCGCAGGGCCGATGGATGTGCTGCTCGATGCCATCTATGGCCTGAAGGCGGGCCACCGCCAGAACGGCGCGTTCCTGATGAACCGCAAGACGCAATCGACGCTGCGCCGCTTCAAGGATACGACCGGCGCTTACCTGTGGCACCCGCCCGCCGCCGCCGGCCAGCCCGCATCACTGATGGGCTTTCCGGTGACGGAGGCGGAAGACATGCCGAATGTCGCGGCCAACAGCTTCGCCATCGCCTTTGGCGATTTCCGCTCCGGTTATCTCGTCGTCGATCGTACCGGTGTGCGCATCCTGCGCGATCCCTATTCGGCCAAACCCTATGTGCTGTTCTACACCACCAAGCGCGTGGGCGGCGGCGTACAGAATTTCGAGGCGATCAAGCTGGTGAAATTCGGGGTGAATTGACCCTCGACGGTGCCGCTCGTTTCTTCTCCCCCATAGGGAGAAGAAACTTGTTGCACCCGCTCGCTCATCCAGCCCGCAATTGCGTCATCCCGGAGATCCCATGACCTATGCCCTCATTCATCCGCCGCAGGCGGAGCCGTTGACGCTTGCCGAGGTCAAGGCGCATCTGCGCCTCGATAACGGCGACGAAGATGTGCTTCTTGCCGCGCTCATCCGCACCGCCCGCGAGCATCTGGAGCGGGTGACCGGCCTTTGCCTGCTGCGCCAGACATGGCGGCTTTATCTCGACCGATGGCCGCAGACGGGTGTGATTCTGATTGGCAAGGGACCGGTGCAAACCATCGAAACGATTCTGGTTTTTGGCAGTGACGGGCGCGAGACCAATATCACCGCCGCTGATAAATTGCTGGATGGCGCAGCCCGTCCGGCAAGGCTGTGGCTGCGCGATCCGCCGGCCCCCGGACGGGTGATGAACGGTATCGAGATCGACTTCATCGCCGGCTACGGCGAGGCCGGGACGGATGTGCCGGATACGCTGAAACGCGCAATGCTGATGCATGTGGCCCAGATGTTTGCCTTTCGCGGCGCCGTCGCCCTGGAAAATCAGCCGGCAGCGGTTCCGGCCGGTTACGAGCGGCTGGTTTCGCCCTTCTGCCGCATGGGGCTTTGAGCCATGAACCTCGTTTTTCTCGATCCCGGCAAGCTGACGGCGCGGCTGGAGCTGGAAATGCGGACCGATGCGCCAGACGGGCAGGGCGGTGCGCTGGAAAGCTGGGATGTCCTGCGCTCGCTCTGGGCGGCGATCGAACCGGTTTCGGAGGCGTCCCATGAGCGGGCCTCGGCCGAGGGCGTGACGATCACCCACCGCGTCTGGCTCACCTGGCGCAGCGATATCGCGGCCGGCATGCGCTTTCGCAAGGGCCGGCGCATTTTGGGCATCCGCACGGTGATGGATCCGGACGAGACCCGCCGCTTCATCGTCTGCCGCTGCGAGGAGGAAAGTCCGTGAGCGCTGCAAACGCACTTCTGAAGGCGGTTTTTGCAAGGTTGACGGGCGATGCGGTGCTCATGGCGCTGACATCGGGCGGCATCGTCGACCGGCTTTTGCCGCGCGCGCTTATGCCCTGCATCGTCATCGGCGAACTTGAAAGCCGGGATTATTCCACCGCGACGGAAAAAGCCGAGGAGCATTTCCTGTCGCTGGAAATCTGCAGCGATGCCGCGGGCCGTAAACAGGCGGGCGAAATCGCTGAAAGGGTGAAAACCCTGCTCGATGATGCCGCCCTTCCGCTCGCCAATGTCTCGCTGGTCAACCTGCAACTGCGCTCCTGCCGCTCGCGGCGCGAACCGAAGTCGCGGAATTTCATCGCGGACATGCGTTTCCGCGCGGTAACGGAATAGCGCCGTTTCAGGAAGCCTGCCTGCGCATGGTTTTCCAAAGTACGATCAGCAGCACAAACGAAATGCCGATCAGCACGGAGGCGATGGTCAGCATGGCCGAGACCCCGCCGCGATCCAGCGCCAGCGTGAAGATAACAGGCGCAAAGGCGATGGCAAGGTTTTGCGGCAGGGAGATACGCGCGGCCTGAAGGCCGTACTCTTCCGGCGAGAACACCGCCAGCGGCAACACGGCCCGGCTGACGGTGAGTACGCCTGCGCCAAAACCGAAGAATACGATGAAGCCGATGAAAGCCGGCATGGCCGGCGCAAAGGCCAGCAACAGCATGAGCGACAGGAGCAGCAGACAGAAGCCGATCATGGCGGTGACGAACGGGTTGCCGTGTTTGCCAAGCAGGAAATCCAGTCCGCGCGCGGTGATCGCAAGCACGCTGCGCGCTGATGCCAGCTGCACGGCCAGCGATTGCGTTGCCCCCGCCTGCACCAGCAGCAATGGCAGGAGCGGTGACAGGCCAAAGGTCGTAAACGCGCTGATCGTTGTCATCGCGGCCAGAAGCACGAAGGCGCGGCGTGTATCGACGGGCGGGGGCAAAGCCCCGGCCACCTCCCGCGAACCCGTGGCCTTGCGGGCCGGCCGCCCGGGAAGAACGAAGACATAGAGAGGCAGAAGCACCAGGAGCTGTAGACAGGCATAGGCGACAAGCGTGCCGCGCCAGCCGAGATGCTGGTCGGCAAGCGCGGTGACCGGCAGGAAAACCGCTGCCGAAAGCCCGGTAAACAGCATCAGCAGCGTCAGCAACCGGCCGCTTTCTGCACCGACACGCTCCACCACCGCGGCATGGGCCGCCGTCGTCAAACCACAGGTGGCGGCAAAACCGATCACGGCCCAGCCGAGCAGATAGCTCGCCACACCGCCCGCAAAGGCGAGCACGGCAAAACCGGCGGCAAACAGCAATGAACCCGCCACGAGCACGGGTGCCGCGCCGTGGCGCACCAGCGTTCTTCCCAGAAGCGGGCCGCAGAGCGCGCTGATTGTCATCATCACGGTGAGGCCGGCGAAAACCACCTCGTTGGCGATGGCGAGATCGCGTCCAATCCGTGGGCCGAGCACGGCCAGCATGTCGAACCCGCTGCCCCAGCTGATGATCTGCCCAACCGCAAGCACGCCGATAAGGCGCGCGCGGGACGGGAAGGGGGCGGCTTCGGACATGATGAAAATCGCGGGTGCGAGATGCGGAGGAAATAATTGGTATCAGGCCGATTGCGACCCGGCAACATCAATCCAAACCATAAGGAGAACACCCATGGTGGCGCAGAAGGGCAAGGACCTGCTGCTGAAGATCAACAATGCCGGTTCCTATGTGACCGTGGCAGGACTGAGAACAAAGCGGCTGGCCTTCAACGCGCAGGCCGTGGACATAACCGATGGCGAAAGCGCCGGGCGCTGGCGCGAGCTTCTGGGCGGCGCCGGCGTGCAGCGGGCGTCGCTGACGGCCTCCGGCATCTTCAAGGACGGAGGGAGTGACGCGCTGGTACGCAGTGCGTTTTTCACCGGCGCCATTCCGGGCTGGCAGATCGTCATCCCCGATTTTGGTACCGTAACCGGACCGTTCCAGATCGTCGCGCTTGAATATTCCGGCCGCCATGATGGCGAGGTGCAATTTGAGATCGCGCTGGAATCTGCCGGTTCTCTCACATTCGGAGCGCTGTGATGCCGCAGGGTTTACGTTATGGGCGGGCGAACCGCCATCGCGGCGAGATCGAGGCGCTGATCGACGGCGAAAGGCGCATTCTCTGCCTGACGCTGGGCGCTCTCGCCGAACTGGAAACTGCCTTTCAGGCTGATGATCTGACCGCACTCGCTGAACGCTTCGCGACCGGGCGCATGAAGGCCGCCGACATGATCCGGGTCATCGGTGCGGGGCTGCGTGGCGCCGGCAACACGTTTTCCGATGAGGACGTGGCGATGGCGACCGCCGAGGGTGGCATTGCCGGCCATGCCGCGATGGTCGCCGATCTTCTGACCGCCACCTTCGGCGGCCCGAAAGGAGAAACACAGCCGGACCCTTGAGCGCCGCAGCAGGCGAAGCGAGACCGCGCCCTTTTCCCTGGGAGGCGGTCATTCATGCCGGCTTCTGCCTGCTGCGGCTTTCTTCTGAAACCTTCTGGCGGCTGACACCAAGGGAGTTTTTCGCGATGACGGGTGGCGCACGCGCCATCTCCCGCAGCCCCGATCGTCAGGCGATGGAGGCGATGATGCGGCTGTTTCCGGACGGGTGAGGTGGACTTGTCTCGTTGCGGAAGCGGGGCTTTTTTTTGTGAAAACGGCCAGACAATTCAAAAACCTATCGTTCCGATTTGAATCAGAAAGGCAAGCGCGATGGCAGGCGAAAGATCGATTGCGGAGAACCGCGAGGAGGCTGAGGCGCTTGCTGATGTGATGGGCGATCTAGAAAAGCGCTCCGAGCGGTTCGGGGCGGCTTTGACCAGCGCCCTGCAGGCGGCCACGATGGGTGGCAAGGGGCTGGATGATGTGTTGCGCGGGCTCGGCGAACGCCTGTCCGGCATGGCGCTTTCGGCCGGTTTGAAGCCGCTGGAGAATGTGATCGGCAATGCGGTTGGCGGGCTTTTGAACGGTGGCGGCTCCTTGTTTGCCTTTGCCGATGGCGGGGTGCCGGGGCGCAGCATCACGCCTTTTGCCGATGGCGGCGTGGTGTCCAGCCCTGCCTTTTTTCCGATGGGCGGTGGGCTCGGCCTGATGGGTGAGGCGGGAGCGGAGGCGATCCTGCCGCTGAAGCGTGGTTCGGACGGCGCGCTGGGCGTGGCGGCTCCGGCGGGCGGTGGCGGTGCGCAGATCGTCTTCAACGTGACGGCCACCGATGCGGTGAGTTTTAGAAAAAGCGAAGGCCAGATCGCCGCCATGCTGGCGCGCAGCGTCGGGCGCGGCCAGCGCGGTTTGTGACCATCCACCTTTCAACACAGCAAAAAGATTCGTGGAACAACGACATGGCGGCATTTCATGAAGTGCGGTTTCCGCTGAGGCTGGCGCTCGGTGTGAGCGGTGGGCCGGTGCGGCGGACCGATATCGTCAATCTTTCCAATGGCCGGGAGAGCCGCAACCAGCGCTGGAAGAATGCGCGGCGCGCTTATGACGCCGGGTCCGGCATCCGTTCGGTGGCCGATCTTTACGAGGTGCTCGCCTTTTTTGAGGCGCGGCGCGGTGAGCTTTATGGTTTCCGCTTTCGTGACCCCGTCGATTGCAAATCCTGCCCGCCAGGCGGGACGCCTGCCGCCACAGATCAGAGGATCGGCAGTGGTGACGGCGCGACGGCGCAGTTTCAGCTGGTGAAAACCTATGCCGATGCCGGCGGCGCCTTCATCAGGCGGGTGGAAAAGCCGGTCGAAGGGTCTGTCCTCGTTTCGGTCGAGGGGGTGCGTGTTCCGCCATCGGATGTGTCGGTGGATCATGTAGCTGGCACGGTGACGTTTCGCGCCGGCAAGCTTCCATCTGCCGGTGCGGCGATTCGTGCTGGTTTCGAATTCGACGTCCCGGTGCGCTTTGCGATCGATCGCATCGACGTCAATCTCACCGCCTTCGAGGCGGGCCGCATTCCCTCCATTCCATTGATGGAAATCCTGCCATGAAGACCGTTCCTCCCGCCTTTGCCACGCATCTGCTGGGCGATGCCACCACCACCTGCCATTGCTGGAAGGTGACACTGAAGGATGGCGTCGTGATCGGCTTTACCGACCACGACGAGACGCTCTCCTTTGCCGGAACGGCCTATCTGGCCGCCAGCGGTTTCGGGGCGAGCGACAGCGACAGCGAAACCGGGCTGGGCGCGAGCACCGGCGAGGTGGCCGGCGGTTTTTCCAGCGAGGCGATTTCGGAAGATGATCTCGCCACAGGCCGTTTCGATGGCGCGAGAGTGGAGCTTTTTCTCGTCAACTGGCAGGTGCCGGATGAGCATGTGCTGCTGTCCATCCGCGAAATCGGCGAAGTGATGCGGGCCGGCGGGGCGTTTCGCGCCGAACTGCGCAGCCTTGCCCATCGCCTCGGCCAGCCGCAGGGCCGGGTTTATGGGCGGGGTTGCGATGCCGCACTTGGTGACCGGCGCTGCGGCGTCAATCTTTCGCGGTTTACCGGCAATGGCAGCGTGGCGGCGGTGGATGCGGCGGGCAATCTGCTGGTCTTGGGGCTTGACGCTTTCACTGACGGTTTTTTCAGTCGGGGAAAGTTGCGGTTTCAAAGCGGTACACTCGCCGGCAAAGGTTTTGATCTCGACGTCCACGCGCGGCGCGACGGCGGTACGCTTCTGTCCTTCTGGCTTTCGCCGGAACGGATGCCATTGCCGGGAGACGGCTTTTCCATCACCGCCGGCTGCGACAAGAGTTTCGCCACGTGCAGGGCAAAATTCGCCAATCACCTGAATTTCAGGGGCTTTCCGCACCTGCCGGGGGCGGATTTCGCCTATTCTTACGCGAGCGGCGGCCAGACCCATGATGGAACGGCACTGTTTCCATGAATGACACCGGAGGAAAAGTGCTGGCGGTGGCGCAGGGCTGGATCGGCACGCCCTACCGGCATCAGGCCTCGTTAAAGGATGTCGGCTGCGATTGCCTCGGCCTCGTCCGTGGCATCTGGCGTGAACTTTACGGCGCGGAGCCGGAATTGCTGCCGCCCTATGCGCCTGATTGGGCCGAGCGCGCCGGTGAAGACCGGCTGATGGGCGCGGCAAAGCGCCACTTTGTTCCGCTGCCGGGCATGGAACAGGCGCAGCCGGGCGACCTGCTGCTGTTTCGCTGGCGGGCCGATGCGCCGGCGAAACATCTCGGCATCCTCGCCGGGCCTCAGCATTTCATCCATGCCTATGAACAGGCGGCGGTGGTGTGTTCCGCGCTGGTGCCGGGCTGGAAACGGCGCATCGCCGGCACCTTCCGTTTTCCCGATCTCTGAAACGTCTCGAGGCGACCATGGCGACCATAGTTTTTCAGGCGGCGGGTGCGGCGCTCGGCGGTATTTTCGGCCCCGTGGGCGCCATCATTGGCCAGGCGGCGGGTGCACTGGCGGGCAATGCCGTCGACCGCGCATTGCTGTCCAGCGGGCGTACCGTCTCGGGCGCACGGCTTTCGACGGCGCGTATTCCGGGCGCGGACGAAGGGGCGGCGGTCAACCGGCTTTACGGCACGGCGAGGATCGGCGGCACGCTGATCTGGGCGACGCGGTTTGAAGAAAGCATCGAGGTGGAGCGGCGCGGCGGCAAGGGCAATCGCGGCCCGAAGGTTGAGACCTATCGTTATTTCGCCAATCTCGCCATTGGCCTTTGCGAAGGCGAGGCGGCCATGGTGCGGCGCATCTGGGCCGATGGACGCGAAGTTGATCTCACCGGCATCGAGATGCGCTTTTATCCCGGCAGCGAAACGCAATTGCCTGATCCGCTGATCGAGGCAAAACAGGGGAGCGGCAATGCCCCGGCCTTTCGCGGGCTGGCCTATGTGGTGTTCGAGCGCCTGCCGCTCGACGGCTATGGCAATCGTATTCCGCTGATGCAGTTCGAGGTGGTGCGGCCGGTCGGGCGGCTGGAAAAATCGATCCGCGCCATCACCGTCATTCCTGGGGCAACCGAACATTGTTACGCAACGGTGCCGGTTTCCGAGCGCACCGGCATGGGGCAAAGCCGCATCATGAACCGCAACGGCTTGACCGCAGCCACGGACTGGCAGGCGGCCATCGACGAATTGCAGGCGCTTTGCCCCAATCTGCAAAGCGTGGCGCTGGTGGTGAGCTGGTTCGGCACGGATATGCGGGCGGGCGAATGCCGCATTCTGCCCGGCGTGGAAGTGGCGGCCCGCGATGGCGAAACGGCGCCATGGTCGGTTGGCGGCCTTTCGCGCGGTGAGGCGCATCCGGTCAGCCCTCATGGCGGCGGCCCGGCCTATGGCGGCACGCCTGATGATGAAAGCGTGCTGCAGGCGATAGCCGACCTCAAGTCTCGTGGATTGAAGGTTTGCCTTTATCCCTTCGTGATGATGGATGTGCCCGCCGGCAATGGTCTGCCGGATCCCTATGGCAAGGGCGAACAGGACGCTTATGGCTGGCGCGGGCGCATCACCTGTTTTCCGGCACCCGGCAGGCCCGGCTCTCCCGACCGCAATGCTGCGGCGCGCAGGGAGGTTGAGCGGTTTTGCCACCGCGAAGAGGGTTACCGCCGCATGGTGCTGCATTATGCGGCCCTGACAGCCAAGGCGGGCGGGGTGGATGCTTTCCTGATCGGCTCCGAGCTGCGTGGTCTGACGCGCCTGCGCGATGAGAACGATGCCTTCCCCTTTGTCGAGGAACTGGTGCGGCTGGCGGGCGATGTACGCGCCGTCATGGGACCGGCGGTGAAGCTGACCTATGCGGCGGACTGGAGCGAATATTTCGGCCATCAGCCGGCGGATGGCTCGGGTGATGTGTTTTTCCATCTCGATCCGCTCTGGGCGAGCCATGATATCGACGCCATCGGCATCGACAACTACATGCCGCTCTCCGACTGGCGCGACGAGGACGTCGCAAACGGCAATCCGGATGGCATGGCCGGTGCTGATGATGCCAGCGCCTTCCGCCGCGCCATCACGGCGGGTGAGGGTTTCGACTGGTATTATGCCAGCGATGCCGACCGCGCAGCGCGGCGACGCACGCCCATCACCGACGGGCTGAGCAAAAAGCCATGGGTCTTTCGCTACAAGGACATCGGGAACTGGTGGGAAAACCTCCATTACGACCGGGTGCGGGGTGTGGAGAAATCGACGCCCACCGCATGGGTGCCCGGCTCGAAGCCGATCTGGTTCACCGAACTCGGCTGCCCGGCGGTGGACAAGAGTGCTGCGCGCCCGAATGTCTTTCCCGATCCAAAATCGGTGGAAAACGCCTTTCCCTATTTCTCCCGCCGGAACCGGGCAGACAGCCAGCAGCGGCGGTTTCTGGAAGCGCATCTCGACCATTGGGATCAAGGCGATGCGGCGATGGTGGATAAAAACCGGGTCTATCTCTGGACCTGGGATGCGCGACCCTTTCCCGCCTTTCCGCAGAATGGCGCTGTGTGGAGTGATGGCGGCAACTGGCGCACCGGCCACTGGTTGAATGGCCGGCTGGGAACGGCGACGCTTGCCGATACCATCGCCGCCATCCTCACCGATCACGGCTTTTCCGCTTTCGACGTCTCCGCCGTCAGCGGCGACATGACCGGGTACGTGCAGGGCGACGTGACCTCGGCCCGCAACCTGCTGGAGCCGCTGATGGCGGCGTTTCAGCTGGATGTGGCGGAGGACGGCGGCACCCTGCGCTTCCGTTCACGCAATACGGCAGTTTTGCCCGTCAGAGATATTTCCGTGCTTGCCGATCTCGATGACGAGCCGCTCTGGTCGGAAAATCGCGGTCATGACAGCGATTTCGCCGCTGAAGCCGTGCTGACCTCGTTCAATCCGACGCTGGACTACGAACAGGCGAGCGCGCGGTCCCGCCGCATCGACAATGCCGGCAGCCGGGTGATGCGGCTCGACCTCAACGCCGCCTTGCCGGCGGAAACGGCGCAAGTCGCCGTCGAAGCGGTGCTGCGAGACAACCGTCAGGCGCGGCGCACCGTGCGTTTTGCCTTGCCGCCGGCCGATATAACCCTCGAACCCGGCGATTGCATCCGCCTGCCGGAGAACATCTTTCCGCAGGCTCCGCCAGGCCGGTTTCTGGTCAGCCGCATCGAGGATGGCGCGGTGCGGCAGGTGGAGGCACGCGCCTTTTCCGCAGCTGTTTCGGCTTTTGCCGGCGTGGTGGATGAGCGGCGCGCCGGCAGTGCAAGCGGTGCTGAGGGTTTTGCCCCGGAAGTGCTGTTTCTCGACCTGCCGTACCATGATGGAGTCGCGCCGGAGCGTTCGGCGCGGATCGCAGCCTTCGCAAAGCCATGGCGGCCAATCGTCGTTTCCGCATCCTCGGGCACGGAAGGTTATCGGCAACGCGCCGTGCTCGATCAGCCGGCCATGATCGGGGCACTGGCGATGCCGCTCTTGCCCGGCCCCTCGGGCCGTTTCGACCGGAAGAATACCGTCCTGATCGACCTGCCTTTCGGTGGGCTCGGCTCGGCAAACGAACTGTCGGTGCTGAACGGCGAGAACCGCATCGCAATCAAGGCCGCAAACGGCGTCTGGGAGATCGTCGCTTTCGCAAAGGCCGAAGAAATTGCGCCCAAGCGCTGGCGGCTCTCCGTCCTCCTGCGCGGGCTGGCGGGCACGGAAGATGGGTCGGCTGCCAGCGCGCCCGCAGGCGCACCGGCGGTGATGCTGGACGCGGCGGTACAGCCACTCGGCCTTGCCGCGAGCGAGCGTGGGCGGCGGTTGAACTGGATCGTCGAGGCGGCAGGAAAGGCGGGCGCTTCGGCCGGGCCTTTCGCCTTCGAGGGTGGATTGCGGGCGCAGATGCCGCTTTCCCCTGTGCATCTTTCCGGCGAGCGGAAAAAGGATGGCGTTCTTGTCCAATGGAAACGCCGGGGTCGGATGGAGGCCGATGGCTGGGATGCGAGCGACATCCCGCTGGACGAGCCTTTCGAGCGATATCGTGTCGAGGTGCTGGAAGGCGAGGCCGTCAAACGAGTGGCGGAGGTCTCCGAACCCCTTTGGTTTTACCCTGTCGCGGCCGAACGCACAGATTTCCCGGTCCTGCGGGATCACATTTCCGTGCGTGTCCGCCAGCTCGGCCGCGCGGTGCCTCTGGGAGTGGCGGCGCAAGCCTTTCTCCCGCTCTGACAACTGCCTGAAAAACAACGAAAAGGATGAGAGAATGGACAGCACCAAGGCATGGTATCAATCACGCACGATCTGGGGGGCGCTGATTGCGGTTTTTGCGCCGCTTTTCAGCATTGCCGGCCTCGATCTGCCGGCCGGCCTGCACGGCGAGCTGGCCGAAGGGCTGGTAACGGTTGCGGGCGGAATTGGCGGCCTGATCGCACTTTATGGCCGTCTTTCGGCAACCCGCGCCATCCGCTGACGATAACCGCAGCAGCAGAGCCCCCGCCGCAGCTCCTGGCGGCGGGGGTAGCATTCATTTGCCATTCAGACGCTTTGCGCTACATATTCGGTCACAATAAGGTTCGAGACGCACCCGGTTTTTGGAAGTTTGTAGAATGGCATCACCTCTCATCATCGCGACGCTTGCAGCCGGGCTTTCCGGTTTCACGGCGCCCGAGGCTGATCTGCAGGGCCACTACATTCTGGCCGCCAGCGATTGCGGCGCAGCCGTCGCCCGCGTTGTGCGCGAAACCGGTGGCCAGCTTCTTTCGGTCTATCCTTCCGGTGACGGTCAGTCCTGTGTCGTCACCGTTCTCGTCCAGGGCAATGGTGAGCGACCGCGCAAGGTAACGATGCGCGTGCCGATGTAGCTTGCCCGCATCGCCGAAATATCGGAAAACAAACCGAGACACTTAGCATGACCGGAACGCAGGCGGGCCGGGACACAGGAAAGGGCGGACAATGCGTATTCTCGTGGTTGAGGATGATGCCAATCTCAATCGTCAGCTGACCGATGCGCTGAAAGAGGCCGGTTATGTTGTCGATCAGGCATTTGACGGCGAGGAAGGGCATTATCTCGGCGATACCGAACCCTATGACGCCATCGTCCTCGATATCGGCCTGCCGCAGCTGGATGGTATCACTGTCGTTGAAAAATGGCGTGCGGCCGGCAAGGCCATGCCTGTGCTCATCCTCACCGCCCGCGATCGCTGGAGCGACAAGGTAGCAGGCATCGATGCCGGCGCCGACGATTACGTCACGAAGCCTTTCCATGTGGAAGAAGTGCTTGCCCGCGTGCGCGCGCTCATCCGCCGCGCCGCCGGCCACGCTTCCTCCGAACTGGTCTGCGGTCCGGTCAGGCTCGACACCAAATCCTCCAAGGCGACTGTCAACGGCACGACGCTGAAGCTCACCTCGCACGAGTTCCGCCTGCTGTCCTATCTCATGCATCACATGGGCGAGGTCGTCTCGCGCACGGAACTGGTCGAACATATGTACGATCAGGATTTCGACCGCGATTCCAACACGATCGAGGTGTTTGTCGGACGTTTGCGCAAGAAGCTCGGGGTTGATCTGATCGAGACGATCCGTGGTCTCGGTTACCGGATGCAAGCGCCGGCAGATGCGAAGTAATTCTCTCACCGCCCGCGTTCTTTTGCTCGCGTCTGCCTGGTCGGCTCTGGCGCTGGTGGTGATCGCCGTCGTGATTTCGACGCTTTACCGGCAGGGGGTGGAGCGCAGCTTCACCGACCTTCTGCGGGCCCAGCTTTATAACGTCATCAACTCCGTGACGATTTCCAACGAGAATACGCTGGCCGGCAGCCCGCAGCTCGGCGATCTCCGGTTTTCGCAGCCCGATACCGGCTGGTACTGGGTTGTCGAGCCACTCGGCAATTTCCAGACCGCGCCGCTGGTTTCTTCCTCGCTCGGCGTGTCGACGCTGCCGGTGCCGAGCATTCTCGACGCACCCTTCGACAACAGATACGAGCGCTTTTATGCCGTCACGGACGAGGCCGGCAACAAGGTGCGCGTGGCGGAAACGGAAGTGGTGCTTGACGGTGAGGGGCGGGCGGCGCGTTTCCGCGTTTCCGGCAATCTGAACGTCGTGGAAGACGATGTGCGCGATTTCTCCAACAGCCTCTATCTGGCGCTGGCCGTCTTTGGTGTCGGCAGTCTCGTCGTCAACGGCCTTGCCATTCTCTACAGTCTGCGGCCGCTCGATCAGGCCCGCGTCGCGCTCGGCAAGATAAGAGGCGGGGAGGCAGAGAGCCTCGAAGGTGAATTCCCGCGTGAAATCCAGCCGCTGGCCAATGAAGTCAATGCGCTGATCGACAGCAACCGCCGGCTTGTGGAGCGTGCCCGCATGCAGGTCGGCAATCTCGCGCATTCGCTGAAAACACCGATTGCCGTTCTTTTGAACGAGGCCCGCACGTTGGAGCCGCAGCATGGCGATCTGGTGCGTGCGCAGGCCGACGCCATGCAGGCGCAGGTGCAATCCTACCTTTCCCGCGCCCGCATCGCCGCCCAGCGCGGCTCGATCCTTGCTCGCGTGGAAGCCGAACCGGCGCTGGAACGGCTGGTGCGTGTGATGCGCCGCCTGAACCCCGAAAAACAGTTCGTGCTGAATTTCGAGCAACCGGGCGCGGTACTCGGCATGGAGCAGCAGGATCTGGAAGAGGTCGTCGGCAACCTTCTGGAAAATGCCGCACGTTTTGCGCAGACCAGAGTGGTCGTCACGCTTGCCACCGGCACGCACCCTTCCTCCGATGCCGAAATCGGCCGCCGTTCATGGGTGGAGCTGACGGTTGAGGATGACGGGCCGGGGCTGGAGCCGGAACAGATCAGCGAGGCGATGAAGCGTGGCCGCAGGCTTGATGAGAGCCGTCCGGGCACCGGGCTCGGCTTGTCGATCGTTTCCGAGGTGGTGTCAGAGTACCATGGCCGCTTTTCGCTGTCGCGCAGCGCCATCGGCGGGCTGAAAGCCGATCTGATTTTGCCGGGCCTTTCGAAAGAGCTTGCGTGAGGCAAGAAAAAAGGCAAGAAATTCAATGGTGCCATATTAGAGCATTTCCAGGAAAAGTGGATCCCGGTTTTCCGTCCGGAAATGCGAAAACGCTCTAGGTGCAATGCGGTAGGAAAGAGGACAGGGTTTGGTTGACGTGTATGATGGCTGTCGCTCCGTGACGATGCGTTCGCTGGTGTCACGCCCGGCACTTCTCTCGATCCTGTGCGTTTCGATGCTGAGCGCCTGCACCACCACGGGCACCCGCCCGGCGGGCGGCGGCCTGTTCGGTCGCTCGGCGCAGCCTTCGACGCCTTTCCTTGCCAATCTTGAGGGCGGCATCGTCGGGCGAAGCGGCGTGCAGCTCGACAGGGGCGATCAGACCAAGGCGCTGGAGGCGGAATACAAGGCGCTGGAAACGGCGCCTGTCGGCACGCCCGTTGCCTGGAACGGCGATGATGCCAAGGGCCAGGTGGTTGCCAATGCGCCCTATCAGGTGGGCAATCAGAACTGCCGGCAATATTCGCACACTCTCACCATGGATGGACGCGAAACCAAGGTGCGCGGCGCGGCCTGCCGCAATGCCGATGGCAGCTGGTCGCCTTTGACCTGACGAGTTTGACGTAAATCAAGGTCACCGACCTCTGCCGATGACAAGAAAAGGCACGGCGGAACAGCCGAAACAGGGCTTGCGGTGCGGCGTGATGTCTCAAATTCACGTCATCCCCGCGCTTCATGTTTCCATGTGCCGCGCATTCGAGTAATTGAGCCTTATGTTCTGGATTGTCGTTGCGATATTGACGGCGGCTGTCGCCGTCGTCCTGATGTACCCGCTGATGCGGAAGACCGAGGCGCCTGAGACGCGCCGCGACGGTGAGGTTGCCGTTTACCGCGACCAGCTGGCCGAACTGGACCGCGAGCGTGCGGCTGGTCTGATCGGCGAAACCGAGGCGGACTATGCCCGCGCCGAAATCGGTCGCCGCCTGCTTGCCGCCGCCGAGACGGAGGAGCAGCAGGGCAAGCAGGACCGGCCGCGCCGGCACAATCTCGCGGCAAGCCTCATCACCGTTCTTTTGCCTGCACTCGGGCTCTGTCTTTACGTCTGGAACGGCAGTCCGGAAGTGCCGGACATGCCGCTCGAGGCACGTCTTGAAAAGCCCGGCAATGACATGAACCTGCTGGTCGCCCGCGCCGAGAGGCATCTGGCGCAGAACCCGGATGACGGCGCCGGCTGGGATATTCTGGCCCCGATCTATTTCAAGACGCTGCGGCTTGGCGATGCCGAGCTTGCCTATCGAAATGCGCTTCGTATTCTGGGACCCAGCGCCGAACGGCTGACGGGCCTTGGCGAAACGCTGGTGGCCGGCAATGACGGCATCGTCATCGAGGCAGCACGTGACGCCTTTGCTGAGGCCGAGAAGCTGAAGTCAGGCAATCCGCGTGCCCGCTTCTATCTGGCGCTGTCGCTGGAACAGGCGGGCAAGGCGGACGAGGCACGTGCGGCCTTTGCGGCGCTGGAGGCCGATGCGCCGGCTGGCGCACCCTGGCTGCCGCTGGTTCGCGAACATATCGCCCGCACCGGCGGCGAGACGGCCCCAGCCACGCCCGGTCCGACCGCGCAGGATATGGCGGCTGCGAATGACATGACGGCCACCGACAGGCAGGCGATGATCGAGGGCATGGTGGCAAGCCTCGACGCCAAGCTGAAGGAAAACCCGGCCGATTTTGAAGGATGGGTGCGGCTTGTGCGCGCCTATTCGGTGCTGAAGAATGAAGCCAAGGCCGGAGAGGCTCTGCGGGCGGGGCTGAAGGCTTTCCCGCCGGAGGGTGAGCAGGGCAGGCAGCTGCTGGCGCTGGCGAAGGAACTGGGCGTTTCCGCCGGACCGATCCGCACGAACGGGCAACAGGATGCCGCGCCGCAGGGAGTGACGCAATGACCCGCAAACAGAAACGTCTGGCAATCATCGGCGGCGGCATGAGCTTCATCGTTGCTGCCGTGTTGCTCGTCATGTTCGCCTTCGGCCAGTCCATCGCCTATTTCTACATGCCTGCCGATCTGGAAAAGACACCCGTTAATCCCGGCACCCGCATCCGTCTCGGTGGTCTGGTGGCGGAAGGTTCGATCAAGCGCGGCGAGGGCCGCACGGTGAGCTTCACCGTGACGGATGGCGAGGCCAATGTGCCCGTCAGCTACACCGGCATCCTTCCCGATCTTTTCCGCGAAGGGCAGGGCGTCGTGACCGAGGGCGT
Organism: Agrobacterium sp. SUL3; assembly: GCF_001263295.1. Classification (NCBI taxonomy): domain Bacteria; kingdom Pseudomonadati; phylum Pseudomonadota; class Alphaproteobacteria; order Hyphomicrobiales; family Rhizobiaceae; genus Agrobacterium; species Agrobacterium sp. SUL3. The sequence goes on from NZ_KQ414498.1 coordinate 585,113, forward strand.
GTTCGATGTCGCGACGCGTGGCTTCGTGGCCGACAGCGTGCTGGCCAAGCACGACGAGAATTACATGCCGAAGGAAGTGGCCGACCGGCTGAAGGACAAGGGCCTGTGGCAGCATGGCGGTGACGGCGAGGAGCCCGCCGCTGCAACGCCATCAGCCGCTGCCGTCTCCACTGACAAGACCGGAGCGACAAAATGATCAACGAGATCGGCCACTATGTTCTGGTTCTGGCGCTCGGTGTGGGGCTGATTGTCTCGACGCTGCCTGTCATCGGTGCGCGCCGCAACGATCGGGCGCTGATGGATGTCGCCTCGCTCGGCTCCGTCATGATGTTCCTGCTGGTGGGCTTTTCCTTCGCGGCGCTGACGCGGGCCTACGCGGTCTCGGATTTTTCCGTGCGCAACGTCTGGGAAAACTCCCATTCGCTGATGCCGATGCTTTACAAGCTGACCGGCGTGTGGGGCAACCATGAAGGCTCCATGCTGCTGTGGCTGCTCATTCTGGTGTTCTTCAGCGCGCTGGTCGCCGCCTTCGGCCGCAACCTGCCGGAAACGCTCAAAGCGAATGTGCTGGCCGTACAGGCCTGGATTTCCGTCGCCTTCCTGCTGTTCATCCTGCTCACCTCCAATCCGTTTCTGAGACTGTCACCGGTGCCGGCCGAGGGGCAGGACCTGAACCCCATCCTTCAGGATTTCGGTCTCGCCATCCATCCGCCGCTGCTTTACCTCGGTTATGTCGGCTTTTCCGTCTGTTTTTCCTTCGCCGTTGCGGCGCTTTTGGAAGGCCGGATCGACGCCGCCTGGGCGCGCTGGGTAAGGCCGTGGACGCTTGCCGCCTGGACCTTCCTGACCGCCGGCATCTCCATGGGTTCCTACTGGGCCTATTATGAACTCGGCTGGGGCGGCTGGTGGTTCTGGGATCCGGTGGAAAACGCTTCCTTCATGCCCTGGCTTGCCGGAACGGCGCTTTTGCATTCGGCGCTCGTCATGGAAAAGCGCGAGGCGCTGAAAATCTGGACCGTGCTTCTGGCGATCATGACCTTTTCGCTGTCGCTGCTCGGCACCTTCCTCGTCCGCTCCGGCGTCTTGACCTCGGTGCATGCCTTCGCCACCGATCCGAGCCGCGGCATATTCATCCTCGGCATTTTGACAATCTTCATCGGTGGAGCTTTCGCGCTCTTTGCATGGCGCGCGCCGTCGCTGAAGGTCGGCGGACTGTTTGCGCCGATCTCGCGCGAAGGGGCACTCGTCCTCAACAATCTCATTCTCACGGTCTCGACCGCCACGGTGCTGATCGGCACGCTCTATCCGCTCATTCTGGAAACCCTGACGGGTGAAAAAATCTCGGTCGGCGCGCCGTTCTTCAACCTCACCTTCGGCCTGCTGATGATCCCGATCCTGATCGTCACGCCGTTCGGGCCGATGCTGGCGTGGAAGCGCGGCGATCTTCTCGGTGCATTCCAGCGGCTTTATGTGGCCGCCGCCATTGCAGCCCTTGCCGGGCTGGCGCTCTGGTACGTGGAAAATGGCGGCCCGGTGCTGGCGGCACTCGGCATCGCCGCCGGTTTCTGGCTGATTTTCGGTGCGTTTGCCGATCTCTGGTATCGCGCCAATTTCGGCAAACTGGCCTTCGGCATTGCATTCCGCCGTTTAAAGGGCCTGCCGCGCTCTGCCTTCGGCACCGCGCTCGCGCATATGGGCGTCGGCATTACCGTGCTTGGCATCGTCATCGTCACCACCTACGAGACCGAAACCGTTCTGGAAATGAAACAGGGCATGGTGGCGGAAGCGGGCGGTTACAGCCTCACCTTTGATGGTATCCGCCACGCCGTCGGCCCCAACTTCACCGAGGATCGCGGCCATTTCACCGTGCGCAAGGCGGGGGTCGAGGTGGGTGACGTCTGGTCGTCCAAGCGGCTCTATACCGCGCGGCGCATGCCGACGACGGAAGCCGGCATCCTGACCTTCGGCCTCAGCCAGCTTTATGTCTCGCTGGGCGACCCCATGGCCGATGGCGGCATGGTGGTGCGCATCTGGTGGAAACCCTTCATCCTGTGCATCTGGGGCGGCACGCTGTTCATGATGGTGGGCGGCTTCATCTCGCTCTCCGACCGGCGTTTGAGGGTGGGGGCACCCAATCGCAAGGCGAAGCCTGTACGGGCTGCGATGCCGGAGGCGGCGGAATGAGTGTGGCCTTGCTACCCTCATTCCTGTGCTTGTCACAGGAATCCAGCCGACGCGCGTCTGCGCGGCGAGAGAGACCTTCCAGCCCAAGGACTTGGGCTCGCTGGATTCCTGTGACGGGCACAGGAATGAGGGAGTGTGTGGTGGCGCTCGGGCTTCTTTTCACCCTCATCTTCGCTGCAGCCTCACCGGCCTTCGCCTTCAACCCCGACGAGGTACTGAAAGACCCCGTGCTGGAACAGCGCGCCCGCAACCTGACGTCTCAGCTGCGCTGCATGGTCTGCCAGAACCAGTCTATCGATGACAGCAACGCCGAGCTTGCGCGTGACCTGCGCGTCCTGGTGCGTGAGAGGCTGGTTCAGGGCGATAGCGACAAGGCCGTCATCGATTATGTCGTGTCGCGTTATGGCGAGTTCGTGCTCTTGAAACCGCGCCTCAGCCTTCGCACCGTGCTTTTGTGGGGCGCGCCCGTCGGTCTTACACTTGTGGGCATTTTCGCTGTTTTCGTCTTTTCGCGCCGCCGGGCAACGCAGGAGAGGCCGCAAAAACTGAGCGCGGACGAAGAAGAGAGAATTCGTAATCTCATTGAAAAATAACCGGTTTCCATGTCGGCCCTCGGTTCTTTTTCAACATTACGGATTTTTCATTCGTCAGACACTTCGCCGTAAGGTGTTGCCTCCTATATCTTCATCATCCACCGCTTCTCCCCCGGTCAAACGGGCTCCAGTCTGAATGAAGAAAGAAGGTACCAATGTCTCACTCTCAAAACGGACGCTCCTCGCTGAAAACGGCTCTGAAGGCCACGACCGTCGGCGGCCTTGCCGCGCTGATGCTTTCGACCGGCATCGCCGCACCGATCGCTCATTCGCTTGCAGCACCCGTCGAAGTGACTGCGCCGCAGGTTCCGAGCTTTGCCAATGTGGTTGATGCGGTTTCGCCCGCCGTCGTCTCCGTTCGCGTCCAGTCGAATGTGCAGCCCGCTTCCGATGATTCCAGCAACTTCTCCTTCAATTTCGGCGGCCGTGGTCTCGACCAGCTGCCGGACGATCATCCGCTGAAGCGCTTCTTCAAGGAATTTGGCGGCCCCAATCAGGACCGTTCAGAGCGTGGCCCGAACCGCCACCGTGACGGCAAAGGCCCGCTGCGCCCGGTCGCTCAGGGGTCGGGCTTCTTCATCTCCGAAGACGGTTACGTCGTCACCAACAATCACGTTGTCGATGACGGTTCCGCCTATACGGTCGTGATGAATGACGGCACCGAACTCGATGCCAAGCTCGTTGGCCGTGATCCGCGCACCGATCTGGCGCTGCTGAAGGTCGATGTGAACCGCAAGTTCACCTATGTGAAGTTCGCAGATGACAGCAAGATCCGCGTCGGTGACTGGGTCGTCGCCGTCGGCAACCCCTTCGGTCTCGGCGGCACGGTGACATCGGGCATCATCTCCGCCCGCGGCCGCGATATCGGCTCCGGCCCCTATGACGACTACCTGCAGATCGACGCTGCCGTGAACCGTGGTAACTCGGGTGGCCCCGCCTTCAACCTCAACGGTGAAGTCGTCGGCATCAACACCGCGATCTTCTCGCCCTCCGGCGGCAATGTCGGCATCGCCTTCGCCATCCCCGCATCGGTGGCCAAGGACGTGATTGCCGACCTGCAGAAGGACGGCAAGGTCGAACGCGGCTGGCTCGGTGTGCAGATCCAGCCCGTCAGCAAGGATATCGCCGAATCTCTCGGTCTTTCCGAAGCAAGCGGTGCGCTCGTTGTCTCGCCGCAGTCCGGTTCGCCGGGCGACAAGGCCGGCATCAAGCAGGGTGATATCATCACCGCCGTCAATGGCGAGCCGGTCAAGGATGCCCGCGACCTGTCGCGCCGCATCGGTGGCATGGCCCCCAATGCCAAGGTTGAAATCTCGCTCTGGCGCGGTGGTAAATCGCAGTCGGTAACCGTGACGCTTGGCGATCTGGCAAGCGACGACGCCTCCAAGGCAACGCCTGCCCAGAACGACGACAAGGGCAGCCAGTCTTCCAGCGAGAAGGTGCTGTCCAGCCTCGGCCTGACGGTTTCGCCCGCCGATGACGGCAACGGCCTTGCCATCACCGATGTCGATCCGGACAGCGACGCCGCCGCCCGTGGCCTGAAGACGGGTGAGAAGATCACCTCCGTCAACAACCAGCAGGTCGCTTCCGCCGCCGATATCGAGAAGATCCTCGAACAGGCCAAGAAGGACGGACGCTCCAAGGCGCTGTTCCAGATCCAGACGGACGATGGCAGCCGCTTCATCGCTCTGGATATCGACCAGGGCTGATGATTTGAATGACGATGCCGGTTCTTTTGGGACCCGGCATCGCCACGGAATGTGTCTCGCCTCAAGGTGGGACAAAGAATATGGAGCGAGCGCGTGCCACTTGTTTCTTCTCCCCGAGGGGGAGAAGGTCGCGGCAGCGGGATGAGGGGGCGACGTCAGCGATAGATCGCGAGGTTGCCCCCTCATCCGACCCTTCGGGCCACCTTCTCCCCGGCGGGGAGAAGAAAGGACCCGCAACGCCGGTCCAGGCAGTATCGCGGAGGAAATCTCATGGAAAACAAGGTTCAGGAAATGTCTGTCGCATCTCTTTCCGGTTGTGCGGAAAAGGGCGAGGGCGCTATTGTCCCGCACATGAAGATTCTTGTCATTGAAGACGACCTAGAGGCTGCGGCCTATATGACCAAGGCGTTCCGCGAAGCCGGGATCGTTGCCGACCACGCGAGCGACGGTGAGAGCGGCCTGTTCATGGGCTGCGAGAACGCTTACGACGTCATGGTGATCGACCGCATGCTGCCGCGCCGCGACGGGCTTTCCGTCATCAGCGAGCTGCGCCGCCGCGGCATAGAGACGCCGGTTCTGATCCTCTCCGCGCTGGGGCAGGTGGATGACCGCGTCACCGGCCTGCGCGCCGGCGGCGACGATTATCTGCCGAAACCCTACGCCTTTTCCGAATTGCTCGCCCGTATCGAGGTGCTCGGCCGCCGCAAGGGCAAGCCCGAGCAGGACATGGTCTACCGGGTCGGTGATCTCGAACTTGACCGCCTGTCGCATGATGTCCGTCGCGGCGGCAAGGAAATCCTGCTGCAGCCGCGCGAATTCCGCCTGCTGGAATATCTGATGAAGAATGCCGGTCAGGTTGTCACCCGCACCATGCTTCTCGAAAACGTCTGGGATTATCACTTCGATCCGCAGACCAATGTCATCGACGTGCATGTCTCCCGCCTGCGCTCGAAGATTGAGAAGGACTTCGAGAAGCCGCTGCTGAAGACCATTCGCGGCGCCGGTTACATGATGAAGGACGAGGGCTGATTGGCGAAAATGGCCCGCCTCAGAATATTGTTCCGGTCGACCGCGGTGCGCCTCTCGGCGCTCTATATCCTTTTATTCGCGCTCTGCGCCGCCTTTCTGGTCTTCTACGTCACCGCGCTTTCCGAAAAACTGCTGAACCAGCAGACGCGTGATGCGGTGCTGCAGGAAGTCTCGGATGTGCAGCGCATCTATAATCGCGGCGGCATCAACCCGCTGCTCAGGATGATGGAGCGGCGCGCGCGTCAGCCGGGCGCGAGCCTTTATGTCATTGCCGGTCCGAATGGTGAAATCCTTGCCGGTAACGTTGCCTCCGTGCAGCCTGGTGTCTTCGACAAGGAAGGCTGGACAGGTTTCCCCTTCCGTTATGAGCGTTATTCCGAAAGCGGCGACAGCGTGCAGCATCTCGCCACCGCCAATATATTCCTGCTGGACAATGGCCTGCGCATCCTGATCGGCCGCGACCTTGGCGAGCCGACCAAGTTCCGGGCGCTGGTGCGCAATGCGCTGATGGTGGCGCTTGCGATCATGAGTGGCGGTGCGCTGCTCATCTGGTTCGGCATCGGCCGCAATGCGCTGAAACGCATCGACCGCATGTCGGCGGCCACCAAGAAGATCATGGCCGGCGATCTTTCCCAGCGCCTGCCGCAAGGCCGCTCGGGAGATGAGTTCGACCGACTGTCCGGCTCGCTCAACGCCATGCTCGGCCGCATCGAAAAACTGAACGAGGGTTTGCGGCAGGTCTCCGACAATATTGCCCACGACCTGAAGACACCGCTGACCCGGCTCCGCAACAAGGCCGCCGCAGCACTTGACGACGATGACGAGACCAAAAGGCGTTCAGCGCTTGAGGGCATCATCGCCGAGTCCGATCAGCTCATCCGCACCTTCAATGCGCTGTTGATGATCTCCCGAGTCGAGGCCGGTTCGATCGCCGCCGAAATGACCGATGTGGACGTCTCGGCAATCGCCGCAGACAGCGCCGAGCTTTACGAGCCGGTGGCCGAGGATGCCGGCCTTTTGCTGGAAACCCAGATAGAGCCCGGACTTACCGTGCAGGGCAACCGCGAACTGATCGGCCAGGCACTATCGAACCTCATCGACAACGCCATGAAATATGCCTGCGAAAGCGAAGGCGACAAAAAGCTCGTCGTTCGTATGGCGAGAGAAGAAGAAGCAATCGTGCTTTCCGTCGCCGATAGTGGCCCCGGCATTCCCGCCGACAAGCGCGGCGAGGTGCTGAAACGTTTCGTGCGGCTGGATGAAAGCCGTTCCAAACCGGGCACTGGCCTCGGCCTCTCACTGGTGGAGGCCGTGATGGAACTGCATGGCGGTTCGCTGCTGCTATCGGACACCGATGCGTCGAATACCGCCTGCCCGGGACTGACCGTTTCGATGGTGTTTCCCGTTTCAAAGCCATAGGCTGAGCCGTCGGACGATCTCGTCATTGCAAGCGATGACGTTGCCTTGTGTCAGCGCGGATAACGGTTCGGCGGGTCACCGAAATTTGCGCAGATATTCTTTCCCGGTCGAAAAATAGCTGTCGCCCGAGATTGAATTGAAAGATGATCGGAAGAATATTGATAGGGATGATTGCTGCACTTTATGCGTCGGTCTGATGGCGATCGACAAAAGGACTTGGCCACAGATGGCAGACACCACTCCCGCAGCCGGCGACCGGCATGGCCCGATCATTCTGTTCGATGCCGAATGTGTGCTGTGTTCCGTGAATGCGCAATTTGTGCTGCGGCATGATAAGGCAGGGTACTTCCGGCTGGCGTCGATGCAGGGAGATGTCGGTGCGGAAATCTATCGGCGTCACGGCATGGACCCCACCAATCCGGCAAGCATGCTGGTCGTCGAAGGCGACAGGGTGCGGCAGGACAGCGACGCGGTGCTGAGCATCTATGAGGCGCTTGGCATGCCGTGGCGGCTTGTTGCGATAGTTCGCGTCATCCCCGCATTCTTACGCGATCCCGTTTATCGCTTCGTCGCACGTAATCGCTACCGTTGGTTTGGAAAACGTGAGCGATGCTGGGTAGCGCCGCCGGAATACAGGGACAGGATCCTTTGAAGATGGTGAAGACTCTCCACCCGCGACATGCAGTAATCCCGGCGCCGGGGCAGATGCGATCGGCGGTTCGATGAAGATACTGATCCTCGGTGGTTATGGCGTGTTCGGCGGCCGGCTGGCGGAGTTGCTTGCCGATATTTCCAGCATTGAAATTCTTGTCTGCGGCCGAAGCCTCGCGCGGGCGCAGACCTTCTGTGAGAGTTGGCGCGGACAAGCGCAACTGCGCGCCCTCATGCTCGATCGTCGCGATATCGTCCAAGCATTGCGCGTCCATAAGCCCGATCTCGTCGTTGACGCCTCTGGGCCGTTTCAGAACTACGGTAATGAGTGCTACGCAGTCATAACGGCCTGCATCGATGCTGGCATCGACTATCTCGATTTCGCCGATGCCGCCGATTTCGTGTTCGGCGTCAGCCAGTTCGATGAGCGGGCAAAAGCCGCTGGTATTTTCGTGCTGGCCGGCGTCAGCAGTTTTCCGGTATTGACGGCGGCGGTCTTGCGCGAGATGGCCAAAGACATGGAGATTGTCACCGTCGAGGGCGGCATTGCGCCGTCTCCCTATGCCGGGATTGGTCTTAACGTCATGCGTGCGATCGTGGGGTATGCCGGTGCGCCGGTCAAACTCTTCCGGCATGGCAAACTCTCCCAGGGCATCGGTCTAGCGGAAAGCAGGCGCTTCACCGTTGCGGTCCCCGGCAGGCTGCCGCTGCGAAACATTCATTTTTCGCTGGTCGATGTGCCTGATTTGCGGGTGATCCCCCCCGATCACCCATCCATGACGGATATATGGATGGGCGCCGGTCCGGTGCCGGAGTTTCTGCACCGCATGTTGAATGTTCTTGCGAAAGCGCGTGCGCGGTTTGCCCTTCCCTCATTCGCACCGTTGTCGCCACTGTTTCATGCGGTATTGAACCGGTTGCGTTTTGGCGAACATCGCGGCGGCATGTTTGTTCGGGCAGGGGGCCTTGCAGCGGGCAAACCAATGGAGATGAGTTGGCACCTGCTGGCCGAAGGTGATGACGGCCCCTATATTCCCTCCATGGCGATCGAGGCTCTTATCCGCAAGATGCTGAACGGCGAGCGCCCGCTTGCCGGCGCACGCGCTGGCACCACTGCGCTGGAACTGGCGGACTATGAACGGCTTTTCCGCAGCAAAACGATCTTTACGGGTTTCCGTCGAGATGAGCCCGACGCTCCATTGTTTCGCAAGCTCCTTGGCCCCGCCTTCGACGAGCTGCCGCCACGCCTGCTGGAACTACACGGCAGCGGGCATGCGCGGGAATGGCGCGGCGTTGCCGATATACGGCGCGGGGAGGGCGTGCTGGCCCGCATGATTTCCGCTGTTCTCGGCTTTCCGAAGGCGGGAAGGCAGGTACCTGTCAATGTCACCTTTACGCTGGAAAAGGGTAAGGAGCGCTGGACACGGAATTTTGGCGGCAGGAGTTTCTCGTCCACGCTGTCGGCCGGAACGGGCAAGGATCAATATCTGCTGGCGGAGCGGTTTGGTATCGTCACGGTCGCCTTGGCGCTGGTGTTGGATGGCGACCGGCTGGCTCTCATCCCCCGGCGATGGCGTGTTTTGGGCATGCCTTTGCCAGGGTTGCTTTTGCCGAAAGGCGTGAGCTTCGAGTCCGAGGCGGAGGGCCGGTTCTACTTCGATGTGGAGATTTCCCTGCCATTGGTAGGGTTGGTTGTTGCCTACAAGGGCAGTCTGGAACCTGACGGCCGTGGTGAAGCGACATTTCGCGCTTCACCGGAAGGGACGCAAACGCCCGAACGTCTTTCGTCATGATAAATGGGAGGCGGGCTCGCGGACGATGCTGCGCAGTCCCGCCAGATAATTCCGCCCCAACTTAGAACGTATAAGCCACGCCCACCATCGCAAACGGCTGTATGTCCTTTTTCACCACCGGGCTGTCTTTTGCGTCGCCCAAGAGGAAGCCGACGCCGCCGGTTCCGGTGATCGTCCAGTTTTCCGTCATCATGTAGGAGACCGAGGCGCTGGCGTCGATGCGCTTGAAGCCGGCTTTGGCGTCATAGCGACGCAAACCGGAGCGGGCGGATTGGGCTGAGGTGACGCCGAAATAGGATTTCATGTGGTTGTCGTCCGCCCAGGTGGCGGAGAGGTCTGCGCCGAGGATGAACTGGTCGACCTTGTGTGAGACGCTGGCGCCGATGGTGGCGGTCAGGCCTTCGCTGCCGCCGATGGTCTTGTCCACCTTGGCATAGATTTCGAAGGGGTCCATGCCGTAGGCGATGACGCCGCCGACCACACCGCCGGCCTTGATGTCACCCAGCCCACGCAGGTTCTTCTTGTCGTCCTTCTCCTTGCGCCCGGCTTCCCAGCCGCCCTTGATACCCAGTCTGAAACCGTTCTGGTTCAGGAGATTGACGGTGGCACCGCTGAAATCGATGCTCAGCGTATCGCCATATTGCACGGAAACCAGCGGAACGGCTCCTGCTTCCAGCTTGTCGGAGCCCTCATATTTGGGGGCGTAAGCCGCACCGACGCCGAGCGTGATTTTCCAGTCGCTGGAATTGCTGTAGCGGGCATTGTCGAAATTGCCCTGCGGATCGGCCAGCCTGTCCGATTTGCCGATATCGGCGGCAAGAACCGGTGTGCAGACGGCCTGCGCCAAGGGCAGCGTTGCCAGGCATAACGCCATCGCACGCAGGTTCTTTTGCCATTTCACCGTAAAAATCTGTCTCATCATCATATCCGTTGCAGCATCTAGCGTTAGAAAACCGGGGAGTCGGGTTTCGTTGAGGATGACGCTACGTGGGCACAATTGCGGAGACATTACGTGTTGTGGGTAGTTGCGCTTCGGAGTGAAAAACCGCGACGCGGCCGCGTAAAACATCGCCAAAAACGGTTTTCCTCATCGCAAAGCGCCGCGCATTTGTTACAACGCCAAGTCTATGCGTCCGAACGCTTCGGCAGAGGACGGCGGCAGGACGGTTTGCGGGGAGCGGCCCGTCCCAGAAAATGCTGCAGGCAGAAGAGTGCGGATGCGAAAGCGGCAAGAGGGAGAGAGACAGTGACGAAACCCCAAAACGCCGAAAGGCGGCTGAGCGAGGTTCTGCCGGGCGTGATCCGCCCCTATACGCAGACGGAGCTGAAATCCGTTCTTTCGACGCTGAAGGACATCGGCAAGGTTGAACCGGCGGTGGCCGCGCTGCTGGCGGACGAAAGCCCGCTGAAGGATTTTATCGCCGCGGCTTTTACCCTGTCGCCTTATTTGCGCGACATGGCGGCGGCGGATGAGGGACTGCTGACACTGGCGATTTCGAAGCCGCTAACGCCGTTGCTCACCGATCTCGTCCGTGACGCGCGCGATTGCTGGAAGCCCGGGCAAGAGGGCGGCGTACCCGTCGAAAATGAGGTGATGTCGCGGCTGAGGGTTGCCAAGCGGCGGCTTTCCTTCGTTGCGGCGCTTGCCGATCTTGCGCGCATCTTCACCGCCCGCGATACGACGCGCTGGCTGAGCGAGATGGCGGATGCATCGCTTTCCGCCGCCATCGATTACCTGCTGCTTTCCGCCCATGAGAGCGGCAAGCTGAAGCTGAAGACCATTGCCGCACCGAGCGAAGGTTCCGGCCTCATCGTGCTCGGCATGGGCAAGCTCGGCGCGCGCGAACTCAACTATTCCTCGGATATCGACGCCGTGGTGTTCTTCGAACCCTCGGCGGGCATCATGGACGACCCTTATGATGCAACGGAGAATTTCGGCCGCATGATGCGCCGTCTCGTGCGCATCATGCAGGAGCGCACGGCCGATGGATATGTTTTCCGCACCGATCTCAGGCTGCGTCCCGACCCTGGCTCGACGCCGCTCGCCATCCCGGTGGAAGCCGCGCTGCTTTATTACGAGGGCAGGGGCCAGAACTGGGAGCGCGCGGCCTATATCAAGGCGCGACCGGTGGCCGGAGACATCAAGGCGGGTGAGAACTTCCTGCGTGAACTGACCCCTTTCATTTTCCGCAAGTACCTCGATTATGCGGCGATTGCCGATATCCATTCCATCAAGCGGCAGATCCACGCGCATAAGGGCCATGGCGCCATTGCGGTGAAGGGCCATAACGTCAAGCTCGGGCGCGGCGGTATCCGCGAGATCGAATTTTTCGCGCAGACGCAGCAGCTCATCGCCGGCGGCCGTATGCCACCGCTGCGGGTGCGGGCGACGGAGGAGGCGCTTGCGGCGCTGACGGAGGCGAAATGGATCGATGCCGAAACGCGTGACAGCCTGACGGAGGCCTACTGGTTCCTGCGTGAGGTCGAGCATCGCATCCAGATGGTGCGCGACGAGCAGACCCATGTGCTGCCGGACACTGAAACGGAATTGAAGCGCATCGCCTTCATGCTGGGTTTTGCCGATACCAAGGCTTTTTCGGAAAAGCTGGAAGAGGTGCTGCGGCTGGTGGAGCGGCGTTATTCGGCGCTGTTCGAGCAGGAGACGAAACTGTCGGGCGAGGCCGGCAATCTGGTCTTTACCGGCCAGAAGGATGATCCCGATACGTTAAAGACGCTCTCTACGCTGGGCTTCATGCGGCCGGAGGATATTTCCCGCGTCATCCGCACCTGGCACAATGGCCGCTACCGGGCGACGCAATCGGTGGAGGCGCGCGAACGGCTGACGGAGCTGACGCCGGACCTGCTGCGGGCCTTCGGTGAAAGCAAGCGGGCGGACGAGGCGCTGCTGCGCTTCGACAATTTCCTCTCCGGCCTGCCGGCCGGCATCCAGCTGTTTTCGCTGCTCGGCAACAACCCGGCGCTTCTGTCGCTCCTGGTAACGATCATGTCTTCGGCCCCGCGTCTGGCTGAAATCATCGCCGCCCGCCCGCATGTCTTTGACGGCATGCTGGATCCGGCGCTGATGAGCGACGTGCCGACGCGCGAATATCTCGCCCACCGCATGGGGAATTTCCTCTCCAACGCCCGCCATTACGAGGATATTCTCGACCGGCTGCGCATCTTCGCCGCCGAACAGCGGTTCCTGATCGGCGTTCGGCTTCTGACCGGCGCGATCCGTGGTGAGGTCGCCGCCCGCGCTTTCACCCATCTCGCCGATCTGGTGATAGAGGCAGCGCTGAATGCCGTTCTGGCGGAAATGGAAGCGGCGCATGGGCCTTATCCCGGCGGGCGTGTCGCCGTCATGGGCATGGGCAAACTCGGCTCCTTCGAACTCACCGCCGGTTCGGATGTCGATCTCATCCTGCTTTATGATTATGACGACACCGCCCATGAATCCACCGGCGCAAAACCGCTCGATGTGGTGCGGTATTTCACCCGCGTCACCCAGAGGCTGATCGCGGCGCTTTCCGCGCCAACGGCGGAAGGCGTGCTTTACGAGGTGGATATGCGGCTGCGTCCCTCCGGCAACAAGGGGCCGGTGGCGACGCGTATTTCCGCTTTCGAGAAATATCAGCGCGAGGAAGCCTGGACCTGGGAGCACATGGCGCTTTCCCGCGCCCGGCTGATCTGCGGCGAAGCCTCGCTGATGGAAGATGCGCGCCGCATCATCGCCTCCATCCTTTCGCAGAAGCGCGACGTGGCCAAGGTTTCCGCCGATGTGCTGGAGATGCGAAACCTCATCGAACAGGAGAAGCCACCGGAGAACATCTGGGACTTCAAGCTTATCAATGGCGGTTTGGTCGATCTGGAATTCATCACCCAATATCTGGCGCTGGTCGGCCCCATAAAGGGCCTTGCCCCGCATGAACCGGGCCGCAACACGGCCGAGGCGCTGCAGGTGCTGGCCGCGCCCGTCATGGAGCCGCAGGCATTCGATGACTGCATGGCGGCGATCGGGCTCTATACCGAAATCTCGCAGATTGTGCGGCTATGCATTGACGGCGCCTTCAATCCGAAGGAAGCGCCGGCCGGTTTGACCGATCTTGTGTGCCGGGCGGGGGATTGCCCGGATATTGCAACGCTTGAGGGCGAGGTGAAGCGGCTGGCGAAAGCGGTGCGGAAGGTTTTTGTGGGGACGGTGAAGAATGGGGGTTAGGGTTGGCGGGTGTGGCTTTACCCCCCTCTGCCCTGCCGGGCGTCTCCCCCTCAAGGAGGGAGATCGGCTGGGAGACAGCGCGCGCTCATTCGCAACGTTAGAGTTGGGTTGAAGAGTGCCGCATATCGATCTCCCCCCTTGAGGGGGAGATGCCCGGCAGGGCAGAGGGGGGTAAGCCCGGACTGCCAATACTCAATGCACCGTCCCGCAATGCCCCGCCGTATGCGGAATAATGATCGTCACCACCGTGCCGCGGCCCTCACAGGACCGTATCTTCATCGTCCCCCCATGCAGCTTCACGAGCGAGCGGGAGATGGCGAGCCCGAGGCCGGAGCCGCCCTGGCTCTTGGCATATTGGCTCTGCACCTGTTCAAAGGGCTGACCGATCTTTTCCAAGGCCTGGGTGGGAATGCCAATGCCGGTATCGGCGATGGTGAGGATCATGGCGGCCTCATGCACATGGGTGCGCAGCGCGATGCGGCCGCCATCGCCGGTGAATTTCACGGCGTTTGACAGCAGGTTGAGCATGATCTGCTTCATGGCGCGGCGGTCGCCCTGCATCGTCAGACCGGCGCAGACCTTCTGTTGCACGGTGATGTTCTTCTGTTCGGCCTGAATGGCGGTCAGACGCAGCGTTTCCTCGATCAGCGGTGCGAGATCGATGGTCTCGCGGTTGATGCGCATATGGCCTGCCTCGATCTTCGACATGTCGAGAATATCGTTGATGACGTTCAGCAGGTGCTTGCCGCTGTCATGGATGTCGCGGGCATATTCGGAATATTTCGGCGAACCGACCGGCCCGAACATCTCGTTTTGCAGGATTTCGGAAAAGCCCAGAATGGCGTTAAGCGGCGTGCGCAGCTCATGGCTCATATTGGCAAGGAATTCGGATTTCGCCCGGTTGGCAGCCTGGGCACGCTCTTTTTCGGCAAGGTAATTGGCATTGGCGTCGGAAAGTTCCGTCTTCTGCCGCTCCAGCTTGTGCTGTGAGGCGGAGAGATCGCCGATGGTCGCCATCAGCCGGCGCTCGGAATCGCGCAGCCGTTCCTGATGACGCTTGAGCAGCGTGATATCGGTGCCGACGGAGACGAGGCCGCCATCATGGGTGCGGCGCTCGTTGATCTGCAGCCAGCGCTCGTCGGCCAGCTGCACTTCCGTGGTGCGCGACAGACCGGACTGGTCGGCATCGGCAACGCGACGCTCCACCACGGGGCGGGCCGCGGCCGCATGCACGGTGCTTTTTTCGGTGCCGGCCACCAGCACGCTGTCAGGCAGGCCATAGGCTTTCTGATAGTGGGTGTTGCACATCACCAGACGGTCATTTTTGTCCCACAGGACGAAGGCCTCGGAGGTCGATTCGATGGCGTCGGCAAGGCGCTGGTCGGCCTCGGCGTAACGTTGGGCGAGACGGTGCTGTTCGGTGACGTCCATGGCGATGCCGATGACGCGCGGGCCGTTATTGGTGCGGATGACCTGGGCGCGGGCGCGCAGCCAGACATAATGGCCCTTGGCGTGGCGCATGCGGAAAATCTGGTCGATCTGGCGCAGATTGCCGCAACCGACGGCGCGAGCCAGTTCATAGAGATTGCCGTCTTCGGAATGCATCATCCGGGCCGCGTCGGAGAAGGAAAGCGGTGCGGCCTTTGGCGGAAGCCCAAGAATTTCATAAAGCGAACCGGACCAGAACATGCGGCGCGAGGAAAGATCGAAATCCCACAATCCGCAGCGGCCGCGCGACAGCGCCGTTTCCACCCGCAGATTGGATTCAGCGAAGATGTCGTCAGCATCGCGGGCGCGCTTCACCTGCATGTAATAGGCGTAGAGCACGACGAGCAGGATCGAGGAAATGCCGGCAAACAGCGTGACGTTCATGGCGATTTCGCTGCGCCAGAAGGAGCGTATCGGTTGCAGCGAACGCGCCGCGATGACCATCGCGCCGTCATCGCCGAAGGGGATCATCGTCGCATAATGCTGCTGGCCGTCTATATTGGTCTCGATGGTGCCGGGTGCGCCGGGAAAACGCTGCACGATGGCGATTTCGGGAAGCAAAGCGGGAAGCGACGTACCGATATAGAGCATCGCCTCCTTGCCGGCGCCTGCAAAAATCCGGCCATTGCTGCCAGAGAGCAGCACCATGGTGCCATCGGCAAGGCTGCCCGATGGCAGCGCCGAAACGAGGCTTGCTTCCGCGCGGGCACGGTCCTGCGCGGGAAAGACGGTGCCGTTGTTGATAAGTGCTGCCTTGGCGGTCAGCGCCGTCAGCGCCGTGGAATGGCGGGCGGCCTCTTCCATGCGGCTATATTCCGCGACGATGCCGAGCATGCGCGAGGCCGCGACGACGACCAGAAAGGCGAGGATGAGAATGGGGATGAGCCGCTTCAGCAGGGTTTCGACCTGCGGCGCCGGGCGGTCGGAGCCATTCATCAAACCCATCAGGTCGCTGGAGAGCTTCTCGCCCCAGGCCGCAAGATCAGAAAATTTGGCATACGGCCGCTCATCGCCCGCAGTCGCCCGCCGCACGTTCGTCATTGTCCCGCCTTTGTGATGTCCCCATGATTCGAAGCGCCGCCGCTCGAATATGGCTAGTGAATCAAATGCGATTCGCCCTGTCCAGAGGCAAAAGTTAAAAGAATTTTAACCCCTTGAACCGACTCCGTATTTTTTCGGGACGGTTTGTTTCCGCTCTGCCAAACCCGGGAATAATGAGCGAAATCAGTGAGCCGGCAGTGTAATGCCGGTTGTCGGTGAGCGCGGGTGGAAGCGTGTTTCAGACGCCGTCGAACGCGTCGAGAGCAGGGTGGAGCGCGTTGACGACGCCGTTTCCGGCAGCAGGCAGACCAGCCAGCACCGCGCTGATGATATCCTCACGGCTTGCGCCACGCGCCTTCGCTTCCATGACATGAAAGGCGATGCCGCTTTCAAGGCGCAGGGCGGCCAGAATGCCGATATAGATCAGGCTCTGGGTCTTCACATCAAGCGTGGATGCCACACCAAGTTTCTGCACGGCCTGAAGCCATGCCGCACTGTGGGCGGGAGCGTCCGTCATGAAGCGCTGAAACGAAGCGCTGGCCTTGGACATGTCGGTCATCTGCAATTCCTTTCTGCTGCCGGGCCGGTTTGGCCCCTTGTGACCATCATGTTGCGCAATGCGTTACGCCGCCTTGATGGATATCAAGACGGCGTATCGGCATGTTCGAAATGGTGGCAAAGCGGAAGCTTGGCTTAGCCTTTCAGGATACGCCCGACAATGTCGCTCACATCCGTGGACAGGCCCTTTGCGTCGGCGATCGTCGACAGTGCCGCCCGGGCGTGTTCGGCGCGGCTTGCCTCCAGAGACCGCCAAGAACGCATGGAGGTGAGAATGCGCGCGGCAAGCTGCGGGTTGCGCTTGTCGATGGCGATGATCTGTTCCGCCAGGAACCGATAGGCGGCGCCGTCTGCGCGGTGGAAGCCGGTGGGGTTGGCGAAGGCCAGCGTGCCGACCAGCGAACGCACCCGGTTCGGATTGGTGGCGATGAAATGTCTCGATTTCATCAGTGCCTTGATGCGCTCGAGCGCCCCATCACCGGGAATGGCGGCCTGCAGCGAAAACCACTTGTCGAGAACAAGCGCATTGTCGGCGAAACGCGTTTCGAAGGCGGCCAGCGCTTCTTTCGTCTCGGCGCTGTCAGGGAAACGTTGCGTCAGCACGCTGAGTGCATGGGCAAGATCGGTCATATTGGTGGCGTCGGCATAGGCTTTCGCGGCGCGTTCCGGGGTTCCCTCGGCAAAAGCGAGAAAGGTCAAAGCGCCATTGCGGAGCGAGCGGCGTCCGGCGCTGTCGGCATCCGGGCTGTAGGCTTCGCTGCCGCCCGTACCGTCGGCAAGCTGTCGCAGCGTTTCAAGCCCGGCCGTTGCTATCGCCTTTATGGTGGCGTTGCGCGCCTTGTGAATGGCGTCCGGATCGGTATTGCCACCCAGTTCACGGGCAATATCCGTTTCGCTGGGCAGCGACAGCGCCTGTGCGCGGAAAGCGGGTTCGAGCGAAGAATCGCCGACGATTTCAATAAGCGTTGCGATGAGTTCGGCGTCCGTGCGCACCTCGCCGCCATTCTGCACGGCTTTGGTGGCGGCAATCAATGCCGGCAGGGCAAGATCGGTCAGCGCCTGAAAACGGGCAAACATATTCGTCTCGTGCCGGGCGATCTGCACCAGATCGGCGGCATTCTGCTCGAAATGCAGATTGACCGGCGCCGAGAAGCTACGGTTGATCGACAGCACCGGCCGCGACGAAATGCCGGAGAAGGAGAAGGTCTGGTTGCGCCCGGTCAGGTGCAGCACGCCATCGCGGTATTCGCCGCCGGCGACTGCCTGCGGCTCGGCGATCTGACCATTGTCGAGGATCAGCGCCAGCGACAGCGGAATGTGCCGTGGCTGTTTTACCGGCTGGCCGGGTGTCGGCGCCACGGTCTGTTCCAGCGTCAAACTGAAAGTGGCCTTGCCGGCATCATAAGCGGAGGAGACGGAGACCAGCGGCGTGCCCGCCTCGGTATACCACAGCGAAAACTGCGAAAGATCGCGGCCGCTGGCATCGGCAAAGCTCTTGACGAAATCCTCAACCGTCGCCGCTTCGCCGTCATGGCGTTCGAAATAAAGGTCCATGCCCTTCTTGAAATCATCAGCACCAAGGATCGTGGCGATCATGCGGGTGACTTCGGCGCCCTTTTCATAAACGGTCGTCGTGTAGAAATTGTTGATTTCACGATAGGTATCGGGGCGCGGCGGATGTGCCAGCGGACCGGAATCCTCGGGAAACTGCTCCGATTTCAGATGGCGTACATCGGCAATGCGCTTGACCGGGCGCGAGCGCATGTCGGCGGAAAATTCCTGATCGCGATAGACCGTCAGGCCTTCCTTCAGGCAGAGCTGGAACCAGTCGCGGCAGGTGATGCGGTTGCCGGTCCAGTTGTGGAAATATTCATGCGCGATGATGCGCTCGATATTGGCGTAATCAGCGTCGGAAGCGGTTTCCGGGTCGGCCAGCACGAATTTGTCGTTGAAGACGTTGAGACCCTTGTTCTCCATCGCCCCCATGTTGAAATCGGATACGGCGACGATCATGAAGATATCGAGATCGTATTCGCGGCCGAAACGCTCTTCATCCCATTTCATTGAACGCTTCAGCGCGTCCATGGCATAGGCCGCACGCGGCTCCTTGCCGTGCTCGACATAGATTTTCAGCGCCACTTCACGACCGGAGACGGTAGTAAACGTGTCTTCCACCACGCCGAGATCACCGGCGACGAGCGCGAAGAGATAGCTGGGTTTCGGGTGCGGATCGAACCAGGCGGCAAAGTGCCGGCCTTCATCGTAATTGCCGCCGCCGAGGAAATTGCCGTTCGACAGCAGCAGCGGATTGCCTTCCTTCGCCGCGATGATCGTCACCGTATAGGGCGCCAGAACATCCGGGCGGTCGGGGAAATAGGTGATGCGGCGGAAACCTTCCGCCTCGCATTGGGTGCAATAAACGCCATTGGTGCGATAAAGCCCCATCAGCTGCGTATTGACCTGCGGATTGATGTAATTGGTGACGCAAATCTCGAAGGGCGTTTCCGCCGGCAGATCACGGATGGTCAGGCTGTCAGGCGTAGCGTCATATTGGCTGGCGGGAATCTCGACCTGATCGAGCAGCAGGCCCGAAAGCGTCAGCTCGTCACCATCGAGAACCAGCGGTGCCTGTGGATCGACGCCTTCGCGTCGGTGAAAGATCAGACGGGCTTCGACCTTGGTATTCTTGGGGTCGAGTTCGAAGGTGAGATCCACCCGCTCCAGAACGAAATCGGTGGGGCGGTAATCTGCCAGGTGAACGATCTGGCCCGTGTCTGTTCGCATGACTGTTCCTGAATAACTTAGCGTGGTCTTCCCGCCATCATGTCGTCATAAGGCCGGGATGTAAAATAGGTGGAGTATTCGTCACGTTCATGTGCGCATCGGAGGACATTCTGTCCCGCCATAAAGGCTTTACCGGCCATGCAGACGATCCTCCCCCGCTGCCGGACCCATCGACCATCGCAGCAAATGTTGAACGATTGCTGAAGTGTTTCTAATTTTATGAAAAACTTATGTCGATCGATCCGCCAAAACTATTTCCCCGCAGCACAGCGGCGAAATTGATATCTAGTTACAATTTTTTTAGTAGTTGTGTCGCCGACTGGCTGACACAGATTTTTAAGGGCTTTAAATGATGGCGCGGCTGCTTTTTTTTATTGTGATGTTGTCATTGTCGATTTTGGCTTCGGCGCCAGCCTTCGCTGACGCGGCTATAACCCATCGTTCTCGAACCTCTGCTGAAATGGCAGAGTGGATGCGTAACGTACATCGAGACCTTGGTAGGCAACGCAAAAACATTTTCACATCGATGGCGGGTAGCAGTGAGCCGCAACAGCAGGGGGAAGCCATTATTGAATTGACGGTGAAAGCCGATGGATCGATCTCGCATCGAAAAATTCGTTCTGCCGAGGGAACGCCGTCCATAAAAAGACGGCTTATGATCGCCGTTAAGCGCATACCAAATCTCAGGCCGCTACCAAAAACTGAAAAGCGGCAATCGGTTAATATCGTTTTCCCCGTCCTCTACGAATATTGATCGACGGGCATGTCGGGAGCGAAGCAGCACAACAATCAACCGAATTCATGGGTGAATAACATTTTTTGATGTAAAGGGCTGGAGGAATGTTCTAGCCTTGCGCAAATCCAATTCCCCTGCGTCGTCCTCCCCGCATGAAAAATCCCCAGATGGCGTGTTTGCGCAGCCGATATGAGTAACTGCCAATGAACGCCGAACCGACCAATCCCTTCCGCGGGATCAGCATGAAGCTGGTTTCGGTTGGCTTTTTTCTTGTCATGCAGACCTGTATCAAGGCCGCCGGTCCGGATGTGCCGGCCGGTCAGATCACGTTCTTCCGCTCCGCTTTCGCCATCATCCCAATTGTCGTTTATCTCGCCTGGCTGCATGCGCTGACAAGCGCGCTGCACACCAATAATCTTCTTGGCCATTTCAAGCGCGGTTTTCTCGGCATCCTGTCCATGGCATGTGGTTTTTACGGGCTGACCATGCTGCCGCTGCCGGAATTCATCGCCATCGGTTATGCGTCGCCGCTTCTGGCCGTCGTCTTTGCCGCCTTCATCCTGCATGAGAAGGTGCGCGTTTATCGCTGGAGCGCGGTTTTTGTCGGCATGATGGGCGTGCTGGTGATTTTATGGCCGAAGATGACGCTTTTGCGGGAAGGCGGCTTTGCCGCCGGTGAAGGGCTGGGGGCGATTGCCGTGCTGTTCGGCGCGGCGCTGGGCGGCCTAGCGATGATCCAGGTGCGGCAATTGGTCGATACCGAAAAAACGCCGACCATCGTGCTCTATTTTTCGCTCACCGCCACCCTGCTGTCGCTGGTCAGCGTGCCCTTCGGCTGGAGCGCGCTGAGCATGACGCAGGCCATGCTGTTGATCACCAGCGGCATCTGCGGCGGCGTTGCGCAAATCTTCCTGACCGAGAGCTACCGCCATGCGGAAGTCTCGGTCATCGCACCCTTCGAATATAGCTCCATCGTCTTCGGGATCGCGGTTTCCTACGTCCTGTTCGGAGATATCCCCACGCTCACCATGCTGATCGGCACGGCGATCGTTATCCTCGCCGGCATCTTCATCATTTTCCGCGAGCATCAATTGGGGCTGGCGAGACGGGCGGCGCGCAAGGCTTCGACGCCGCAGGGGTGAGGGAACATCACCTTCACAAATGGTCTCTTTTTCATAATGTATCGAGCGGCAGTTTCGTCCGCCGGACTCAAAAAATGCTTCCACTTCCGTCATTCCGGCCTTGAGCCGGAATCCAGTCAGCCCAAGTCCTTGGGCTGGAAGGGCTCTTTTCGCCGCGCAGACGCACGTCGGCTGGATTCCGGCTCAAGGCCGGAATGACGAGGTGGAAGCTCGCAGTGCCTGCGGGGGGTGAGAGGGCAACTGAATGTGGAAGCGGCTGAAGGGACGGGTAGTGCCTGTCACCATGCCGCGAAAACCCTCTGGAACTTGTCCGACTCTTTTGAAAAACGCGCAAAAGCAAAAGGCGCCTTCCCGAAGAAAGACGCCAGCGCGCAATCATATATATGGACCAGCTTTATACTGGCCTGAATGCTCTCAGCGCTCGCGGAAATCCGCAAAGACAGCTGAAGGACGCGTCACGCGGACCTGCTGCATGGCAGCGCGTGCGGTCATCTGTTCGTTAGCGGCAGCGCCGAAACGATGGTAGCCCTGACTGGAGCGTGGGCCGAGGCCCGCCAGACGGAGCGTTTCAAAGCCGGAATGTACCGGACGGAAGCGAGTGGTCATTGCCTTGGTTCCTTAAACCGAATTCCTCCCAAGACACTGTGGTATATCGCAGCGCAGCATGGATTCGGCAAGCTGGCCAAATGCGTCGCTGTTATGCGAATTGCGCATGGCTTTTTTCATAATTCGTTTACACTGAGCAATAATAAGGCAATCAGCCCTGCGTAACCTTGGCCTGAAACGCCAATAAATCCTGCCATGCCAATGACTTGGAGGCCGGAGCGTTCAAAAGTTCCTGCGGATGCAGGCTGGCCAGCGCCGGCAAAACAAGATGTCCGGCTGCGACATCACGCCACTGTCCGCGCAGCGTATGGATCGTTCCCGTGCCGCCGAAGAAGAAACGTGCGGTGAAGTTGCCAAGAAGCAACAGGTGTTTCGGCTCCGCCAGCGCGATCTGACGCTCGATGAAGGGGCGGCAGATATCCATTTCCGCCTGGGTCGGCGGGCGGTTGCCGGGTGGCCGCCAGGGCACGACATTGCCGAGCATGATGGTGCCGCGTTCAAGGCCGATTGCCGAAAGCATACGGTCAAGCAAAAGCCCGGTCTTGCCGGCAAAGGGCAGGCCTTCGCGGTCGTCATCGGCATCCGGCATCGGGCCGATGACCATGATGGCGGATGAGGGATCGCCTTCGGTGAAGATCGTGCTGCGGGCGCTGTTCTTGAGATTGCAGCCGCTGAAACCCTCAAGCGCGGTTTTCAGCTCGGCGAGCGACCTTGCGCTTTCAGCCGCAAAACGCGCTGCCGCCACGGCCTGTTCGTCCGGCATGGCAACATTCTGCTGAACCGCGGGGGCTGCTGGCGTGGCACGCGCCGGCGTCTGGCGTTTCGGCTGCTGCTGCGGGCGCTGTTGATGGGGGGCGTCGCCGGCGCGTTCCATCGGCTGCTGGCCGGACTGGCGCGCGGCTGCGCCGGTCTCCTGTCCCTGCATCGGCCGGGCAGGACGGGCGGCGGCAAATTCGGCGAAACGGTCGAGCGGCTGGTCTTCCAGCAGCCAGTCGACACCCGCATCCGCATGGAAATGCAGGAGGGCGGCAAGTTCGGCCGGGGAAAGGTCGTGGGCGGCGATCATGGTAGGAAATTATCCCATGTTCCCCGCCCGGGGAACCCGTAAATCACGCTGTCCAGCGCTGAATGTCACCGCTTTCGCCGATCATGGCCAGACCATGGGCAATCGATAGCAGTTCGCCGCCGCTTTCGATCCGGTCGGCATTGAAACGGCGGGTGAAAAGCTCCCGCACCGCCGGCACGAAGGAGGTGCCGCCGGTCAGGAACACCTTGTCGATGGCATCAGGCGCCACTTGCGTTTTTTCCAGAATCTCGTCCAGTGCGCCTTCGATCTTGGCGAGATCGTCGGCGATCCAGCCGTTGAAGTCGCTGCGTTTCACCATCTTGCGCCCGGCCTTGCCGAGCGGCGTGAAGTTGAATTCCGCTTCTTCCGCCGAAGAAAGCGCCATCTTGGTGGCGGAAATCGCCTGATAGAGCGGGTAACCCTCATCATGGTCGACGAGATCGATGAAGAGTTCGAGCTTTTCCGGCTCCAGCGCCGAACGCACCAGCGATTTGAGCGCGGTGAATTCCTTCGAGGTCTTGAAGATCGACAGCTGGTTCCAGCGGCCGAAATTCACGTAATACCCCGAGGGCACATCCAGCACCTTGTCGAAGCTCTTGAACTTGCTGCCTTTGCCGATCTCAGGCGAGACCAGATTGTCGATCATCCGGAAGTCGAAATGGTCACCCGCCACGCCGACGCCCGAATGGCCGATGGGGGTGGCGGAAAGCTTGCCGGCATGGGTCTCGAAACGGATCAGTGAATAGTCGGTTGTGCCGCCGCCGAAATCCGCCACCAGCACGTTGGCGTCCTTTTTCAGGCTCTGGGCGAAATAATAAGCCGCAGCCACCGGCTCATAGACATAGTGGATTTCCGGAAAACCGGCGCGCGTCAGCGCCTCGTTGTAACGGGCAAGCGCCAGTGCCTCGTCCGGATTGCTGCCGGCGAAACGCACCGGCCGGCCGGCGATGACGGTTGAGACGTCGCCCGGCCATTCATCACCCGCATAGGTTTTCAGCTTGCGCAGGAACACCTCCATCAGATCCTCGAAGCTCTGGCGCTTGGCGAAGATCAGCGTGCCCTGAAACAGCGGCGAGGCCGCAAAGGTCTTGATCGACTGCAGGAATCGGCAATCGCCCGCATTGTCGATGAATTGCCGGATGGCGGCATGGCCCGCTTCCACATGCAGCGCCGCAGCACCGAGGCCGGCATCCTTCATGAAGGAGAGCGCCGTGCGCATGCTGTCATCCGTGCCGGCGTTGCTGGTGAAACGCATGGAACGGCTGTCGCCATCGCCGTTGGAAAGAGCCATGACCGTGTTGGTCGTGCCGAAATCGAGGCCAAGTGCCCGTTTTTGCGTCATCGCCATATCCTTGTCGTCGAAAGAAATATTCGCCCGGCCCTTGGGTGGCCCGGCGTGAAAATAAGGGATGCCTTTGGCGTCCCGATGTCAGAGGAGGGCGGTTGATTGCATAAGCTCGACGGAATGGCAAGCGTTGCTCCCACGTTTATTGTGACATTTGTATGAAGCAACCGTCGCATTCGGGGCTGGACTTTCCTGCCCTTATTAAATATTTTTTTGCATGCAGAGAGTATAAGATAGAAATATAGTGCTGAAGTGTAGATTTATTTTTTATCTGTTGCGTTTTTAAACGGAAGCCTCGATGTCCCGAAAGCTGGCCCTTTCCGCTCGTCAAGAAGCACCGTCAGAGCGGCCGCCCCTTGTTCGCGGTGATGCGGAAAGCTTCAATCGCCATCTCATGGAACTTATGGAAGCGTCGCAGCAGGGCTATGCCCTTTTCGACGGTGGCGACGAGCTGCGTTTTGCCAACACCGTGTTCCGCGAGGCGCTGGGCATGGGGCAGGATGACTTCCCGAGTTGGGTGGAGTTGATGCGCAGCGGTTACAGCAGTTCCACCGGCACCGCCATCGAAACCTCCGATTTTGAACTGTGGCTGCGCTCCACCAGGACGAGGCGCGGCAAGCTGCCCTTTCGCACCATCGAGACCAGCCTGAATGACGGGCGCTGGATGCTGACGACTGAAACGACGTTGCCGGGCGGCTGGATGTTGTGTGTCGTCACCGATGTTTCCGAACTCGGCATCGAGTTGCGCGATCTGCGGCAGCAGCGCGACAGGGCGCTGAAGTCGGCGCTGAGCGACGAACTAACCGGTCTCGGCAACCGCCGTTACGCCATGGATAGCCTCAATCACATGCTCGGTCCCAGCAAGGCGCAGGCGCTTGCCGTCATCATCATGGATATCGATCACTTCAAGTCGGTGAATGATCGTTTCGGACATGCCTGTGGCGATCTGGTTCTTAAGGATTTCGCCGCGCGGCTTTCCGCGAGCGTCGGGCGCGACGATCTCGTCGGCCGGATCGGCGGAGAAGAGTTCCTGCTCGTCCTCAGCGGTTCGCGGATGCATATCGCCGAGGCCGTCATGCAGCGGCTGCTGTCGACGCTGGCTGATGCGTCACCGCTCGGGGATATGCCGGATTTCCGTTATAGCTGTTCGGCTGGCATCGCCTTTGCCAATCCCGGCGAGAGCGCCAGCGACGTACTGCGCCGCGCCGACACGGCTCTTTATGAAGCCAAGAATACCGGCCGAAACCGCTTCGTGATCTACGAAGCGGTCTCCTGACGGTTTGTGCGTGGCAGCTGTCAGTTCGACTTCGCCGCGCCGCCATCCACCCGCAACATCGTGCCGGTGATATAGCTTGCCGGCACCGAGCAGAGGAAAGCGCCGGCGGCGGCAAATTCTTCCACCGTGCCGAGGCGACCGGCCGGAATGCTCTTGACCGAAGCTTCGCGGATTTCCTCGACGCTTTTGCCCAGGCGCTTGGCGTTGGCGCCATCCAGCTCGTCGATGCGGTCGGTGTGGATGCGGCCGGGCAGAAGCAGGTTGGAGGTGATGCCGAAACCGGCCACTTCACTGGACAGCGTCTTGCTCCAGCCCACCAGTGCGCCGCGCAGGGTGTTGGAGAGCGCCAGATTGGCAATGGGTTCGAACACGCCTGATGAGGCGACGGTCAGGATGCGGCCAAAACCCTGTTCCTTCATCTGCGGCAACAGCGCATTGGTAAGCGTGATGACGCGCAGCACCATCGACTGGAAGAAGGTGTCGAGCTTCTCGGTCGTCATTTCCTGTGCGAGACCAGGCGTCGGTCCCCCGGTATTGTTGACGAGAATATCGATGCCGCCGAGCTTGTCCTTGACGGCTTCAACCATGGCGTCGACGAAATTGTCATCGGCAAGATCACCCCACACCCAGTCGGCCTTGCCTTTGCCGAGCGCGTTGATGGTCTTGCAATTCGCGTCCAGTTTTTCGCCGCTTCTGCCGACGAGAAGAACGTTTGCGCCTTCCTTGGCGAGCGCCGTGGCAATGCCCAGCCCAAGGCCGCGAGAAGAGGCGAGAACGAGGGCGCGTTTGCCGGAAATGCCGAAATCCATGGGGTTTGTCCTGTCTTGTGAGTAGTGTCTGTGCTGTTTATAGGAAGGTGGCGTCCGCTTTTGAAGGTCAAATACACGTCATGACAGAACAATCTCTGCTTAAATTCTCCATCGCCGTCACGGTCCTTTTGGCACTGTTCGGCGTCAGCGCGGGTTTGTTCTCCGGCTCCTTCGCCGTGGTTTTTGATGGCGTTTATGCGCTTACCGATGCTTTCATGACGGTGCTGGCGCTGCTCGTGGCGCGACTTATCGCGGCCTCCGCGGCACCAAGACCGGGTGGCCGGCTGGTGGAGCGTTTCACCATGGGTTTCTGGCATCTGGAACCGATGGTGCTCGGCCTTAACGGCACGCTTCTGATGGGCGCGGCGATCTATGCGCTGATCAATGCCATCGACAGCCTGATGGATGGCGGGCGCTCGATCGAGTTCGATTATGCCATCATCGTCACCTTCTTCAGCTTCGCCGTCTCTCTCGCCATGGCATGGTTCGTCAAAAGACAGAACCGCAGGCTGAAATCCGCCTTCGTGGCGCTGGACGCCAAAAGCTGGTTGATGAGCGCGCTTTTGAGCATGGCGCTGTTCGTCGCCTTTGCCATCGGTTACGGGCTGACCGGAACATCGCAGGCATGGCTCTCTCCCTATATCGATCCGGCCGTGCTGGCGCTGGTCTGCCTCGTCATCATTCCCATGCCGCTCGGTAATGTGAAACAGGCGCTCGCCGATATCCTTCTGGTCACGCCGCTGGAATTCAAGCAGCATGTGGATCGGGTGGCGACGGAGACTGTCGAAAAATTCGGCTTCGCCTCGCATTATTCCTATGTCGCCCGCGTCGGCCGTGGCCGACAGATCGAGCTTTTCTTCATTGTGCCGAAGAACTGGCCGGCCCGACGGCTTGAGGAATGGGATGCGATCCGCGACGAGATCGGCGATGCGCTTGGCGGTGAGGGGGCGGATCGTTGGTTGACGATTGTTTTCACGACGGATGAGGAATGGGCGATCTGAGCGAGACGCCTGAGACTGTCACGCGATGTTTGCAAATAAGGAAATCGACGCCCGAAAATCGGCGGTCGCAACGCGCGGCCGGTGTTAGCAGTTTCCGAATTGTTGCGGCGGCTTCGGGCGCCCGTAACGACTGATTGGATGAGCGAAAGCTCAGCAATATCGATCAAAGGAGAGACCGCGATGAACAGTCAAATCGAACGTGCGGAAATATTCCGCAGCTTGCACATTCCGGGCGATCCCATCGTCCTCTATAACATCTGGGATGCGGGGAGTGCGGTGGCCGTTGCGCGTGGCGGGGCGAAGGCTATTGCGACCGGAAGCTGGTCCGTCGCTGCGGCACAGGGTTATTCGGATGGCGAGGAAATGCCGCTGGATGACGCGTTGTCGGTCGTCGCGCGCATAACGAAATGTGTTGATCTGCCTCTCACCGTGGATTTTGAAGGCGGTTACGCAGATGATCCCACCGCTGTCAGGCAAAATGTAGGCCGCCTGTTTGCCCTCGGTGTCATCGGATTGAACTTCGAGGATCAGGTGGTGCACGGCAAGGGTCTGCATGACATCGGCCACCAGTCGGATCGGCTTCGGGCGGTCCGCAGCGCGGCAATCGATGCCGGTATTCCGGTTTTCATCAATGCGCGAACGGATGTTTTTCTCAAGGCAGCGGAAGGGGTGGATCACGCGTCCCTGCTGGACGAAGTATTCGCCCGCGAGGCCGCCTATGCCGCAGCAGGCGCGGATGGCTTCTTCGTACCGGGGCTGAAGGATAAAAAGCTCATCGAAAAAATATGCCGGCAGACGACGCTGCCGATCAACGTCATGACATCGGGGGACATGGAAGAGGTTCGCGCATTGGCGAAGCTCGGGGTGGGGCGCATCAGCTTCGGACCCGCTCCCTACGCAAGGGTCAGTCGCGAACTGGAAAGTAGCGCGCGTATTTTTGCCTGAAAAGAGGCGCGTGCTTGACTCAACAATCCGGCTGTCAATCGGTATCGAACATCCCGACGATCTTATCGCCGACCTTGCCCTTTCGCTGGACAGGTCTGACGGCTTCGGAGACGGACAGTCCGGCAAGGTGAAAATGGCCACGGGAACAACCATCCTGTGGCCGGCCGGACCACATTTGCGCGATCCCGGCAGGGCGTAACTCGCCCTGAGCCGGCTTGCATCTGTCCACTCGAAACCTATATGGGCGGGGTTATCGGCAATAGGTATTCATGGACAAGTCAAGTTTTTCGTCGCTACAGACGGCACGTCTGATCCTCCGCGCGTTCCGGGATGAGGATTTCCCGTCTTATGCCGACTATCACAGTCGCAGCGACGTCTACAGATTTCTATACGCCTCACCGCCCGGGAAGACGGCGCTCGCGGCCCAGTTCGCCGAGATAGTGGCGGGTTCGTTCACAGAGGATGGCGATACGCTGCGGCTTGCGGTGATCCGGCGCGATGATGACGCGCTGATTGGCGAGGTACTTCTGAAAATCGCCAGCCGGGAAGCGCTGCAGGCTGAAGTCGGTTATATCTTTAATCCGTCCTTCTCTGGAAAGGGTTACGCCACCGAGGCCGTGCGGGCGATGATTGGGCTGGGTTTCGACGTATTTGGATTTCACCGGATTTTTGCCCGGCTGGACACCCTGAACCGCGGCTCGATCGGGATCGTCGAACGTCTCAAAATGCGCCGGGAAGCACATCTCATTCAGAATGACCGCTTCAATGGCACGTGGGGTGACGAGTTCATCTATGCCGTTTTGAATGACGAGTGGAAAACCCTGTCGCAGGCCTCGCCAGAATAACGCCCCGGAGTGAGGGTTGGTATCAGCTATCGGGCCCTAACGGTCAAACGCCGAGGGCAGAAGTTTCCCGGACCGCAGAAGATACTGAAGCGTGTAGGTAACCGACAGGGCATCATCCAGCGCATCATGTCCTTTGAGAACGGGGTGATCGACACCATAATAGTCCGCAAGTCTGTTGCTCGGTGTTCGGGCAAGGTCCTCCACGGGCATTCCGGCGGCAAGCAGCAGCTTGACGGCGTTATCGAACCGGGATGCGGGAATTGGCGGGCTTATACCGGCAATATAGCAACTGATCGCCATCATATTCAGCTCGTCTTTCCCCCAGGACCACAATTTCGCTCCTTGTGAGAACGTCTCCACATCCGCCAGTGCCTTGTGAAGGCTTGTGCCCTTCTCGTCGATCTGTTCTTCGGTAATTCCGGTGAGGTTTGTAAAATATGGATCGAGCGCATATCTGTCGCCATGCCGGTCAACAGGCGTGACATAGGATTTGAAGGTCTCCAGAACAGGGAAATCGGCTTCAAGGCCGATCCTCACCGCGCCGATCTGGGCGATAACGGGATCAGGATCGATTGCCGCACACCAGAACCGGCTTTGCGACCCCTGAATGCAGAGAAATTCACAGTCGAAGACGATAGCTGTTTTCATGTGCCGTGCCCCCCACTCGGATCGCTCGTCTTGCTACGGTAGTCCCGATCACCAGAATGGCAATGGCGGCCGCCAGCGCCTTGCCCGGGAGTAATCGGCGCTGGCCAAACGGTAACGGCTCTTGACGCCTAAACATGTCACCCCTATTCTTCATATTACGTGAACGTAAAAGTAATAAAATAGTCGTCAGGTTGTCTGACAATAAAGTGGCGTGCGACATGTTTTGCCGCTATAGAAGCTCGACAAAGGCGTCTTGCTTTGCGAAGACAGGGGGAGGCGAACTCCTTGTTGCGCACGGGCTTTTTGCCTTACACCGGCAATGCCCTGCCGATGGTGGAAAGCGGATATAATAACAGCCGGATGGGACCGGCGATCTGAGAGGATGAGATGACGGAAGCGATGGAACTGCCCGAACGCGAAGCGATGGAATTCGACGTTGTGATCGTTGGCGCGGGTCCTGCGGGTCTCAGCGCGGCGATCCGGCTGAAGCAGGTGGAGCCGGAGCTTTCGGTTGTCGTTCTGGAAAAGGGTGCCGAAGTCGGCGCGCATATTCTTTCCGGCGCGGTGGTCGATCCGATCGGTATCGACCGTCTTCTGCCCGGCTGGCGCGAGGAGGAGGGGCATCCCTTCAAGACCGAGGTCAAGGACGACCAGTTCATGTTTTTAGGCCCGGCCGGCTCCATCCGCCTGCCGAATTTCATGATGCCGCCCTTGATGAACAATCACGGCAATTACATCGTCTCGCTCGGGCTGGTCTGTCGCTGGCTGGCGGAAAAGGCGGAAGCGCTCGGCGTCGAGATCTATCCGGGCTTTGCCGCCACCGAAGTGCTTTACAATGACGAAGGCGCGGTCATTGGTGTCGCCACTGGCGACATGGGCGTTGAAAAGAACGGCGAACCCGGCCCCGCCTTTACCCGCGGCATGGAATTGCACGGCAAATATGTGCTTGTTGGAGAGGGTGTGCGTGGTTCGCTCGCCAAGCAGTTGATCGCGAAATATGACCTGTCGAAGGATCGCGAGCCGCAGAAATTCGGCATCGGCATCAAGGAACTGTGGCAGGTCAAGCCGGAACACCACAAACAGGGCCTCGTACAGCATTCCTTCGGCTGGCCGCTTGGCTTCAAGACCGGTGGCGGTTCGTTCCTTTATCACCTCGAGGATAATCTCGTCGCCGTCGGCTTCGTGGTGCATCTCAATTACAAGAACCCCTATCTTTATCCTTTCGAGGAATTCCAGCGCTTCAAGACGCATCCGGCCATCCGCGATACATTCGAAGGTGGTAAGCGCATCTCCTATGGCGCGCGCGCCATCACCGAAGGCGGTTACCAGTCGGTGCCGAAGCTCACTTTCCCGGGCGGCGCGCTGATCGGCTGTTCCGCCGGTTTCGTCAACGTGCCGCGTATCAAGGGTAGCCACAATGCGGTCTTGTCAGGCATGCTGGCGGCGGAAAAGATCGCCGCGGCGATTGCGGCCGGCCGTGCCCATGACGAGGTTGTGGAGATCGAGGCCGAATGGCGCGACGGCGATATCGGCAAGGACCTGAAGCGGGTCAGGAACGTCAAGCCGCTCTGGTCGAAGTTCGGCACGCTTGTTGGCGTCGGCCTTGGCGGTCTCGACATGTGGACGAACCAGCTGTTCGGCTTCTCGGTCTTCGGCACGCTGAAGCATGGCAAGACGGATGCGCAAAGCCTCGAACCGGCTTCGAAGCACAAGCCGATCGCCTATCCGAAACCCGATGGCGTGCTGACCTTCGACCGCCTGTCCTCGGTGTTCCTGTCCTCAACCAACCATGAGGAGGATCAGCCGGTGCATCTTCAGGTGAAGGACATGGAGTTGCAGAAGCGCTCCGAGCACGACGTCTATGCCGGGCCTTCGACACGTTATTGTCCGGCCGGTGTCTACGAATGGGTGGAGAAGGACGGCGAAGAGGTCTACGTCATCAACGCCCAGAACTGCGTGCACTGCAAGACCTGCGACATCAAGGACCCCAACCAGAACATCAACTGGGTGCCGCCGCAGGGCGGCGAGGGGCCGGTTTACGCCAATATGTGATGGTGGCTAAGGGGTGAATTCCCCTCCGTCGTTGTATTCGGGCCTATCCCGTTTCCGTCATTCCGGCCTTGAGCCGGAATCCAGCCGACGCGCGTCTGCGCGGCGAGAAGGCCTTTTCACGGCGCAGACGCGCCGTGGCTGGATGCCGGCTCAAGGCCGGAATGACGAAGGCGAAAGCGTTCTTTGCCCCCTGCCTATTTGTGGATTGCTCTTCGATTTCTTACATATAGGATGTTGGGGTGTTGCATGGTCGCGTGGCCAGTGGATTGTGGTTCAGCGATGCGGTAACGCCCTGAACGTGCCTATGGTCCTAGGTGTCGTCGCCCGACGACAGGGAGTTAAGAGAATGTCCGGCTTTCAAAGGCTGAATATCGTGCGGAAGACAAGGTTTGGCGCCGCTTTGGCGGCGGGCGTGGTTGTGGCCGTTTCGCTCAGCGGCGGCCCGCTGGTGGCTGCCAGCTGCCGCACGGATGCCATGGCCGGCATAGACTGGCGCGAATGCAACAAGCGACTTCTGATGCTGGGCGGCAGCAATCTCGATTCGGCGATGCTTTACGGCACGGACTTCACCTATACCGACCTGCGCGGCTCCTCGATGAAGGGCGCCAATCTCGAGAAGGCGAAGCTCATCCGCACGGCGCTGGGGGAGGCGAACCTGCAGGGCGCCAATCTGACCAAGGTGGAAGCCTATCGCAGCGACTTTAGCGCTGCCGACGCCACCAACGCGAAATTTATCAACGCCGAAATGCAGCGCACCAAGTTCGAAAAAACCAAGCTCGACGGCACGGATTTCACCAAGGCCGAACTCGGCCGCGCCGATTTCGAGGGTGCGACGCTAAACGGCTCGAAATTCTCCCTGACCAACCTGTCACGTGCCCGCTTTGGCGGTGCAAAGCTCGCCGGGCCGGTGGATTTCACCAGTGCCTTCCTGCTCCTGACGCGCATCGAGGGGCTCGATCTTTCCACGGCGACGGGGCTGGAGCAAAGGCAGGTCGATATTGCCTGCGGCGATGCCAAAACAAAATTGCCGAGCGGCCTGACCACGCCTGCATCATGGCCGTGCCCGGAAGATCCGGACGAGGATTGACAAGAAAAAGCCACGCGAGATTTTTCGCGCGTGGCAGAGGCATGGGGCGGAATTGGCGCGCCCGCACATGCGGACGCGCCGTCGCGTCGGTCAGAAGCCTGAAAGCACGATCTTGCCCTTGGCCTTGTTGCTTTCGATCAGCGCATGCGCCTTGATGAGATTGGCGGCATTGATGGTGCCGAAAACCTCGGTCAGCGTCGTCTTGATCTTGCCGGTATCCACCAGTTGCGCGACGTGGTTGAGCAGCTTGTGCTGCTCGATCATGTCAGGCGTCTCAAAGACGGCGCGGGCGAACATCATTTCCCAATGGATCGAGATGCATTTGCGCTTGAAGGCCATGACGTCGAAACCGCCGGCCGGATCGTCGATCAGCGCGAAACGGCCCTGCGGGGCGATGGTTGCGACACTGTCGGCGGCGTGAATGTCGCTATGGGTGGTCGAGAAGACGAAGCCCGGCGCGCCAAGACCAAGCGCCTCCACCTGCGGCGCGATCGGCTTGCTGTGATCGACTACGTGATGCGCACCCAGTTCCGTCGCCCAGGCCATGGTTTCCGGCCGCGAGGCGGTGGCGATGACGGTAAGGTCCGTCAGCGCCCTCAGAAGCTGGATGGCGATGGAGCCGACGCCACCGGCGCCACCGATGACCAGAACGGCGTTGGCCGCGCCCGGAACCGGGTCCTTCACCCGCAGCCGGTCGAACAGTGTCTCGTAAGCGGTGATCGCCGTCAGCGGCAGGGCTGCGGCTTCCTCGAAATTCAGCGATTTCGGCTTTGCACCAACAATGCGTTCATCGACCAGGTGGAATTCGCTGTTGGAACCCGGACGGTTGATAACGCCGGCATAAAACACCTCGTCGCCGGGCTTGAACAGCGAAACCTTGTCACCAACGGCCTTCACCACGCCCGAAGCGTCGAAGCCGAGCACGCGGGTAGCACCATTTTCCGGCGACTGGTTGCGGCGCACCTTGGTGTCAACGGGGTTGACCGAAACGGCCTTCACCTCCACCAGAATGTCGTGCCCCTTCGCCTCCGGCTGCGGCAGGTCGATATCGACAAGCGCATCCTTGGCGGTGATGGGCTGGCTTGTCCTGTAACCGATGGCGCGCATGAACAGTCTCCTTTGCTTGTTTGCGTGCCTCTTACTTGATACATATGAACACCAATCGCAAGAATGCACATTTTGTGATGATACATACAAAAAGGATACTGTGATGTCGCGACCGCGCGCCAAGCTCACCGGCAATTTTCCCGGCTGCCCGGTGGAATCGGCCTTAAGTTTCCTCGATGGAAAATGGAAGGGTGTGATCCTTTATCACCTCATCAACGAGGGCACGTTGCGCTTCAACGAGCTGCGTCGCCACATCCCAAGCGTCACCCAGCGCATGCTGACCAAGCAGCTGCGCGAACTGGAAGAGGCGGGCCTGATTTCGCGCACTGTCTTCCCGGTGGTGCCGCCACGCGTGGACTACGCGCTGACACCGCTTGGCGACACCATGAAGCCGGTGATTTCGGCGCTGAAAGTCTGGGGCGATGCCCATGTCGTCTGCAAGAACGGCGCGAAATACACCCAGCTGCCGCAGGCCGCGGAGAAGGCGGCCTGAAAAATCACGGGTAAAACCACGTGACGCTCTCAATGCTCGGGATGGTGCAATGCAACATGCATTTGCCCCGATTAATGCATAATGCTGCCATCGTGATTCGCAGCAGGGACATCAAAGCACATGAGCATGGGTTGGATGGAGGCCGGATTTCTCGGTCTTTTGCAAGGACTTACGGAATTTCTTCCGATTTCTTCAAGCGCGCATCTGAGGATAGCCGGGGAGTTCCTGCCATCAGGCGCGGATCCCGGGGCTGCCTTCACCGCGATTACGCAGATCGGCACGGAAATGGCGGTGCTGGTCTATTTCTGGTCCGACATCATGCGGATCGCCACGGCGTGGCTGCGGCAGAACCTTCGCCTCGGCGGCCCCTATGACAAGGCCGATGCCCGGCTCGGCTGGCTGATCATCGTCGGTTCGGTGCCAATCGTGTTTCTCGGCCTGTTCTTCAAGGACGCCATCGAGCATTCGCTGCGCAACCTCTATATCACCGCCGTCATGCTCATCGTCTTCGGCATCGTTCTCGGCATCGCCGACAGGATCGGTGAGAAGCGTTACAAGCTGAACCAGCTGATCTGGCGCGACGGTATACTCTTCGGTTTCGCGCAGGCCATGGCGCTCATCCCCGGCGTCTCGCGTTCGGGCGGCACCATCAGCGCCGGCCTGCTGCTCGGCTATACCCGCGAGGCGGCGGCGCGTTATTCCTTCCTGCTCGCCGTTCCCGCCGTTTTCGGCTCCGGCTTCTACCAGCTTTTCAAGAGCATCGGTGAGGATAACCCGGTCGGCTGGGGCCAGACGGGACTTGCCACCCTGATCGCCTTCATCGTCGGTTATGCGGTGATTGTCGTCTTCCTCAAGCTGGTCTCCACCAAGAGCTACATGCCCTTCGTCTGGTACCGCGTGGTCATCGGCTTTATCCTGCTTGGGCTGCTCGGAACGGGCGTCATCAGCGCCGGCGGCTGATGGGCTGTTGCGCGCAGGCACATTCCGCAAATGAAAAGGCCCGCTCTTCCGAGCGGGCCTTTTGTCTTTCAAAGCAATGTGCCGCTGAGGATCACCAGCGCCACCGAGAAGTAGATGACGAGGCCGCTGACATCCACCAGCGTGGCGACGAAGGGGGCCGATGCGCTTGCGGGGTCGAGCCGCAGGCGCTGCAGCACGAAGGGCAGCATGGAGCCGGCGAGCGAGCCGAAGGTGACGATGCCGACAAGCGCTGCAAAGACCGTTGCGCCGACCAGCAGCCAGTGCTCGCCATAGTCATAAAACCCGGCCTGCTGCCAGACCGTCAGACGCAGGAAGCCGATGGCGCCTAGAATGCAGCCGAGCGTCAGGCCCGTCGGGATTTCCCGCAGCAGCACCCGCCACCAGTCGGAAAGCTTGAGTTCGCCGAGAGCCAGCGCCCGGATGATGAGCGAGGTTGCCTGCGAACCGGAATTGCCGCCCGACGACATGATGAGCGGAATGAACAGCGTCAGCACCACGGCCTTTTCCAGCTCACCCTCGAAATGCTGCATGGCGCTGGCCGTCAGCATTTCACCGAGGAACAGCGCTGCAAGCCAGCCTGCGCGCTTGCGGATCATGTCCGGAAAGCCGATCGTCATGTAGGGCTTGCCCAACGCCTCCATACCACCGAACTTGTGGGCGTCTTCCGTTGTGTCGGCGATCATGGTGTCGATCACGTCGTCGACGGTGACGATGCCGAGAATATGTGAACGGTCATCGACGACGGGCAGCGCCAGAAGGTCGTGCTTGCGGATCAGCCGGGCGACATCCTCCTGCGACATCAATGGGCTGGCGCAGACGATGCCTTCCTTCGATGCGACTGACAGAATGGAGGCGCCGGCTTCGCCGGTCAGCAGGCGGCGCAGCGTCACAACGGTGGAAAGCGTTCCGTCCTGAGCCAGCACATAGATGGCATAGACCGTTTCACGCGACCGCTCGACGACGCGGATGTGCGAAAGGGTCTGTTCCACCGTCCAGTCATCAGGCACGCTGACGAATTCCGTGGTCATGATCGAGCCGGCGGTGCGCGGCGGATAACCCATCAGATGTTTGATGGAGAGCGCCGTCGTCCGGTCCAGCCGGGAAAACAGCTTTGCCCGCGGCTCTTCTTCCATTTCCGCCATGACGTCGGCCACGCGGTCGTCAGACATCAGGTTGACGAAGCGGGCGGCCTGTTCGACAGGAATATGCGCGATGATGGCGGCTGCGCCATGCAGTTCCGGCCGGTCGAGAATGGCGACGGCCTTTGCCTGCGGCATGGCGAGCAGGGCGGTTGCAGCATCGCCGACATCGAGCGTGTTGAGGTGCTCGACGCGTTCGGCAATGGTGGTGGAGCCGGCATTTCCGCTACGAAGAAGACGTGCGGCCTTGCTGGCCCTCTGGGAGAGGTTGTGGAAGTTCATGATTGCTCACCTTTCCGTCGATTCGCCGATAACGGCGAACGCGGTGGTGAGCCGACAGCGGTCGGATCAGTTCACGTTCGCCGGTCTCGGCAAAGGCAATCGACTGCTACTGTCGCTAGACATCTAATGATGCTCCGTTGAAATCCGCGCCGTGCCGCAAGGCATGCGCGTAAGGTCGTGTTGCGCCTGAAACCGAAAAGAGTCAAGCGGCCGATTGTGAAATTTCCGTAAGCTGCGATATGGCCGGCTCAGGCTGCCTTTTCGCGCCGCTCGACGGTGACGGAAACAAGGAAAACGCCAAGTCCGAGAAGGGACAGAACCGCGCCGACATAACCTGTCGAGGCATAGCCGTAGCCCATGGCGATAACCAGTCCGCCGAGCCAGGCGCCGAGCGCATTGGCGATGTTGAAGGCGGAGTGGTTGGAGGCGGCGGCCAGCGTCTGGGCATCCTGCGCCACATCCATCAGCCGCGTCTGTACCGCCGGACAGGCGGCAAAACCGCAGCCGATCAGGAAGACGCAGAGGCACAGCATGAACGGATCATGCGCGGTCATGCCGAACACGACCATGACCAGCACGTTGAAGGCGAGCATGCCGCCAATCGTGCCGTTGAGCGAGATATCGGCCAGCCGCGAACCGACAACATTGCCGACATTCATGCCGATGCCGAACAGCGCCAGCACCATGGAGACGGTGGAAACCGGCATCATCGCCACGTCAGTGGTGGTCTTGGCGATATAGCTGAAGACCGAGAACATGCCGCCGAAACCGACGGACGCGATGGCAAGCGTCAGCCACACCTGCACGCGGCGGAAAGCGCCGAGTTCGCGCCAGACGCTTGCGCCTTCCTCCACCCGGTCACGCGGCTGGAACAGCCACAGCAGGGCAACGGTCAGGAGCGCTATGCCGCCAACCAGCATGAAGGCGGCGCGCCAGGACAGCAGCTGGCCGAAAAAGGTGGCAAGCGGCGTGCCGAGCAGCGTGGCGATGGTGAGGCCGAGCATCACGCGGCCGACGGCGCGGGCCCGTTTATGGATCGGCGCCATGGAGGCCGCCACCAGCGCCGCAACGCCGAAATAGGCCCCATGCGGCAGGCCGGTGATGAAGCGCAGCACGGTAAAGCTCAGGAAGTCAGGTGCGATGGCGCTTAAGATATTGCCGGCTGCAAAAAGCCCCATCAGGCCGAGGAGCAAAGCGCGCCGCGTCATGCGCGCGGCAAGGATGGCGATGATCGGCGCACCGATGACGACGCCGAGCGCATAGGCCGTGATCACATAACCCGCCTGTGGCACCGTAACGCCATAGGTCGTGGCGACGTCAGGCAACAGGCCCATGATGG
The DNA here is from genome assembly GCF_001263295.1 of Agrobacterium sp. SUL3. NCBI lineage: Bacteria > Pseudomonadati > Pseudomonadota > Alphaproteobacteria > Hyphomicrobiales > Rhizobiaceae > Agrobacterium > Agrobacterium sp. SUL3. The sequence continues at coordinate 623,477 of NZ_KQ414498.1, forward strand.
CGAATTCGCCGGTGCCGATGCCGAAGCCGCCGGCGGCCAGCGCCAGTTCGATCAGCGCGATGGCAAGCGGCGAGAGCGCCACGGCCGGAGCCCCCGTGTAAACGGTTTCATTCTCCGCTGCGGGATGGGCTTCGGAAATTTTCGACTGGCTCATGATGACCTGAGAAGGGGGAGGACCCCACAGAAAAAAGGGCAAGACCGTATGGGAGCGGTCTGCCCTGACTGGAGATGCGCGGTCATGAAAATGACCTTAAGTGATCCCTAACATGAAATGATGCGTTGCGGTAGAGCGATTCTCGGTAAAAGAGCATCTTCACGCGATGGTGTTCGGAACTCTAGATGAAGCCAGGCATTTACGCGCGGCTGCGAACGTTACGGGACCGGGTTGGACATGAAGCTCATTGCAATTTTCAATCGTGACGGCGGCACCTTTCGCACCACTGATATGGATGCCTATTGCGACCACGCCCGCCAAGTCTTTTCCCGGGCTGGGCACCAGATCGAATGCCGTCTGGTTTCTGGAAAGGACATTGTCGAGGAAATGCAACGCGCTGCCGATGAGCCTGATATTGAAGGCATCATTGCCGGTGGTGGCGATGGCACCATTTCGGCCGCCGCCGGCATTGCCTGGAAACAGGGCATAGCACTTGGCATCGTGCCGGCCGGCACCATGAACCTGTTTGCCCGCTCGCTGAAACTGCCGCTCGACATCCGCCTGGCGCTGGAAACACTGGCGAATGGCGAGATTGCCAGTGTGGATATAGCCAGCGCCAATGGCCGGCTTTTCGTTCACCAGTTTTCCGCCGGTCTGCATTCGCGCATGGTGCGCTATCGCAACAATCTCGCTTTCGCCTCGCGCCTCGGCAAGATCAAGGCAAGCATCCGCGCCGCCATCAGCGTCATCCTCAATCCGCCCGTCTTCGAGGTGGAATATACCGTCAATGGCGAAACCCAGCACCGCAAGGTCTCTGCCATTTCCGTCTCCAACAATGAGTTCGGCCAGAACTCGCTGCTGGTGGCGGATAATGTCTCCGGCGGCCATCTCGGTTTTTACCTCACCGATCCGCTGCCTCCCTCTGGTGTCGCAAAGCTCGTTTTCGACATTCTGCGTGGCAGGTTGAAGGAAAACGCCGCCGTAACGGCCATGACCGTGACGGATGTGGAGTTGCATTTCCCGAAGAAGCGTCATGATGTGCGCTGCGTCATCGACGGCGAATTGCTGCCGATGGAACGGGACGTGGCCCTGGAGGTTCACGCCGGCGAATTGAAGGTGCTGGTGGGCCGGGCGTTTTTCGCATAGCGCGAACGGAGTGCGTTTGGATTGGGAGCGCGCCGCTTGTTTCTTCTCCCCGCCGGGGAGAAGTCCGCGGCAGCGGGATGAGGGGGCGAGCTCTCCGCATATCGTTGGCGTCGCCCCCCCTCATCCGACCCTTCGGGCCACCTTCTCCCCCTGGGGAGAAGAAACAGTCAGCCTCCGCTCACCCAATACCCCCTGAAAATCACCAGCCTTGCCAAATCAAAGCCGCCCGGCCATGTTCGGTGCGCGCGGTGGCGTGAGCGCCGCTGCCTTTATGGGAGTGCGATCTGTCATGAATGAAGTCTCCAAGCCGATGTCGAACCTTGCCGCCATCGATGCCGCCCATCACCTTCATCCCTTTTCCGACATGGGAAAATTGAATGCCGCCGGCACCCGCATCATCGAACGGGCCGAAGGGGTTTTCATCTATGACAGCACCGGCAAGAAATATCTCGACGCCTTTGCCGGCCTCTGGTGCGTGAATATTGGTTATGGACGCCGCGAGATCGCCGATGTCGTTCAGCGCCAGATGAACGAGCTGCCCTATTACAACGCCTTTTTCGGCACCACCACGCCGCCGGCCACGCTTCTGGCGCAGAAGATCGCCTCTCGTGCCGGGCCGAAGATGAACCATGTCTTCTTCACCAATTCCGGTTCGGAAGCGACCGACACCTGGTTCCGCATGGCGCGTGTTTACTGGAAGGCGCTCGGCCATCCGGCGAAGACCAGGGTGATCGCAAGGCGTAACGGCTATCACGGCTCGACCGTGGCAGGCGCTTCACTCGGCGGCATGAAATGGATGCATGAGCAGGGCAACCTGCCGATCGAAGGCGTCGCCCATATCGGCCAGCCCTACTGGTATGCTGAAGGCGGCGATCTCTCGCCCGCCGAATTCGGCCTGAAGGTCGCCCGTGAACTGGAAGCGAAGATCGATGAACTCGGCGAGGAAAACGTCGCCGCTTTCGTGGCCGAACCCATTCAGGGGGCAGGCGGCGTCATCGTGCCGCCGGAGACCTACTGGCCGGAAATCGCCCGCATCTGCAAGGCGCGTAATATCCTTCTGGTGTCGGATGAGGTGATTTGCGGTTTCGGCCGGCTTGGCTCCTGGTTCGGCTATCAGCATTTTGGCGTCGAGCCGGATTTTGCGCCTGTCGCCAAGGGCCTGTCATCCGGTTATCTGCCGATCGGCGGCGTCATCGTCTCAGATCGTGTGGCGGAGGTGATGTTGTCTGAGGTCGGTGACTTCAACCATGGCTTCACCTATTCCGGCCATCCCGTCTGCGCTGCCGCAGCGCTTGAAAATCTTCGCATCATCGAAAATGAGGGTTTGGTGGAGCGGGTGCGCGACGATATCGGCCCTTATTTTTCGCAAGGCTGGAAAAGCCTCGATGACCACGAACTGGTGGGTGAGGCGGTGAATGTCGGCCTGATGGGCGGCCTGCAGATAACCGCCGACAAGGCGACCCGCAGACGTTTCGCCAAACCGGACGACATCGGAACCGAAGTGCGCAACCATTGCCTGGCAAACGGGCTTGTGATGCGCGCGACTGGCGACCGAATGCTGGCCTCGCCGGCGCTGACGATCAGCCGGTCGGAAGTCGACCAAATCATCGAGACGTTGCGTAAGGGGCTCGATCACCTGCGCGATACGCGCGAGCATTTCTAGGAAAAATGGACACCGGTTTTCCGTCAGGAAATGCGAAAAAAGATTCCAAGGGAGAAATGACAATGGCAGGACAGGAACATCATTACGCCGTGCAGGTGAAATGGACCGGCAATCGCGGCAAGGGCACGTCGGGTTATCGCGACTATGAACGCGACTACACGATTTCCACGGCGGGAAAAGCGGACATTGCCGGTTCGTCCGACCCGGCCTTCCGTGGCGATCCCTCCCGCTGGAACCCGGAAGACCTGCTGGTCGCCTCGCTCTCGGCCTGCCACAAGCTCTGGTACCTGCATTTCTGCTCGGTCAACGGCATCATCGTTGAAGACTATGTCGACAATGCCGAAGGCACGCTGGTGATGGAAAAGGACGGTGCCGGGCAATTCAGCGAAGTGGTGCTGAAACCGGTCATCACCATCTCGAAAGGCGATGCCGCCCGGGCGGATGAGCTGCACCATGATGCGCATGATAAGTGCTTCATTGCGCGGTCGGTGAATTTTCCCATCCGCGTGGAGGGGACGGTGAAGGTGGTTTGAGCGGATGTGGCGCGCGATCCGCGCGAGCGGACCGCGACCGGCGACTTCGCAAGAGCGTCTCCAGTAAAAATGCGTATCGGTCTTACTGGAGATGCGTAAAAATAAAGAGATAGAGCGCTTCCAAAGATCTCGTTTTTGCCTGAAGCACTATAGGCCCAGGTATAATCGTTCCTGTCCGCTAAATGCGCTATTTTGCTGTGGTCGTGCTGTTTTCTCTCCGTCATTCCGGCCTTGAGCCGGAATCCAGTCAGCCCAAGTCCTTGGGCTGAAAAGACTCTTCTCGCCGCGCAGACTCGCGTCGGCTGGATTCCGGCTCAAGGCCGGAATGACGGAGGTTATGTTCTTTGATGGCAATGAGAGCATTGAGTGCGTCGATTAGGACTCATCCGTTCTCCAGCTATCGCGGACTCCACTGAGATTGCCTTCCCGGCCGACGCCTCGTAGCTCCCGGTGTCTCCGGATAAATTTTCTCAATGCCTCTTCAACCGCCGCCTCAGCGCTGGAGAGACCGGTAATTTCCATGACCTCTGCGATCAGCTCGTCATCGAGGTCGATCGTCACACGCATTTCGACGCCTCAAGGTGTATGAGCCAACATCAGCACCTTGAGGGCGAAGATGCACAATCTTACTGGAACGCCGTCTCGTAAAAGCTTCGAAGCTTGCGCGAATGCAGCGTTTCCGTCGGCATGGCGGCGAGCTTCTGCACGGCGCGGATGCCGATTTGCAGATGCTGGGCGACCTGGGTGCGATAGAATTCCGTCGCCATGCCTGGCAGCTTCAATTCGCCATGCAGCGGCTTGTCGGAGACACAGAGCAACGTGCCGTAGGGCACGCGGAAACGGAAGCCGTTGGCGGCGATGGTGGCCGATTCCATGTCGAGTGCTATGGCGCGGGATTGCGACAGGCGCTTGACCGGACCGGCCTGGTCGCGAAGCTCCCAGTTGCGGTTGTCTATGGTGGCGACTGTGCCGGTGCGCATGATGCGCTTCAGCTCGAAGCCCTCGTATCCGGTGACTTCCGCCACCGCGCCTTCCAGCGCCAGCTGCACTTCGGCGAGAGCCGGGATCGGCACCCAGACCGGCAGGTCGTCATCGAGAACGTGGTCCTCACGCACATAGGCATGCGCCAGAACATAATCGCCCAGCCGCTGGCTGTTACGCAGGCCGGCGCAATGACCGACCATCAGCCAGGCGTGCGGGCGCAGCACGGCGATATGGTCGGTGATCGTCTTGGCGTTGGAAGGGCCGACGCCAATATTGACCAGCGTAATGCCCGCATGGCCCTTTTTCTTCAGGTGATAGGCGGGCATCTGTGGCAGGCGGCCAAGCACGGCGTCCGTTTCCGGCCTGTCGGAGCCGGCGGGGGTGATGATGTTGCCCGGCTCCACGAAGGCGGTGTAACCCTCGCCGCCATTCTTCATCATCTGGCGCGCCCATGCGGCGAATTCGTCGATATAGAACTGGTAGTTGGTGAACAGCACGAAGTTCTGGAAATGGCTGGCGCTGGTCGCCGTATAATGGCTGAGACGCGCCAGCGAATAGTCGATGCGCTGCGCGGTAAACGGCGCAAGCGGCGCGGGTTCGCCCGGCACCTGGTCATATTCGCCATTGGCGATGAGGTCGTCGGTATTGTTGAGATCGGGCGTATCGAACAGATCGCGCAGCGGCACGTCGGACAGCGAGGAAGCGGCAGCCGCCTCGACATAAGCGCCCTCGCCAAAAGCGAAATGCAACGGAATGGGCGTGGCCGATTCCGACACCGTGACCGGAACGCCGTGGTTCTTCATCAGAAGCCCCAGCTGTTCCTTGAGATAATGGCGGAAAAGCTCTGGCCGGGTGATCGTCGTCGTGTAGACGCCGGGCGCGGTGACGTGACCATAGGAGAGGCGCGAGTCGACATGGCCGAAGGTTGCGGTCTCAAGGCTGACCTGCGGATAGCAGGCGCGGTAACGGCCGGCAATCGGCGCGCCCTTGGCAAGGTCGGTGAAGGAGTTGATCAGGAACGCCGTATTGCGTTCGTAAAGCGCGGTCAAAGCCTCGACTGCTTCTTTCGGGTCCGTAAAGGACTGCGGTGCGAAAGGCTCGGGGCTGATGAAGGTGAAGGGCGGAATCGTTCGTTTTGCTATTGTCATGGCCCATTATAAGGGGGCAATTTCGACAGGCAAGCGACAGAAATACGAAGAAACTGAAAAGAAACGGAAAATGCGGCCGGATCGATAAAGGGTGTGCGAGATATCAGCCGAGCGCGCCGCGCTGCAGGCTCATCAAGAGTACGAAACCGGCGCCCTTGGAGGCCGGGCGAGGATCTGCCTTGTAAACTGCAAGTCCCGCCACCGGGCCGAGAAAGATCGAGGCCATCAGCACCAGCCGAAGAGCGGAAAACAGGCCGTTGGAGAAGCTGTTTGTCATCGGCCGGTCCTCAAAGTACGACGGGGCAATTGGCGCCGGGCGCCGGGCTGTGCTGGCAGGCAATTGCCGCGCCGGCATTCACCCGCTGAAAACTGCGGTTGGGATTAACGACGAGCGAAGCGAAGGACATGGCGAAGATCGCCATGAGAAACGCGAAGATTGCCAACCGGCTGATCAACTTTGCCATGTCCATTCCCCTTTATTGGAGTTGATGGACAGAGTTTTGCCATACTCGGACTGAACGGACCCTGAGACCCCGGTTCATATGGTGTTCAGGGATGTTAACGGGTGGTGACAGGACAGATTAATGCCGCAATGGTCTCGCTGGAGACCTCGATCTCCCGTCTTTTGATCACGAAGAAGAGGTGGCCGCGCGCGCGGCAAGATCGGCCACGAGGGTTTCGAGTGCCTGCGGTTTCGTGACGTCGACAACCGGCACGTGATGTTGCTGCGCCGACGCCAGCATCTCGATATTCTCCCGCAGCGAGCGCTCGATGAAGGCGTCCATGATCCGCCGCTGGCTGGCCGTTGCATCGTCGTATTGGGCGTGAGAACGCATCCGCTCGAGAAGAAAGTCATTCCCGGCATGCAGAAACACTCCGGCGACAGTGCCGCCGAGCAGGGGCGAGATAAATTCCGGGCGCAGGGCCGCGCCCTCGAAAATTGCAGGATTGCCGGTGCCGGATGTGTTGTCGATCAGCGAGCGGATCAGCGGCCAGATGTTCTGGTGATGCACTTTCAGAAACCAGTGGATCGTTTCCGCTGAAAGCTGCGTGTAATAGTCCTCCACCGGTGCCGGTATGCCCGGCCAAGGCCGGCCGGGGTGGCGGGCGAGGCTATCGGTCGATATCGCTTCGCAGCCGAGCTTTTCACTCAACAGACCGGCAAGGGTGCTTTTGCCCACATGCGAGGTGCCGGCAATCAGGATCGTCAAAAGGGGGAGGGGCATGCGTGGCTCTCGTTGGGGTGCGCTCGGTGGCCACGATACATCAACGGGCACAGGTGTTCCACGCGACATCCATTCGCGGTTCCACAGGCAGGTTTCCTGATGCCGCGCCGGGTTGGCTGGCGGGGAGCCGAAGGCCCGCCCGCCGTCCTGCCGTTACAACCGTGTCCAGGTCTGCGATTTGCACAAGATCTTCAGCACGCAGCCCTTCATGTTCAGCGAATTGCCGGAAACGGTGCCGGAGCCGCTATAGGTCTTGTCGTTGGCTGGGTCGGTGATGTCGCCGGAGTAGTTGTTTCCCTTGCCGGAAAGCTTGCCGATCTGTTTTCCGGCATGTTTGCCGGTCTTCAGCGTCACACAAAAGGCTGCGCCGCAGGGGCCGATCACGGCGGTTTCGCCGCTTGCCGTCTTCCAGTTGCCCTCAATGGCTTCTGCGGCAAAAGCAAGGTTGCTGCCCATCATGAGGGCAGCGGCAATCATCATTACGCGCTTCATAAAAACTCCTCCCGAAATTTGCGCAGACCCCTTCTGAGCCGGATCGGTCACGAAGAAATGGATGCGCATTAAACCCTGTTCCGCATTGCCGATGGTGTGACGTCCTGCGACGCGATCACCCTTTTGGCCATGCTATCCTCTACCTGTTTCATCCTCATAACAGGCAGGCGAATACTATTTTACGTTAACGTAAAAGGAAACAGAAATTTGCCGCCATGGAGAGGCATTTGCGACGGTCGAGGGAGTTGAGACGGGCGAATTTGAAAATCGATGTTTTTATCGTGGTGAACGAAGGGTTTAAATCCAGATGTAAACTTTTCGTAAAAATCGCCTGAAAGTCCTTAATTTCCGCACCTCATGATATTTAACAAAAACCCAATTTTACCAATCGTTTGCAGTTTGTTTGCGGCCCATTAATCATGCCTTTTAAGCGCCCGTTGAAAGGCTTGAGGCATAGTGAACTCATCAAAAGCGCAGGGAAAACCTGCCGGCCCAAAGAACAAAAAAGCCGCATAAGACGGCGGTTCTGAAGGTTAGCCTCGGCAAGAAGGCAATTGATGAAACAGGCAGAAGACAGGGATTAAAACGATGGCACGCTTTGAAATTCGCGATATCGAAATGGCAGTTGCCGGTGGCGAAACCCGCGCCGACACCCTTTGCAATCTCGGCCTGGTCTATGCGACCGGCCGGGGCTGCACGGTGGATCTGGTCGCGGCCCACAAATGGCTCAACATCGCCGCCATCCGCGGATCGGAAAGAGCCGCTTCTTTGCGCGCAGATCTTGCCCGGAACATGACCAAGGCGGAACTGGCCGAAGCGCTGCGTGCTGCCCGTGACTGGATGACGATGCACTGATCCATCCAGACTATCAGTGAGATTTCCGGTCCGGTTCCCTCCAGTCCCGATGACCGGTGCAAACGAAAGTAAACCCGAAGGGGAACGCGGCGAGGGCTTTAAAAAAAGCTTTTGCGCTGACACATCAAACCGCGACCGGCAGGAACAAGGCCGGCGCGGTTTTCTTATGTTTGGCGATGTCTCTTCGCCGGAAAACGATTCGCGGGCAGGGGCTTGCGGGAGGATGTTGAATCGATGCGTGCAACGCGCGGCACTTTCCAACCCTCATTCCTGTGCTTGTCACGGGAATCCAGCCGACGCGCGTCTGCGCGGCGAAAAGAGTCCCTCCAGCCCAAGGACTTGGGCTGACTGGATTCCTGTGACGAGCACAGGAATGAGGGTGGGTTGGGAGCTTACCCGATCGCCTTGAGGACCTTCGGCAATGCCTGCTCGAAAAGATCGAGCTTGTCATTCGGCCCCACGCTCACGCGAATGCAGCGGTTGAGCGGGGCCACACCCGGCATGCGGATGAAGACGCCATGTTCCATCAGCCCATCGACGATGGCGCGGGCGTAAGCCCCGTCACGGTGGCAATCGATGGTGACGAAATTGGTGGCCGAGGGCAGGGGCGAAAGGCCGTTATTTCGGGCAATCTCGGAAACACGCTCACGGGCGTCGGAAATTTTACCAACGACTTCATGCAGATAGGCCTGATCCTTCAACGCTGCCAAAGCGCCGGCGACCGAAATGCGCGCCATGCCGAAATGGTTACGGATCTTGTCGAAGGCTTCGACATTGCCGAGCGTGCCAATGGCATAACCGACACGTGCGCCGGCGAGCCCATAGGCCTTTGAGAAGGTGCGCATGCGCAGAATGTTCGGTTGGCCGATCAGCGCATCGATGGCCGGCACGGCACTGGCGGGCGCGGTTTCGCAATAGGCCTCGTCCAGAATGAGCAGGCAGGTTTCCGGCAGCGCGCGCGCAAAGGCAACGACCTCGCTCGCCTCCCACCAGCTTCCCATCGGATTGTCAGGATTGGCGAAATAGACGAGCGGCGCATTTTCCCGAATGACGAGATCGAGAAGGCCATCAAGGTCTTCGTGATCGTCCACATAGGGTGTGGTCACGAGTTTCCCGCCAAAACCGTTCACATGGTAATTGAAGGTGGGATAACCGCCAAACGAGGTGACAACAGGCGTGCCGGGCTCGATAATCAGCCGGGCGATCTCACCCAGCAATCCGTCCACGCCGCTGCCGATGGCGATATTGCCGCGTGCAACGCCGTGATGGATGGCAAGCGCTTCCTTCAATTCGAAATTTTCCGGGTCGCTATACATCCAGGTGTCTGCCGCAGCGTCACGCAGGGCCAGAAGCACTGAAGGGGCGGGGCCAAAGCCGCTTTCATTGGCGCCGATCCGCGCTTCCACCTTCGGGCCGCGGTTCCGTTCGATGGCTTCCGGGCCAACGAAAGGAACGGTTGAAGGGAGCGAGACGGCAAGCGGCGTAAGGCGTGAGAAAGCGGACATTGGCTGAAAGTTCCGGTAGCTGTGTTTGAAAACCCGGCTCACAATAGGTGCAAAAAAACCGGACGCAAGCCGCGCCCGGTTATCCAGTGACTGTTTTGGAACAGTTTTTTCCGCCGCCGTGCCGCCTCAGGCGCTGGTCTCGAAACTCAGCCGGCGCACATGGTGCAGGAATTCGGCATCGATCAGCATGTTGAAACCGATGGTGACCTTTTCCTCTTCGCGGCGGATCAGCGTGCAGCCAATCTCATCGCGGATGCCGAGGATTTCCAGATAGAAATTGGCGGGCATTTCCAGATGCGGACCGACTTCGATTTCCGCGCCATAAAGGGAAATGGTGCGCACCAGGCAGCGCATGGTGTCCTTGGCGCTGAGATGATGCCCGATGAAGGTGATCTTGCCGGGCCGGTCGATCTGAAATTTCTCGTACTTCTCGTCCTGGGGGACGTTCTGACGGGGATCCATATGCAAAGCCATGACAACCTCCCGGATTGCCTCTCCTGATGCTGATTTTAACGCGGCTTCCTTGCCAGGTCATGAAGGAAATCCGCGCAATTGTCTGTTGTCCGTCTCGACATGGGCCAATCTTCGTTTCGCAAGCCGATGTTTCCCTTGATAGAATGCGCTTGGCTCGGTCCGGTTGCAGGCGTGTCGCAGCCTGTGCTGATAATGTGTCATGCTTGCACCGGGCTGGCGTGGCTGCGCTGTTGACGCGGGCCGTACTTGGCGTTACGCCTGATCCGGCAATATGGCTTCGTGAGCATGGCAGGGTTGGCCGATCGCGATTCGTGTCTGGGAGTGGAACGTGACGGGAAGGCTGGTAATCGTCGGGGCGGGGCAGGCCGCTTTCGCGCTGGCGGCAAAGCTCCGGGCGCTGAAGGATGAGCGTCCCATCACCATCATCGGCTCTGAAGATGTCTATCCCTACCAGCGGCCGCCGCTCTCCAAAAAATACCTTCTCGGCGAGATGAGTTTTGACCGGCTGATGTTCCGCCCGGAGGAGTGGTACGCGGACAATAATGTCGATATCCGGCTGTCCACCTGGGCGGAAGATATCGACCGCAAGGCCAAAACGGTGCGTATGCAGGATGGCAGCACGCTTGCCTATGACAAGCTGGTGCTGGCGACCGGGGCCGCACCCCGTCTGCTGCCCGCCAGCATCGGTGGCGATCTGGAAGGGGTCTTGACCGTTCGCGACAAGCGCGACGCTGACCGGTTGATGGAAGAGATGAAGCCGGGCCGCAGGCTGCTGGTGATCGGCGGCGGTTATATCGGCCTTGAAGCGGCGGCGGTTGCCCGCAAGCTCGGCCTCGATGTGACGCTGATCGAAATGGCCGACCGTATTCTCCAGCGCGTGGCGGCGAAAGAAACCGCCGATATCATGCGCGACATTCATCAGGCGAACGGCGTTTCCATTCGCGAAAAGACCGGCCTCGTGCGCCTTGTCGGCATGGATGGCCGGGTGGCCGCCGCCGAACTGTCCGATGGTGCGATGCTCGATGTGGATTTCGTCATCGTCGGCATCGGCGTAACGCCGAATGACCGGCTTGCCCGCGAATCGGGCCTCGAGGTCGGCAACGGCATTGTGGTGGATAATTATACCCGCACGTCCGATCGGGACATTCATGCGGTGGGCGATTGCGCCCTGCTGCCATGGCGCGGCCAGCCTGTGCGTCTCGAATCGGTACAGAATGCCGTCGATCAGGCCGAGACGACCGCTGCCGTGCTTGCCGGCAGTGAAACCGCCTATGAGGCGAAACCCTGGTTCTGGTCGGATCAATATGAGGTGAAGCTGCAGATCGCCGGCTTCAATCTCGGTTATGACGAGACGGTACTGCGGCCCGGCGCGCGTGAAGGCAGCTGGTCGGTCTGGTATTTCCGCGAAGGGCGTTTCGTGGCGGTGGATGCCGTCAATGATGCCAAGGCCTATGTCGCGGGCAAAAAATTGCTCGATACCGGTGCTGAACCGGATCGGGCCATCCTGGCGGATGCCTCCGCCGATCTGAAATTATTGCTTTCCTGAGGACATCATGCCTGCTCCCGAAAATCGCTTCAAATCCGCCATCCATGCCGGCAAGCCGCAGATCGGTCTCTGGCTTGACATGGGTGAGGCCATTACGGCGGAAATCGCCGGAACGTCGGGTTTCGACTGGCTGGTAATCGATGGTGAGCACGGGCCGAACGATCTGCGCAGCATCATCGATCAGCTGCGCGCACTTGCCACGTCGCCCGCCGAGCCGGTCGTGCGCGTGCCGGTGGGCGAAAGCTGGATGATCAAGCAGCTTCTGGATGCAGGCGCACGCACGCTTCTCGTGCCGATGGTCGATTCGGCGGCGCAGGCGGAAGGTTTGGTCAGCGCCATGCATTATCCGCCGCGCGGCATTCGCGGCATGGGGGCAGCTGTGGCCCGCGCGTCGGCTTTCAACACCATAACCGACTACGCCGACAGCGCCTCCGATAGCGTCTGCCTGCTGGTGCAGGCCGAAACGCGCGCCGCGATCAACGATCTCGACAATATCCTTGCGGTGGAGGGTGTGGATGGCGTCTTCATAGGCCCGGCGGATCTCGCTGCCGACATGGGTTATCTCGGAAGGATCGATGAGCCTGAAGTGCAGGCGGTGATCGAAGCGGCGATCGTCAAGATTGTCGCGGCCGGCAAGGCTGCCGGTATTCTCACCTTTAACGAGACCTATAATCGCCGTTATCTCGAACTCGGCGCGTCCTTCGTGGCTGTCGGCGCCGATGTCACTGAATTCGCCAACGCCCTGCGCACCCTGTCCGGTCGCTACAAGGGCGGGGCAGCACCGGCGCCGTCGAGATCGGGCTACTAAGTCTCAATCGTCGTTGCTGGCATTCAGCTTTTCCGGCGGAATGCCTTCTTCGCCGGATGCAAGGTAGCCGCTGTTGATAAGGGCGGCGCGGACGATGCGGTGGATGGCTTCGTCCCTGTCGATGCCGTGATCTCTGGCAAAGTCCGCCAATGCCTCTTCAAGATCGTTGCTGAACAGCATTTCCGGTCCCCCCATATCGGTTGTCTTGAAATCAATGCAAAAAAGGCAAGGCGGGACTTTGCCGCCTTGCCCTAACTCTAACTCTCATGCCGTCATCAGCGCCAGCGATAAAGGCTGCTGTTCGACGAGTTCTGCTGCGTACCCGCACCAACCGCATAACCGATTGCGAAACCGAGTGCGCCGACGATCGTCAGCAGCGAGGTTGCCGTACCGGGATTTTCCTTGACCGCTTCCACCACATTCTGGCCCTGCGCACGGACATTGCTCGCAGCCTTGCGAACGCGACCGCGTGCCTCATCCAGAAATTCGGATGCATCCTCACTCACGCCTTCCGCACGGGCGGAAACGGACTTGGAGAGCGACGCGATTTGCGAGCGCAGCTCGGCAATCTGGTTTTCGATCGTGTCTTCGACAACATTCAGTTTGGTCTGAGCCATTAGAAACACCTCTTTTGTTACCGAAGCGAGAACGTGCCGACACTAAAGAAGTTCCCGAATTGGCCGCAAAGTTTCGCGCGCGGCTGTTCAGCCAACAGGTTTTTCGGCTTCTTGGCGAAAAAGCCTTGCATTCATTTTTTTTACGCAATAATCAGGCCGCACCGGAGAGGTGGCCGAGTGGTCGAAGGCGCTCCCCTGCTAAGGGAGTTTTCATTCTCCACCAGCAACCTCCTAATCAATTGATTTCGTTATTTATTTCGGTCAATAACTTTTTTATAAAAATCGTCGTGTGCCAACCGTGTGTCAACGACGTTCTTTCTTGCCAAAAACCCGGTCGATAACTTCCCGGTCGGCATCCCCCTCAACATACGTTTCCATCAGCAATCTGCGTGACTTCCATCCGCCGTGGTCTGCCGTCGTCGCCACATCAACGCCATTGCGGCGGATCATCTCCGTAGCAAACCCATGGCGTCCAATTTCGTGGCTTGTGAGGCGGTTCAAACCAGCCTTCTCAATCACCTTGTCAAAGCGCTTCTTTGCCGTCGATCGGTTGGCCGCGCCAAAGACCAGGATCGGGTACAAGTTCCTGATATTCGCCAGTTCGATAACCATCGAGCGCGTCAGAAACACCTTCCTGGGTTCTGTCTTGGTTTTGGCGAGGTAGGCCACACCAAGCTGTAGGTTCACGTCATCCCATGTCAGGCGGCAAGCCTCAGAGACGCGGGTGGCGGTTTCAAACATGAACCGAGCCATTGCGGCAGTTTCCGGCATATCAAGCTTCTTGGCGGTCTTGCTGAATACGTTCAGCCAATCGGAACTTCCTGCCGGCCGCCGCTTCTTTTCTTCCTTGAACCTTTTCACCGATATCTTGGGCAGGCGCTTGGCCTCAGCCACATGATTGATAATGGCGCGCATGGGCGTAATTACCTGCCGGTTCCATGTCGCTGGCTGGGCATCGGGATATAGGAGCTTGGCGGCCTTGCGGATTTCCGGTCCAGTGATGTCCTTGACTTTCCACTTCCTGAAATGACGAATGAGCGGTGCTGTGAACCGCCCATCCTTGCCATCATTCAGATATTCGGCAACCGCCTCTGGGAAGGTTAGGATTGCCTCCTGGCCGTGGACAGCGGCACGACGGACCCGGTCTTCGTGTTTGATCGCGATGTCTTCCGCGAGCCGCTTGTCACCCGTTCCAGAAGTTTCTCGGTATCTCTTTCCGTCCACCGTGAAACTGTAGTGCCAGATGTCTCCGCGCTTTTTGAGGTTGGGCATTCGTTGGGCTCCGGTCGTGCGGAATTGATGATTGTCTCGATATCGGACGGCATGAGGAACATGGCTTTGCCAATGACGCGGCAGGCGCCAAGCTGTCTGGCCCTCTCTCTCAATGTTCGTTCCGAAAGGTGGATACCGCAAGCCGCCATTTTCTCAACGGCGGCCGATGGCGATATGGCTTGGTCAAACAGGCTCGTCATCCCTCGCTCCTTTCAAGCGCCGCTCGTCGTTTATTGATGGCGTGAAGTCTCAAAGCAGCAGCACTACCAGCATGATGAATTGCAGCGTCGGCAGCCTTTGCCATTCCTTGTTCGCCAGATCGCGAATCTTCAGACATTTCTTTGAATGTCCTGGCCTGCTTGTCGTGCCAGTCGGCCACAATTTCGAACGGTGATCTAGCCTCCCTCTCGCGCTTCTCTGCTTCGGATAGGAGTTGGCGGAGGCGGGTGATTTCGTCTGCGGCTTGCTGATATTCGCAATAATCGCCGTCATCTGCCGATGCCATGACCATGTACGGATTTTCACCGCACTTGTGCACGAGCGTGGCTTCATATCTGCGGAGTTCGCTCATGCTGCCTCGCTTTCGAACATATCTTGCTGCGCGGTTACGCGCTTCCACGTTCCATCATCAAGGTAGCAATCACCTCCCGACATGCTGCCCCATCCATGCGACCACCCATAGGCCCAGCGGTTGAGATGAAGCACTGCCGGAAGTCCATCAAACATTATGACGTGGGCGACTATGCGGTTTTTGCCTTGGAAAGAGGCATAGACGATTTCTGAGAATGAGAGCGGTGCGCTTTTGGGAAGGCAGGCCGTCATTGTCTCGTTGATAATTGCAATAGCTTTTGCCCTGCTCATTTGTCACCCTCCTGCTTTGCGGGTGCTGCGGCGAGCCTGTTGAGGACGAACTGTAGCGCCGCTTTCCAACCCTGCCTTGCGGCGTTTGTTTTTGGGTCCAAGAACAGATAGTGCAGCGGGTGCTGATGCATTTCGTACCGCTCGCCCTGCGCCCACGCCTCAAAGGCTTGCTGTTCTTTCCATGTGCCTACTTCTTTCGACTGCCACCCCGCCACGTCCTGCACCTGTGCGGAGAGGGCGGCAGACAAGTCGCGCAAGTCCTTTTCAACATCTTCGAAAAATGATGTTCCGACCATTCTCGCCAGCGCATGAACTCGGTGCGCAATGCTGTCCAGCTTCACGGCCACGGATGGCGCGGGAGGGGCGGCGTATAGTGCGCGGCATTCATGGCCACCGTAACCATAGCCCTGAGCCTGTTCCTTTGTCGGGTAAACCGTCATGGCATATTCCCATAGGTCGCTGCCTATGCTCTTGTGATGGTCGATGACTTCTTGCTTATATCGCGGTTGCCACGCCACCGGCTCCGCAGCGGACAGGGCGGCTTCGGCAATTGCACGTCTTGCGACCTCCTTGACCTGATCGCCGCGCCAATGACCCATGGGATGCTCATCGATCAACGATGCGACAGCTTTATCAATTGCCTTCTCGACCATCTCATCAGTTACCATTGTGTTCGCCTCCTGTGCTGGCGAGGGCTTGGCGGGCGATAAAGGTTCTTTCATGGGGACCGTCGGGAGACATGATGGCGCACCAATAAACTGCGTCGGATGGCTTTTCATCCCAAGTGCCGGTGCTCCAATAGGAAGGGTTCTCTGGATCAACCGGAGTGTCTTCAACGCAATAGAAGCAGAGCAAAGAGACCGGGTTCAAGGCTTCGGGTGGCGTATCCGTGACCGGCATCCATCTTTCATATCGATCACGCAGACGCTTGACCTCGGCCTCTGCGGCCTCGGCGCGCTGGCGGTTGGCTGTCGCGACTTCGCGCAGCTGGTTGGCTTCGGCTTCGAATGTTTTTGCCAGCGCGCTGTATGTGTCACGGCTAGCATCAGCCCTACGAGCGCGACGCCATTGCTTCGCTCTCTCCCGTTCAAGGCGCTCGTTCTCGCGCTGCAAGCTTTTGAGGGTGGAGAGGAGATCGGATATGGCCGCAGGGTTGACGGCGGCGATGTATCGGGCGTTGGCCTGTGCTTCATCATTGCGAAGCACGTTCTCAAGTGCTTCATCCATTAATCCTGAGCGCGGGCTGACAAATACCCACTTATCGCCCTCGAACCACGGTCCCGGCGTTACGCCTTCCAGCGCCTTCTTGATCTCTTCCAATGCGGTCATGGCGTTTCCTCGCGATAGAACGTGACGGGCCGGTAGACGACGGCCTTTTTGGGCTTTTCGGATTTGGGGAAGCCGGGAGACTTAATTTTGCCAGCCGGCCGGATGATGCCCGACGCCTTGTCCCTCTGACGATTCGATTTCGCGATCTGCTTCACGTCGTTCTTCGTTTTGAAGCGGTGACACTGGACACAAATCGCAAGGCAGTTCTCCAGGCTGTTATCGCCACCCAGAGCATCCGGCACAGCGTGATC
Organism: Agrobacterium sp. SUL3; assembly: GCF_001263295.1. NCBI lineage: Bacteria > Pseudomonadati > Pseudomonadota > Alphaproteobacteria > Hyphomicrobiales > Rhizobiaceae > Agrobacterium > Agrobacterium sp. SUL3. The sequence continues at coordinate 640,341 of NZ_KQ414498.1, forward strand.
GTACTGCACGCCAAGGGATAGGCTGCAATTGCAACGCTGGCCTTCCTCAAAGCCGTAGCGGGTGCCTGCGGCCTCACAGCGCAAGCCTGATCGCTGTAATGCTTCCTGCTTCGTCTTGCGGGTAAACTCGGTCCGGGCCATCAGATGCCTCCCCAGCGAGACAGCAGCAGAGCGATAAAACCGCACGCAAAGCTAAACAGCCAAAGGGTCTTCTCGTCTCTGACAGCCCCTACCGCTGACACAATCATGCCAGTGGCAAAGAAGAATGCGAAAACGCCGACGAGAGTGTAAAGCAGACATAGCCACCATTGATACAGGTTGCGATCTGGCCGCCTTTGTAATCCTTCGTATCGTTTCGCCAGCGCGCGTGTCGCCTCGCGGACCTGCCTGACGTGATCAACGGTGATGCCGCCGTTTGCCAAGAACCAATCCCATGAACCTTCCGGTATGAGCTTGGCGGCCTCCAGCTTGAGCGTGATGCCCTTGGGCGTATCGTTGAACCAATCGGCCATCATGATCGCCATGCGTCTGGTGAACGTCGTCTGGCCGACTGTGTGCATCTTGAAAACGGTGGTGAGTTCCTCGGTGTTCATGACTCTGCTCCCTTCATGGGCGAGACAGAGCCGTAAAAGACGTTTGGCTGTGTCGGGCAATGCTCCTCATGGCCTTGCAGGCGCGTGATCTTCCGGCAATAATGGCAAACAGTCTCGCGCACTCCATCGCGCTTGGAGACGCGCTTTAGCGGCACCTTGACGAAGCCTTCCCCGCTGCCCTTCGGCTCGAATGGGTAAAGGTTCTCGTCGCCATGTTCGCTGGCGCCGGGTTCGATGAAGCAAATCAGCTTCGATCCCTTGTTCTGGATCGCAATGCCAGGATAGGTGCGGACATAGAATTCCTCATCACCCTCCGGGTCGAAGGCAAGTGTCTCTACCAAAACCGCTTCACCCGGGCGGAATGCCAAGCGCTTCCATTTGCACGTCCACTTCAGCGATGTGACGCCAAGCCCCTTGACCTGTGCTTTAACTTCTTCGCGGACGTTGCAGAACGACCCGCCAAATATGCAGCCTGTGCAGGTGCGATAGGTCATACTGTCGCCCTCCGATCATCGATGTGCATGTGCTGGCGAATTTCTCCGCGGCTGCTGAACATGACCCGGGAAAGATAAGCCGCTTCGGAATCTTGATATGCTTCCGCAAAGGCATCGAGCATGCCGATGACGCGGTAAATCTCCATGTCGATCCGGTTTGCCTCGATCTGCTTCTTGGTGCGTGTTTCAGCCATCGACGCCTCCCAGATCAGAAGCCTTGCAACCCAAGCCTTCCGCGTGAAACTCGGCGGCGGATTCCAGGCTCGTCTGATTGTTGGCAATCGCCCGGATCGACTGGCTGATGGACTTCGCCTTGGCCTTGCTGGCGTCAGACAGAGTTTTCATCTCGCCCTCGGACCAACCCTTTTCGACTTCCTTCCATGCCTCAGTCGGCGCGGTTGCCGCCATCGGCAGCATTTCGGCGGCGAACCGGATCAGGATATCGCGCTCTGGATCGGTCGAGGCCGGAGCATCGGAGGCGGGGACATCATCCGCTCCGGCCTCATTTACTGGCGAAGTGCCAGCGTTATCCGACGACGGGGCAGGGGATTCGTCGCCGGAATTGGTGTTGTCGATTATCTCTCCTGGGAGAGCTGTTTCTGGCTCTCCATTGCCTTCATCCGCAGATTTAGACTGAACGTTGCTGGTGGGCTGCTGTGCGGCTGACGGCTCGTCGGAAAGAGGATCGGCAATCTTCTCGTGAGCAGAAGCGGTTTTGACCGTGCCGAAGAACATTTCCTCGACCGTGGCCTCTCCGTTTTTCAGAGCTGAATACATGCCACGCAATGTGGCGATATCCTCGACGTTGATGTCTTCGAGACCTTCCCTGCCAAGTGATGCAAAAATCTGCTCGGGCTTCACGCCGAAAGCTGCCAGCGCTTTGAGGGCCTTCTCCCGGTTTTCGGAAAGCGTGGTGATATCCCCGGTGATCGTCGCCTGCACGGAATCGTATGCCTTGCGCCAGAGCGGCTTCGGGACGCCGGCAAGGATCGCATTTCTCATCGCGATCGAGCACGCGGCATTGCCAGTGACGATGATCATGTCGTCTTTGAAGATCCGGCCATTCTTGTCGCTGATGCGCCGACGGACGCGCGCGGTCGTAGATGCATTGGTTTCCAGATCGTGGAATACACCTTCCGCCTCGACAAACATTTCGACGCGATCGACGTCGACCACACGGGCGCCAGCGCGGCAGTTACCGAAAGACTGCTTGAGGATTTCAGCAAACCGGATCGACGGACCTTTGATGGGTTTGCCGCCACGAGGAAGGGCGTACATGCATTCCTCGGCACTTTCCTCATCCAATGTCGCCATGGTCATGATCGCAGTCTGGACGCGCTTCATCGACCGCGGAAAGGCCCGCGCCGTCGTAATGAGCTGATCGATCTCAGCCTTTTGAAGCTGCACTGCAACGCTTGACCCTTGGCCAAAGCCCTCAATGACTTCACCGTCGTTCGTAATGATTTCTTGGTTCATGTCAGGCTCCCGTCATAAGGCGTTGCTGGTACCAGACCGGCAGGTCCGTCTCTTCCAGCTCTTCAAGTGGTGTGGATGGAACCCAAGCGGCCGACGTGCCGAAATCGGACATGTAGCGGCTGTAGTTGTCGATCGCTTTGGTGATGAGGTTGCGGGCATAACCGAACAGCGGGTTACCCGGCGAAAGCTTGATGCCGTGCGAGATCGGCGCGCCTTCCTTCTGCCAAAAGACGAAGACGAAGGCGAAAACCTCGTTCATGGCGACCCGGTGCAGCCACTCCTCGATGTGAGGACCGAACACCTTGCCCTCGGAAAGCAGCCGGCGCATCTGCCGACGGCCTTCGCTGTAATGCTCCGCTGAGACGATGTAGTCGTAACTGGCAACAGCGTCCCGGCACGCCTTGTCGAACTCCTTGCCCCTGGCATTAGCGAGAGACTTCAAGTCGGTGATGGCGTTGAGCTTGAGAAAGTCGAACCGGCACTTGAACCGGACGCCATCTACCGTCCAGAACACGGACACTTCCGGCTCGCCGTTCTCAAAGGCGTTTGCGAGAGTCTTGTTGGCCTTGATGAATGCCGAAGCAGCAAGGATCTTCGTCCAGTCCTTGAACTTCACCGGCACTTTGCCAGCAGCCTTGATCTTCTCGATCTCGGCGCGGCCTTCTTTCGTGTTGCCGGCGAGCATCTGCGGGGCGTGGTGGGACTTGAATTTCTCCTCACCCTCAAGAACGCACTGGTGCAACTGGCGGCCGAATACCTTTGCCGGTGTGTCGTCGTCATCCGGGCGAGCGGGGTTCAGGTGGCTCTCCCACCAAAAATCCGGGGCATTCCCGATAAGCTTCTTGATGCTGGTCGAACCAAGAGCAGTATCTGCGTGGTACACAGCATCGCTCATGCCGAAGTAGATGCCGTCGGGATGCTTCGTGAATCCTGCTTTCTCGCCGGTCTGGGCGACGATGCGGGAGACGATATCGCCAATTACTTCCATGCGACATTCTCCTGAGAGATTAGCGCCTCGCGCTTGTAATATTCGTTGGCCTTGATCATCGCCGCTCCGGTCGCCATGAAAAGCAGCCCGTGAATGAGTATGGCGCCTTGAATGCCGATGCGGAGCTTCGTGAAATTCCGTTGCAGAGACACGTTGATCTCGGTCGCCCGGCGCGTTGCGGTCTTCGCCTGGCCAAGCAGAACAATCTCCGCGTCATCCGCTTCTTGTGTGTTGGTGGTGGAGAAAGCGGAGGGCATCACGCACCAGCCTTTCGGGCGGCGCGGATTGCAATGCCAGCCTTGCGGATGCACACTTCGCAGACGTGAACAAATCGTTCGCCCGACTTGAACTCAGCTACCGCATCGACTTCTTCTTCGCATTCCTCGCAGAGGATTCGCGTCCAGCTTTTATTGCCGATAATCTCTTCCACCTGCTCAGCAGTGAAACCTTTTGGAAGGCCACGAAGCTTAGCGGTGATTTCTTTGTGCTCTTCCGGAACACGGTAAACTCTGGCGTCGTACTGGCGCGCCCATGTATCAGGGACGTCGGCAACGACTTGAGATTTTGTAATTATTCCTGCCATTTCCTGCCCCTTTATATCTCGGGTTACTCTGACAAAGCCGGAGTGATTGATCGTTTGGGAAACCGCACCCGGAGGTGCGGAAACCGAAGCGATCAGTCCGCAACGCGGCGGGCCATTTCGGAGAACGGGTCGAATTCACGCGACACCCGGAACTCGTAGATACCGGGATCGAGCTTGTAGCCACCGTGGGGATTGGAGGCGTCCTGAACGAATTCCTCAGGATTTTCGATGATCGCATAGAACTTCTGCATACCGGCCGGCACGTTATCGATGCGCTCCATGACATCGCCGCCTGTCACACAATGATGGTGGCCGCTTTCGCTGTGGGAGATGACAAAGCCCTTGGTAACGCGCTGTGCGGGTTTCGTCTGCATGCCTTCGGGGAGTGCATCAATCTTGATGATACGAACTTCGCCCTGCTGTCCTACTACTTGTTTCATTGTCGTATTTCCTCTTGCTGGTTAAGTTCTGCGCGGCGGATGCATGTATTCGGATTGCGGGTCGCCAATCCGCCAAGCCTGTGCGGCAAGAGCGGTATCGATTGGCAACCCGTCGATGTCAGAGATGCGAGGGACGCCCTCTACGATGATGCCGTTTCTTGGGCACTCGGCTTTCAGGAAGCGGCCAGGCTCAGGAAGACCGGGGAGCGTCAGTTCGATAAGCTGGCCGATATCGCCATTGCCGCTGTCGTTGATGACCTTGGCCTTGAGAACAGACAGCATTCTCGGCCATCCGATTATTGCTGCGCCAGCCGCGCGCTGTTCAACATTCTCAGCACGAATGACTTCGTTGGGATCAAGCGTTTCCCGGTTTTCTATCCAGTGGGCCGGAACCTTGACGCCGTGCCAGTGGTAAAGCACCCAGCCATCTCGCCAGAGGTGCGAAGGTCCATTCTCGCAATGCGGCCTGTTCTGCTCATCAACCTTGATGGCTTCTGGGAAGTCGGAGACGATGCAAAATTCTTCATGCATCACTCGGAAACCGCCATGGATCGCGGCCTGTTCCCAATGCGCGTATGCTGCATGGTTGGTAAGCTCTAGGCCGAGAATATCGCGGCACGCCGTCAGATACCCATCGTATCCTGCCCACATGTTCCCGCCCTGATACGAATTGCACCAGCGCTTTGAGCATTCAAGCCCGAGCTTACCCGCCATAGAAGCGCATGCCTTCGCTTCAATTTGCTCCCGAGACAACTTGGCGGCGCGGGTGGCGGCGTCGGTGGCGGCGTAGGTGGCGGCGCGGGTGGCGGCGCGGGTGGCGGCGTCGGTGGCGGCGTAGGTGGCGGCGTAGGTGGCGGCGTCGGTGGCGGCGTCGGTGGCGGCGTAGGTGGCGGCGCGGGTGGCGGCGCGGGTGGCGGCGTAGGTGGCGGCGTCGGTGGCGGCGTCGGTGGCGGCGTCGGTGGCGGCGTCGGTGGCGGCGTCGGTGGCGGCGTAGGTGGCGGCGCGGGTGGCGGCGCGGGTGGCGGCGTAGGTGGCGGCGTCGGTGGCGGCGTCGGTGGCGGCGTCGGTGGCGGCGTGGGTGGCGGCGTCGGTGGCGGCGTCGGTGGCGGCGCGGGTGGCGGCGCGGGTGGCGGCGTAGGTGGCGGCGTCGGTGGCGGCGTCGGTGGCGGCGTCGGTGGCGGCGTAGGTGGCGGCGTAGGTGGCGGCGTAGGTGGCGTCGTCGGTGGCGGCGTAGGTGGCGGCGTAGGTGGCGGCGTAGGTGGCGGCGTCGGTGGCGGCGTCGGTGGCGGCGCGGGTGGCGGCGCGGGTGGCGGCGCGGGTGGCGGCGTCGGTGGCGGCGTAGGTGGCGGCGTAGGTGGCGGCGCGGGTGGCGGCGCGGGTGGCGGCGTCGGTGGCGGCGTAGGCTCCCTTCTTCCGATCATACCAGATCGCGGCAGACGCTCCGTAAGAGAATGCCATAGCCATTGGCGACGGAACGATGACAACTCGCGGTTCTTTCAGCCCTGATGCGGCGTAGATGCCCTTGATCGCCGGGACGATCTTATCCGGCTCGATTGGCGAAGTTCGCATCGCTCTGGAAATCCAGAGTTTTGCATGTTCGTCCATGCGCGCTTTTTCTTCCGGCGTGATACCGCCTTCTGCTCTTGTTTTCGTGCGAACTATTTTCAACATGCTCATTTCCCTATCCCTTGTCTGAAGCCCTATGCGGGGCGGCTATTCGGCGGCTGCGAGAACGTTCCGAGCCGCATCAAAAACAGGTCCATCGAGATTACGGACGCCGTGGCTATCGAACTCGTCGGCGTTCTTCATTGCGATGTCGCACCAGTCGATGATTGCTTGCAGGCGCTCGGTCAGGACGACGATCTGCGCGTCCTTGCGGTCGATCTGCGAATGCAGCTTGCCGACCTCATCCCGCCAGTTGGCGAGTGCCTTCTTCATTTTCGCGAATTCTTTGTCTGGGGCGGTTTCCTCTGGAACATCGTCCTGATGGATCGCCTGCATGTGCCACGGCTCAATTGCCGCTTCCTTCTCTGCGTCGGCCTTGGTGTAACGACCGGCATCAAACTTGAAGCTCGTGTACCCTTTGCTGTTGGGCCGGTAGAAATAGGAGCCCTTCTTGATGAGGTATTCCTTGGCCTCGGTCACAGGCGATCCTCCTGCATCATCTCGCGGCGATGGTCCGCGGCATCTTCCTCGGCGGCGATGTGTTGCTCAGCGGCTTCGCCAACAAGCCAATCCTTGAATTCCAGGCTGTCGCTGTACCCTTCATCCATCCAGCTCGGGACGGACAGCTCGTTCTCGCCATGGAACAACTTGATGTTGATGTCCTCGACCGTGGGCAGTTCTTCTGGGTCTGTCATGGTCTGCGGCAGGTAATCAGTGACGGTGAAATCTACCGTCATTGTCAGCTCGACCTCTGGGCCGTAGTCAGCGGTAAGGTATACGGATTGTTTCGCGTGGTATTTCTTGCTCATCGTCTTACTCCGCCGCTTCCAGACGACCGATGACGGCGCCGTGGACGATGGGGTTGAAGCTGTTGCGCATCGCGTTGTAGGCGACTTGGACGGAGAGATTGTCGTCGGCTGCAAGAGCAATCTGACGTTTGAATTCATCCACGCACTCAGGGCGGACTACGCCAGCATCGAGCAGTTCCTGCATGATCTGCTGCTTTGTCTGGCGTGGGCGCGAGCGAAACTCTTCCATGCGCTCTTGGATGGACTTGCTCACAGCGTTGCTCCTTGAACATAAAGGCCTTGAGCGGCGTGGGTGATGTTGCCTTCGGAAGGACGGCGGGCGCTGTAGACGACTGGAGCGGGCTTGCCGTTCTCAGCCTCGACCAAATCAAGGAACACGCTGTCGACGCATCCGCCCTTGCCAGTCGCGCCGGTGTATTCGTCGCTGATGTAAGCGCCGTCGCCGCCAAGCTCATAAGCAAGCGCCTCAAACGTCGCGAAACAATCAGCCATGAGAGCGCGATAAGCTTCACGGTTTGTTTCTGCCGATGCCTGCTGCCTCATCGTGCCGGATGCGCGATCAGATGCGGCCTTCAATGCGTTCAGGTGGCTTTCGATTGAGTGGCTCATTTGCTCATCCTCAGTGGTTGAGATCGAATTGGAGATCAGGCGGCGTTCTGCTTTTCCCAAAAGCTGTCGATGTAGCGCTTGGCGCCATTGATCCCGGCCATCTGCATTTTGCAGACGGGGCCGCCGACCTCTTCAAGCACGCAGTCAAACCGCATGTGGTGGACGTGGTAGATCTTGAAGCCCTTGTATTCGGTCGGCTTCACGTCAGTTTCGTAGAACTCAGGGCCGTAGGAAGCGTCATGCTGCTTGTGGCAAGGGTTGCGGTACTTGTGCATGGCGTCTCATCTCCGGTTCTTGTGGTGGCAGCGAGATCGGCGGGTGTTGGTGCTTCTTCGTCGCTGCTGTTGGAAATGAATGTGCAATACGCACACTGAGTTGTCAACAGTAAAAGTGCAAAAAGCACATTTTGATTGACGGAAACCGAATCGTGGAGTTATGACTGTCGCCAAGTGATGGGCGACCGGGTGCAATTCCTCGCTCTCACACTCACGGGAGCCTACCCCGAATAGGGATGGCCTCACGGCTTGCCGGATACGTCTGGAGAGTTCGTGCAGTAGGGTTGCGGTGGTGCCGTCTCGTTGGGTCAAGTCGTAGGTAGGGACCGCATAGGGTGTCTGGGCATCCAATGAAAAATCCAGAGGGAAGGCGCAACGACATGGGACTGCACCCCGGCGCATGAGGCTCCTGAGCCAATAAAAATGCAGCATGAAGCGGACAGGCAACGCGCCGACATATGGCGTGCCGTGGATGTGTGGATACCTCAAGGCTCGTCCGAGATGGAAGTCCAATGCACAGGAACCCGGCGGTCGAGGTTTGCTCGGTCGGCTAGGGATTTCTGTGCGTTTCCTAAGGTCTGAACCGGCTGGAAGACCGGAGAAACAAAGGAATTACAGAGAATGTGGATAGGTAGAAGGATACGTACCCATGATGGATCTGAGCAAGACGCCGCGATGCGCTGCATACCTGAAAGCCATGCGCGGGAAGCCTGACGAAAGCGGAATGAACGAATACTGGCTGGCGCTCTGTGTCGCTGAAAGCTTCTCTGAAAAGGCGCTGAAGAAATTCGGCGGAATAAACTTCCACGTCATGAAGGGGCCAGCACTTTTGAAGCGGATGGAAGAATTCTTGGAATACCATTCCAAAGACAGAGCAAAAGCATCAAAGAAAATGAAGATGACGGCCTCACCACTGGATACGATCACGGCCGCTGTCTCAAACGAGGAAATCGAAGCAGCCAAGACCCCGAAAGGCGCGTGGAAAGCGGCGCAGCTTGCAAAGTGGGGCGTGTCCTGGCCACCGCCGAATGGCTGGCGACGGAAGCTTACCGCAAACTATGAGTATTCGATATCTGGCAGCGCGTGAGCAAAAAGAAACCCGCCATTAGCGGCGGGTCCCTTCACGATACGCGATACACAGTCGTACACGCAGGTTTCTGGGGCTGCGTGGGTTCATAGTGCGGCACTGCGGTTAAGGTCGGGTTAACGGGAAACCCGCCGGAGCGGGTCTCAGTTATTCGGGTTTTTGTATGGAGCAGGTGCTTCTCTGCCGCTTCCCATCATTCGGTCGTTCAGCGCGCGTAGAAGCGTGTCGATCTTTGCATTCAACTCGGTGTTGCTTGATGACAGCCCGTCGATTTGCGGCTGAATACGCTGAGAGGATGACTGGGCGGCTCGTTCAGCAACTTGTTGGGCATCCATGCCCAAACCAAACCACTGGGCGCCGTAAGCCATGATCGCGATCACAACGGCCACCACACCTATGCCGGTCCCTATGACGGTTGACCTCATCCCAGAGGTTGATCGCTCGACATGCTCCATTCGCTGATTGATAAGCTTCAGTTCGCCGAGAAGTTCTGCAAACTTCGTATCGGTCCTAGCTTCGGCGGCAGCGATTTTGGCGTCTACAACTTCCATACCCTCAAATGTGCCACCTCCACCACCTTGTTGCAAGGGCGGAGATATCTGACCGGCATCCCCATGTAGATTGTGGATCTCAGCCGCCATTCTGTGGACCCCCTAGCCCAAATAAGCCACCTAATTGGGGCTGTTGCATCCTCGCTCTTCTCTGCCACCACTGATCTATCGAGAACATGGAATAGAGGTCGATATGGCCGCAGTGTGTGCATAATACACGAACGCATGGAATGTGGCGGCTCTGGCTCATATTCACCAACCCCTCAGGGGTAGAAGTGTACGAACTCGACCGCGGAATGAAACCCTCGTCTCCAACGTCAATATACGGCATTTTCGGGAGAGTGTTGCATTTCATGCAAACGTAAGTCAGCCCGGTATCCGTCGCAAACTCATGAAAAACCTGAGGCGTTAGCCAAGGGTATGGATGGTTGCTCACTGCTTCTTCACCTCGTCCCGTTTCATCAGCTCAAGCTCTTCTGCGCCCAGCGCCGCCTCGATCACTGCATCCACCTCTGGCAAGAAGCTCTCCCACATCGGCCTATCATTGAACCTCGTGTTTTCCGGCACGTCGCTAAGGCGGCAAAGGGCGCGCGCTGCTCGTTCGCGGGGAGGCTGGGGGCGCTTCATGGCTTCCTCAATATCCAGAGAACCTTTCCGATTACACGGATGCTTTCGCCAAGGTTCTTCTCGTTGAGAATGATTGGCTCTTGATGGGCTGGATCAGTGCTTTCTGGCCATAGCTCAAAGCCGGAAGCGGCCTGACGAACACGCTTTGCTGTTCGCTCAATCATCTGCCCCTCGAATCGGCTTCTTTCCACAACGACCAGATCGTCCGGCATGATGTCGACACGCGCCATGATGACGTTGAGGCAGACGAGCCGATCGCCATGGGCGGCAATCTTGTTCAGGCAGTTTCCCTCAATCTTGAGAGCAAATTGCCACTCGACAGGATATCCGCCCACGCTCGGTACGAATTCCTCGTCTTCATATCCGAAGTCCATATCGTCAACGCTCATCCAGCTATTCGCGGCCACCTTTCCGGAAACTTTGACGGATCCAATGGGCGTTGAAACTGGAACAAGCTCCTCACTCTCCACTTTGCCTTTGGGACCGGCCCCCTCGCCAGTCAGTAGCCAGCCCTCACTGACACGGTACGCCTTTGCGTAACGAGCTGCCGCGCGCGTTATACCTCTGGTGCCGTTTTCATGCTGAGCATAGCTGTCGTACTTCCAGCCGAAATAGTTCGCGGCGGCTTTCGCCTCCTTAAACCCTCTCGCAATTCTGGCTTCTTCGAGCCGTTTTGCAGGCTCTGGGCGATCATCAAATGTCATGATGTGCAAAAAGCACGAAATTGGTGTGCGTTTCGACTTGACGAAGCGGTGTGCGTTATGCACATAATGCCCCCATGGAAAACGAACTCGACATCAAAGCCCTGCGGCAGAGCATCAACTGGAAACAGGACCGTCTTGCGCGTTTCCTGGGAGTTGATCGCTCCAGCGTTGCCCACATGGAAAATGGCCGTCCCGTTCGCGGGCCGGTGAAGCGCCTCCTCGAAACATTGGCTGCAGCGGCCAAAGTTGGGAACGCCGACGCCCTGTGCCCGGAGATGAGCGAGGCGGCGGAATGAACATGCTGCCATCCACGATCACCCCTTCGAGCGCCAAACTTCCGGCCAGTTACGAGAACGCGAAAACGGCTTTGGCCAACTGCGTTTCGCTCGATGAATGCATGACTTGGGGCGACAAGATGGAGGCGCTGGCTTCCTACGCCAAGCAGTCCAAAGACGACGAACTGATGAAGATGGCCACCCGCATCCGGGATCGCGCCATTCGTCGGGCAGGTGAATTGCTCAAGCAAATAGACGGTACTGGGAATAACCAGCATGGTGTGGGCACCCATACCAACCTCTCGCAAAGAGAAGTCGCTGAACAAGCTGGGATGTCTAAGCACCAGCAGGTGCAAGCAGTCCGTGTCGCCAATGTCCCAGCCGAAGATTTTGAACGTCAGGTCGAAAGCGAGAAGCCGCCGACCGTGACCAAGCTCGCGCAGCAAGGCACTAAGCCAGCGCCTAGAGCAGTTGTCGATCTCAAGGGCCGCGATCCCGGCGAGTTCAATCGCTCCCTGCATTTCGTTGCTGAGTTCGAAGATTACCAGCGCGCAATCGAGAAGATCGACATCGAAGCCATTCTCCCCGGCCTTGTCGAAACGGAGCGCGCGAGAGTGCGGAAGGCAATAGCGGCAATCGATGCCGTTCATGACCGTATCATCACAAGGATCTGACCAATGGATGAGGCAAAAGTAGCCACTGAAATGCATGAGATGATGGATGAGAAGCTTGACGCTGGCGTGATCGCTCTGCCGAGCCACATCGGCGCTAAAATGCTCGACAAGCGTCAAGCCATTCTCGGTGATGATGCCGAGTTCTATCGTGTTCACACGTTTGACCGGCTGATGCAGATTGCAAAGCGTGTTGTCGGAAAATTCCGTGCCGACGACGAGACTACATCGCAACTGCTGCTCCCCGGCTTCCAGCACCTCTGCAAGGCATACCCAATGATGCGGGACGGCGAAGTCGCCATCGTTCCAGTCACCCTTTGCACGGATGAAGAGCTTCTGGCGCGCGCCAATCAGCTTGACGAGATGGCCAAGGGTTGCCGCGCTCATGCTCGCGAGATCCGGCAATACATTTCGGCGCGGGGGCGAGAAGCAGCATGATCTGGAACCACAACATATCCGAAGCCCCGCGCGACGGCAGCCACGTCATTCTGGCGATGCCGAACAAGACGACGCTGCGTTCCTACTGGTGCGAGCCGAAGGGCGAACCGGCGCACTGGTGCATGCTGAGCCACAAAAACGAGCCGGTGGCATTCATGCTGTGGCCGGAACACCCATTCATAACCCATTCGCCGGAAACGGCGTCCGAGAGGCCAGTGGTCGGCCTTCCTGCAACCGCACAGATGGGACCACAAGCGGTGACAGCCGGAGAGACGGCAACTCATTTCATCCTCGATGACGTTGGGGGAGGTGCGTAAATGAGTGCTTATGGCGACCACCTCATCACTTCCGGTCATTACGACATCACGTCCGAACAAGAGCGCCAGCTTGATGACGAGCGCGAGATTGAGCATCTGAAAAATCTCAACGCCGATGCCCACGCCGTAATTTCCAAGATTTGGGAAATACTCGGCAACCCGACATACGAGCAGCTTGAAGGCCGCACGATCTACGATTTGGTGGAAGGCGCCAAGAAGGATTCCGACAGATATCAGTATCTCAAGGGCCATTGCTCTTATCACGCCGCAATGACGCATGAGCAGCCAGCCGAGTGGTCGATTGGCTGGGAATTCCAGCAGTCCACTCCGGCAGAGGCGTATGGCTCGTTCGATAAGTGGATTGATCTTGACATTGAAGATCATCGCAAGCGTCAGGCCGAAATAGACGCCGAGGAGGCCAACGCATGACCTCCGCCCGTCTCGAAGCAGCCACGCAATCGCGCCGCGCAGAGTTCCGACCGGCAGTGCGCTGTGAAGAGTGCGATCACGTCCTGTCGATTGCAGAGCAGATCGAACACTTCTGCGACCGATGCAAAAAGCGGCCGGTCGAAATTCGTGAGGGGAAATCGTCATGAAGAAGGTCACCAAGCAGAAGCCGATCGTCATCGATATGAAGGCCTTTGAGGCTGAACTGATGGCTGAGGTTGCCCGCATCAACGATGAACGGGTGGCTGCATGACCGACACGACCATTTTCATCGGCGGTGCGGCGTTTCTAGCGGCTGTTACTGTCCTCGTCATCCTGGCGCACTTCACGGTATCGGGGCGGAAGTAACCTTCAACAAACTGAGCGGCACGTCCCCCTGACGCTCAGCGCTGGTCGCCTTCATCAACCTCCCTGTTGGCGGCCAGCACCCTTACCAGCGTCCTCCCCCGCAGCCTTGCGATGACTGCGGCGAGGGGGACGGCAAGTGGTTCGAACCCGACGAGTGCGGCGGGCCTGGAGGCGGCGGTTTGATTGGCATCTGTGCCGCCGTCTCCATCAGTTTCAAAGCCTTTGTGCATGTTGGCCTCCGTTGACGCCGCCAACCTCGCACAAAGGATGAAGAATGTCTGACAATAGGTTTTCACGAAACGTAAATTTTGTTTCAGAGGATGAAATGTCTAGTACTGCGTTAGTCGAAGCAAAAGACTGGTACGACAAGCTTATGGCCTTGGAATTTAGGGGCCGTGGCGATCGTGAAAAGTCTGCCCGTGGGCGAGTAGCCGATAACATCGGTGTCCCTGAGACGTGGCTGTTCGACCTTCAATACAAGTCCAGTGGCAAGAAAGATGTGCGCGGTGCGCTCTATCGAGCCCTCATGCTTGGCATCCAGAAATACGAAGACCTTTGCCAGAGAAATGAGGACGCGGCGGATCGGTACAAGGCCGATCGCCTGAAACGATGAGGCAATCATGAAACGGCTGACGAAAAGCCTGCTCAGGCGGGCTTGGGAATGGATTCGTCTGAGGTTTGAGAAGAGGAAGGCGCAGCGATGACTGATATCGGACACAATACAGAGACGGTCGCCGCAGCGGAGCTGCGCTCAATTATCGAACGTATAGAGCGCTTGGAGGAGGAGAAAGCGTCTATCAGCGGTGACATCAAGGATGTTATCGGCGAGGCCAAGGGTCGAGGATGGGACACCAAGGCGATCCGTACCATCATCCGCCTGCGCAAGAAGGACGCCAACGAGCGTATCGAGGAAGAAACCATTCTTCACTCGTACATGTCTGCCCTAGGTATGCAGGGGGATTTGTTCGGATGAAAACAGCAGAAATCTTTCTCCCGTGGCCGGACCATCGCCTTTCGCCAAACGCTCGACACCATTGGGCACAGGTCGCGCGCGCCAAGAAGGCAGCGAAGCGGACCGCCCATTACCTCGTGATGGAAGCGGGTATCGGCAAAATCAACGCCACAGCCGTCAACGTGAAGCTGTCGTTCTATCCGCCGAGCAAGCGGCACTACGACGCCGACAACCTCATAGCGTCCCATAAGGCGGCGCTGGACGGCATCTCCGACGCAATAGGCATAGACGACAGCAAATTCATCATCAGCGCCACGCCTCACGGGCCGGTCGAGAAGAACGGCATGGTGAAGGTTTCGCTGTCATGGGAAGACGCGAGCGAGGTGGCAGAATGACGCCTAATCAAATCGAGCAATTCGAGCAGTTCTGGAAATCCTACCCCCGCCGGATCGGCAAGGGTGCAGCGCGTAAGGCCTTCGAAAAAGCCCTTAAGCTCGCCAGCTTTGAAGAGGTCATGACCGGCCTTCATCGTCAGATCCCTTATTACCAGAGCCGAGAGCAACAATTCATCCCGCATCCGACAACATGGCTCAACCAAGAGCGATGGGCAGACGATCCGCAGCCGACGCGAGAGCGCCAGCGCGGCAATATGGCCGACTTCGGACGAGAAGTGATGGAGAAGTACTATGAACGCACAGACGCACTTCCGACCACCAGTCATTGAAGCTCTTACGGTACTGTGGCGCGCTCTGCCGCCGCGTGGCGTGACAGACGAGCGAGGGACAATGGAGGATTACTGCTTCGCCCTGGCAGACTGCTCGGCGGAAGCGGTTTTCAATACCGTCAACAACCTGCGCGCCGGCAAGATTGAGGAAGCCAGCAAGAGCTTTTGCCCCAAGGCTCCAGAGCTTGCCGTCATGGTTCGGACTGAGCAGGCGAGGCTTGACGCAGCCAATCGGCCAAAATCAATCCCGTATCAGCCAAAGCCCAGAGATTACCTCATCCACGCCGTCAAACAGCGACAGGTGACAGACGAGCTGGCCAAGCAAGGGTATCGCTGCATCGCCAAGGATGTGGACCACATCATGTCGATCAATATGTGGAAGAAGAAAGAGCGCGGTGTCGGGTCTCGCTGGTTCGCATCGCTTCTCGAAGTATGGGAGCCGCCGCATGTGTGATTGCCCGCTCTCCGAACTCGAACTCAGTATTGTTCGCTGGCTGGCTGATGGGAAGGATGGCGAGGAAATAGCCGCCATCATCGATCGCAAGCGCATAACGGTTAACCGCCATATCAGCGCCGCCAAAGACAAAACCGGCACCCACAACATGCACGGCCTCGTCGCCTTCGTTCTGCGTAAAGGATGGCTCGAATGATTGAAAGAATCCCCACAGATCGAGAGATCGAATGCGTTCAGGCTATTGCCAATGGGCTGACTGCCAAGCAGGCATCGTTCAAGCTCGATACATCGATCAATCTGTTCAACAGGCTCCTTGAGAGAGCGCGTCTGAAAACAAGCGCGAAAACAACGGCTGAACTGGTCGCAATCGCCATGAGAAACGGATGGATCCAATGACCATTCAGGAACGATTAGAGGCTCAGGTTTCCGAGCACGAAGCGTTGGGATCGACGCGCCGGGACAAATCTCTTGGCATTCGGTCTATGCCGGAGGGTTACGCGCTCATGTTGAACCGTGACGAAAGCCATTTCTACTGGCTCAAGTTTGATGGCTCGGAAGGGGTGGAGGCGTGGGACAAATGGTACGTCTACCACTCGGCCACGATGAATAGCGATAGCTGCGAGATACTCGCGATGCTTCAAGGCAAGATTGGAGCGTCGGCATGAACCCCATCCAATGGAACGGCTCAAGCACCAGCTTTGGACCGGAGTATGCCAGAGCGCAGAATAGCAGGGAGTTGTTTCCGCGATGAACGAATTTTCCGGTTACGCAGTCCAGCGCGGCGGCCAGCTAATGCACCCTGATCTTTTACGCAAACTGCTCCGGTACGATCCGGATACTGGTAAGCTCTTCTGGCTGCTTCGCACGATTGACCTCTACCCGGGCGATAAGAAGATCAGTGAAGCGCTGGTTCAGAATTGGAACGCTGCATTCGCGGGGAAGGAAGCGTTCACGGCCACGAACAACCAAGGTTACAAGGTTGGGCGGATATTCGATCGCGGGTACCTGGCACATCAGATCATCTTTGCCATCGTGGAAGGCAGGTTTGCAGAATTCATCGATCATGTGAGTGGAGATCGAACTGACAATCGCTGGATCAATCTGCGCGAAGCTACCCGGGCGGAAAATCAGCGCAATATGAAGATTCCCACCCATAACACCAGCGGCACGATGGGCGTCTCGCAAAGACATAACGGCAAGTGGCGAGCGCAAATCCACGTCGGCGGCAAAGGCTATCATCTTGGCCTCTACTCAACCAAGGAAGACGCCATCACGGCCCGTCGAGCCGCTGAAAAGATCCTCGGATTTCACAAGAACCACGGAAGAAGCGCATGAACCGCTACTCAGCTTACCCCCATCGCATCCCCGGCGGCTTCGGATTCTGGGCAATGATCCGCCTATGCCGTGATGCTCACCCGTCTCCGGTCATGGATGCCGGAGACAAGCCGAAGGTGTTCCAGACGAAGGGCGAAGCCGCCGAGGAGTGCTTGAAGCACATCGTCGCATTCATGAATGGCCGCGAGATCCGCGGGGAGCGTTTCGATGAAGGCGCCAGCATCAAGCAGGTACGCCGAGCCCAGGCAGAGCGGATTTTCAGCAAGGGCAAAGAGATCAGCGTTGAAAGGATTCCGGCATGAAGCGACCAAACGTATACCTCGACCTTGATGGCGTCATGGCTGACTTCGACGCTCATTTCCCGGCCCTGTTCGGTGTCGATCACCGCACGATGCTTGATGACGACATGTGGGAGACAATCAATGCCCACCCCTCATACTTCCGAGACATGCCGCAGTGCCCCGGCGCCAAAGAATTCTTCGACCGGATATCTTGGCTGAACCCGATCATCCTGACGGCTTGCCCCAAGTCCAACTATGCCCACGTAGCGCGCCAGAAGCGCGAATGGGTGAGGGAACACCTGTCCAGCACCTGCCACATCCTCCCGGTCATGGGCGGCCGCAACAAGCCTCTGTTCATGCACTCGCGTGGTGACATCCTCATCGATGACTTCGAGCGCAACATCAAGGCATGGCGCGACGAGGGCGGGTTCGGCATCCTTCACGCAGACTTTGCGACTTCTCGCGATCTGCTGGAGCGTGAAATGGTGAGGAGTGCAGCAGCATGAACCAGATGGTGACAATCTCCTACAAGGACATAAACGGTATCTGGCCGATGCCAAAGATTGCCCGAACGACCCCGGCGGCGCGCAAGGCTAGCAAATACATGTTGCTGCGCGTGTCCAGCGTGACGACGAACGCCGAAATCACTGTGACGTGGGAAGGTGAATACACCCCGTATGCGGGAGGCTCCATCACCCGCCCTAGAAGGCGGGCTATGGTCGAGATCGCGCGGCAGGTGCTGCAACGCTATCCCGACTTTTCGCTGGATGAGATTAAAGGGCCTCGCCGCAACGATTATCTGGTGAAGGCAAGGTTCGCTGTGATCGACGCGATAAAGCGGGAACGCCCAGACCTGAGTTACCCGCAGATAGGCCGTTTCCTCGGGGGCAGGGATCATACGACAATCCTATCGGCCGTGCGCTGCATCGAGCGGCGTAAGGCAAAGAAGGAGTGGGACGATCTATGACCAGCCACCCGACAGCCGAAGCAATATTTGCAGAGCATGGCATTGCAGTTGTGCCGGCGCATGTAATGCCGGCCGTCGGGCAGACACGGGCAATCGTCACGCTGGAACGCATCATAAACCGCCATGGAGAGGACCACGCGCGCTTCGTGGTCATGACGCTGGCAGAGACGGCCAACAACAAAGGCTTCATTGACGAGACGTCTCTGTGGGTCGTTTCCGACATGATCCGGGCGGCCGAGAAGAACTTCCCGGATCTGGTTACAAATAACGTCACCGCCTGGTTTTCGTTCTTCGACACTCTCCCGCTGGGCTGGCTACAGTTCTGGGCTTTGGACCTAGACGGGGTGGTATCCAAACGACACGCCTTGGTGGGCATGTTATACGAGAGAATGAAGCGGACGTTCGGCGCTATGGCGAAGCAACCAGACCTTTTGGATGACAGGAGATCGGCATGATTGAAATGACAGGACGAGAGATCGGAGAACGTTTCATCCGCTCGGTGCAGATCATCGAGAAGCTGTATCACGTTGGCCCCGGACGTGGCGGCAGCGCGTGGGTAGCTGTGCCGTACACCCAAGCAGACAAGAATGGTTGGGGATCGGAAAGGCTGGCAGACGAGCGCAGAGCATTCTGGAATTCCATCAACCGCGCACCAAGGCCATGGGAGATTACCGAGGCGGAGGAAACGCAGGGATGGCTCTCTCTAGTGCCGAATGAGGATGAGCGGACTGCGCTGATTTCATGGGCACGCTGCATGGCTCTCAACGCCATCTTCAAGGACTGGTGCAAGCATCAAGGTATCCACCCGGAGACAGGCAGACGCAGAAAAGAGCGGGCTATCTTGCGTATTTTGTTAGCTTTTTCCCGCAAGCCATTGCAGCATAACGAAAACGACCTGTTTACCCTGTTGCCTGACACCCCTGAAATCGGCGATAAAAGCATCAACATCGCAGAAGACGCGCCGACGAGTTGGATGGATAAAAACGCAAGACCGATGGCGTGTGACTTTGACAACGAACTCAGGGATTTTTCTTGGGCAGATCGCAGAAACGAAATCCGTCGCCAGCGTGATGCTCGAAAGCGCGAGGCGGCATAACCAACACTCGGGAGCGCGTATGCGTGCGAGGCCTCGGCCTCTCGCAGCAAATCAGGGAGAAACGGCAGCAGCGTTGCGCTTCGCCTTGTGCTTCGGCAATCGGCAAGCCTCCGGCCTGACTTGGCGTCCATCGCCCGCCGCCCAGCCAGCGGCCTTCCTGACGCCAATTACGGGAAAATCCCGTAATTAAGTTGACCAGCTTCGGCTTGGTCCTCAAGACCTCAGAGGATAGACAGGCTCCCGTAGCTCAGCTGGATAGAGCGCTGGGCCGCGATGCGGTTCACAGGTCGCGGGTTCAAATCCCGTCGGGAGCCTGCCTCTGGGGCATATACAAACTCCGGCTTCAAGGCCGTTCACCAGCCCCGCCCGTAACAAGGTGGGGCATTTAAGAGTGTGGTTGAGACTTGAATGGGGAAAGGACGCCCAAGCGTCGGTCGAGGTAATCAATCGACATGGGAGACAGGACTTCACTTTGGTCGCCTGGAAAAATGACGCGTTTTCCCTCTGGGGAAATCAGCTTAGTGACCGGCACCATACCAATAACGGGATCCGATTGGATCCCGCTGGAACAGTGACCACCCACGCTATTGAGCCAATGTCTGTAATGTCCGAGGGTGGTCATATGTGTGTCAGGCTACCAATGCGGTTCGTTCAACAACATCGGAATCGTACATCATCGCGAACGCGTCTGGTGCTGGGCCAATGTCTTTGATAGACCGACCGCATTCCATAGCGTCAGCGAGTTCAGCTCTGAAAGCTACTCTCAGACGTGCCATTGCTTCGTCTGCAGTTTTGCCTTGAGCGGCGATGTCAATCTCAAGGCACTGCGCGACGTACACGTCTTCGTCCTTGAGAACGATTACGCGGATTTGCTCAGCCATGAGTTCGTACTCCTTATTAGTGGACGGGTTAAGTCCGCTTTAAACGTAGCGATCATCGTACTCTTTGACAATCCGCCGTTCGTATTAACTTTGGGTAAGCAAAATAGTAGTTTTTCTTGCTTGTCCAGAGCTGGAGAACCGTCGGAGCGCGGTATTGTTCCGATTTTGCGCCGGATGCGACCGTTTGCCCCATTCCCCCGCCCACATGGAGAGAGCGATGAAGCGCTGTGAGAACTGCGGTTCGGAAACGACAGCCCGAGGCCGTGAGCTGACCGGGCGATATTGCTCGCCAGATTGCATGTCGGCGCACAAAGGCCGCTCTCGAATGAAGCCGCGGATCATAGGCATGGATTACGGGACAGGCGATTACAGCGTTGAAACTCTCTTGCGCCATGAACCCGACGGTTCTCATCAACTGATCAGTGTCTCCACCCCATGACCACCACCGAGCAAGAGCGGGAGCCAAACCCGCAGATGATGTTTGGCGATCCGGTAAGTGGCTGGCACGATCATTTCGCATGGTTCCCGGTCCGCACATACGATCAGCGCTTTGCATGGCTTCGGTGGGTAAGACGCCGGTGCATCCAAAAGCATCAGTATCTGCACGGCGGATCTGATTTCTGGTGGCAGTATTACCTGCCGGCGTAGAAAACCATTATCGCGAAATGCCAAGTCGCCACCGGGCGGAAGGAATAATTTTGCCGAAAGGCGCTCATCATGACCAGCAAACAAGTGAAAAGTGCTGAAAAACCACCTGCCGCCGGTAAGGGCAGGGTGAAAGGCACGCCAAACAAGACGACTGCGCTGCTGAAAGACGCAATCATTCGCGCCGCAGAAGCTGCCGGCGAAGACCAGAACGGCAAAAACGGGCTGATCGGCTACTGCACCTTCCTTGCGAAGGAAGAACCCAAGGCGTTCGCGCAATTGCTGGGAAAGGTTCTGCCCATGCAGATTTCCGGCGAGGGCGGTGGCGCCGTTCGTATCGTGATCGCTCCAGAGGACGCCGAACTGTGACGCATGGCAATAGCAACGCTGACGGAGAAACAAAGGCAGGCTAATCGGCTATTGGCCAGCCCTGCGCGCAATATCATGCTGCGCGGCGGGTCTCGATCCGGAAAGACGTTCTTGCTCGTCAGAGCCGTCATCCAGCGGGCTATCAACGCTCCTGGTTCTCGGCATGTCATATTCAGGTTCCGGTTCAACCACGCCAAGACATCGGTATGGTCGGACACGATCCCCAAGGTTCTCTCGCTATGCTTCCCCGCGCTTCGGGTGAAGACGGACAAGACGGACTTCTATATCGAACTGCCGAACGGCTCTCAGGTCTGGATCGCGGGCCTAGATGACAAGGAGCGGGTCGAGAAGATCCTCGGGCAAGAGTATGTGACGCTCTATTTCAACGAGAGCAGTCAGATACCGTGGGCGTCGGTCGAAACTGCCATGTCGCGTCTCGCGCAGCTCTGTGAAGTGAGCCCCGAGATATACGCGGCGACTGGTCGGAAAAATCTGCCGCTCAAGGCGTACTTCGACTGCAACCCGCCATCAAAGCTGCATTGGAGCTATCAGCTATTCCGCGCGAAGATGAAGCCCGGCACGAAAGAGAAACTGGCGAAGCCAGAAGACTACGTTGAGATGCAGGTGAACCCTGCCGACAACGCAGACAACCTGCCGGCGGAATACTTCGACGTTCTCGCATCAATGTCTGCGGCCAAGCGGCTCAGGTTCGAAGCTGGCGAGTGGGCAAGCGAAGTCAACGGTGCTCTGTGGGCGCAGGAAGACCGCAAGGCACCTGATGGCAAGGTGATGCCGGGGATCGATAGCCTGCGCGTCACAGAAGCCCCAGAGATGCAGCGCATAGTGGTTTCGGTTGACCCATCCGGCACACGAGGCGACGGGACAGGCGATGACATCGGTATCATCGTTGCTGGTCTTGGCGTTGATGGCCATGGGTACATTCTTGAAGACGGTACTTGCCAGATGTCACCGGAAGGTTGGGGCAGACGGGCAGTTGATCTGTACCACAGGCATCAAGCCGATCGGATAATCGGCGAACGCAACTTCGGCGGTGACATGGTCCGGTTCACGGTATCGACTGCAGATAACCGAGCATCGTTCAAAGAGGTGGTTGCCAGCCGCGGCAAAGCGGTCCGAGCAGAGCCGATCAGTGCCCTTTATGAACAAGGCCGCGTTCATCACGTTGGGGAGTTCCCCGATCTCGAAGACCAGATGTGCAATTTCACGTCGTCCGGTTACGTCGGCGAAGGTTCGCCGGACCGTGCAGACGCCCTCGTATGGGCCATCACTGAGCTGATGCTTGGCGGTTATCACTATGGAATGTTGGATGTTGTCTGATGATGCTACTTGACCGCCTATCGAACTTCGTGAGCGGCCTTGGCACCTCGAAGGACAAGAAGTCTGCCAACGTCTATGGGTTTAATCTCATTGACGCACAGCAGCTTAACGCGATGCACCGGTCTGACTGGATGGCGCGTAAGGTCGTGGACATCATCCCAGATGACATGACCCGAGAATGGCGCGAGTGGCAGGCTGACGAATCCGTTGTCGAGGCAATCGAGCGGACAGAGCGCGCGCCGCAGATCAACATCCAGGCCAAAGTCAATGAGGCCATGCAGCTTGCCCGCCTTCGTGGCGGCGCTGTGCTTGTGCTGGGCATTGAAGGCGCTGGGCTGCCGAATGAAGAACTCGCCTTTGACCGCGTCAAGATCGGGTCGCTGAAATACGTTCACGTTCTAGGTCGGGATCAGGTCAGCTACACCGACATCAACCGGGACATCACGTCGCCGTTCTATGGCGAACCTGTCATGTGGACGGTCAGCAACAGCAACGGTGCGCAGGTTGATATTCATCCGTCGCGTGTCATCCGCTTTGTCGGTGCGCCAATCCTCGACAAGAGCAACGCGGAGAATGAAGTCTGGGGCGATAGCGTTCTGCAGATCGTCTATGACGCAATCCAGAATGCGGCGTCATCGCAAGAGCATACGGCCTCACTGATCCCAGAGGCAAAAACGGATGTGATCTACATCCCGAATCTGTCGAAGTATCTGGAGAACGAAAAGACGACGCAGAAGCTTACCGAGCGCTTCACCTACGCAAACACCATGAAGAGCATGTTCAACATGCTGTTGCTGGAAGGCGACGGCGCCGGGGCTACTGGCAATGGAGAACGCTGGGAGCAGAAGACCATCAACTTTGGTCAATTCCCTGAGCTGCTGCGGCTCTTCCTTCAGGTGGCTGCTGGGGCTGCTGACATCCCGCTCGTGCGCTTCCTGCAAGACGCTCCAAGCGGCCTGGGATCGAACGGCGAAACCACGCTGAAGAACTATTACGACAACATCGGCGCGCGGCAGACCAACTGGCTTGGCCCTGCCATGTGGCGGTTCGATGAGGTCTGTATTCGCTCGGCTACGGGCAAGCGCGATCCCGCCATCTATTACCAGTGGGCACCTCTCTACACCCAGACCGAAAAAGAACGGGCCGAGGTGTTCAAGATGTATGCCGATGGAGCCCGCACGCTGGTCGGCAGTGGCACTGGGCAGGAGATCATCGCGAGAGATGCAGTGTCGCAAGCGCTCATCAACCGGCTGGTTGAAGACGGTAATCTGCCGGGACTGGCGGAAGCGGTGGAAGAGTTCGGCGCGATTGGCGAGCAAGAGCCAACCGAAGAAGAGCTTGCAGCCGCCGCAGGAGCCGCACAGGCAGCGAACAGCAACAATGTGGCCCGGATGCAGCAGGCGGCGAACGATGCTGCTCCACGGACGCTGTATGTGTCGCGCAAGGTGGTCAACGCTGCCGATCTGATCAAATGGGCAAAGGGGCAGGGGTTTCAGACCACGCTTCCAGCCGATGAGATGCATGTCACCATCGCTTACAGCCGCACACCTGTGGACTGGATGAAGGTTGGCGAAAGCTGGGCCGGAGAGTTGAAGGTCGCTGCTGGAGGCCCCCGCTTGATGGAACAGTTCGGTGAGGCTCGAGTGCTGCTGTTCAAGGCTGCTGAACTCGATTGGCGCCACGAGAACATCAAGGCGGCTGGGGCTTCATGGGATCATTCCGAATACCAGAGCCACATCACGATCAGCTACGACCCGGAATCTCCTGATCTGGAAAGCGTCGAACCATATCAGGGTGAGATCATTCTGGGGCCGGAGATTTTTCGAGAAGTTGACGAAAACTGGTCTGAGAAGGTGACGGAATCCTAGCTTTCTGGTAGTTTAAGGCGGCTCGCCAAGGTGTTCCACCACCGAAGCGAGCCTAACCGATCAACGCTATTGGAGAGCGAAGAATGGCTGACAGCCACTTACCGTCAATCGAACTTTTGCGTCAACTGCTGAGATATGAACCTGAGACAGGTAAGCTTTTCTGGCTGGTGCGCCCTGCATCCATGTTCGTTGGCGGTCCCTACCCCTCAGGCAGACGGGCCACCTCTTGGAACAACCGACTGGCAGGCCGGGAAGCATTCACTGGCATCGGTAGCCACGGCTATAGTGAAGGTTCAATCTACAACAAGAAGTACCTCGCCCATCGCATAGTTTGGGCCTTGCACTACGGCGCGCATCCGCCGCGCCACATTGACCACGTTAACGGCGACAAGCACGACAACCGCATTAGCAACCTGCGCGACGTTGACGTGTCGCTGAACCAGCGCAATGCCAGAGGCAAGTCGAACAACACGAGCGGAGCGACCGGCGTGAATTGGCGTCCTGACAAGGGCAAATGGCGAGCCCGCCTCATGGTCAACTACAAAGAGACGACCATCGGGCACTTCGAAACGTTCGAAGAAGCGGTGGCCGCCCGAGCGGCAGCCGCAAGTGGCCTCGGGTTCACAGAGCGCCATGGAACATTCGAGTAAATATCGGCCACCTTCGGGTGGCCTTTTTCGTGGCCGCAGAGGTCAAGGAAGACTGGCAAGCGGGCATCAGCGAGGAATAACAGCCATGCAATTCACTGATCGACTTGCGCTCGACGGGGCTATCCGTCGGACGGCAGACGGCTATGGCGTGCTTTCGGCCAAGGTGGCCCGTGCAGACAACGTTCAGCTTTATCTCGGCTCCGAGGTAGGCATGAACGACAAAGCCATCGTGCGGGTCTACCGACCCGAAAGCGAAGTGTTCAAGAAGGACGCCATCGCCAGCTATGCCGGTGTGCCTGTCACCATCGATCACCCCAAGAACGGCGTGAATGCCGAGACATGGAAAGACCTTGCTGTTGGCGAGGTGGGCGACGACGTTCTGCGAGATGGCGAATTCGTCCGCGTCCCCATGATGCTTCGCGATGCCAAGGCGCTGAAGGCTGTTGAGGACGGCAAGCGCGAGCTTTCCATGGGCTATAGCGCCGAGATCAGGTTTGCTGATGGTGTGACGCCATCGGGCGAGCAGTTCGACGCCATCATGTCCGATTTCAAAATGAATCACGTTGCGATTGTCGACAGGGCACGCGGCGGGGAAGAGCTTCGCATTGGTGACAGTGCGATCAAGTGGGGCGCCGCCCCGATTATCACCACTGACAAGGAGACAGTCGACATGACTGAAGCACTTCGAACTGTGGTCGTGGACGGACTGTCGGTTCAGACGACCGATCAGGGCGCCCAGGCTATCGCAAAGCTGCAGAAGGACCTGGAATCTTCCGCGGCGAAACTCGTTGATGCCAACAACGCCCACACGGCGGCGCTGGCTGCCAAGGATCAGGAGATCGGCACCCTCAAGGCCGAGAACCAGAAGCTCAAGGACGGCCAGATCAAGCCGGAAGACCTTGACCGTCTGGTTGCTGATCGCGCCACCCTTGTTCAAGTCGTCACGGCGATCGACAGCAAGATCGAGATCAAGGGCTCCGACGCCGATCTTCGCCGCGCCGCAGTCAAGTCCAAGCTCGGCGACGAGATGGTCAAGGATGCATCCGACGACATGATCACCGGCATGTTCCGGGCGATTGCCAAGGACGTCAAGCCGGCCGATCCCTTTGCGCAGGTCCTCAAGGATGGCGTCAAGCAGACCGACACCAACACCATCAGCACGGCCCACAAGGCCATGACCGATCATCTCACGTCGGCGTGGATGGGCTCTAACCAGAAGGGGGCCGCATAATGCCTGCGATCCAGACCACCTACGCAGCCACTCACGCCCGCTGGGTTGAGGGCATGATCCCCAACATGGAGCCGAACGACATCGTTACCCGCATTGCGGAAGATGTCGAGGGTATCGGCTTCGGCAAGGTTTGCGTGCAGGGCACGCTCGATAACCAGGTTGTGGACTCGGAAGCGACCGTCAAGTTCGCCGGTATCGCTGTCCTCGATACAACCCGCCCGACCGGCAAGTACGAGCAGTATGACAATGTCGCCGTCATCAAGAAGGGCGTCATCGTCGTGCAGGCCTCCGAAGCCGTGGCCGTCGGTGACCCCGTCTACTACACCCCGGCTACCGGCGTTCTTTCCAAGACGTCGACCTCCAACACCCTCATCGCAGGCGCACAGTGGGACACCAGCACGTCTGGTGCCGGTCTCGCAGTGCTGCGTCTCGGCTAACAGGAGCGATCTCAATGAACATGCATATGAACGACGCTCAGCAGGTCGCGATGAGCTTTCTCATCCGGCAGGCTTCGCTCATCGAGCCCACCGCCTACGCGATGCGCTACCAGGAAATCCAGTACGCATCGCTGATCCCGGTCGACACGTCGGCGCCGGAATGGATCCAGTCCGTCACCTACTTCTCCATGGATGGTGTCGGCAAGGCGGAATGGTTCAACGGCAACGCGCAGGACGTGCCGAAGGTCGAGCTGACCCGTGAAAAGTTCGAGACCAGCGTCAGCATGGCCGCAATCGGCTACGGCTACACGCTGGAAGAGCTTGGCACTGCCCAGCTTCTCGGCATGAACCTCTCCTCTGACAAGGCGACGTTGGCGCGCCGCATTGCGGAAGAGAAGATCGATGCCGTCGCCTTCGTTGGCGACACATCGAAGGGTCTCACGGGTCTCGTGAACTCGTCCACCCCGACGGCCACCACAGCTCCGGCTGATGGCACTGGTTCGGCGACGACATTCGCCAGCAAGACGCCGGATCAGGTTCTCCGCGACATCAACGGGCAGATCACCGGCATGTTCACCGGCACGCTTGGCGCAGAAATCGTGGACACTATCCTCCTGCCGTACTCCGTGCTGCTGGACCTCTCCACCCGTCGCATCGACGCGGTGAACCAGACCACGATCCTTGAATGGGTCGAGCGCAACAACATCTACACCCGCACCACGGGTCAGGCGCTCACCATCCGCGGCGTGTTCGGCTACCTCGACACTGCTGGCGCAGGCGGCACCAAGCGAATGGTTGCCTACCGTCGCTCGCCTGAAGTCCTGAAGATGCATCTGCCGATGCCCTTCCGCTTCATGCAGCCCTGGCAGACCGGACCGATCAAGTTCGATGTTCCCGGCATCTTCCGTGTCGGTGGCGTCGATATCCGCCGGCCGAAGGCAGTGAGATATTTGGATGGGATTTAAGGAGAGACGAACATGAAAGCGACGAACATCTCCAAGGGGCCGCGCGGTCTCAATTCCACGAATGGCCCGATTCTGGTTGAGCCAGGTGAAAGCGTCGAGATCGACCTCAACGAGGTTGAACTGAAGGTGTCCAAAGGCACTGGCTGGTTCGAGTTCGAAGGTGAGGCGGCCGACGCCGGCGATAAGCTTGATCGCGACGAACTTAAGAAGCAGGCCGACGAGCTTGGCCTGCAGTATGCTCCCAATATCAAGTCCGAAAAGCTGAAAGAGCTGATCGACGCCAAGCTGGCATCCTGACGACATCGCCTCGGCTGGAAACGGCCGGGGCTTTCATTTCAACGGAGATCGACATGGCAACGAACCCCTTCAATCGAGGCTTGAACGTCGCCTCCGATCTTGTCCCGGTTACCCCGAATGACAGCACCGATCTGGCTGAACCCGGCCGCGCGATCCGTTGTCGCCCTGACGGTGTCGCGGGCACGCTCCGGTTCAGCACCAATACCAATGTCGTGCGTAACACCTATATCGACGCCGGCGAGACCATTCTGGTTGCCGTAAACCGTGTGCATGCCACCGGTACGACTGCGACGAACCTTGAGGTTCTGGTCTGATGGCTGGCTACGGCAGCAACGAGGGTTTCACGGCTTACGCTGAGGCTGCAGGCTATGTTTTCCCGGACGGCACGACCGAGCCGCAGAAGACCGCCGCCCGTCAGCGAGGTTCGCTGTTTATCGATCGGTTTATAGCCAGCCCCAAAGCGTGCCACGGTGAATGGAGGATACGGTCTGCCTGACTATGCCATACTCCTCGGCAATCTCATGTTGTGTTCGGATGCCCTTGAGCGACCGAATGCGCAGGACGTCTTCCGTAGCGAGCTTTGACATACCGTGCCGGTCGCCTCTGTTGGACCGGCCGTGGGCCACTTTGTCCATTTCGTTTTCGCCTCTGGTCGCCCAGCGTAGGTGCTTAGGGTGAACGCAGCCGTTCTTGCCATTCCCACAAGAGTGGGCGGAATCGTAAGACGGATCGGGAGGCTCGCCGTGGGCCATGGTGCACATAAGACGGTTGGCGGCTATCCGCCTATCTGGAAGAACAACCTCGCCATAGCCGTTCTGTCGTTCTCGGTAGGGCCATATAAGGCATTCATCACCTTCGTGTCCCACATGCGCCTCTAGCCATCTGAGCGCTTCCCCCTGCGCGGCCTTGCCGCCTAAAGGGTCGCCATGGTGTTGCCAGCGGTAATAGTGGCTTTTGCAATACCCCTTGCACTCTGCATCTTTGGTGCAGCCGGGGGCGGCGCAAGGAGCTTTGATAAATGGGCGCCGCGCAATCGTAGGGTCGCCATTCTTCAATAGGCGACGATAATGCTGATCGCAAAAGCCACGGGCTTGATGCGGGTTGCTGCATTCGGGAATCGAGCATAAACGTGAACTAGCCATCTTGACCTCTCCAAAGGTTGGGCTTGGTTAGAACCCGCTTTGAGCGCTCCAACGTTCGGCGGGTTCGTCATTTCTACCATACAGAACAGGATTGACCAATGGCTGGCTACCTCACTGTCGATGCTATGAAGGCATATTGGGAAGGCCAAGGCTATTCTCTGGCACCAGACGCGGACGCTGCAAAAGTCACGTCGGCATGGAACCGGGGCGCGTCGGTCATTGATCGGTATGAACCTCATTTCAGCGGGGTTCGCTCCGGCGGCTTTGAGCAAGAGCATGCATGGGGCCGAGATGGGGCCACCACCTATTATGGACAAGCAATTCCGAATGGCGTTGTGCCGGTAGCGGTTGCCAACGCATCATTCGAAGCTGCTTGGCTTGAGTTCGGAAAGCCGGGGATATTGAGCCCAGTTGTTACCGGATCAGCCATGGCGAAGCGCAAGAAGGTAGGTCAGTTGGAAATCGAATACTCGACATCCAGCGCGACCAGCATTGACGAACTCGTAGCGCTTGCAACCCCTGTCGTCGTCACCATCGAAAACCTTCTCTGGCAATTTATGCGACCGGTTGTCCCCGGCGTTCTGGTAGTTTGATCATGGCGACATTCGACTATACCGAGATGCAGGCGGTTGCCGAGGAACTGATCGCAGAGTTCGGCACTTCCGGTGCCATCCGCCGCTCAACCACGTCAGGGCCAGACTATGACCCTGTGATCACCGATACAGACTACGCCTGCCAACTGGTCACGCTGGAATACAGCGACAAGGATGTGGACGGCACGCTGATCAAGAATACCGATAAACTGATTTACATCTCGACGGCTGGCCTGACGATCACGCTTGAGAAGAGCGACAAGATCATTGCCGCTGGCGAGGAATACGCCATTGAAAACCTCAAACCGCTGTCGCCTGCTGGTATCGTGGTGTTCTGGGAAGCGCAGGGCCGGCGATGAACGACAACGTGCCGCCATCGATCGCAGCCCGCATTCTCGTGCGCGGCGTGATCATCGGTTTTCTCATTGCATTCGCTGCAAGGCTTGGCTGGGCCGCTGGTGGCTGGATAATCGGGTGATTGATGGCACGCAAACCAACAGCCAAGCAGCAAATCCGAAAGCTGCTGGACGATCTTGAGCCGACGGTTCAGAAGGCCTTCTTCGAGAGCATCGACAGCCTGAAATCGAACATCGAACTGAACCGGATTGTGGAGCGGCTGGAGCAGCACGACATCGATGGGGCCATGAGGGCCTTGAATATCGACCCTGCCGCCTACAGACCGCTACAGAAGGCCACAGAAGAGGTTTTCGAGAGCGGAGGCAACCAAGCAGCCAAGAAGGTGCCGAAAGCGCCTGAAGCAGCTACCACGACCTTTCGCTTTGATATCCGTCACCCGACGGCAGAACAGGAGCTTCGGCAGTATAGCTCGACACTCGTCACCCGGATCACCGAAGACCAGCGCCAGGCAATCCGTGACGCACTCGCAGATGGGATTGCACAGGGCAGGGCACCGCGACAGACCGCACTCAACGTAGTCGGCAGGCTCAGCAAGGTCACAGGACGTCGTGAGGGCGGGATAATTGGTCTCTCTGGCCCACAGTCGCAATATGTCGAGAACATGCGCCAGCGGCTTCTCTCGGGCGATAAGGACGAACTGAAGAAGGTTCTGACAATGGAGCGCCGTGATAAGCGCTTCGACCGGACCATTCTGGAAGCAATCAAGACCGGTAAGAAGCTGGACCAAGCATCTGTTGACCGGATGACGGGGCGCTATGCTGACCGGCTACTGCTTCTTCGCGGCGAGACCATCGCCCGCACCGAGACGATGACGGCTTTCAACAAGGGGCAGATGTCCTCGATGGGGCAAGCCATCGCAGAGGGCCGGGTATCGGCATCCGTGGTGGTGAAGATATGGCATGCCTTCATGGATGAGCGGACACGTTTCACGCACCGACTGCTGAACAATACGCGTGTTGCCTTCTATGAGAAGTTCCAGACGGCGCGAGGCCGCTTCATGGCTCATCCCGGCGACCCTGAAGGTGGCGTAGAGGAATGCGCGTGCTGCCGGTGTTGGATGGAGTTTGCAATCGACTTCTTGGCGGATCTGGACTGATGGCACGCGGCGTAACGGCCACCACACGATCTGGAAGGGCGTCTTTCGGTCAAGCCCGGTTCGGTGCGCAGGTTGATGCATGGGTGCAGCAGACAGAGAAGCGGCTTAATGCGGTCTTCCGTCTCTCAACCCAGAAGGTCATCGGCTACATGCAGGAGAGCGTTCCGGTTCGGGATGGCTTCCTGCGCGCGTCTCTGGTGGTTCTGGTCAATCAGGATCCGCCGAAGGCAGACAAGACCGACGAAGACGGCATGGGGCCATACACCGACGCTTACATGAAGGTGGCGCTTGCAGGCGCTGTTGCCGGTGACCGCATCGTATCGGCCTACACGATGGTTTACGCCCGCAGGCTGGAATACGGCTTCAATGGCACGGATTCGCTCGGGCGGTCATACAATCAGCCACCGAGAGGCTGGACGCGCGCTGCGGCCGCCAGATGGAACGAAGCGGTTCAGGAAGCAACGAAGGAAGCTATAGCGCGCTCGGGTCAATAATGGCCCGATTGTTCGGGTCTCCGCGCTCGGCAGCGATCAGCAGGCATCCTTGCAAATTGACAAGCGCAGACAGCGCCGCCGCCATGGTGGCCGTTCCCAGCGGCGTCAGACATGTGTTGTCACCAAGCGCCTGTATCGCATCGTGCAGGCGGTCGTAGACATCGTTATCGCTGAGCGGTGACTTTTCGGACATAGAGGTTGAATACATGGCGACGGGAACGGACGCAACAATCCTTGCTGCGCTGATCGAGCATCTTAAAACGCTCTCGTTCTCGCCCGCGCTCCAGATCGCGATGCCTGGCGTCGATTTCCCAGCAGCAGGGCAGACCAAGCCAGACAATTACCTCGCTGCGTTCTTCATGCCCAACCAGACGACCAACAGCGAGGTCGGTGCAGGGCAAGAGCAGCACCGCGGCGTGTTTCAGGTCTCTGTTTTCTGGAAGAAAGGCGCCGGCCACATTAAGCCACTGGAAGCCGCAGACAAGGTCATCGCCCACTTCGCCAAGGGCACCACGATTTACGCCGGCGGGCTCAAGATCATCATTGATCGCAAGCCTTACGCCGCCTCACCACTCCAAGAAACCGACCGTGTGCAGGTGCCTGTGACGGTCCGATACCACGCCTTCGCATAGGAAAGGATATCCCCATGGCAGGCATCAAAACCACGCTGGCAGGCACGAAGGTGTCGATCAGCACCGCCCCGGTTACGCTCCCGCTCAATGCCGCAGCATTCGGCGCGCTCACGTTCACCGAGATCAAATCGGTTGGCAATCTGGGTGACTATGGCTCGGCGCCGAACATCGTCAACTACGACACGCTCGACACCGACGTTCGCTCCAAGGCCAAGGGCGTGGAAGACGCCGGCGAACTGTCGATCGAAGTCGCGCGCATCTTCGATGATCCCGGCCAGATCGCTATCCGCGCCGCCGCGCTGACCAAATTCTATTATGCGGTCAAGGTCGAGTATGCCGACGCGCCGTCCGAAGACTGGTCGAATACGATCATGTATGCGGCCGGTCCGGTAACAGGCCCGCAGCTTCTCGGTGGCGGCACGGATGATTTCGTGCGGGAAGCGTACACTGTCGCCTTCACGGATCAGCGCCCGCTCTTCATCGCCCCCGTCAACACGCCATAAGGTGACAAATGGACCTTCTGAAACTCACCCCGAACACCATCACGGTCGACCTGAAGCACCCCGGCACGGATGCGCCGCTCGGCGTCAAGGTCGAACTGCAGAGCCTCGAAAGCGACGAGGTGAAGACGGTTGAACGCACGCTCAAGAACAAGGCGCTCAGGGGCGGACGCAACAATGTCACCGCCGAGAGGATTGACGACAACACCGTCGCGATCCTGTCGGCTGCTATCGTCGGCTGGGAGTTCACCGGTGACGCCAACCTGGCCGGTGACAAGAAGCCTGCCTGCAACGCCGCCAACAAGCGCAAGCTTCTGCAAGTGCCTGCGCTGGCAAAGCAGATCGATCTCGCTCTGGGGAACGAAGCCGCTTTTTTCGAGCAGCCGGCGACGAGCTAGTCGCCGCTGTCTCCCAGATCGCAAAGTGGGAGACCCCCGGATATGAACTCAACGACGGGCCGAAGACGAAAGTCATCCTGACCCGTCGGGAGTTCAACGAGCGCTTCGATAAGGCCGACGAGAACCCCGACGAGCCGGAAATCCGCGAGGAGATAGAGCATATCTGGGCTTGGTACTGGCAATTGCACGCCAGACGCCAGCACGGCGCCAATGGTCCGCAGGCGATTAGCTATCCAGAGATCGATGCATGGTCTCGCATCACCGGGGAGCTGCTTCTACGTGAGGAAGTAGGTGTCCTGATCCGCATGGATGATGGATATCGAAACGCTCTGGCCGAAGAGATGGAAGTACAGCGGAAGGCGAGGGCGGCGGGTTAGGATTTAATCCTTACGCCGGGTCCGCCGGCAGGCATGGCAAGGTGCCGCATCGTGCGGCGAGTTGCGGCTAGGTGCGTCAAGCCCAGTCAACGCTGGTCAACAAAAGAGGCGGCTTCGGCCGCCTCAACTGTTTTAGGAGATGGATATGAAACCGTTCTATTTCGAAAACGGCATCCTCATGATCGAGGAAGTCAAAATCGTCACTCGCGATGCGTCACCATTTCAACGATTGAAACGGCTGTTGCTACGACGTCTGGGTCTCGCGCCGATCCGTCCGACGTCTTAGCGGTTTGCAGGTCCGAAACACAGCTTTTGCGGAACGCCGCTAGCCATTCCTTCCCCTCTATCCCTTTTTCTTTCTCAACTGCTTCAACCAGTCTGCGCAAAATGACGGCAGTGGCCTGACCGTTGGCATTGATAAATGTCTGAAGGTCCATGCGTTACTCCTTTAGCTTGGCGCTAGAAAAGGAGCACGGATGCAATCGGGAGTCGAGTCTGCCAATGCAAAGAGATGGAAGTGCAGCGGGTCTAAACCGACCGAAATAGCGAACAAACCAAGCCCAAAATAGGCCGTTGCTTGTGGATCATGCTGTATAGAACGAAAATAGAACGTGGATAGCGCCCACTACTGTTGCATTTTCTGGTTCTTATAAACCAAGATGCAAACCTTGTTTCGGTTGCCTACCGAAGTAAACGGGCAGCACGCGGTCGCCAAACCAAAAAGCGTGCTGCCCACAAATCCCAACCGCGCTTTCGGCAAGCGTAGAAGGTAAAGAAGCAATGACCACTGTCATTCAGGGAGTCAATGACTCCACTCGTCAAATATCGTCCATTCGCAGCCGCCATGAGGTTGCGATTCGGGAAGCTGGGAAAGCCGACCGATTGAATTTTACGGACGCAATCAAGCGCTTCATCGAATACGTTGACAGAGAAGGTGAGGGCAGTTCGCTGCCAAATCTCGCCTACGTCAATATGACGAAAACTGTATACGCAGCGTTCGGCCTCAACAAAAAACAGCGGGAAGCATTGGAAATCGGGGAAAAGCCCCGAGATACGTTTGACTTGCTGGAATTACGTTTTTTGCAGATGGCAGAAAGCGCTGCCGCCGTTATCATCAACGCTGGCATTGAAGAGAATGCGACCCGCAAGCAGATCAAGTCGATGATCCGCACCGAGTGCGCGCAGATCGCATCGTCTCACCGTCGCCTGGGCGGCAACCTCTTCAAAGGGGGTGAAAAATGATCGAGTACGGCAAAGCGACGACTGTTGCGCACCCGGACCAGAAGCAGGCGGCAAAAGAAACAGACCTGTTTGATTACGCTGGCTTGACCTCTTCAGTGGCTCTGGAGGTTCGTTCTGCTGCGGAACGCATTCGGGTCAGGATGAAGCGGACGGCGGAAGACATCATCGCCATCGGTCTTGATCTCATCGAAGTGAAAGGGAGGCTCCCGCATGGGAGCTTCCTACCTTGGATAAGTTCTGAATTTGGGATGACAGATCGAACCGCAGCAAGGTTTATGCAAGTTGCGGCATCGTACGGCAGCAAATTCGACATTGTGTCGAATTTGACGCCAACTGTTCTTTATGAACTAGCTGCGCCTTCTACTCCTGAGACCGTCAGAGATATGATCGAACAGAAAGCGGAGGCTGGTGAAACGGTATCGGTCGAAGAGGTTAAACGCCTCAAGCGCGAACTGGAAGAAGCCAGTAAACGGGCCGAAAACTCGGCCGGTGAAGCTGAACGCTTCAAGAAGCAGGCTGAGACGCTGCTGGAAGGGCAGTCCGCTCTTGTCGAGAAGGCTAAGCAGGAAGCCCGAGACAAGATCGAGGCCGACCTCAAAATGGCCAAGGAAGAAGCAGAGAAGGCCAAGTCTGGATTGAAGGATGCTCAGACGCGCCTTTCCGAAGCTGAAAAGAAGGCGGAAGAAGCGGCGACTGCCAAGGCCCTGGCGCAGGCTGCAAAGCTTGCCGACGAAGAGGTGCAGAAGCGCCAAAAGGAACTCGACGCGGCGAAAAAGGATCTGGACAAAGTCCGGTCTGACATTTCGAAGCGGAACGAAATTCTGACGGATATTGAGAACCGTGTTGAGGAGCGGCGGACGTTTCTGGACAAGCTCACCAATGCCGACCATGAGGCCGAGCAACTGGTGAAAGAGCTTGAGGAAATGAACCGTGTTCTTGCCTTAGCCTTGCTAGTCGTCAGCGATGTTGACTACGACCACGGCGAAGAGGTTCTTGCTAAGGTGAGATCGTCGGCTTCAATGTGTCGGAAGATGGCAGACGCACTTGATGCCATCGGGCGACCCCGCCTCGTTTACGATGCAAGGGCGTAGGAGTTAGGCGGCGCAAGCCGCCTTTCTTATTTCTGCTGATCTTTCGGCTTTATCAGGCTTCTGACCGGATCGACATACTTGATAGCATTGACGGATTGGAAGTCCATCTCCGTCACATAGCCACCATTGATACAGGTTGCGATCTGGCCGCCTTTGTAATCCTTCGTATCGTTTCGCCCTAAGTCGCGCACCATAGTCCGGCAGAAATACCGAATGGAAGCTTCCTCACGATCCTTTTTTGTCTGGTACTCGCTCCATGCGTAGTAACCGCCGCCGGTAATGACGACGACACACGCCGCAGCAATCAAGAATTTTAACCACCCATCCATCTTGGCTCCCTTCTAGGTTGCCGAGACGATATGCATTGATCCCCCGAAAGGTAAAGAGATGGACGTAGCCGCGCTCGGGATTTCGGTTGATACCAAGGATCTGAAGTCTGCCAAAAATGAGTTTGCGCAGTTCACCAATGCCGCAAGAGTGGCCGAACGGGCAGCTTCCGGCCTTTCCGATTCAACAGGGAAGTTTTCTTCGGTAGAGATTGCCGCGATGGCATCCGCAATGGGTACAGTCGAGAAAACTTCTAACGCGGCCGCCAAGGCTTTGGCCGCTGCTTCATTGGCAGCGCAACGCGCCGGGTCTGTCGGTACGTCAGGCGTCAAGGCGCTTGGACAGTCTGCGGGCGTTGCTCGACAGCAGGTGCAAAACCTGGCTTTCCAGTTCCAAGACATCGCGACGATGATGGCCATGGGCCAGTCTCCGTTCATGCTTTTGGCGCAGCAGTTGCCACAGGTGACGATGTATGGCGGCCAGCTTAACGGCGTGATGGGCGCACTGAAGGCCACTCTTGTCGGGTTTATAAGCCCGCTTGGCCTCATTACGACAGGTTTCGTCTTGCTCGGAACGGCGGCGATTTCCTACTTCTCGGAATGGTTTTCTCGCGGGTCCGAGGCGAACATGACGCTGGCCGAACAGAGCGCCCTTATTCAAAAAGTGGCCAATGATTGGGGTGACGCGGCGCCCAGAATGAAGGCCTATGCCGACGAAATGGAACGGGCCGCGAAACTGAAAGAGCTTCTCACGGCCACTGAAGGCGCCGCACAGGCGCAATATTTGCCCATTCAGGATTCGCTTTCGGCAATCAATGAGCAGTATACGGCCGCGGTTCGCAGTCTTCGAGGCTATGGCGACGAGACGAATAGCGTCGTTCAGCAACTGACAAAGACCTTCACTGACCTTCAATCCAAGATCATGGATAACAAGGCCAGCACTGATGATCTCCGAGAAGCCCAGAACGCAGTAAACATTGCCGTTGACCAGTACGGAACTCCAGCCGTTATGGCGCTGGCGGCCGCTTTCGGTCAGCTTGCTCCACAAATTGACGCTGCAACTCAGTCCGCGGCGGGATTTCGTGCTGAGGCGTCGGTCATGCCAACTCTTGGGCAGCTATCGCCGCTGTTCTCTGAAGGTGGCAAGATTTTCTCAGGGGAGGATTTCGCACCAGCGGATCCTCCGACGCCTTCAAGGCGACCCCTTATCGAATTGGAGGGCTTGCCAAAGGTTGGAGGTGGCGGGAGAACCAAGACGGCCAAGCAAAGCGGCTATGACACCGCCACAGCGTCGATCACGGAGCAGACCCGCGCATTGCAGGCTCAGACAGCCGCGCAGTCAACACTCAACCCGCTTGTCAGTGATTTCGGGTTCGCTGTCGCAAAGGCAAAGGTGGAAACGGATCTGTTGCTCGCCGCCGAGAAAGACAAAAAAAGCATCACGCCGGAATTGACGGCTCAGATCAGCGCACAGGCCGAAAGCTACGCTCAGGCCGTTGTCGAGCAGAACAAGCTCACCGAGGCGACGAAGAAGGCCACGGAAGCGGTCAACTTCGTGAAGAACACGACGGCCGGTTTTATCAACGATCTGCGCGACGGGCTGAAGAATGGCGAGTCCTTCTGGGAATCGTTCAGCAATGCAGCCCTCAATGTGCTGGATCGTATCACCGACAAGTTGCTGAACGACGTTCTGGACGCTGTGTTCAAGGTGTCAAATGCCGGTTCCTCGTCTGGCGGCGGCGGTTTCCTCTCAGGTCTGTTCGGAGGCTTGTTTGGCGGCGGAAAAGGGGCGTTCCCATCCGCTCCGGGCGGCCTTTATGCCGATGGCGGGTACACTGGCAACGCTTCGGCCAAGGCCGTGGCGGGTGTCGTGCATGGCGGCGAGTACGTCTTCTCCAAAAAGGCTACCGACCGGATCGGCGTTGGCAACCTTGAGGCAATGCATCGCAGTGCCAAGGGGTATGCGGTCGGCGGGTATGTCGGCGCTGCGCCCACGTCTATGCCGGCGAACAGCAATGTTCCGGCCAATGGGCAGACAGTCGTCATGATCCAGCTTTCGCCTGAACTGGTCGGCCAGATCATGCAGCAAGCTCAAAATCAGACTGTGAAGATCGTGCAGCAGAACGAGAAAAACAAGCAGAACCTCCAGCAGAACGGGCAGGCGCAGAATGGCTGATTCTCTTTCGCTTCCCGCGGTCGGCTGGAGGGAATGCACCTTCGATCCGGTGCAACCGCGCAGCATCAATCGTATGGAAGGCCGACGGACGGAATCTCAGTCCTTCGGCACTCCGTACTGGAAAGCAACCTATCAGGCCACTTGGCTGGACAAGGCCAAGTTCGGCCTGATGGATGCCTTCATGATGCAGGCGGGAGACGACGGGGAGACGTTCCTCGGTTATGACGTCTTTCGCCCGCGCCCGATCGCTATGGACACCGGGTCTCCGCTTTCCGGCACCAAGGCGGCCGGCGGCGCTTTCAATGGTGACGCCTACCTTCAGGCGATCACCGGCACCACACAGTTGAACGTCGGCGGGCTTCCAGCAGGCTTCATTTTGTCGCCTGGTGATTACGTGGAACTGCGCATGGCTCCCCTTCTGCGCTCTCTTCATCGTGTCAGGCTACCGGCAACAGCAACGAGCGGTGGGTTTGTCACTCTTGAAGTTCGGTTCCCTGTCGACCGGGATCATTTCACATCAAGCGCGACGGTCCACTTCGAAAAGCCGTCATGCACGATGCAGATCGACCCGGACAGCTACTCTGGTGCCAAGTCTTGGGATAACCGCGAGCCATCGTTCACCGCAACTGAGGTTTTCGTATCATGAGCCTTGACCCCGTTGTTGCCGCCCAGATCGATAATGGCCGCATTGCTCGTCTCGACCTGATCCGCTTCGATCTCCCCGGCAAGACAGTCGGTTATCATCGCGGCGGCCGGTCCTATACGTATAACGGCCTCGTGTATCTGCCGAATCGGTTCTTGGACATCGGCAGCATGACGTCGGCTGTCGGAACCGCGGTGACCACCCGCACGATCACGTTCTCGAATATCCCGGTCACAGACCCTGATGATGCAATCGCGAAGATCGAGGAGTTCGACTACCAGAACTCGCCCGTCATCGTTGCCCATCTCTGCGGCGTGCCGAACACGAGCGAGGTATTGGGCATCCTCGCATCATCTATCTACGAGATCGATCAGGTACGCTACAACAAGGGCGCTGTATCCGGCTCTGAGCGCACGCTGACAATGGAGATCGACCTGCAGCCGCCCGGTCGCTCGGCGCGCGGCTCTACGGGCGTTAAGCGCTCCATCGCAGAACAGCAATTCGACAATAGCCCGACAGACACCGGCCTCGAATATGTGGCCACCAACGCCAGCATTCCTGAGGAATGGGGCCAGAGGCAAGGCTGACCACATGAACCGTTTCCGCATAGTTGAAGCTACGCTCAACGCGGAGCTTGCGAAGCCGTATGCCTATGGCACAGCCGATTGCTTCTTCATGGGTTGTGCGATGATTGACGCTCTCACGGGCGCCGAGACGGTCAAGAAGTATCTCGGCAGCTACAAGACGCTCGCAGGCGCCCAGAGAGCGCTCAGGAAGCGCAAACACAAGTCTCTCGTGACATTCTTTGAGGCAGAACTGGATCAGCCCTCTAAGGGCGCCGCAGAGGCAAGGCTGGGTGATCTCGTCATTCTCCGCCTTGCTGATGGCGCGGAGCATATCGGCATCTGCATCGGAACACGCTTCGTCACAAAAACACCGGACGGCCGGCAGGATTACGGCCTCGGGGAAGTCATAGCCGCCTTTCACATCGGATAACCAGCAATGATTTTTACCGCCATCGGAACGGCAATTGCCGGAGCGCTTTTTGCCGGCTCTACGCTTGCCGCCACACTGATCGGCGGCGCTCTTGCCTTCGGCACCAGCCTCGCGTTCAGCTATCTCAAGCGGCCCAAGAAGCGCACCTATACGGCTGTGCAGGGTGAGACGCAGTATGGCGGCGATATTGACGTTCAGGCGCTCTTCGGCCACGGCAAGACCAAAGGCCAGCGCACTTATTATGCAAAGTGGGGGCAGGGGAATAAGTTCAACGGCGAAGTGTTCCTGCTCGCCAATGGCTGGTGTGATGGCCTCGAAAACTATTGCTTCGTCTATGGCGAACGCCGCGCGCTGATCCAGGTCGGCAACGTCGGCGGTGAAGCCGCTCACTATCACGTCGACGGATTCAGCGACAAGATATCGATCCGCTTCTACGATGGCAGACCCGGCCAGCCCGTGGACGCAAAGTTGGTCGCGGACACAGTTGTCGTCGGCAACGTCTGGAAAAGCACAAGCGTCAATGCGGGCCTCTGCTATGTCGTGGTCGAGCGCCTTTATGACAGTGCGCTTTTCGAGAAGGGCAAGCCCGAGTTCGAATTCGTCATGCGTGGTCTGCGAGAGTATGACCCACGCAAGGATTCGACGGTTGCCGGCGGCTCTGGCCCGCAGCGCATCAACGATCCTGCAACGTGGGTGTTCACACGCAACCCGGCTGTACACCGCCTGAACTATCAGCTCGGTCTTCGGGCGCTGAACTCGGGACGCACGCTGATAGGTGAGGGTAAGTCTCTCGGCCAGTTGGACCTATCGACCTATTTCGTCGCCATGAACGTGTGTGACACCATCAAGGCCGGAAAGCCGACCTATGAGTGTGGCCTGTGGGTCAATGGCGCCGACGACCACACAGAAGTGCTGAAAGAGTTTGAGGACGCGATGGCAGGCTACGGCCTGAACCGTCGTGGCCTCTCTGGCGTGATTGCTGGCGCACCGCAAATCCCGGTTCTCGAAATCACCAAAGACGATCTCGATATCGGTCGGGATAGCGAGTACCAGTTCAAGAAGTCTGCTTTCGAACGGTATAACCATCTCTCCGGTCAGTTCCTTTCGATCGATGATAATTGGAACCCGCAGAGCCTAAAGCCGGTCTATTCGAATGCTGACGTGGCAGCGGATGGCCGCAACCGGCAGACCAGCAACGATTTCCTTCAGGTCACGGACCCGGATATCGCCCAATACCTCCTGACGATCCGGTACCGCCA
Source organism: Agrobacterium sp. SUL3 (assembly GCF_001263295.1). Taxonomy (NCBI): domain Bacteria; kingdom Pseudomonadati; phylum Pseudomonadota; class Alphaproteobacteria; order Hyphomicrobiales; family Rhizobiaceae; genus Agrobacterium; species Agrobacterium sp. SUL3. The sequence goes on from NZ_KQ414498.1 coordinate 681,610, forward strand.
GAACCGCATGGGCGGCACGGCTGCTTTGCCTGTCAGCCTCCGCGTTGGCCTGAAGGTTCAGGAAGGCGAGTGGATCGTCTGGAATGGCCGGACATGGATGATCTCCGAGTGGCTGTGTGACGAGAGCTTCAACATCACGTTGCGGCTTTCTGAGACTAGCGCGGACATCTACGACGATGGCGGCATTGATCCCGGCCCGGTGGTCATTCCGCCGACGCCGCCGATCAATCCTTCGATCCTGACGACCGTACAAGACTTCGCGGTTGAAACCGGGATGATTGAGGGTGCAGAAGGATTCCAGACGCCAGTTCTCCGGTTCTCCTGGGACCCGCCGCAAGACCCGTCGATTGTCGAAGTGATCCTTGAGTTTCGGATCAGCGGCCAGACGACGATCTATACCGATGTCTGCAAAGACCCTGAGACTGTGAATGAGTTTGGGCGCGTAGAATATCAGACGTCGAAGGATGTGATCTCGGGTGTGTTTTACAACGCGCGAGCTACCATCCGTACCGTTCCTGACCGGTTCAAGACCTTCACGCCTTGGGTCACATCGGCCAACGTTACCGGCAATCAGACGGTGTTCGCAGAGGTCGACCTGTCGAATATTGAAGATGCTCTCGGCTGGCTGCGCAACAGCACCAGAACCGCACAGGATGCCATTGACGGCCTTATTGCGGGCATGATGGAACTGTCGACGGTTGCCTATAAAGACACGCGCAAAGTAGCCACAGAGCTGTCCGTGGAGCTTGGCGCTGCGCGAGCATCCTTCACTCAGGATTTGCAGCTTGCGGTAAGCGAGACACAGGCAGTAGCGGGTCGAGTGGAAAACCTCACTGCGGCACTCGGAGGAAACTCTGCCTCGATCAACATCGCGTGGGCGGCTGTTGCAACATCGGCCGGCTATGAGGCGACGTACGGCATTCAGGCCGCCGTCGATGATGGTGAATTCCGGTCATCGTCGTTCCTCATGGATGTTCCATCGAACCCCGCGAACCCGACGCGCATCATCATGAAGGCCGGTCAGGTCGTTATGGTGAGCGATGACGACGCCACCATAAAGCGGCCATTCGTTTTTCAATCGGGTGTGCTTTATCTCGATGAGGTCAGGGTCAACCAGCTTTCGGCGCTGTCGGGTGTCCTCGGCAACGTGGATATTTCCAGCGCCTATATCGGCAACCTGATCGTCGGCACGTCGAACATCGCGCAGGGCGTGGTTGTGGGGTACTCGTCGGGGTCTGGCTCTGACGGCACCGTATCAACTACCACGCTCACCACCGTTGCGACGTTCACAATTACTCATGGTTCCAATCAGCCCGTGCTCGATGTTTGCGCAGTCGCCAGAGCCGTTCAAAGGGGCGGCGACGGCGTCGCCTATCGCCTCATCTGCGCAAATGACAGTTCCGTTGTCTTCCCGACATCTCGCGTTTTCGCTGGCTCTGGCGCCGGATTTGGTGGCAGCAGCATATCGGCAGTTGGGGCCTACAAGGTGACGAACTCTCGCACATCGACAACTTTTGCACTCCAGATCGCCAAGGTCAGCGCTGGAGACGCATCCGCCCAAACTACAAACACCTTTTTCAAGGTTCTCGAAATCAAGTGAGTTTCTGAGGGTAAAGACTATGGCAACTGGAAATCAGATGCAGATTGACGCTTTGGTCGGTCTGCAAGAGGCGGAAGTTCGCGAAGCTTTCCTGAAGAACCGCACGCTCCTCCTATCCCAGCACCTCGCGATGCAGAAGCAGGAAAACCAGATCCTTCTCGACAAGATAAACGGCCTTGAGGCCGATCTGCGCCTGGCGCAAGGCGAAGGTGACGCTACCGAAGGAGCATCCGAGTAATGGCTAACACCACATGGTACGGCGATGGTACGGCAACCGTCGCTGTCGGCTCACGCACTGTCACGGGCACGGATACCGGCTGGCTGACGGCAGTTGCTGGCCTGACGCCGATCAAGGCCGGTGATAAGTACGGCATTCACGTCGGGCGCCCGATCGTGATCGAGCAGATCATCAGCGACACGGAGCTGTTGCTTGCCGATGATTGGCCCGGTCCTGCTCAGACGGACGCGCCTTACAAGATTGAGTTGACTAACCCCACGATCGTGGCTGTCGAGACGATGCGGCGGCTTATGCTGAGCCTTAGTGGCGGCAATCTTTCCAGCATCGCTGAAACTTCTGTTGGTACTGATGACCTCCTGATCGGTATCGGTCCCGGCGTCTTTAGCACGATCAACAAAGCAGCGCTGGTCCAAGGCGTCGAATACGATGCGTTTGTGGCAAACCTGGCGGGCAGGGCGGCTTATAATGGCGCCGCCGCTGGTTTCGCTGTGCTGGTCATCGATATCGGAGATGGCCGGTCTGCGCTCTATTTCAAGAATTCGGCAACGTCGGGTGACTGGAGCGCACCGTCTTACATTACCGGTCCTGCCGGTCCTGCTGGCGTCACGTGGCGTGGAAATTATAGCGCTGGAACAGCGTATGTTTTGCGAGACATCGTCCAGTACGGCGGATCGACGTGGTTTGCTAAGACCGGCACAACTGGCAATGCGCCGCCGACGCTTCCGACGACCGAGAACACGCAGTGGCTCTTGTTCGCTCGTTCTGGCACGCCCGGCGTGGTGGACCGCGGCACATACAGCGGCGCTACTTCCTATGAGGCGAACGACATCGTTCTCAACAACGGCTCGACGTGGATCGCACTGCAGGCAACGACAGGAAATGCTCCTCCAGTTCTGCCGACAGAAAGCAATGCCTATTGGCGACTGCTGGCGCGCAAAGGGACGGATGGTACGGGGACGGGTGATGTCGTTGGGCCTGCTGGCTCGACGGACGGATATCTTGCTGCCTTTAATGGAACGACCGGCAAACTTCTAAAGCAGCAAATCCTCTCCGCTTTTGCTGCCACAATACTTGATGATGCCAGCGGCGCGGCGATGTTCGCAACCATGGGCGCGACATTTTCTGGTAGCTCAGCAGCCGGTTCTGCAAAGTTACCAAGCGGGCTCGAGTTAAAATGGGGAACTTCTGTCAATTCCCTATCTGATTACCGCCAGCTGTTCCCAATCGCTTTCGCCAACGACTGCTTTGTCGCCCTACCTGTCAATACGTTTGATTATGGCGGGGCAACGGACAGGTTCATTGGGGCAAGCACATCAAACGTCGATAAAAATGGCTTCGACATTAGGGCGAGAAATATCACCAACGGCGGAGGTGTTGCAGGGCAAGGAAACGCGCCAATTCGTTGGCTAGCAGTAGGGTGGTAAAAATGGTTTTCGCAAAATTTGATGACGAGGGTTTCCCTATCGGCTTTTACACCGAAGAGATCCACGGCGATACGATCCCGGCTGGCTCGATCGAGATATCTGAGGCGCAGTGGAAAGACTTTTTGGAGAACCCTAGCCTGCGAAGATGGGAAAATGGCGGAATTGTTGAGATAGAACCACCTGCGCCGCCAGAGCCTTCCCCCACCATTACCGACTACGAGAACGCCATCCAGAATCTTGTCGATAGCACGGCTCGCGAGAAGCAGTTCCGCGATGGTGTGACGCTGGCGTCTTATATCGGGTCGACAAAACCCAAATGGGCTGCTGAGGCTCAGGCCTTCGTCGCATGGCGGGATAACGTCTGGTCCTACGCTTACGGCGAGTTGGCCAAGGTACAAGCCGGTCAGCGCCAGCAGCCAACCGTCGAACAGTTCCTTGGCGAGATCGCGCCCATCGCTTGGCCGGTAGCGTAATCCGGCACCCATAACCCACAATCAGGAGAAGCCTCATGTTGAAGGCTGATGTCGCGCGCTCGATTGAGCGAGTTGCGAGCGTGCACGGTATTGACCCGGCGGCGCTGAAGGCTGTTGTCGAGGTCGAGAGTAATGGCGTCGTGTTCGCTGATATAGACGGCAAGGAAATGCCGATCATCCGCTTCGAAGGCCATTACTTCGACAGGTTGGTGACGGCGTCGCGTCGTGATGAAGCTCGGCGTCTCGGGCTTGCATCTCCAACGGTTGGCGGTGTGAAGAACCCATCCTCCCAAAAAGCCCGTTGGCAGCTTCTTGGGCGAGCGATGACGATCGATAAGCAGGCAGCCCTTGAAAGCACGTCGTTCGGCGTTGGGCAGGTCATGGGGAGTCACTGGAAGGCGCTGGGCTATCCATCGGTCATTGACCTCTTCGAGGCTGCGCGAAGCGGCGTGGAAGGGCAAGTCGACTTGATGGTTCGGTTCATCAACGTCAACAACCTTCTCGGCGCTCTCAATCGCAAGGATTGGGCCGGGTTCGCCCGCGGCTATAACGGCCCTGCCTACAAGAAGAACACCTACGACACGAAGATGGCCGCAGCCTATGAGCGGTACGCCATGAAGGAACCGGCACCATCTGGCGCCGCTGGAATGTTGCGGCTCGGTTCTAAAGGGGCGGGGGTGCGTGAAATCCAGGTGCTGCTCACTCGCGCCGGCTATCCGGTTACGGCCGATGGTGATTTCGGCCCTGCGACGGATCGCACGCTTCGCAGGTTTCAGGATGAGAATGGGCTGACTGCCGACGGGGTGGCCGGTCCACAGACCATGCGCAAGTTGAAAGAGTTTCAGGTGTCGCCGGATGAGAAGCCTGGCAATCTTGGAATCGCTCAGGTGCCAGAGGTCAAGAACGCGGCTCGGAACTTCGGCCCGCTCGCGCTGGTGACTGCCGCTCGTGACCAGATTGCGGAACTCGCGACATATGTTACCGGTATGAACTCGGATCTGGCGAACACCATCGCGAATGGGATGCTTGCCGCCTCTGGCGCAATTGGCCTCGGTCTTACGATCTGGGGCATCTACGGCTGGTGGAAGAGCAAGCAGACGGTGGAACAGGCATGATCTGGGCTCTCATCCCCAACTGGCTCAAGATCGCCGCAGGCGGCCTCCTCTGCGCCGTTCTGTTGGCTTCTGGCTCCTACTGGCTGGGAAAGCGCGAAGGTCGCTCACAAACCCAGATTGAGGCTGCCAAGGAAGCGCTCGATCGCATCAATCAACTGGAGAAGAACAATGCCTCTTTCCGCAACATGTCGGATCGCCATCGTTGCCTTGTTTTCATGCGCGATAGCGGCTTGCCAGACAGCGCCTGCGACGAACGGTAGCGGATATCAGTTCGTGCGATTCAGTAATCCGCAGGCAGCGAGAATGGCTTCTCAAGATGTCACCGCAGGGCCAGCTATATACTCCAATAACAGGCAGTGTGCTGCGGACAATGGGTGCCGCAAATGAGTACTCGCGGTTATAGCGGCGTCGGAATGTGGATCCGGATCAAGCACCGTTTCGGGCCACGCATGATGGAGTGGTTCATGGCGTTGCACATGATCGGGTTCGGCTGGGTTCTCCTACTGCCCACGCAGACATTCAACCTGCCGCAGTTCCAGACCTTCCGGCAGCTTTTCCCATCGGAATCGATCCTCGGCTGGCTGATGGCGATCGTCGGATGCTTGCGCATCATTGGTCTGGTCATCAATGGCTCCAAGGAAAAGATAACGCCCCAAATCCGACAGTTCTCAGCCGGGGTAGGCTGCATCATCTGGACAGGCATAACATACTGCTTCGCATCCTCAGGTGTCGTGAGCACGTGGATCGCCATTTATCCGCTTTTTGCTTTTGGCGAGCTCGTCAATATAAACCGCGCCGCTCGCGACCAAGGGGAAATCAGGAATGGAACAGCTGGCTAATCTGCCGACGCCCGCTCTCATCACCTTTGGTGCAACTCTCGCAATAATCTTCGGGGTTCGGTATCTCGGGCTTTGGCAAGGTGCTAAAACGGCTCCTGCCACGTCACCGGCGGCCGCGCAGGTTGCTGCAGTTATCGTTGACCCTACAGCCCTGAATAACGCCACACGCGCGCTTGAGGCGCATACCGAGGCGGTTCATGAAATGATCGATACGATGAAGGACTCGGGCCGGTCATTTTCAAACATGGCTATCGAGATGGACCGGATTCGCGAAGAGCTTCGCATCCAGCGAGAGGTCGCTAGGAGGCCTTAAACATATCCCGCTGCGGATAATGCTCCCAGCAATGCCAGGATGACTTCTCAGCCTTTGATCTGGAATAACCAAAGCCGCCCCACTGCTTACAGTTAGGATGCTCGCACCAGTGGTTTTCATGGATGCCGTCTCCGGCCTTCGTCTCGTCACTCATAACCATACTTCTCCTTAAGCTCGGCCTTGCGTCGATCCATCTCGGCAATCACCTCTGGGTTTTCATATGGCCTGCTCATATCGGTATGGGGCGGGCTGAGCTTCGAATCTCCCGGTCGTCCACATTGATCACAGACGAAGCGCCTGTTCAAATAACTCTCGTTCGGATTGATCTTCGACAGGTCCACCTCAATGCGGCGCTCACACGGCGTGCAATAGGCCGTTATCGAATACGCTCGAATGTAGAGATACCCAAAGGTTCCGGTGCGCACGGGCTTTCCCTCCTGTGACAGAGTTTCGTTTCCCCTCGATGTCTTGATGCGCGCCGCCCAGCGCTGGGGCTGATTATGGTATAGGCGGGGAGGGAGTCAACGAGGCAATGAGAACGTTTCGTGATTCTCGTGTGCCGAATTTGTGTCGCATGTGCCAACCCGTACCCGAATCGTTCCGCTTTTACCTGCAATGATCAGCAAATGGCCTTGTTCGAATATTTTCTGAAAAATCACATAAAGCCCTTGATCCGGTAGTGGTTTGCCCGTATCAGGCGCTTACCGGAGAGGTGGCCGAGTGGTCGAAGGCGCTCCCCTGCTAAGGGAGTATACGTCAAAAGCGTATCGTGGGTTCGAATCCCATCCTCTCCGCCATCAAATTTTCCCAGGACTTATATTGTTGGACAAATCAGGCTGACTGGTTTGTTGTTCATTTGTCTGCGCGTTGCAGGCCGCCTCGAAGTTGCGGCCCACGCTTCGACTTTCGCTGTCGTTCAGGCGAACGCGCGTTGATGGGCCTCGGGTCGTCTAGGGTGGGGCCTGCTGATCGATCACGCATATTTTAGAAATTTGATCCCAGTGTTTTGTACGGATGACCCCGGATACATCTCGTTCTTTGACAAAGAGCACCTATCTAGGTTTTTCAGGCATGCGAAGGAGATTTGATGATCGACGAATACGGCCCCTACGTGCAGATGGGCACGCTTGCAGAGCAGATGGCCACTCGGTACCAGATGGACGCGAATCTTGAACTGGAATCGCATCTGTCCCACTACATGGATGAGGTCGAAGTAAATATCGCTGCCGACCGCTTTGATCACGTGGGTTTCATGAACAAGATCCGCGGTCGACTGACAATGACGCTGGCGACAGCCGCCGAGCCTCGCCGCCGGGAGTTCCTGCACGCCATTGTGGTCGCGCTTGAAGAGCGCATCGATCGACATTCGCTCGATGCGGCGGTGGACGGCATCTGACTAAGTGTTCCGACCGGCTCGTTCTGAGCGCAAAGGGCCGGTCAATCTCCACGTTGATTTCCGAGGCTAGGCCAGTCCGTCAATCCGGCTGGCATCGCGGCCCCCTTCGGGCCGCCGCAACAGCGAGATCGCCAGGACGGAAGCGCAAAGGGAAAGCGCCCGAGTCAACAAGGTGCAGACCGCGCCGAGAGCAAATCAGTTTGCCAATTAAGCGACATCTTCCGCTTCTCGAATCGTTGTCAGGTGAATCAGTCGTCGGACGAAGGGCTTTTTCCGTCATTTCCTGACAGGCGCATCTGCGTGGTGTCATGTGTCACGATAGATCAAAGCAAAAATTTCCCCAACATGCCGCCGGCAGAGCAACACATCACCGAAAAGGCCGGTGATTTAGAAAGACCTTGTTAACCGCGCTAACTAACGGATTTTCAAGGAAATTCTTAACGCATTGTAAAAGCCCCCACCGGTCGGTGTGGCGCTGTGTGTTGTTTCCGCAACAAACCGAAATGAAGCATATACGTAAATGCTATTTATCGGATGTTCGCGATTGCAAGCGGCGAAACCTTTTGTATTTTCACGACCAGAAGCGAGGCGGTGGATCGTTTGGCTTCTAAGAACACGGGAATGGGGCAGGGAATGCTGTCCTTCAGCGAAAGAACCCAGACCCTTTTAAAAACTTTGACTGGAGGTCAACCATGAACATCAAGAGCCTTCTGATCGGCTCCGCTGCGGCTCTCGCAGCAGTATCCGGCGCCCAGGCTGCTGACGCTATCGTCGCTGCTGAGCCTGAGCCCCTCGAATACGTTCGCGTTTGCGACGCTTTCGGCACCGGCTTCTTCTACATCCCCGGCACCGAAACCTGCCTGAAGTTCCAGGGCTACGTCCGTTTCCAGACCGACTTCGGTCGTGACAAGAAGGGTACGTCTGACTGGAACTCGTTCACGCGCGCCCAGTTCGAAGTTGACACCCGCACCGACACCGAACTCGGTGCTCTGCGTGGCTTCATCGGCTTCCGCGGCAATGCTGACAACGGCACTGCTTCCGGTTCCAGCGTATTCGTTGACCAGGCTTTCATCGAACTCGGCGGCCTGAAGGTCGGTAAGTTCTACAGCTGGTGGGACGATGGCCTTTCTGGCGAAACGGACGAGCTGTCTTCCAACGCTCTGTTCAACTCCATTCGTTACACCTACGACGCTGGTTCCTTCTGGGCAGGCGCTTCGGTTGACGAACTCGAAGGCATCAACGTTCAGGGCTTCAACGAAGCTGACAACAACGTTGGTATTGCTCTCGGCGTTGGCGCAAAGCTCGGCGCTGCTTCCTTCCAGCTCATCGGCGGCTACGACACCGACCGCGAAAACGGCTCTGTACGCCTGATCGCAACGGCTGACGTTGGTCCGGGCACGCTTGGCCTGGCTGGTGTTTGGGCTTCCGGCGCAAACGCTTACTACAACGTCTCCGAGTGGGCAGTTGCTGCGGAATACGCCATCAAGGCAACCGACAAGCTGACGATCACCCCCGGCGTTCAGTACTACGGCAACTACGGCCTGGTTTCCTGGGATGACTTCTCGAACGACGACGGCTGGAAGGCCGGTCTGACGCTCGATTACAAAATCACGCAGGGCCTCTCCACGAAGATCGCTGTTAACTACACCGACATCGACAACCGTGACGACCAGGTTTCTGGTTTCGTTCGCCTTCAGCGTTCGTTCTAATCTGATCTGACATTGTCAGTGATGGAAAGCCCGGCTCTCGAGCCGGGCTTTTTTGTTTTTTCGATTCCACCCAGGACGGGCATGTTGACTGCGCGGTTTCGACCGCACCTGGCTCTGACTGGATTTGGACGACGTCGATGACAGCTGATTCGTTTAGTGCCGTTTCTCGGGTGCGGTGCATGCAAGCGGGATGATAAGCAATTTCCGAGTGTTGAATCTGCCCGATTCTATCACGTCACAAATGGCTTTTTGGGCAACCTCCCATGGCCTGACTGCGCCGGAATTTTGTTGATTGGGCGGATATGGCTCACGAAAGAGTTTCGCCGCTCATAGTAAGTACATGAAATGAATGATAAATTAACACTTCATTAAGAAGTGGCGCTGGGACAGTTAGAGTTGTAGCTATTTCGCAACAATGAAAAACTAAGGACACCTTACTGTCTTCCTTTCGTCATGATTGCGATTGCCTGTCCGCCCGGTTTTGGCTCTAATCATCCTCATAAGCGGCACGCATTCATTAGTGCTTTCCCACCCGCTGCTTAGAAGATTAAGCGTTTGACTGGAGGTCAACCATGAACATCAAGAGCCTTCTCATCGGCTCCGCTGCAGCTCTCGCAGCAGTATCCGGCGCACAGGCCGCTGACGCAATCGTCGCTGCTGAGCCTGAGCCCCTCGAATACGTTCGCGTTTGCGACGCTTTCGGCACCGGCTTCTTCTACATCCC